>JBEEMW010000094.1:0-24119 GCA_041192445.1 Pseudomonadota bacterium | reverse complement strand
CATCCTGCGGTTCGGGGCAGATGTGCAGGTGCTGGAGCCCAAGGAGTTGAGGTCCAAGGTGCAAAAGACCTTGTTGGAGGCGGTGGGGAAATACATCTGAAATCCGGGCATCGCTACTAAGTTCCCAGTGTTCCTTCCAGTAAAGCGACTCAATGATTGGCCCAGCTTATCTGTAATCCCTCGATACTTCTCAGCCAGCGGAAATCGGAGGGGATTACCGTGGAAAACAAGGTGTTTTGAGAGGGAGAATTGATGTCTGAGATGGTAAAATTGGTCACCATAAAACGATGGTAAAACCGCCAAAAAAAGAAGGGCCACCAGTGACTTTGCAAACGTTTGAATTGCTGCTTCTTGATGATCGTTTTGAGCTTCTTAAATCACTCCCTTTCAATCCCTATTTGGAGCCATGTGCGACATGACTCAGGAGTCCTATATGGGTCCCTATGAGGAAAGCAACATTGAAGTTTTGTCGATCCGCGACAGCATTCTTAAGCGTCCTGCGATGCTGCTCGGCGATTTGCAGGATGGGGCAGCCTATGCAAGAACTATTCAAGCGTTGGTTCATGCGACGCTATCCTGGCAGATTGGTGCAAACGTCGGCATAAAGCTCAAAGCCAATAATGCTGTTGAACTCTACTGTTACAGCGGGTTGCCGCAAGGTCAGAAAGCTTATGAACACCGTTGGAGCCGTCCGATTCACATCGTCATGCGAGAGATGGCTTTGTTTGGTGACTTTTCACTGGACTTTTATGTAATCGCCTGTAGTCAAATTACCTTTGAAATTCGAGATCAGTTCGCCTCAGGTTCTGCAGTATTCCAAGATGGATATTGCCGGTCCGCTGCAGAATCTGCGCCTAATTTGCCAGCGCATCTTTGTTTTAGGGTGACGTTGAAAATTGGTACAGCAGCCATCCAAATTGCACCCGCAACCATGGCCCAGGTCGCCCGTGTGCTGCGCTATATGAGCGGACCAGCAGAGGCCGGTTATTGGGGATGTGTCAGCATCGAAGACTTGCGGACCGAGGAGACGCTAGACCTGTTAGTTACCGACCCGCCGCCAGGCCCCTATTGGCGGGAATTGCCGGGTAGTTCTTCAATATGACGCGGCACGGTGGTCGGGTGCAAATAGTTTGAATAGGCTTCTCGCGTTTTACTACGGTAGCCACCCCGATGATCACGGTCGGATGCTTGCCGAAGTTCTCAAGCAGGATGATGACTGGTTTGAGGTGTGCCACAACTACATTCAATGGCTTTTTCCGACCCGCGAGTTCAGCCGGGTAACACCTGATGCCCCGGTACTGGACAAGGTAACGATTGACGCATTTCTGTCGGACTTCCTTCTAAGACAACATTTGCGCGCTGCCTTCTATCGCATCCTGTCGTTTTATGGGCTTGCGCCAACTGCCAACGGGATTGTTAAAGGGCTTAACTGGGACGAACGAAAGTCGAGTTGGTTTACCCAAAATACACACAATAGTCTTCGGATAACCCGCATACTAAAGTCCTTGGCGGCACTTGGACTGAAAGTTGAGGCGAAGATATTCAAAACGGCACTGAGGAATCTTTGCGATACAGAAGCTGACTGTGGTATCACTGCGGTATCAGTGAAATTTTGGATGGATGCTGTGTAAGAGTTATCCGTTATGCTTCAAGCCGACCCTAGCGTCACCGACCATATTCTTCATGGGGTCAGTTGGCGAACGCCTGCTGACCCCTTTGTCATTCTGCGGCAATGTTCCTGTTCGCAAAATAAGCACCCATGACCCTTGAATCCCTGATTGACCATGCGGTGATGCTGGCCTACCGCTGGGCTGGCTATGCCCTGCTGAATTGGGCTGATGATGCCGCCATGCTGGCTTTGGTGTTTTGCTGAGTGGGTGGGTTTCTTTTTGGTAATCCGGATCAAATCCAGGCGGTATACAGCCAGCCACACAGGGCGACACCCACCAGCCACAGCAAGCCGGTGTGCGAAATGGCATAGGGGTAGAGCATCAACACCAGGCCGATCCAGGTGAGGGTGGTGCGGGATGTTGTCCTGCCGCGCCGAAACGCCGCGTAGCCGATGATGCCAAACAAAATCGCCCCCACCAGATAAGCCGGAGTGGGCAGGGTCAGGCCGAATGATTCGAGAGTTTTCAGCTCATTCACGTGGGTTTCAAAGGCTTACGCCTGGTGTTATCGGCCGGGTATCGGATAACTTTGGTAGTTTGTCAGCCGGTCTGCCTCGGCCTTTTTGATCTTCTTGACTTCATCAAACAGGTATCTGAAACCGGCACCCAGGTTTTCGGCGCCAAACTCCTTGCGCCGACTGCGAACGAAGGGTTCCAGAATTTTCCAGGATTCAACAATCGACGCGTACCAGCCGTCAATCAGGGTCTGGGGTTTCACCATGCCATTCTTGATCATGATGCCGATCTGATCAAAGCTGTGGCAAACGATTTCGGCCTGCGCCTGCTCCGCTGGGGACCACAAGGTGAAATCCTTATCCCGCAGCAGTTTGAAGACCAGCCTGCGTGCCATTCGCGCTTTATCAGACTGAATAATGCCCGCGGCAAAAGCGAACGCCTGCCCCCGGGCCGCCTGTGTCGCACTGCTGGACGCTTCGGTTTGCGCGGCGATCACATCGCTGAGCAGTTTCATCTGGGTTTTGATCGATGCCTGCTGTGCGGCGTATTCTTCCCTGTGTCGCCACAAAACGACCAGAATGCCTGCGAAAGCCAGGCCCGAGAACAGGGCGTTGACACTGCCAAACTGGTCACCCAATTGCCCCATACGTGAAATCAGGTAGGGCGTCAGAGCCCAGAGCAGGCCGACCAGCAGAAATATGGACAGCGGAACCCACAAGGTTCGGGCGGAGCGTTTCATGGGTTGGGGCATTTTGGGACTCGGGTTATGAGAAGGATAGCATTCGCTGACTTTGGTTTACCCACCTCAGAGCGGGTTCTCACCCAGGTAAAAACACCGTGCACAAACCTGGTGATAACGCGTGTTGCCACCAATTTCGATCTGGGCCCCCTCGTGTACACGTTGACCGTCTTCATTCAGTCGGATGTTCATGGTGGCTTTGCGACCGCAGCTGCATATGTTTTTGATCTCTTCAATGTCATCGGCCAGTGCCAGCAGCCAGGTTGCACCGTCAAAAGGGGTTCCCATAAAGTCAGTTCTCAGACCGAAGCAGATCACCGGCACGTTGGTCACATTGGCTATCCGGTGCAGTTGGCGTACCTGCACCGGCAGCAAAAACTGGGACTCGTCAACCAGGACGCATGCGACACCTTCCTGTCCACTGAGCTGATCTGCAAAATCGGTTGTGTTGTCAAAAACCCCGGCACTGCGCTGCAGCCCCAGGCGCGAGGCAATTTGCCCGGTGCCCCTGCGATCGTCAATGCCTGCGGTATACAGCAGTACCTTTTGCCCATGTTCCTCGTAGTTATACGCAATCTGCAGCAATGAGGTCGATTTGCCGGCGTTCATTGCCGAGTATCTGAAAAACAGCTTTGCCATGATGGGTTCCTTGGCCAGGATTATGAATAAGGTGGCCGTGGTGTATCAATCTGCCAGCGCCATTTCCTCCAACAAGCGGGGCGCCCCCAATCTCAGTTTGGCCACGGCTTTTTCTCTTAACTCAGGTAAAAAAGCCACGGGGTCAAAGCCCTTGTAAAGGTTGGCCAGCTTGGCAAACTCGGGGCGCGTCGGTTCGGCCAGCGCCTGGCACAAAGCGGCCCACCCTTGGGGGCCCCCGCAGTCTTCCAGTGGGCAGGCGTGTTGGGCACCCAGCAGTGCGGGCAGGACTTGTTCTGTTTGTACTTGTTCTTTCAAGGTGATCAGGTGCTCCCAGCTGTCACCAAAGTCGTACATGTACAGCAACCGGTCTTTGGGGGCCGCAAGCACCTCGGATATGGCGGTGGTGGCGTCGTTGTGACCCGGTATGTTCCAGGGGTCATCTTCAAGAGGGGGTTCGTAGAGCCGGCTTTTGTCCAGCGAATAGAAGCTCTTGTTGCCGTCTGGCCTTGCAAACGCATACAAGTGGTCGTCATCCCAGCCCATCGCAGCATGGATCAGCTCGTGCAAGTCGCGCAGCGAGGCGTTGGGACTAACCAGCACTTCACGCCAGACGGTGGGTTTGGAGCGGCGCAAGGCGATGCGCAGGACAAAAGCAGTTTGGGTCATTGCAAAGGGGTTTCCCGACGACGTGTTGAACAGCGATGTGCACGAGTCTACCGGTGGGTATTGCGGCCATACGCACCGTTACACAATGAAGGCCGCATTCGTGAAAAACGTCACGGATTGAAAATCTTCACAGCCTTGAAACATGAATTTGCTATAAAAATAATAGCTATTAACGCATGACTGTCGGGGGCTAAATGCCTATTTTTCGGTATATTGCCTGGAGCTTGGCTTCAAATTGCTTAGCGGCCCTAAAACCCCTGTTTCACCGTGCTTTTAGACCCGTTTGTCG
This sequence comes from Pseudomonadota bacterium, assembly GCA_041192445.1. Taxonomy (GTDB): domain Bacteria; phylum Pseudomonadota; class Gammaproteobacteria; order Burkholderiales; family Burkholderiaceae_C; genus Egaibacter. The sequence goes on along the minus strand of JBEEMW010000094.1, from coordinate 19,660 downwards.
GATGGGGTCGGCCTACATTGCTTCTCAGACGTTCTGGATATCTCCAGGTAAAAGCAAAGGTTTGAATGACCATCAACGTTCAGTCAGGGAAAGCGCGCACATTGCCGTCCGGTGCAGCCAGTGCCACGGAACGCGCCGCTTTACTGGTGGAGGTCGATTTCAAGTGGCTCATGGCGGGGCAGGGCTGGTGGGTGGATACAACCCGATTTCACACCGACCCTGTTTACGCCGCCCGATTTTTGGGCTCGGCACTGGCGTCGCAATGCGCTGCCCTGCGCAACTGTGCGGCCTGCCTGAAGTCGCTGACAAGCCCCGGTGTGGTGACGGCCGAGTAAGCCTGTGCGCTGGCACCGAAACTAAACGATATCGATCGTGTGGAAAGAAAGCTGACCGGCACGCCGGTCAGCAAAATAGTGTTCCAGCGTTTCCTTGACGGTTCTGAATGCGATGTCGTCCCAGGGGATTTCGGCTTCGGTGAATAACCTGGCTTCAATGGTTTCGTGGCCGGGGTCAAACTGATCGCTCACCAGTCTGGCGGTGTAGAACACATGCACCTGGCCGACCCTGGCCACGTTCAGCAGGGAAAAGATGCCTTCCATCTCAAATTGGGCACCCGCTTCTTCGACCGTTTCACGGGCCGCACCTTCGGCAGTTGTCTCAAACAGCTCCATAAAGCCTGCAGGCAATGTCCACTTGCCCCAACGCGGCTCAATGTTGCGTTTGCATAGCAGTACCTGATCGCCCCAATGTGGGACCGTACCCACCACATTCAGCGGATTTTCGTAATGGATGGTGTGGCAGTCCGGGCAAACAGCACGGGGTTTGGTGTCGCCGTCGTCCGGGATACGGTAAACCACGGCTGTTCCGCAGTTTTTGCAATGTTTGATGGGGTTGCGCTGCATGCGAAGCAGTGTATGTGGAAAAGAAAAGGGCCCCGTGAGGAGCCCTTGATAGACCGTTATAGACCGTCGCAGTTTGGGATCAGGCCTTTTTGGGCGCCGCCTTCACCGCCGCAGGTGATGCTGTCTTGCTGTGTTTCTCAATCAACGCCCGGGCCGTATCAAGCAGTTTGCGGCCATCAAAGCCCCGCTTGTTCATGTCTTCCACCCACTCCACCTCGACCAGCGCGGCTTTGCGCCGGAAGTCCTGGGCATCGGTTGCCGGGATGGTGTAGATGGTATTTTTGCGATCAACCGCAGACTGACGACCCGCAATATCACCCGCTTGCTGCGTTTTACCCAGCCAACCCGATGTCTCCAGGCCGGAATTGTTGTCGATGATTTTTTTCAGATCGGCGGGCAGCGAGTTGTACTTGGCCTTGTTCATGGCCATGACAAATGTGGTGGTGTACAGCGCGCCAGCGGACGGGTCGAACTCGCTGTGAAATTTGGTGAGCTCATGCACCTTGACAGAGGGCACGACCTCCCACGGAATCACCGCACCATCAATGGTGCCCTTGGACAATGCATCAGGAATACCGGGCAGCGGCATGCCGACCGGCGTTGCGCCCAGATAACCCAGCATTTTGGTGATCTGGCGTGTGGGGCCGCGCATTTTCAGGCCTTTGAGGTCTGCTGCGGTCTTGATCTGCTTGTCTTTGGTGTGAAACACGCCGGGGCCATGCACCTGCAAAGCCAGTACCTGGGTGTCCTTGAACTCATCAGCCGCCACGGTTTGAATGTATTCCCAATAGGCTTTGGAGGTGGCTTCGGCGTTGGTCATCATGAAAGGCAGCTCAAACACTTCCCCGCGCGGGAAGCGGCCAGCGGTGTTGCCGGGCAACGTCCAGATGATGTCCACCACGCCGTCCCGGGCCTGGTCATACAGTTGCACGGGCGTGCCGCCGAGTTGCATGGCGGGGTAGCCTTCGAACTTGATGCGCCCGCCCGATTCTTTCTCGACCTTGTCCATCCAGGCCTTGTGCATGTTGAGCCAGACGTTGGACTGCGGTGCCATGAAGGTGTGGAATTTGAGCGTGACGGTTTGCTGCGCAAGGCCCGTCAAGGCGGTTGCGCCCAGCGTTGCGGCGCCGGCGGTTTTCAATAGGGTGCGACGTTGAATCATGGTTGTCTCCAGAACGTAAAAGAAAAATGGTAGCCCAGGCAATGCCGGGCCGGGATTGGTGAATACACGGTTGGTGTCAAGTCAGGAATTTGACGAGCCACAGTGCGATGCCCGGAAACGCCAGCAGCAGCACGATACGAATGGCATCGCTGATCAGGAACGGCAGTACACCGCGGAAACTCTCCGACAACGGCACACCGGGTGCCATGCCGTTTACGACGTAAACGTTCAATCCCATCGGCGGCACCAGCATGCCAAACGACACCACCATCAGGATCAAAATGCCAAACCAGATGGCCAGCGACTCCTTGGGCATGCCAAAGTCCAGACTCATGACGACGGGAAAGAAGATGGGAATTGTCAGCAGGATGATGGACAGCTCTTCGGTCACCGTACCCAGAAAGAGATGCAGCGCCACGATGGCGACCATGACCCAGATCGGTGCAAGATGCCAGTCTGCAATCATTCCCACGAGTTGATGCTGGATTTGTGTGAGCGCCAGTGCTGAATTCATCACGTCGGCGCCGATGAAGATCAGGAAAATCATCGCCGAACTCTCAGCCGTGGAATAGAAGCAGCTCATGAATTTTTGCCACGTCATCTCACGTTTGGCTAAAGCCGCCAGGCAAGCCGTTGCTGCACCCACGGCCGCACCCTCCGTGGGCGAGAAAAAGCCCCCGTAAATGCCACCAAACACCAATGTGAAAACGACCGCAATGGGGAGCAGGCCAATAGCCAGCTTCAGGCTGACCTTGGGGGGATTGGCTGCGACCTCGGGCGCATGCCCCGGCACCAATCGAACATAGACGGCAATCACAATCATGTAGCCCAGCATGGCGAGGATGCCGGGAATGGTGGCGGCCAGAAACAGTTTGGCGATGTTTTGCTCGGTCAGAATGGCGTAGATCACCAGCGGCACCGACGGCGGAATCAGGATGCCCAGCGTGCCTGCGGTAGCCAGTGTGCCTGTTGCCAGGCGGCCCGAATAGCCATGCCGTTTCATCTCGGGCAGGGCGACACCGGTGATGGTCGCCGCCGTTGCCACCGACGAGCCACAGATGGCACCAAACGCCGCACTGGCCATGACTGCCGCCATGGCCAGCCCGCCGCGCATGCGGCCCGTGACCGCAGCAGTGAATTCGAACAAGGCCTTGCTGATGCCACCCTGCGTGGCAAATTGCCCCATCAGGATGAACAGGGGAATAACCGACAGGTCATAACTGGCGAAGCGTGCAAACGCCATGCCGTTCATGAAGTTGGAAAAGGGCCCCCAGCCGGTTTGCATGATAAAACCGATAGAGCCGGACACCAGCATGGCGATGGCGATGGGCGTGCGCAGCGCCATCATCGCGAACATCATGGCCACGAGGGAAAGCGTGATTCCAACCGGCGTCATGCGTGGCTCCCGTCATGGCTGTGGCGCGCATAGTTGCCAAATCCGCTCAGGCATTGCGAAAAAGCGATGATGGCGGTCAATGCAAATGCGGGCACCATGGTGGCATAGGCGATCCACTCGGGCATGCCCAAAAGCATCGTGCCGGAATGTGTGTCCCAGGCGTTGAGGCCACCTAAAGCCGAGCGCCAGGTCAGCAAGGCGAAGCTCAATCCCAGCGTCAGCGCACCCAGCCGGTCCAGGCCGGCATTGACCTTTTGAGGCGCCCGTGAGGTGAAGAAATCAACAATGATGTTGCCGTTGCGCAGTTGGCACAAGGGCATGAACAGGCCCACGGCGGCGCCGGTGGCCAAACCCACCAATTCGTAGTCGCCAGGCACGGTCTTGCCCAGGAACTCGCGACCAATGATGCTGATGCAGGTCAGCACGGTGATCACGGTCATGAGCAGGCCAGCGGTGATGGCGCATAGTTTTGCCAGTTTTTCCAGCATAGGGGATTTACCTCCAGATTGATCCAGATTGGGTTTGAGGAATTCAGATGACGGTGACGCGCAGCTCACCCAGCCCGGCAACAAAACCGACCATGGTATTGCCCGCAACCACAGCGGCCACGCCCGCCGGGGTGCCGGTATAAATCAGGTCACCGGGCTGCAGCGCCCAGGCGGCCGACAGGTGTTCGATGGTCTCGGCGATGTTCCAGATGAGCTTGGACACATTGCTGCGCTGGCGGTCCTGGCCATTGACCTGCAGGTAAATTTCGGCGTTGCCGATGTCGCCCGCAGCGGCGACGGGTGTGATGGGGCCAATGGGTGCGGATTGGTCAAAGGCCTTGCCGATGCACCAGGGGCGGCCCTGCTTTTTCATGTCGTTTTGCAGGTCACGGCGCGTCATGTCCAGGCCCACGGCGTAGCCATAGATGTGTTTGTGGGCGTCCGCTGCCTTGATATTTTTGCCGCCTGTGCCAATGGCCACGACCAGCTCAATCTCATGGTGCAGGTTCTGGGTCAGGCTGGGGTAGGGCATGGTGCCGGTTGCCCCGGCATCCACCGCCACCACGGCATCGGCGGGCTTGAGGAAGAAGAAGGGCGGCTCACGGCCCGTAAAGCCCATTTCCTGGGCATGCTCTTCGTAGTTGCGGCCCACGCAGTAAACGCGGTGCACCGGGAAACGATCGGGGATGCCGACAACCGGAACCGACACGGTGGGGGAGGGTTGAAAAACGAAGCTCATGGGATCCTTTCTTCCTGGTGAATGCCCAGTGCCTGATGCACCGGTCGGTCTGAATAACTGAATAAAACGCAACCCTGGGCAGATTCGAGCCTGAGAGTTTGCCACGATGGCACCACGAAATGGTCGCGTGGCTCAAAAACGAATCGTACTGAGCCACCGGGGTGCTCAATAGTGGCGGTGCCGCTGCCTTCCACCACGCTGAATACCGCGCCATCGGTCTGGCGATAAGCCTTGCCCGTAAAGCCCGCGGGCAGCCGCTGCATGAATGTGGCCATGGTGGGCATCGGGGCGCCACCGGTGAGCGGGTTGATGTAGCGCAGCTTCACACCGTCCCAGGCATCAACCGGGGCTGAGCGTTCCAGTTGGTGCAGGGCTTCACGGCTGCGCTCGTAGGGGTAGCTGAAGATGGGTGAGGTCATGCCGAAGGGTGAGTCGTGATGGCGGTCTACCCGCAGCGGGGCCATGTTGTGCCCGTATTGTGCATAGCTTGCCCCTTCGGCGCGGGAGAGGGTTTGTGAGGCCGTACCGCCGTTTTCGGCAAAACCGGCGTCAAAGAAGCGGATCATGGGAATGTCCAGCCCGTCCAGCCAGACCACCGGTTCACTGCCCTCGCAACCGTGGTCGTGCCAGGTCCAGCTGGGGGTGATGATGAAGTCGCCAGGGTGCATGGTGGTGCGTTCACCGTTCACGGCGGTGTAAGCCCCTTGCCCCTCAACAACGAAGCGCAGCGCGCTTTGGGTGTGGCGATGGCTGGGCGCTACCTCACCGGGCAGGATGAGCTGCAAGCCCGCATAGAGGGACTGGGTGATGGCGGACTGGCCCCGCAGCGCCGGGTTTTCCAGAATCAGCACGCGGCGCACCGCCTCTTCGGCAGTGATCAACTCGCCGGATTGCATCAGGAAGGGGCGTATCTGCTCATATTTCCATAGCGAAGAAACGCAGGGGGACGAGGGCTGAGGGGGAACCAGTGCATGCAAAACCTCCCACAGCGGCGTCAGGTGATGCGGGTGCAGTGCCTCGTAGAACGCCTGGCGGGTCGCTGGCATGGGGGTGCCGGAAAACGCCATGGCGCTTGGCCGGTTCATCGGTTTCTCCTGAAGAAGAGTGGGAAAAGTGTGATCTTGGTGCTTTTTAGGGCTGTAGCCCCCGTCGATATTGCGCAAGCAGCTATCAATAACGTAGCGATAACAATGTGTTGCGAGTCCATGGCTTAATGATAAGCATACATATCATATGTGTACATGGTACTAACCCTGATCCGGCTACACTGGCCTCATGACCAAGAGTTTCGACTTCCAGCAAGCACCCGGCCACCTGATTCGTCGTGCGCACCAGATTTCGGTGGCCATCTTCATGGGCGAGACGGTGGGTTATGACGTCACGCCGGTACAGTTTGCGCTGCTGAACGCGCTGATGGACACGCCCGGGCAAGACCAGATCACGCTGGCTGGACGGGTGGCATTTGATGCGGCCACCTCAGGTTCGGTGATTGGACGCATGGAGGCCAAAGGCTGGATCAGGCGTGAGGCTGACGTGCAGGACAAGCGGCGCAAGCTGCTGTGGCTCACAAACGATGGTGAGAAAGTCGCGCTGCAAATGAAGCGCGCCGTGAGCCGGGTTCAGAGCCGGTTGCTGGAGCCGCTGGACGCCACCGAGCGGCAGCAATTCACAGGCTTACTGGACAAACTGGTTGCCGGCCACGACACCCAGATCTAATCCAGGTTTAATCCCGGGCTAATCCAGATCCAGTCCAGGCCTAGACTTGGGTGAAATGTTCTACCGAGGGTGGCCCGGCAAAAAACGGCCCCACAATGGCGCGCCACTGCACAAAAAGTGGACCTCCCCGAAAACCCATCGTGTGGTCTTCCAGCGTGTCCCAGACAATCTGCAGCAGGTAGCGCTCAGGGCTCTCGATGCCCTTGTGGATTTTGCCCCCCTGAAACCCTTTGGCCTTTGATATGACGGTGCCCAGCCCGTGAGCAACGGCTTCTTCAAACGCGGCGTTTTGGCCAGGGTGGATGCGAATATCGGCAATTTCCAGAATCATGTGGGGTCCTGTGAGCTTGTTTCAGAGCGGGTTCTGGATGGCCAGTGTCTCCACCTGGCCATCCGCGTGTCGGGCAAACCGGCGGGGCTGTGCCCCATGCACGGGTGCATTGTCGGGCCACGGCCAGCCGCCAAATTCGGTGCGGCGGTAGTCAGCAAAGGCCTGGTGGATTTCGGCCTGGGTATTCATCACGAACGGCCCGTATTGCGCCACGGGCTCGGCAATCGGCTTGCCTTGCAGCACCAGGAATTCACTGGTCTGGTCGCCATTGACCAGTTCCACGTCGACGCTGGCGTTGAGTTCAATGGCGGCATGGTCGGTGATGTTTTGTCCACCGACTGTCACCTGCCGGCCCTTGAAGAAGTACAGGTTGCGCCGGGTGCCGGGGGACGCACCTGGCAGCGTCCAGCGGGCACCGGGGGCCATCTTGATCGTCCAGATGGCCACATCAGCCTGTGCCTGCGAGGCCCATGAATCGGGCGGCGGCGCCAACGGGGCGTCAACACCATTGATCTGGCCCGCGATGCAACTCACTTCCGTGCTCAGGCCTCCCGCATCCGTAAACGCCTTGCGAGGGATTTTTTCAGACCAGAACATGGTGAAGTGGGGTTCCACCATCTTGTTTTTGGCCGGCAGGTTCAGCCAGATTTGGAACAGTTCAAGCGGATTGGTTTGAGAGGCGTTGAGCAGCGGGAACATTTCCGAATGCACAATGCCGCGCCCGGCGGTCAGCCACTGCACGTCGCCGCCGCCAAAGCGGGCCGTGGCACCCAGCGAGTCCGAATGGTCGATCAGGCCCTTGCGCACGATGGTCACAGTCTCAAACCCGCGGTGCGGGTGAGACGGAAAACCGGGGACAGTGAGCCCGTGGTACATGCGCCAGCCATCCTTGCCGGCAAAGTCCTGTCCCATGTCGCGGCCCGCCAGCGATGCATTCGGCCCGAATGCCGCATTGCCTTCGGGGTAGGCGTCGTCGTGGTAGACACAAAACAAAAAGGGGTCAATCGTGACCCAGGGGAAGCCCAGGGGTGTGAGGCTGACGACGGGGCTGGAGGCAACAGGGTTGGCAGACATGGGTATTCCTGGATCAAAACGTGCGTGGGGCCGGCGCACAACGGATTCCTGCGGGTGCGCGTTGAGATTATCCGGTTTATGCTAATGCCCATGAAACTCTACAACTACTTCCGCTCGTCGGCCTCGTTTCGCGTTCGCATTGCCCTGGCGCTCAAGGGCTTGCCATATGAGTACGTGCCGGTGCATCTGGCGCGGGGTGACCACAAACTAGGCACCTTCACATCGATTTCTGCCGAAGCGCTGGTGCCCATGCTGGAGCTGGACAGCGCAACGGGTGAGGTCGCGCGCCTGTCACAGTCCATGGCCATCATCGAGTATCTGGATGAGGCCCACCCCACGCCCGCGCTGCTGCCCGCCAACGTTTTGGGCAGGGCCCGTGTGCGCGCGCTGGCGCAGTCGATTGCGTGTGAAATTCACCCCTTGAACAACCTGCGGGTGCTGAAATATCTGGTGAAAGAGCTCAAGGTTGATGAAGAAGCCAAAAACGCCTGGTATCGCCATTGGGTGCGTGAAGGTCTGGAAAGTTTTGAGCGGCAGTTGTCACTGTTGCCTGCAGCGACCTATTGTTTTGGCGACACGCCCACATTGGCTGATTGCTGCCTGGTGCCACAAATCTTCAATGGCAAACGGTTTGATGTGAGCCTGGCGGGACTGCCCCGCACCATGGCGGCGTTTGATGCCTGCATGAAGCTGGAAGCGTTCCGGCAATCCCAGCCGTCGAGCTGCCCGGACAACGAGGTTTGAGCCAGATACAGGCGGTGAGTCCCCGCGACTGGCCATGAAACCTCATCCCGACTGGATCGCTCCCGATTGGCCAGCCCCGGCCCATGTGCGGGCTGTTTTCACCACGCGTGCTGGCGGTGTCAGCAGCGCCCCTTTTGACAGCCTGAACCTGGGTGACCATGTGCACGACAGGCCTGAAAGCGTGTCGGCCAACCGGAAAATCGTGCATGACATGCTGGGTGCCCATCCGGTGTACCTGCAGCAGGTTCACGGCACCGGGGTACTCACCATCGACGCCTCTACCCCGGACGGTGTGGTGGCCGACGCCGCCGTCACCGCCAACACAGGTGTGGCCTGTACGGTGATGGTGGCCGATTGTTTGCCGGTGCTCTTCACCGACAGCGAGGGCCGGGTTGTGGCCGCAGCACACGCTGGCTGGCGCGGGCTTGAGCAAGGCGTTCTGGAGTCCGCTGTTTCCAATTTTTCTGAGTGCTTTAGCACTGTAGCCCCCGTCAGATATGCGTCACCAGCTATTCATTCAATAGCGCCTGCCATGCTGGCGTGGCTCGGTCCGTGTATTGGTCCCCAGGCATTTGAAGTGGGGCCGGAGGTGCGTGATGCCTTTGTGTCACATGACGTGGCCGCCCAGGCCTTGTTTTTGCCCGGTGAGGGGGGTAAATGGCTGGCAGACCTGGCGGGCCTGGCCCGCCAGCGCCTGCAGGCGATGGGTATGACCCGGATTTATGGCAACGACAGCAGCGCCGCCTGGTGCACGGTCAGCAACCGGTCACGACTCTTTTCCCACCGGCGGGACACGGTCAATCTGGGGGGCAGCGGACGAATGGTGGCCTGCATCTGGCGGGTTTGAAGGCTGTGGCGACAAGGATGCAGGTCCAGGCTTTTCGCCAAGACCAGGTTCAAAGCCTGGTTCAAGACCTGTTTCACTGCCTGCTTCCCTAGCACGAATAGCACGCTTGCGGGCAGGAGAGCCCATCAGGTAAACCACCAATGCCACTGGCACCATGCCATAGAGTACAAATGTGACAATGGCACCAAGGATGGTTCCGCTGGTGCCAGTGGCTTCGGCCACCGCCATCATGAGTGCCACATAAAGCCAACCGATGGGAACGATGTACATGGATATGCTTATTTCGAAAATGTCAGTATTCTGACGGGTGAAAGCTGAGATACTTAGGGTTATTACTAATAAGTTAGATCGCGAGGAGACATCGTGCATCAGAATACCCCGGAATTTTGGGCCCAATCGGCCGAACAATTCCAGCAATCGTTCGGCGACAGCTGGACGAAAGCCATGCAGACGCTTCAGAACCTGCAGCCTCCCGGCGAGGGCATGGGCATGGCGACATCGCCACTGCCGATGCCTGAAATGACCCTTGCGCCAGCCAAAATGGAGGCGCTGCAACAGCAGTACATCAAGGAAGCCACCGAGCTCTGGAGCCAGGGTTTTGGGACCAGCCCGGTGTCCACTGACCGGCGTTTTTCGGGTGAGGGCTGGCGCAGCAACCCGATGGCTTCCTTTTCTGCCGCCAACTATCTTTTGAATTCCCGTACCTTGATGGGCTTGGCCGATGCCGTTGAAGCCGATGAAAAGACCCGCACGCGGGTGCGTTTCGCGGTCGAGCAGTGGATGGCTGCGTCTGCACCCAGCAATTTTCTGGCCCTCAACGCAGAAGCCCAGAAAAAAGCGATTGATACCAAGGGCGAAAGCATTGCCCTGGGGCTTAAAAACCTGCTGCACGACATGCGCCAGGGCCATGTCTCCATGACCGACGAAAGCCTTTTTGAGGTGGGCAAAAATGTGGCCACCAGTGAAGGTGCCGTGGTTTTCGAGAATGAATTGTTTCAGCTCCTGGAATACAAGCCACTCACGGCGAAGGTTTTTGAGAAGCCGTTTTTGCTGGTGCCACCGTGTATCAACAAGTTCTATATTCTTGACCTGCAGCCTGAAAACTCCTTGATCCGGTATGCCGTGGAGCAGGGGCATCGCACGTTTGTGGTGAGCTGGCGCAACCCGGACGCCTCACTGACCCACAAGACCTGGGACGATTACATCGAAAATGGCGCTATCAAAGCGATAGCGGTAACCCAAGATATCACGGGGGCTGAAAGCATTAATGCCTTGGGTTTTTGTGTCGGCGGCACCATTTTGACCACGGCAATGGCGGTTCTTGCCGCCCGCAGAGATGGCGCAAAGGGTGCAAAAACTACCAAGGGTGCAAAGGGCGTGAAAGACTCCACCACGGACTTGCCGGTCTGCAGTGCGACATTGCTGACTACTTTGCTGGATTTCTCCGATACCGGCATCCTGGACATCTTCATCGACGAGGCGTCAGTGGCGCACCGGGAAAAAGAGATGGGCAAGGGCGGAATGATGAAGGGCACAGACCTGGCGTCCACCTTCTCGTTTCTGCGGCCCAACGACCTGGTATGGAACTACGTGGTGGGCAACTACCTCAAGGGCGAGACGCCGCCGCCGTTTGACCTGCTGTACTGGAACAGCGATTCCACCAACCTGCCGGGCCCGTTTTACGCCTGGTACCTGCGCAACACCTATCTTGAAAACCGCCTGGTCAAGCCCGGCCAGGCCACCGTATGTGGTGAGAAGATCGATTTGCGCAAGCTGGATTTGCCGGTGTATATCTACGGTTCCCGTGAGGATCACATCGTGCCGATTGGCGGCGCCTATGCCTCGACCCAGCATTTGCCGGGTAAAAAGCGTTTTGTGATGGGTGCCTCGGGACACATTGCCGGGGTGATTAACCCACCGAGCAAGAAAAAGCGCAGTCACTGGATTGCGCCGGCAGACCAGTTTCCGCCCGCAGTAGACGACTGGATTGCCAGCGCCACGGAACATCCGGGCAGCTGGTGGACCGATTGGGCCACCTGGCTCAAGAGCCATGCCGGCAAGCAAATTGCTGCGCCCAAGACCTATGCCAGCGGGCCTGCCAATACGGCTGCAAAAGGCAAATACAAAGCCATCGAAGCGGCACCCGGCCGGTATGTGAAGGCCAAGGTTTAAGCGCCCGTATTCAAGACAACAATTAAGACATCAATTTTTACTCAGGAGACAAAAAATGGAAGACATCGTAATCGTTTCAGCCGCCCGCACCGCCGTCGGCAAATTCGGCGGAACCCTCGCCAAAACACCCGCTACCGAGCTGGGTGCAGCCATCATCGCCGAGGTTCTCAAACGCAGTGGTCTGGCGGCCGACCAGGTTGGTGAAGTCATCATGGGCCAGGTGCTGGCAGCGGGTGCGGGCCAGAACCCGGCCCGTCAGTCCGTCCTCAAGAGCGGGCTGCACCAAGGCACACCCGGATTGACCATCAATGCGGTCTGTGGCTCCGGCCTGAAGGCCGTGATGCTGGCCGCACAGGCTGTGGCCTATGGCGACAGCGAGATCGTGATCGCGGGTGGTCAGGAAAACATGAGCGCCTCACCTCACGTGTTGCTGGGCTCGCGTGACGGCCAGCGCATGGGTGACTGGAAAATGATTGATTCGATGATTGTGGACGGCCTGTGGGACGTTTACAACCAGTACCACATGGGCATCACGGCTGAAAACGTGGCCAAAAAATACGGCATTACCCGCGACATGCAGGACGCACTGGCGCTGGCCAGCCAGCAAAAAGCAGCTGCTGCGCAAGAGGCGGGCCGGTTCAAGGACGAAATCATGCCGTTCAGCATCGCCCAGAAAAAGGGTGACCCGATTGTTTTTGCAGCCGACGAGTTCATCAACCGCAAAACCAGCGCTGAAGTGCTGGCAGGTCTGCGCCCCGCGTTTGACAAGGCCGGTGGCGTGACCGCAGGCAATGCTTCCGGCATCAATGACGGCGCTGCCGCCGTGATGGTGATGACCGCCAAGAAGGCAGCCGCGCTTGGCTTGAAGCCCCTTGGCCGTATCGCCAGCTTTGCCACCAGTGGTCTGGACCCCGCCTTCATGGGCATGGGCCCCGTGCCCGCCTCCACCAAAGCCCTGCAGCGTGCAGGCTGGAAAGCGCAGGATCTGGATCTGCTCGAAATCAACGAAGCCTTTGCGGCTCAGGCCTGCGCTGTCAACAACGAAATGGGTTGGGACACGTCCAAGGTCAACGTGAATGGCGGCGCCATTGCCATTGGCCACCCGATTGGTGCGTCTGGCTGCCGCATTCTGGTGACGCTGCTGCATGAGATGCAAAAACGCGACGCCAAAAAAGGCATCGCGTCTCTGTGCATCGGTGGCGGCATGGGTGTTGCCCTGACCATTGAGCGCTGATTTTTACCGATAATTTTGTAGCAAGTAAAACCAAAGAGGAACACATCATGAGTCAAAAAGTAGCTTACGTCACCGGCGGTATGGGTGGTATCGGTACCGCCATTTGCCAGCGCCTGCATAAAGAAGGCTTCAAGGTCATTGCCGGCTGCGGCCCAACCCGTGACCATGTCAAGTGGATTGGTGAGCAGGCTGCGCTGGGCTACACCTTCTATGCATCGGTTGGCAATGTGGGTGCCTGGGACTCTACCGTCGAAGCCTTCACCAAAACCAAGGCCGAACATGGCAGCATTGATGTGCTGGTGAACAACGCCGGCATCACCAAAGACCGCATGTTCCTGAAGATGACGCGCGAAGACTGGGATTCGGTGATTGAGACCAACCTGAACAGCATGTTCAATGTCACCAAGCAAGTGGTGGCTGACATGGTTGAAAAAGGATGGGGCCGCATCATCAACATTTCATCCGTCAACGGCGAAAAAGGCCAGGCAGGGCAAACCAACTATTCGGCTGCCAAAGCCGGTATGCACGGTTTTTCCATGGCGCTGGCTCAGGAAATGGCCACCAAGGGCGTGACGGTCAACACCGTGAGCCCTGGCTATATTGGCACCGACATGGTGAACGCCATCCGTGAGGACGTGCTGGCCAAGATCGTTGCCACTATCCCTGTGAAGCGTTTGGGTAAACCCAGCGAGATCGCGTCCATCATTGCCTGGCTGGCGTCCGAAGAGGGTGGCTACACCACGGGGGCTGACTTCTCCGTCAATGGTGGCCTGCACATGGGCTGAACTGGTGCCCGTGCAACAGTGCCCACGGCGCACTGTTGTCACCACAACAAAAAAACCCGCTTCGGCGGGTTTTTTTGTGATCAAACACACGTGGACTGTTGGCACTAAGCCCTGATGGCGCAGATGCCCCGGCAATTCAAATGATGGTGCCCATAATGTTCTTGTCCAGGTTGACGATAAGGGGTCATGGGAATCAGCGTTTTTTCAAGTATGAGGCCAATCCAGACTGAATTTGTGGATATTGATCGCCTGCAGGTCGGCATGTACGTCGAGCTGGAACTCGGCTGGATGGATCATCCGTTCCCTACGGGGAGCTTCAAAATCTCTTCCGAGAAACAGATTCAGACCTTGAGTGAACTGGGGTTGACCCGGGTTCGTTATGTGCCCGTCAAAAGTGACACCGGCCCCATCATCGCCATTCCGGCAATCCCTGGCCAGCCCACAGTCCTGACGATTGAAACCGTTTCGGCCATCGATGCCCCGCAAGAAGATAGACCAGAGGCCGCAATTTCGGAAGGCGAGCGATTTCGCCTTCAGCGCGCTCAATTGATCAGCAACCAGCAGCATAGTCTGGTTGTCTGCGAGCGTCAGTTTGGCAATGCCACGCGGCAATACGCAGAGGTATTGGACCAAATCAACCAGAAACCGCATGAAGCCCGGACGCAATGTGAGGCTCTTGTGAGTGGGTTTGTAGGCGATATTTTGAGCAAGGGCGATTCGGCGTTGCGGCTTTTGTCAGAGACTGCTGGCGACAAGGCGTCGATGCATTCGGTTCACGTGACGGTCCTGTCCCTTTTACTGGGTAAATCGGTCGGGCTGTCCAGTCAGGACATGCTCGATCTGGGTATGGCCGCGTTTTTGCATGATGCGGGGAAAAGCCGTTTGCCAGAACGTGTGCGGCTGCTGGATGAGGCCTTCTCACCATCGGAATACAAGCTCTATCAGGAGCACGTTGCCCAAAGCATCTTCATGGGCAAGCGCATGGACCTTAGCCCTGCGGCATTGCGGGCAATTGCCCAACACCATGAAATGATCGATGCGAGTGGTTTTCCGGCCAGACTGAAGGGTGACAGCATGTCGATGCCAGGAAAAATTCTGGCACTCGTGAATCGGTACGAAAACCTGTGCAATCCGGGCCAATCAACGTCGGCTTCAACTCCCCATGAAGCACTGTCATTGATTTTTTCGCAACTCAAAACGCGTTTTGACAGTGTGGCGCTGAGTGCCTTTATCCGGATGATGGGGGTGTATCCGCCAGGCTCGGTCGTTCAGTTGATTGATGATCGCTTCGCGCTTGTGGTGTCCGTGAATTCATCCCGTCCGTTGAAGCCGCGTGTCATTGTTCATGAGCCCAGTGTCTCAAAACACGAAGCATTGATCATCGACCTGGAGCATGCACCCACGATAGGCATCCGGCGAAGCCTCAAACCGTCCAGCTTGCCAAGGGCTGCCGCAGAGTATTTGTCGCCGCGCCAGCGAATCAGCTATTTTTTCGAGAAGACCCCGGAAATCACGCCAGGAGCCCTTGTCGCGTGACCCGGCCACTCTGGCTCTCGCTGCTGGACGGATTGCCCGATGCCGTCTGGCTGGTGGAGGCTTCAAGCCTTCAGGTGCAGGCGGTCAATCTGGCGGGCGCCGATTTGATGGGCACATCCGCGCAAGATCTGATTGACCGGCCTGTGCTCGAACTCATGTCCAGCCCGGAGGATCAATTTTTCTGGGCCGACGTGGCGAATGGATTGAGTGACAGCATTCACTCCGAAACCCAGCTGCAGCGTCCAGATGGTGTGATCGTGCCGGTTGCACGGCATGTTCGTCCAGTGGTTGTTGATGACGGGACGGCGCTGTTTTTGGTGAGTTTGCGCAACCTCAGTGCGGAGCAACGCGTTGCGCAGGAGCTGGAGCGCTCCGTCGCCGATCTGCGGGCCACGCTGGAGTCCACGGCAGACGGCATTCTGGTTTGTGATCTCAATGGCCGAATCCGGAACTACAACCGGCTGTTTGCCGATTTGTGGGATGTGCCTGAAGACCTGCTGGTGAGTCACAGCGACGCGGCGGTCTATGCGCATCTTAAAAACGGCGTACTCGACAGCGAGCACTATGCGGGCCGAATGAACGAGCTCTTCAGATCACCGCTGCTTAAATCGGTGGACGGTTTGATCTTGCGCTCAGGGCGTATTCTGGAGCGCGTCTCCCAGCCTGAATTGAGCAACGGGCGGGCCATTGGCCGGGTGTTTTCGTACCGCGATATCTCGCTGCGTATCGGAGCCGAGTCGCAATTGCGTCTGGCCTCCAAAGTATTTGAATCAAGCCTGGAGGCCATCCTCATTACCGGGCCTGATTTTCAGGTTGTCGCGAGTAATCCGGCGTGTGAGCGGTTGACGTGCCTGGCCAAAATGCAACTGATTGGTTCCAATGCCGGCAGTTTGTTTTTTGACCCGAACGACCGATATTTTTTTGATGCTGTTTCACAGCGACTCACCCATGAGGGTTCCTGGCAAGGGCGCCTGTGGCTCGGACGGGAAGGGCAGTCGAGTTGCGCCATCGAGGTGTCCTGGGTTGCGCTGCGCGACGAACAGGGCGTGGCGCTTCACACCATCGCTTACTTCAAGGATTTGACGGAAGAGCTGGCAGCTCAAAAACGCATTGAACAGCTCGCCTACAGTGATTCACTGACGGGTTTGCCAAATCGCCTGCTGCTGGCCCAGCGCGTTGAGTTTGCGCTGCATATTGCCGAGAGGAACAATGGCCAGTTTGGTGTTTTCTTCCTCGACCTGGACCGGTTCAAGAATATCAACGATTCCATGGGGCACGCTTTTGGCGACCGTGTGTTGATCGAAGTGGCGCATCGCATCAAGCAGCGCCTGCGGGATGTGGACACACTTTGCCGTTTGGGAGGCGACGAGTTTGCGGTATTCCTGGATGGCGTTGACCAGCGGGGTGCCGAAATCGCCGCACGGCGGATTCTGGAGGCCCTGTCTCAACCTTTCAAGGTGGACGAGATGAGTTTTTCAGTGGGCTGCAGCATCGGTGTGGCGCTGTACCCCCAGGATGGGCGGTCGCTGGACACGCTGATCAAATGTGCAGACACGGCGATGTACCAGGTCAAGGAGCAGGGCCGGGGGAATTTCCGCTTCTACCAGCCGCAAATGAATGCAGACATTTTGTCCCGCATGAAGATGGAACATGCGATGCGCCAGGCCTTAACGCTGGGCCTTTTCAGATTGCATTACCAGCCACAAATCTGCTTGCAAACGGGCGAGCTGCGCAGTGCCGAGGCACTGATCCGGTGGACCGATGCTGAATTGGGTGAAGTTTCGCCGGCAGTGTTCATTCCGTTGGCGGAAGAGTCCGGGCTGATCATCAATATAGGCGACTGGGTACTGGATGAGGCGGTAAGGCAGGCAGCCCTGTGGCAAACCATGGAGCGGCCGGTCACGGTATCGATCAATGTGTCGGCGTTGCAGTTTCAGCAATCCAACTTTGTGGAGCGCATTGCAGGTGCCTTGCACGATGTTGGCCTGAGCCCTCATTTGCTTGAGCTGGAGATGACCGAGTCGATTCTGGTGAAGGATGCCAATGACGCGCTGGACCGCCTGCATGAGCTGGCCGCGCTTGGCGTGGGCTTGTCCATCGATGACTTTGGCACGGGTTACTCCAGTCTGGCTTATCTGAAGAAGTTTCCCATTACCAAACTCAAAATCGATCGATCCTTCGTGATGGGACTGCCCGGAGACGAAAGCGACCGTGCCATTGTCAGTGCCACCATCGGCATGGCGCGTGCCCTTAAATTGGCCGTCGTTGCCGAAGGGGTGGAAACGCCTGAACAACGGGATTACCTGGCGGGTTTGAAATGTGAATCGTTCCAGGGGTTTCTGTGTTCACCCGGTCTTCGCGCTGCAGACTTTGAAAAACTCGTGGCTAAACTGCCTGGCAGCACGTCGGTGGCCGCCTAGCCGCGCAGGCCTTTCCACAGCATGTAGGTGGCCAGAACATACAAAATGCTGGAAAAAATACGTTTGAGTTGCCTGACCGGCAATTGATGCGCTGCTTTGGCGCCCAGCGGTGCCGTTAAAACACTGCAGACTGCAATGACCACCAGAGCCGGTAACCAGATATAGCCCAACGACCCCTGTGGCAAGTGCGCGATGCTGTTGCCGGCAATCACATAGCCCACCACATTTGCCACCGCAATCGGAAAACCCAGTGCAGCGCTGGTTGCCACCGCGTTGTGAATGGCCACGTTGCACCAGGTCATGAAAGGCACGCTGACGAAACCGCCGCCTGCGCCCACCAGTCCTGACAGGAAACCGATGACACTGCCCGCCGCGATCTGACCGGCGACACCGGGCACCTGTCGGCTGGGAGCCGGTTTGCGGTCCAAAAACATTTGAGTGGCAGAAAAGCTCACAAACAGGGCGAAAAATATCGCCAGCCAGGAACCCTTGAGAAGGGAAAAAACGCCCAGACTGGCGGCTATGCCGCCCAGCACAATACCCGGCGCCAGACCTCGCACCAGGTCCCAGCGCACGGCACCGCGTTTGTGGTGTGCCCGAACGCTGGCGACAGACGTGAACATGATGGTTGCCATCGACGTGGCAATCGCCATCTTGACGGACAAATCAGGTGGAACACCCCGCCCCGACATGATGAAAGTCATGGCTGGCACCATGATCATCCCGCCGCCAATGCCCAACAGCCCGGCCAGAAATCCCGTTGCCAGCCCGAGTACGGCAAGCTCAAAAATGAGAAGGGGTTCCAGATTCATCGGGGTGGTTGGCGAGAGACGGGGAGTCAGCGAAAAAAGGTGTCTGCAGGCCACCGGACCGGCATCCTGAACCACAGTTCAGGTGGGCTAGGTCAACTGGACATTGGGTTCATCTAACGCGAGATGATCACGCTTGACCAGTGATGTTCCAGGCCCGGGCTCTAAGAGCATTGGTACAAGGAAATATAAAGCCCGATGAGCACTGCAGACAGTGCGAATTGTAGGCCTTGGCGCGTGCGTTTGAGAAGTTTTAAGATGAAATCAGAGCAGCTGGCCGTCATCACCCAGGGCATTGTCCAGGCGGCTGAGCAGTGACCCCAAAAACGGGTCATCGCCTTCGCCAGAACTGGCCCGGCTGGTCGGCCCGGCTGGCGCATGGGGTGCCGCCGCGCTGCGGTCACCCAGGTCAAAAGCCAGGTTCAGCGCGGCCAGAACGGCAATGCGGTCACGCGCCCTGACCTTGCCGCCATCACGAATTTTGCACATGGCTGTATCGACCCGTTCGACCGCTTCCAGCAGGCGTGCGTCGCCGCCCTCGGGGCAGCCCAGCAAATAGCTTTGCCCCATGATTTGCACTTCGAGTTGCTTCATGACGGCGTCCTGTGTTCGCCAATTGCCGGTGCTGAAGATATTTCTGGCAGACGCTCCAGCAGGGCATCTACCCGCGCCCGTGCTGCGGACAGCCGGGATTTCAGCGAATCGCGCTCTTGGGCAAGTGTGTCGACTTGTGCGGCCAGCAAGGCATTGGTGCGCTGCAGTTCGGCGTGACGCACGAGCAACCGCTCTACGCGTTCGGCAATTTGGTCGATTTGGGTGGGATTCGCCATAGACCCGACATTGTAGGGTTTGACCCCTGCCCATAGCGTAAAATCAGGGTGTTGGTGCTCGCAGTGTGGTTCGCACGCTGCAGTTCAACGGGAAACAGGGGGGTAAAGTGGGAACTTAGCTTTTCACCAACCCAACCTGTGCTGCCCCCGCAACGGTAAGTGGTCGAATCTTGAAACTTAGTTAGATTCCGCTTCCATCACAGCCACTGAGCGTTTTGAACACATGCTTGGGAAGGCGATGGAGGTTGTTTCACCAGCCCGGATACCGGCCAACAAGGTGGTTGCACGTCAAAAATACAAGTTTGACTGTGCAATCGTTACGCCCATGTGCTGTCGGGGACGACGGCAAAGGGTTTTATTCTTGGTATTACTTTGACATGAAAACTTTTACACCTTCACTGCGCCTTGCTGCGCTTCCGCTCGCCTTGGCTTCAGCTTTTGCAATTGCACCAAATGCTTTTGCACAATCTCAAGC
>JBEEMW010000093.1:0-13399 GCA_041192445.1 Pseudomonadota bacterium | reverse complement strand
CGGGCGGCCAGGGCAATGACCACGGCGTTATCGCCCGACAAAATGATGTTGATCCAGATAATTTTGATCAAACCGATCCAGAAATCGGCGCTTTGCAGCAGTTCCATCTGCGTTTCTCCAGTGATATGAATACGAAAATACAAAAGGCGCCCAAAACAAGCCGTTCTGGGCGCCTTTGGCTAACCGACAGTTTAGCGGCCTCCTGACCGCCGGGTAGTTGGTAATTCTGCTTACAGCATCGCTTTCAGCAACTTCGCCATTTCCGATGGATTGCGTGTGATGGTGAAACCACACTCTTCCATGACGGCCAGCTTGGCATCCGCCGTGTCGGCGCCGCCCGAGATCAAGGCACCGGCGTGGCCCATGCGTTTGCCTGCGGGCGCGGTCACACCGGCGATGAAGCCAACAATGGGTTTTTTCATGTTGAGCTTGCACCAGCGCGCCGCTTCGGCTTCGTCAGGGCCGCCGATTTCGCCAATCATGATGACGGCGTCGGTGTCCGGATCGTCGTTGAAAGCCTTCATGATGTCGATGTGCTTGAGGCCATTGATGGGGTCACCACCAATACCGACCGCGCTGGACTGGCCCAGACCGATTTCGGTCAATTGCGCCACCGCTTCGTAGGTGAGCGTGCCGGAGCGGCTGACCACACCAATGCGACCGGCACGGTGAATGTGGCCGGGCATGATGCCGATCTTGATTTCGTCAGGCGTGATCAAACCCGGGCAGTTGGGGCCCAGCAACAGGGTCTTCTTGCCGCCGGCCGCTTCCTTGGCGCGCATTTTGTTGCGCAACTCCAGCATGTCGCGAACCGGGATGCCTTCGGTGATGCAGATGGCCAGGTCCAGATCCGCCTCAACGGCTTCCCAGATCGCAGCGGCTGCGCCCGCTGGCGGCACGTAGATGACCGACACGGTGGCGCCAGTGTTCTTGGCGGCTTCCGAGACGGAGGCAAAAATGGGAATGCCAAAAATGGACTCGCCAGCCTTCTTGGGGTTCACACCCGCCACAAAGCAGTTTTTACCGTTGGCGTATTCCTGGCACTTTTCAGTGTGGAACTGACCGGTCTTGCCGGTGATGCCCTGGGTGATGACCTTGGTGTCTTTATTGATGAGAATCGACATGATGTTTCCTTACGCTGCGGCTTTGACGGCGGCAACCACTTTTTGGGCTGCGTCGGCCATGGTGTCGGCGCTGATGATGGGCAGACCGGACTCGGCCAGCATCTTCTTGCCCAAGTCTTCGTTGGTGCCCTTCATGCGCACGACCAGCGGCACACTCAGGTTGGTGGCTTTGCAGGCCGTGATCACGCCGGTGGCGATGGTGTCGCACTTCATGATGCCGCCGAAGATGTTGACCAGAATGGCCTTGACCTTGGGGTTTTTCAGCATGATCTTGAAGGCTTCCGTGACCTTCTCGGGGGTGGCACCGCCGCCCACGTCCAGGAAGTTGGCGGGCTCGGCGCCAAACAGCTTGATGGTGTCCATGGTGGCCATGGCCAGACCGGCACCGTTGACCAGGCAGCCGATGTCGCCGTCCAGGCTGATGTAGGCCAGATCAAACTTGCTGGCTTCGACTTCGGCCGGATCTTCTTCGTCCAGATCGCGGTAAGCCACGATTTCCGGGTGACGGAACAGGGCGTTGGCGTCAAAGTTGAACTTGGCGTCAATCGCCTTGATGCCGCCGTTGCCCTCCAAAATCAGGGGGTTGATCTCGACCAGCGACGCGTCCGTGTCCATGTATACCTTGTACAGCTTTTGCAACACGTCCATGCACTGGGCAACGGAGCCGGCGGGCACGCCAATGCTCTCGGCGAGCATTTTTGCTTGCGCGTCGGTCAGGCCGGTGGCTGGATCAACAAACTCGGTGATGATTTTCTCGGGTGTCGTTTCAGCAACGTGTTCGATGTCCATGCCGCCTTCAGACGAGACGATGAACGCCACACGCTGGGTGGCACGGTCGGTCACGGCCGACACGTAGTATTCTTTTTTGATATCGGCGCCGTCTTCGATCAGCAGGCGGCGGACTTTTTGGCCTTCGGGGCCGGTCTGATGGGTGATGAGCTGCATGCCCAGAATTTCGCCAGCGATTTTTTTGACATCGTCGATCGAGCGGGCCAGCTTGACGCCGCCACCCTTGCCACGGCCACCGGCGTGAATTTGCGCCTTGACCACCCACACCGGGCCACCCAGTTTTTGGGCGGCTTCCACCGCTTCTTGAACGGTGAAGGCCGGAATGCCGCGAGGCACCGGTACACCAGCTTGGCGCAAGATTTCCTTGCCTTGGTATTCGTGAATCTTCATGAGGTCTTTCTCAGGAACGGGTAAATTCCATCCCATCACACAACAGCCGGGTTCTGTGACGGGGGCTGGGCACAGCCATGGAATGTATCATGTTGCAATGCACCAAACTTGAGTTTGACTTACAAAAGCGCCTTCAAAATGCCCGCCCCACTGACCCAAAAGGACGTCACCATGCATAAAGTATTCATCGACGGCGAGGCCGGAACCACCGGTCTGCAGATTCGCGAACGGCTGCAGGCCATGCCTGAAATCGAGCTGGTCAGCATTGCCCCCGAGCTGCGCAAGGACGCCGCCGCCAAACGCGCGCTGATGGCCCAGGTCGATCTGGTGGTGTTGTGCCTGCATGATGAAGCCGCTATTGAATCCGTAGCAATGATCGATGAATTGGCGAGGGCCAGCGGCCAAATTGGCCCCAAAATCATTGATGCGTCCACGGCCCACCGCACCGCACCGGGCTGGGTGTTTGGTTTCCCCGAACTCGTGGCCGGACAGCAGGAGGCGGTGGCCGGCGCCCGGCGCGTGGCCAACCCCGGCTGCTACGCCACGGGCGCCATTGCCCTGATTCGCCCCCTGATCGACGCCGGGCTGATTCCGCGTGACCTGGCACTCACGCTGCCGTCCGTCAGCGGCTATTCCGGGGGTGGGCGCACCATGATTGAAGCCTATGAGACGGGCCAGGCCCCGGCGTTTGAGGTCTACGCCCTGGGGCTCAAACACAAACACATCCCGGAAATCATGAAATACACGGGTCTGACCCGCAGGCCCCTGTTTATTCCCTCAGTGGGCAATTTCAAACAGGGCATGCTGGTGCAGCTGCCGCTTCACCTGGATATGCTACCTGGCAAACCCGGCGCGCAAGACCTGCACGAGGCCCTGGCCAAACACTACGCCGCAAGCGAGTGGGTCACGGTAGAGGCCGCACCGGCAGGTGACAAACTGGACGCCGTAGCGCTGCAAGACACCAACAAAATGGAGCTTCGGGTGTTCGCCAACCACGGTGGCGCCGATGATTTTCGCCACGCCGTGCTGATTGCCCGCCTGGACAACCTGGGCAAGGGGGCCAGCGGGGCGGCTGTGCAGAACATGAAGTTGATGCTGGGGTTGTAAGGCTCAAGCGTCATCCGGCAAGTCGTCTCTGGCACCTGTGACGACCCGGCGAATGGTGTCGCCGCCAAAACCGCGTGCCGCCAGAAAACGCATCTGTTTACCACGCTCGGCGGCGTCCACCACCGGCGGGTCTGGCTGCCCGTCTGACGCCCCGCCATATTTTTGCCCAAACTTCTTGCGCCACACCTCACGGGCACGATCCAGCTCGGTCGCCGCAAGCCCGGCCACGGCCTGCATCACCGCCTGCGGGTCCAGGCCCTTGCCTTGCAGCTCTTGCCGGATGCGCGCCGTGCCCAGTTTGCCGGCACGCCGGTTGATCACCGACTCCACCACCCGCTGCTCGTTGATGAAGCCCCTGGCCTGGAGTTCGTCCAGCACCCGGGCCAGGTCACCGGGCGCTTCCTCATGCGCTTTCAGCTTGCGCTCCAGCTCGGCGCGTGAATGCTCCCGCCCGCCCAGCAGACGCAGGGCACGGCCTTTGAGGGAGAGGGCGGGTTGGGCAAACGCCATGGGCGCTATTATTTTGGTAGCTATCAGCGCATATTCTGTGGGGGCTAGTCGGCCTTTTTGCCTGCAGGCTTGGCCTTGGGCTTGGTGTCGGTCTCCACGGCGGTTGGCAGCAGGCGAATGCCCAGCGACTCACGCACCTTGTTCTCGATCTCAATCGACAGATCCGGGTTTTCACGCAGAAACTCGCGGGCGTTGTCGCGGCCCTGCCCGATTTTTTCGCCGTTGTAGGCATACCAGGCACCCGATTTGTCCAGAATGTGGGCGTTCACCCCCATGTCGATGATCTCGCCGTGGCGGCTGATGCCTTCACCAAACAGGATGTCGAACTCGGCCGTCTTGAACGGCGAGGCGACCTTGTTTTTGACCACCTTGACCCGGGTTTCGTTGCCGATGGCGTCGTCGCCCTTTTTGATGGTGCCGATGCGGCGAATGTCCAGCCGTACCGAGGCGTAGAACTTCAGCGCATTGCCACCGGTCGTGGTCTCAGGCGAGCCGAACATCACACCAATCTTCATGCGGATCTGGTTGATGAAGATGACCATGCAGTTGGTTTTCTTGATGTGGGCGGTGAGTTTGCGCAAGGCCTGGCTCATGAGCCGCGCCTGCAGACCGGGCAGGGAGTCGCCCATCTCACCCTCCAGCTCGGCCTTGGGGGTCAGGGCCGCGACCGAGTCCACCACGATCAGATCGACCGCACCGGAGCGCACCAGGCTGTCCACAATTTCGAGCGCCTGCTCACCGGTGTCGGGCTGGCTGATCAGCAGGTCTTGCAAATTCACGCCCAGTTTTTGCGCGTACTGGATGTCCAGCGCGTGCTCGGCGTCCACAAAGGCGCACTGGCCGCCGATTTTTTGCATCTCGGCAATCACCTGCAGGGTGAGCGTGGTTTTGCCGGATGACTCCGGGCCGTAGATTTCAACCACGCGCCCACGTGGCAAACCGCCGACGCCCAGCGCAATATCCAGCCCCAGTGAGCCGGTGGAGACGACCTGGATGTCCTCGATCACCTCGCCTTCGCCCAGGCGCATGATGGTGCCCTTGCCGAATTGCTTTTCAATCTGGGCCAGCGCCACCTGAAGCGCCTTGGCTTTTTCGCTGTTGGCGGCAGAGTTGGCTGAGTTGGCGGGGTTGAGGCCCTTGACCGGTGCGTCCATGGAAATCTCCTTAAAAATCAATAAGTTGTGTTCGGCGCATCGTCTGATCATAATTACAGGCTGGATGCTTGAACAGTAGTTTAACGTGGTGTGTTGAAATAAGTAAACATGTTTTTTAGTCAATTTGGTTTACCATTAAGGCCATGTCACCCAACCCTGAACACGACGGCTGGCGCCACACCCATTTGGGACGCCTGATGGATCTGGCGCTGCAGCGTTTTGACGCGCGGGTGCTGGAACTGATGGCGGCTGACGAGGCGGTGCCGCTGGCCTTGTCCAACCTGGCGGCACGTGGGCGGCTGGGCGCCTCCCACATCCACATCACCCGACACCTGGCACTGGAGGGTTCCCGTTTGACCGATCTGGCCGCGCGTGCGGGCATGACCAAGCAAGCCATGGGCAAGCTGGTCGATCAGTGCGAGGCCTGGGCGCTGGTGTCCCGGCAAGCCGATCTGCGGGATGCCCGGGCCACACACATCGTTTTCACGGCGATCGGCCTGGCGTGGCTGGCGGGTTTTCAACGAGCCGTTTCGCAGACCGAAGCAGAGTTGCGGGCCGCCGTGGGGCAAGAGGTTGCCACCGTGATCCAGATTGGTCTGGAAGCCTATGCGGCCTAGAATGGAACACCCCCGCACACCGACACCACGCAGAACACAGCGCCAAGCGGCGCCCCACCCCAACAGGAGACTGGCATGCGAATTTTGATTGCCGAAGATGACCAGGTTCTGGCCGACGGCCTGATGCGCACCCTGCGCAACTCCGGCGCCGCCGTGGACCACGTGGCCAGTGGCACCGAGGCGGACGCCGCCCTGATGACCAACACCGAATTTGACCTGCTCATTCTCGACCTGGGCCTGCCAAAAATGCATGGCCTGGAGGTCCTCAAGCGGCTTCGGGAGCGCGGCTCGGCGCTGCCGGTGCTCATCCTCACAGCCGCCGACAGCATCGACGAGCGGGTCAAGGGCCTGGACTATGGCGCTGACGACTACATGGCCAAGCCCTTCAGCCTGCAGGAGCTGGAAGCCCGTGTGCGCGCCCTGAGCCGCCGCGGCATGGGAACAGCGGCCAGCATCATCAAACATGGCCCGCTGCACTACGACCAGTCGGGCCGGGTCGCCACGCTGGACGGCAAGATGGTGGAGTTGTCAGCCCGCGAGCTGGGTTTGCTGGAGGTGTTGTTGCAGCGTGCCGGGCGACTGGTGAGCAAGGATCAGCTGGTCGAGCGCCTGTGTGAATGGGGAGAAGAGGTGAGCAACAACGCAATTGAGGTCTACATCCACCGCCTGCGCAAGAAAATCGAAAAAGGGCCGGTCCGCATTGCCACCGTGCGTGGTCTTGGTTATTGCCTGGAAAAAATCCCCAATTAACCCGCCTGCAACATGGCACTGAACCTTTTCCAGCGCGAGCAGCGTTCGCTGTTCGGCGAGATTCTGGACTGGATGCTGACGCCCCTGCTGTTGCTGTGGCCAGTGAGTCTGGGCTTGACGTGGTCGGTCGCGCAGGGTGTGGCGGGCAAACCGTTTGACCGGGCGCTGGAGTACAACGTCGGGGCGCTGGCGCATCTGGTCTCGGTCAATCAGCAGCGGGTTCAGTTCAATTTGCCCCAGCCGGCCCGCGAGTTGCTGCACGCCGACGATGAAGACGAGGTGTATTACCAGGTGCTGGGGGCCCGCGGCGAGTACCTGAGCGGGGACAAGGACGTGCCTTTGCCCGCCGGGGACGAAACGCCCGAGGCGGGCGTAGTGCGCCTGCGTGACGACATCATCCGTGGGGTTGAGGTCAAGGTGGCCTATACCTGGGTCAAAGTCGCCGTGCCGGGCTCGAAACTGGTGCTGGTGCAGGTCGCCGAGACACTGGGCAAACGCTCGCTGCTGGCCACCGAGATCACCAAGGGGGTGATGCTGCCGCAATTCGTCATCCTGCCGCTGGCGGTGCTGCTGGTCTGGCTGGCACTGGTCCAGGCCCTCAAACCCCTGACCCGCCTTGAAGCCCGCATACGCGCCCGCAAACCCGATGACATGAGCCCGCTGGACACGCAGGCCGTGCCGCTGGAGATCGCGCCACTGGTGCTGTCGGTGAACGACCTGTTCATGCGGCTGACCGACTCGATCGCCACACAAAAACGCTTTCTGACGGATGCCGCCCACCAGCTCAAGACACCGCTGGCGGGTTTGCGCATGCAGGCCGACCTGGCGCAGCGGGAGGGCGCTGATGCGCATGATCTCAAACAATCCCTGCGGCAAATCGGCAGGTCCAGCGTGCGCGCCACACATACCGTCAACCAGCTGCTGGCGCTGGCCCGGGTTGAAAGCAGCGGGTCTTCCATGAGTCGCCAGCCCTGCGATCTGGCCCGGCTCACCATGGAGGTGACCCAGGACTGCCTGGCCCGTGCCATGGACAAACGACTGGACCTGGGCTACGAAGGCGCTGCGCCGCGCGA
Organism: Pseudomonadota bacterium; assembly: GCA_041192445.1. Lineage (GTDB taxonomy): Bacteria > Pseudomonadota > Gammaproteobacteria > Burkholderiales > Burkholderiaceae_C > Egaibacter. The sequence goes on along the minus strand of JBEEMW010000093.1, from coordinate 5,885 downwards.
CCCCGGTGTGGCGCTTCAAGGCAACCCGACCTTGATCAAGGAGCTGATCCGAAACCTCATTGACAACGCCATCAACTACACGCCGTCTACGCCCGAGGCACCTGGCATCATCACGGCCCGGGTCCTGGCAGATCCATTTGGCAAGGTCTTGTTGCTGCAGGTGGAAGACTCCGGCCCCGGCATTGCCGCCGCCGAACGCGAGCTGATCTTCCAGCCGTTTTACCGGTCATTAGGCACCGAAGTGGACGGCACGGGCCTGGGGCTGTCCATCGTGCTGGAAATTGCGCGCCAGCATCAGGCCAAGGTCAGCCTGGAGGAGGCCCATCCGGGCCAGACGCCTTGTGGCGCCCGCTTTTGTGTGCGTTTTGAGACCGAACCTGCCAGGGGCACACTCCCGGCAGGCGACGCCTGATTGGCCGGCCTCGCGCCCGTACCGTTTATTTGCAGCTACGCAGTGGCTTGCCCGCCAGCGCCGGTTTGAGTGCGTCCAGACTCACCCGCAGGGCATCGTCCACGGCCGCCATGCGCAGCGTGGCGCCCTGCACCCGCGGCCGCTCTTCCAGCACACGTGCCGTGTGCACGCCGCGTTGTTTCAGGCTTTCAAGCCGTGCCTCGGCCGCACCGCGCGTCTCATAAGCCCCCAGCGACAGCCCGAACTCCAGGGTCGGGTTGACCAAGGGCTCAAACTTCAGGTTGAGCGAGGCCAGTTGCGCGCGCTTGACAGCCAGCGCCTGGGCATCGGCGTATTTGCCCATGTAAACAATCCAGCGGGCGGGCTCCACCACCGGGTCCAGTTGCCAGGTACCGACTGGCAAGGCGGCCTCCAGGGCCTGGCGCAACAGCGCCGTCTGGGTGTCATCAAATAACCCGGCCTGCAAACACTCCGGCGGCCTGGGTACAGCGGCTGGCACCAGTGTGTCTGCCGTCGGCAGGTCGCCGTTGACCAGAATGCGCAAGGCTTCTGGGCGTATTTGCTGGGCGAGGCGCTGGGGCTCTGATTGTTGGGCTGGCGCGAAGCCGTAGGCCTTCAGCAGCTCATGCGTCCACGCGTAATAAACGGCATTGGACAGCAGCAGGAACAAAACCGCCAGACGCAACATGGCTCAGCACCCCGCCACAGCGGGGCGCACACTCACTTCTGAAGTGTTGATGGTCTTCATGCCCGAGGAAGTATGCACCAGCAAGGCACCGCTTGCATCAACCCCCCTGGCCGTGCCCGAGGTGCCGTCGCTGAGCACAACCGCCCGCCCGGTCAGGGCATCCAGCGCGTCAAAGCGCTGGCGCAATGGCGCAAACCCGTGGGTCTCAAACACTTGCACCGCGCGCACCAGAGGCGGCACCAGTCGCAGCAGGGCCTGCGGTGCATCCACACCCGGCAACACCTCGGCCAGCCAGGCGGGTGGTGTGGACAGTCCCTCGGCGCTTCGCGCGGCAATGTTGATTCCCACGCCGATCACGACGTAACGCGATCCGGCAAAACTGGCGGTCTCGATCAGGATGCCCGCCAGCTTGCGCCCCTGCAGCCAGATGTCGTTGGGCCACTTGAGGCGCAAATCCGGGTGCAGGCTCTGCGCCACGCTGATCCCGACCGCCAGCGACAGGCCCGACCAGTCTGCCGGCGACAGCGGTAAGCCGAGGGAAAAAGTAAGAGAGATGGCCCCCACGCTTGTCGCTGCGCGTATTGCGCTGCCCCCCGAGGGGGTCTTCGCACCTGCCACTTCACTTTGCCACTGCCGCCCCATGCGGCCCCGGCCGGCTGTTTGTTGCTCGGCCACCAGCAAGATGGGCTCCAGCTGCCCGGCGTGGGCACGGCGCATGAGCTCGGTGTTGGTTGAATCGATGTGCGGCAGGACTTCGACCGTAAACCCCGGCAAATCGGGCGCCACGGCCTCCCAGATGGCTTCAGCGGGCCAGCGAATGACCCCCACGCCGTTTGTCGCTTCACGGGCGTCGGTCATGGCTGCTTTCAGCGGTTTCGTTTGGGCGCGAGCAGGGTGCCGCGACAGCTTTTGGCACCACACCAGCAGGGGTACTCGGCCTTGAGTTTGGGGGTGTAACGCTCGTCGATGATCAGGCCGTAGTCGTAATTGAGTTCTTCGCCAGCCTTGATATTGCGCAGGGCCTTGATGAACACCCGCCCACCGTCTTCATCGGCTTCGCAGTTCGCATCACACGAATGGTTGATCCAGCGTGACGAGTTGCCACCATGCTTGGCATCAATGACGTTTTTGGCGTCAATATGGAAATAAAACGTGTGGTTGGGGTCGGTTGGATCATGCGGATGGCGGCGCAGGGCCTCGGGCCAACTGATGATTTCGCCAACATACTCAATAATGACCTCACCTTCAGCCAGATCCTGCACCGCGAAGACGCCTTTTCCATGCACGCCGGAGCGGCGGGTTTGAATACGGCGATTATCTGAAAATGGGGCTTTTTTGGACACGGCTGAAAAATTTGGTAATGTGAACTCGTATGGGCGTGCGCAGGTGCGCGCCCACATGTACGTGTGTGCGCCTGCGCGCGCACGAGAGATTGGATTGTAGTCAGATGAAAAACGTAGCTTCCGGTAAAACTTTAGTCATTGCAGAGAAACCGTCGGTCGCCCAGGACATCGTGCGGGCGCTCACACCCATCACGGGCAAGTTCGACAAACACGACGAACATTTTGAGAACGACACCTATGTTGTCACCAGCGCCGTAGGGCATCTGGTGGAGATTCAGGCGCCCGAAGAATTTGACGTCAAGCGCGGCAAGTGGAGCTTTGCCAATCTGCCGGTGATTCCGCCGCACTTTGACCTCAAACCCATGGACAAGACCAAGACACGGCTCAACGCCATCGTCAAACAGGCCAAACGCAAGGACGTGAGCGCCTTTGTGAACGCCTGTGACGCCGGGCGCGAGGGTGAATTGATCTTTCGCCTGATCCAGCAGTACAGCAAGGTCAAGCTCCCGGTGAGCCGGTTGTGGCTGCAGTCCATGACGCCGCAGGCCATCCGTGACGGCTTTGGCGCACTGCGCACCGACAAACAGATGCTGCCGCTGGCCGATGCCGCGCGTTGCCGCTCCGAGGCCGACTGGCTGGTGGGCATCAACGGCACACGCGCCATGACCGCGTTCAACTCGCGCGATGGTGGCTTCTTTTTGACCACGGTGGGCCGGGTGCAAACGCCCACGCTCTCGGTGGTGGTGGAGCGGGAAGAGCAAATTCGCAAATTCATCAGCCGCGACTACTGGGAAATTCACGCCACGTTTGCGGCCCAGGCCGGTGACTACCCCGCCAAGTGGTTTGACCCCAAATGGAAGAAGGCGGCGGCCAACGCCGCCGCAGGCAACACCGACGAGGCCGACTCCGAACTCAAGGCCGATCGTGTCTGGAGCCAGCGCGAGGCGCAGGCGATTGCCGATGCCGTGCGTGGCAAGTCCGCCACCGTGACTGAGGAAAGCAAACCCACTACCCAGGCATCACCCCTGCTGTTTGACCTGACTTCCCTGCAGCGTGAAGCCAACGGCAAGTTTGGCTTTTCTGCCAAGACCACACTGTCCATTGCGCAAAGCCTGTACGAGCGCCACAAGGCCCTGACCTACCCGCGTACCGATTCGCGCGCCCTGCCGGAAGACTATGTGCCGGTGGTGAAGCAAACCTTCGAGATGCTGGCCGACAGCGGCATGAAACACCTGGCACCGCATGCGGCCACCGCACTCAAAGGCGGCTACATCAAGCCCACCAAACGTGTGTTTGACAACGCCAAGGTCAGCGACCACTTTGCCATCATCCCCACACTGCAGGCACCGAGTGGCTTGAGCGAGGCCGAGCAAAAGGTTTATGACCTGGTGGTGCGCCGCTTCATGGCGGTGTTTTTCCCCAGCGCCGAGTACCAGATCACCACCCGCATCTCTGCTGTGGCCAGCCATAGCTTCAAGACCGAAGGCAAGGTGTTGGTCAAGCCGGGCTGGCTGGCGATTTACGGCAAGGAAGCGCAAGACGAGGCCAAAGACGGTGACGACAAGAGCCCCGGCAACCTGGTGCCGGTCAAGCCGGGCGAGCAGGTTCGCGCCGACGCGGTGGACCCCAAGGGCCTCAAAACCCGGCCCCCCGCCCGTTATTCCGAGGCGACCCTGTTGGGGGCCATGGAAGGCGCCGGCAAAACCGTGGAAGACGACGAGCTGCGCGAGGCCATGCAGGAAAAAGGACTGGGCACTCCCGCCACCCGTGCGGCCACCATTGAAGGCTTGATTGCCGAGAAATACATGCTGCGCGAAGGCCGCGAGCTGATCCCCACGGCCAAGGCGTTCCAGTTGATGACGCTGTTGCGTGGCCTGGGCGTGGAAGAGCTGTCCAAAGCCGAATTGACGGGTGAGTGGGAATACAAGCTCAACCAGATGGAGCACGGCAAACTCAGCCGCGAATCTTTTATGGCCGACATTGCCACCATGACCGAGCGCATGGTGAAAAAAGCCAAGGAATACGACCGCGACACCATCCCCGGCGACTACGCCACCTTGACCAGCCCCTGCCCGAACTGCGGCGGCATCGTGAAAGAAAACTACCGCCGCTACACCTGCACCGGCAAAACGGGTGCCGAAGAAGGCTGTGGCTTCTCGTTCGGCAAAACCCCGGCCGGCCGCACTTTTGAGGTGGCTGAGGTGGAACAATTTTTGCGCGACAAAAAAATCGGCCCACTGGACGGCTTCCGCTCCAAGGCGGGTTGGCCTTTCACAGCCGAAATGGTCATCAAGTTCGATGAAGAAACCAAAAACTACAAGCTGGAATTTGACTTTGGTGACGACAAAAAGGGCGAAGAAACCGGTGAGTTGATCGACTTCTCGGCCCAGCAATCCCTGGGGGCCTGTCGCAAATGCGGTGGCGCCGTGTATGAGCACGGCAAGAACTATGTGTGCGAAAAGTCGGTTCCCACCCTGGCGCAACCCACACCGAGTTGCGACTTCAAGAGTGGCCAGATCATCCTGCAGCAACCCATCGTGCGTGAGCAGATGAGCAAACTGCTGGAGAGTGGCAAGACCGATTTGTTGGACAAATTTGTGTCGATGCGCACGCGCCGGGGTTTCAAGGCCATGCTGGCCTGGGACGCCGCAGCGGGCAAGGTGAATTTCGAGTTTGCGCCCAGCAAATTCCCGCCCCGCAAGACCGCGGCAAAAACCGGCACGGCGGCAACAACAACTGCAGTTGCTACAAAAAAGGTAGCTGCCCGCGCAGCACCGGCGGGGGCCAAGGCCTCAAAAGCACCGGCAAAGAAGGTGGCCGCGGCTAAAGTGGCCAAACCCAAGGCGCCGCGCAAAACCAGCACGGCGGCAGGCTTGCAACCCAGTGCCGCACTGGCCGCCGTGATTGGGGCTGAGGCGGTGGCGCGCACCCAGGTCATCAAGAAACTATGGGACTACATCAAGGCCAACAACCTGCAGGACGCCACCAACAAACGCGCCATCAACGCCGACGCCAAACTGCTGGCCGTGTTCGGCAAGCCCCAGGTCACGATGTTTGAGCTGGCGGGTATTGTGGGCAAACACCTGGCGTGATGGCGTCTATGGCGGCGCCTTAAGCCTTAACTCTGCCCGTCGATGTAGTACCAGCGCCCCGCTTCACGCACGAAGCGGCTGGTTTCATGCAGTCGCTGGGCCCGCCCGCTGTCCCGGCAGCGGGCCACAAACTCCACCATGCCCGCATCACCCGACTGCGCGGCATGGCGCACCTCCAGCCCCAGCCATTTCACGGGCGACAGGTCCAGCTCGCCTGGTGAGGTGGAGGGGTGCCAGGTGGCCAGCAGGTAATGAATCAATCCCAATACGTAGGCGCTGTAACGCGAACGCATCAGCGCTTCAGGCGTTGGCGCGTGCACACCCTCGTGGAAGCCCGCATGCCAGGGGGC
>JBEEMW010000092.1:0-19584 GCA_041192445.1 Pseudomonadota bacterium | reverse complement strand
ATTTGGCATCAAAAACAGGCACGTTGGGCACTTGCACCGATTGGTAGGCGGCCAGCAGCGGCTCGCGCATGGATTCGACCGTCAGGTCCAGCCCCGAGCTGTTTTTGCGCGATGCGCCTGTGCTGAGCCCCGTCGAAGGGCCAAAGAGTTCCAGCGGCAACGGCAACGAGGTTTCCGGGTCCAGCCGCAGCGGCGAAATCAGCAACTCTTCCATGCCCACCGACTCATCGGCCAGCTGATGCACGAAGGACGAATTGGCCCCGTTCTCCAGCAGGCGGCGCACCAGATAGGCCAGCAGATCCTTGTGGGCACCGACCGGGGCGTACACACGGCAGGCGATCAGCGGGTTCTTCAGCACTTCGCGGTACACACCCTCGCCCATGCCGTGCAACCGTTGCAATTCAAACGGCGCACCGCTCTTGGCGCCCATTTGCAAAATCGCAGCGATGGTCGCCGCGTTGTGCGTGGCGAACTGCGGGTAGATCGCGTCGGGCGCGGCCAGCAGCGCATGGGCGCAGGCCAGGTAAGACACATCGGTGTGGTGCTTGTGCGTGAACACGGGGTAATGCGGCAGGCCCATCTCCTGCGCGCGCTTGATCTCGGCGTCCCAATACGCGCCTTTCACCAGGCGACACATCAGACGAATCTTGTGTTTACGGGCGATGTGGGTGATGTGCTCGATCAACTCCAGCGCCCGCGTCTGGTAGGCCTGCATGGCCAGGCCAAAGCCGGTCCACTGCGGATGGTGCAGCGCCACTTTGGCGGCCAGCGCTTCAAAAACCTCCAGCGACAACTCCAGCCGGTCCACCTCTTCGGCGTCAATCGTGAGGTTGATATTGGCTTTGGCCGCCTGCTCGCAAAGCCCCCAAACGCGGGGCACCAGCTCGGCCATCACCCGCGTCATCTGCGCGTCTTCAAAACGCGAGTGCAACGCGCTGAGTTTGATGGAAATACCGTCGTTTTGCTCACAAGCCCCCGTCGGCTGTGCGTGAGCAGCTATGGATTGAATAGCGTTCTGGTAACTGGCGAGGTACTTCAGTGCATCCACATCGGTGCGTGCGCCCTCGCCCAGCATGTCGTAGCTGAAACGTAGCCCCCACGCTTGCGACTTCGTCTGCTGCGCTGCCCCCCAGGGGGGTTGATTCGTCTTGGGGCGGCCCAGCGACAAATCGCGCAAATTTTTGATCTTGCGCTTGGCCGACGCGGCCTCGTCCATCGCCTCGCCAATGGTCTGGCCCAGCACAAACTGGCGGCCCAGCAACTGCACGGCACGCAGCGTGGCGGCCACCACCGAGCGGGCGCCTAGCCTTCCCAGCAGGCCCATGCTCTCCTCCGTTCGTGCTGAGCCCTTCGACGGGCTCAGGACAGGCCTTGTCGAAGGCGCTTCGACGGGCTCAGCGCGAACGGATTGAGGCAGAAACTTCTTGCTCATCGCAATCGCCGTGCTGGAAAGCCGCGCCAGCGTCTTGTCCCCTGCAGCATCAAAATCCGCGCGGCCCAGCTGGTCGGCGGTGAGCGCAATGGCGGTCTCGGCGTCGGGCACGCGCAACAGCGCCTCGGCCAGACGCATCAGCGCCAGCCCCTCGGCGCTGGAAATCGGATACTCCTTCAGCAGGCTTTCCATCGCCCAGAACGGCGGCGGGTTCTGGCGCACGGCCTGCACCCAGGGCGTGGCGGTTTTAGCAGCAGCGGCCCAGTCCAGCGCGCGGCCAAGGGCGCCCAGACGCTCAGAGACGATCTGGCTTTCCGGCCGGTAGGGGTTGGGCAAACGCATGGTGAACTCCAGTGAATCGGGTGAATGCGCAATCATTTCCGATTCATGGGTTGATATTTATCCAAAAAAATCAATTTCTATAGATAAATATTTCAACGCAATCAGCCAAAACCCGTTCTGCTACATATTTAATAGCTGCCTACGCATATTCCACGAGGGCTGGGGGCCAATTTGGCACCTTTATTCGTGGATTTGCAGCGTTTTGTCCGTGTTCAGTCGAGCTTTCATCACCGGCCCGCGACCGGCTTCGTCATGCTCTCACCCACTCAAAACCTCAACCGACAGACGATCAAGGTTCTGCTCATTGGCGGGGACGACGATGTGTTCAATGTGGCTGGCAACTTCCGGGCTCTCGAATGCCTGCGACCAGGATACGAGCGTTCCCGTTCCTTTTCCAGTTCCCGCCACTGAAGCCAGGGTAATGGTCAAACGAAACTCGGGCTCCACGACATGCTGAACAACGACCTTGCGTGGTGATTCGATGTCCGCAAACACACATTCGTTGGGATAGTTGTTGCCATCGGGCCCGTGCATGACGAAAGACCAGCGCCCGCCATTCTTGAACTCGCACACACTGACCGTATTGGTGAAACCGGCCGGTCCCCACCACCGCGCCAGGCGCTGCGAATCGCTGATCGCGGCAAAGACCTGTTCCACGGTTGCCGGAATTTCACGGGATGTGTTGAATGTTGTCACAGGTATGGCAGGCGGCGGGGGAAGCTGCGTTTGAACGCCAGGAATGCTGCCGATCTCTGAAAGCCATGGCGCTGCTGAGCGCTGCCACAGTTGAAAGACTGGCTTGAGCTGGGATCGCTGAGACACACAGCCAAGTCTGAGCATCACTTGCGTTGCGTTCTCAAGGGCGGTTGAGTACAAGGGCGTCCCACACTCCGGGCAGAACACCTGGGCGCGCTTCGAGCCGGATTCAGCTACCTTGACGTAGCTCCTGGTCACGCCAGTGAGCTTGAAGGACTCGATTGGGGCCGGGACGATCGTCCGAAAAGGCGCACCAGAAAGTGTCTGACAGTCTGTGCAGTTGCAGATCATCACCTTTTCGGGGTCAATCTGAGCGGAGAAAGAAACTTTGCCGCAGTGGCAGGCGCCGTCGATATTCATTGCGAAATACTCCTGAAACTGGCTTGCCTGCTGGGTTTCGGTTTATTGAGGTTTTCGACCCCGAACTTAGGTAGCAGCAGACGGCACCTTTGCACTATAGCTGCAGAATTTCAAACAGGTACACAAAATGCTTTTGCTACACATTTAATAGCTACTCACGCATATTCCACCAGGGCCAATGGCCAATTTCTCACCTAAAATAGGGTGTTTGACCCTCCAGCCCAAACCAGCACCCATCGACAGGCTTTCCAGTATGTGGTGCGCGACTGTGGCCTAATGGAGGGTTTCACCCCTCTTCCAACCTTACCTGACGGAAAACCATCATCATGGCAAAAGAACCCAGAACCGAAGCAGAACGCAAAGCAGCACCAAGGCCCGTACCCGTGGCCGGCTACACCAACCCGGTGAACCGCGGCCAGAAGATCAGCCTGGAACGTGGTACCGCCACGCGCAGCAAGAAGAACCCCGGCAAGCGTCCAAGCAAAGGCGGTTGATTCCGCCCGTTAAGCGGCAAAGGCAGTTGCGGGCAATCCGGGGCTGCCAATCTCCACACTGAACAACGCACCCGCCAGCGGCTCGGCAGCGAGCGTGGCATCGTCCAGGCCAAAACGGGCACTGGTGATGAACAGCGTGCGCAGATCAGCGCCACCAAACGCACAGTTGGTGATGTGACGTGTTGGCAGCGTGACGCGGGCCAGCTCCGCGCCGGTGTCAGGGTTGTGGCAGGTCACGCACGCAGCACCCCAATGGGCAATCCATAAACGGCCCGCAGCATCGGTGGTCATGCCATCGGGGTAACCGTCGCTGGGTCCGAATTGCATCCACAGTCGTTTGTTGCTCAGGCGCCCGGTGGCTGCGTCGAAATCAAATGCGTAGGTGCGCGATTGAGCCGTGTCGTTGAAAAACAGGGTTTGGCCGTCGCGCGACCAGGTGGGTCCGTTCGTGACCGCATAACCATCGTCATGTCGGGTACAGCCGAGGTCGCCGTCAAAGCGGTACAAGGCACCGGTCGGCGCCTTGCAGGCAAAGTCCATCGTGCCACCCCAGAAACGCCCTGCCGCGTCACACTTGCCATCATTGAAACGGTTGCCCACCCGGTCCCCCTCGGGGTTGTGCAGGTGCTGCAGCTTGCCGGTTTGCGGGTTGAAAAAAGCAAACCCGCTGCGCAGGGTCACGAGCATCTCAGGGCCGGCCTGGCGCTCGGCCACCGCTGAGATTTCTTCGTCAAAAGCCCAGCTGGCACGGGCTTGGGTAACGGGGTCAAACCGGTGCAGCTGACGCCCCAGAATATCCACCCAATACAGCACCTGCAGACGCACGGACCACAGCGTGCCCTCGCCCAGTTCAGCCCCGGCGGGCCATAGACAGCGGGGCTGGCTCAGGATTACAGGGGCAACCGCCAGGTTCGCCGCATTCACGCCAGTCATCAGGTTCAACCTAATGGGAGTCCCGGGGGACTGCCGCACCACTGCCACCAACCAGGAAGTCCAGATCAGCCCCGAGATGGGCCTGCTGCACGTGCTCAACATAGAGTTTCTGGTAACCGCGGCTCGGGTGCACGGGTGGTTTCCAGCTCAGGCGTCGGTGCGCCAACTCTTCATCCGACACCTCCAGATGCAGGCGGCGGCCCGCCACATCCAGCTCGATCATGTCCCCGTTTTGCACCAGCGCCAGCGGGCCACCGGCAGCGGCTTCCGGGCTGGTGTGCAAGACCACCGTGCCGTACGCGGTACCGCTCATGCGGCCATCCGAGATGCGCACCATGTCGGTGATGCCTTTTTGCAAAATCTTCGGTGGCAACGGCATGTTGCCCACTTCGGCCATGCCGGGATAACCTCGCGGTCCGCAGTTTTTCAGGACCATGATGCAATGCTCGTCAATGTCCAGCGCATCGCCGTCAATACGCGCGTGAAAGTCTTCGATGTCTTCAAACACCACGGCGCGCCCCCGGTGCTGAAGCAGGTGCGCAGACGCGGCAGACGGTTTGATCACCGCACCATCCGGCGCCAGATTGCCACGCAACACGGCAATACCGGCATCTTTCATGAACGGCTCATCCGGTGTCTTGATGACGTCGCGGTTGTAGCAGGGGGCGTTTTCGATGTTCTCACCCAGGGTTTTGCCGTTGGCCGTGATGGCACCCAGGTGCAGGATGGGTTTGATTTCGCGCAGGACGGCAGGCAGGCCACCGGCGTAATAAAAATCTTCCATCAGGTATTTGCCCGATGGTTGCAGGTTGAGCAGACACGGCACTTCGGCGCCCAGGCGGTCCCAATCATCAAGGTTCAGCTTGATGCCCATGCGCCCGGCAATGGCGATCAGGTGAATCACCGCGTTGGTGGAGCCGCCAATGGCGGCGTTGGTGCGGATGGCGTTTTCAAACGCTTCGCGGGTCAGGATTTTCGACATGCGCATGTCTTCCTTGACCATCTCCACGATGCGCCTGCCGCTCAGTTGGGCGAGGCGGTTGCGGCGCGTATCCGCCGCGGGAATGGCGGCGTTTTCAGGCAAGGACATGCCCAAGGCTTCAACCATGCTGGCCATGGTGCTGGCCGTGCCCATGGTCATGCAACTGCCTTTGGATCGGTGCATGCACGACTCGGCCTCGGTAAAGTCCTCTTTCGTCATCTCCCCGGCGCGCACCATCTCGCTCATTTGCCACACGCCGGTGCCCGAGCCAATATCTTTGCCACGAAACTTGCCGTTGAGCATGGGGCCGCCGGACACGCCAATGGTGGGCAGATCACAACTGGCCGCACCCATCATCAGCGACGGCGTGGTCTTGTCGCAGCCCATCAACAGCACCACGCCATCAATCGGGTTGCCGCGAATGCTCTCTTCCACATCCATGCTGGCCAGGTTGCGAAATAACATGGCGGTGGGGCGCAACTGGGTTTCGCCCAGCGACATCACCGGGAATTCGAGCGGGAAACCACCGGCTTCGTAAACACCCCGTTTGACAAATTCGGCCAGTTCGCGGAAGTGGCCGTTGCAAGGCGTGAGTTCGCTCCAGGTGTTGCAGATGCCGATGACGGGTCGGCCATCGAGTTCGTCATGCGGGTAGCCCTGATTTTTGATCCAGCTGCGGTGCACAAAGCCGTCTCGGTCGTCCCGGCCAAACCAGGCGTGGCTACGGCGAAAAGGGTGTTTTTTGGAATCCATTGCAGGGGTCTCTCTTTATGGTTTAAGCACAAGGGCTTGACAAACCGCATCGTAGCAAGGCACAGTGATAATGGAAAATAGTTAAATTACTATTTGACATATTTAAATTGCAATATCAACAGGACCCCATGATGCCCACTACCCAATCTTTGGCCATATTTCCCAGCCTGCGCGGCCAGCGCGTCTTCGTTACGGGCGGTGGAACCGGCATCGGTGCTGCCGTCGTGACGGCCTTTGCCGAACAAGGTGCTCAAGTGGCTTTTGTCGACGTCGCCGAAGGCGAGAGCGCGGCTCTGGCGCAGCGCATTGCGGCCGACGGATACCTCGCGCCCTGGTGGCGCACCTGTGACGTGCGGGATGTCGCTGCCCTGCAGTCGACCATTGAGGCGGCCGCATCGGCGTTGGGCGATTTTTCAACGCTCGTGAACAATGTGGCGCGGGACGACCGCCACACCATCGAATCGGTCACCCCCGAATACTGGGATGAGCGCATGGCGGTTAACCAGCGACCTGCATTTTTTGCCATTCAGGCCATTGTTCCGGGCATGAAGCGCATGGGCGGGGGCGCCATCATCAACTTCGGGTCAACCGGCTGGCAAACCAAGGGCAGTGAATACCCCTGTTATGCCATCGCCAAGTCATCGGTCAATGGTTTGACACGCGGCCTGGCCGGCAGCCTGGGTGCGCACCGCATTCGCGTCAATACGGTCTCACCTGGCTGGGTCATGACCGAACGCCAGATCAAGATGTGGCTCAATGCCGAGGGCGAAGAAGCGATCAAACGCAACCAGTGTTTGCCCGACAAATTGAAACCGTCAGACGTGGCCCGCATGGTGCTGTTTCTCGCCTCCGATGATGCAGCCATGTGCACGGCGCAAGAGTTCAAGGTCGACGCAGGCTGGAACTAGCCCCGTCCGTTCTAGTCATCGACAGCCAGTTCGAGCTGCTTGCCGTAGACCGTCATCGCACAGGCCTTGAGCGCACGCATCATCACCTTGGCCGCCGGTGACAACAGCCGGTCGCGCCGCGTGATGATGCCAAAGGCGTCCATCTGACACGGCAGCGCCATCGGCAATATGGCCAGCATGCCGTGGTTGGCGTAATAGCGGGCCACATCCGTGGCCACCACGCTGATCATGTCGCTTTGTTGCAGCATTTTGGTGGTGAACATCAGGGACGCCGTCTCAACCACATTGCTCGGCGTTTGCAGGCCCTCTTCCTGAAACATCAAATCAAACCGATGCCTGAGCACGCTGCCGATGGGTGGCACGATCCAGCCCGAATCGACGGTGTCGCGCAAACCGGGTATGGATCCGCTGAGCAAAGGATGGCCCGGGCGCACAATGGCACAGACCGGTTCATCGGTCAGCATTTCGTAACGCAAATCAGTCTTGTCGTGGCGGGCAAACAGGCGGGCAACAAGAATGTCGAGCTTGCCCTGGTTGAGCCGCTCAATCAGCACATCGCTGGTCTCGATTTGCAGTGCAATCTGCAATTTGGGATGCTCCCGCTTCATCAAGGCAACGGTCGGTGGCAGCAGCGCGAGACCGGGTGCCGTGATGGCACCCACATTCACCTGACCAAATTGACCATTTTTTGCCGCCTCAAGTTCGTCGTGCGCCTGGTTCAGGCTGGTCAGCGCCACGCGTGCATGGCGGATCATGGTCTCACCGTACCAGGTGGGTCGCATGCCGCGCGGCAAACGCTCAAACAGCGCAACGTCCAACGCGTCTTCCAGGTCCTTGAGGAGCTTTGACGCCGCAGGCTGGGTCATGTTCAGGACTTCTGCCGCGCGGTGAATGCTGCCTTCTTCTGCCAGTGCCACCAACAACAGGAGTTGACGGGTCTTGAGCCGGGCGCGAATAAACCAGTGCATGTAATTCGTCATAGCCGGGTTTTCCCTGATGTAAATTTAAGCATCGCAATTCGAACAAACAGTATTAGAAAATTATCGGTCAAATCCGTATCATCAGGCCTCTGCGCCAAAAAGGCAAAGATGGCTGAACTCAATTCCAACCCTTCTCAGGAGACAAAAAGTGAAATCACGTAGAACAACACTCAAGGCGCTGGCCGCCGGCATGGCGCTTGGTTTCGCACTTGGCACACCGGTTGCCAACGCGCAGGACAAAGGAACGGTTGGCGTCGCCATGCCGACCAAGACATCCACCCGCTGGGTCAGCGATGGCAACAGCATGGTCACCGCGCTGGCAGCCAAAGGCTACAAAGCCGATTTGCAATACGCTGACGATGACATCCCGAATCAGCTCGCCCAAATCGAGAACATGATCACCAAGGGTGTGAAGGTGCTGGTGATTGCGGCCATCGACGGCTCCACACTGTCCAATGCGCTGCAAAAAGCGGCTGACAAAGGCATCAAGGTCGTGGCCTATGACCGTCTGATCGTGGGCAGCAAAAATGTGGATTACTACGCCACGTTTGACAATTTCCAGGTCGGCGTCCTGCAGGCACAGACCATTGAAAAAGCCCTTGGCCTGAAAGAAGGAAAGGGTCCGTTCAACATCGAACTCTTTGGCGGCTCGGCTGACGACAACAACGCCTTCTTCTTCTATGACGGCGCCATGTCTGTGCTGCAGCCCTACATCGACAAAGGCAAACTGGTCGTTCAGAGCAAACAAGTCGGCATGAACAAGGTCTCTACCCTGCGCTGGGACGGTGCTGTAGCCCAGGCCCGGATGGACAACCTGCTGAGCGCCTACTACGGCAAAGCCAAGGTCGATGCCGTGTTGTCACCGTATGACGGCCTGAGCATCGGTATTCTGTCGTCACTTAAAGGTGTCGGCTACGGCAGTGCCTCACAGCCTTACCCTTACGTGAGCGGTCAGGATGCGGAAGTGCCTTCGGTCAAATCCATCATCCGCAAAGAGCAGGGCTCGACCATTTTCAAGGACACGCGTGAACTGGCCAAGGTCACGGCCAGCATGGTGGACGCCATGATGAGCGGCAAAACAGTCGAGATCAACGACACCAAGACCTATAACAACAAGGTCAAGGTTGTGCCGTCTTACCTGTTGAAACCGGTCAGTGTGGACCTGGCCAACTACAAGCAGGTTTTGATTGGCAGCGGTTACATCAAGGAAGAGCAACTGAAATAAGCAGTCTGGCTGCATGAAAGGGCCCTGTGCCGAAATGCACAGGGCCTTTTTTATATTTGCAGATAATCGCCGAGACAACAGAAGAAACGCAGAGGCAATATGGCGGATCCGATTCTTGAAATGCGGGGAATGACGAAGTCGTTCCATGGCGTAAAAGCGCTCAATGATGTGAGCCTGACGGTGCATGCCGGCCAGATTCACGCCATCGTGGGTGAAAACGGCGCGGGTAAATCCACGCTGATGAAGGTCCTGAGCGGCGTCTACCCTTATGGCGACTACGACGGCGAGATTCATTTCCTCGGCGAAGAGTGCCGGTTCAAGGGTATTGCCGACAGTGAACACAAGGGCATCATCATCATTCACCAGGAACTGGCACTGGTTCCCTTGCTGTCGATCGCGGAAAACATTTTTCTCGGCAATGAGCAGGCCCGTAACGGGGTCATTGACTGGTCAGCCTCGTTTTTGAAAACGCAGGCGCTACTCAAAAAGGTGGGGCTCAAGGAATCGCCCGGCACCCTGATCACCAACCTGGGCGTCGGCAAGCAGCAGCTCATTGAGATCGCCAAAGCGCTGTCCAAAGAAGTCAAGCTGCTGATCCTGGACGAACCAACGGCAAGTCTGAACGAAACCGACAGCGACGCCCTGCTGGAACTGCTGCTGGAGCTCAAGCGCCAGGGCATTGCCTGCATCTTGATTTCCCACAAACTGAACGAAATTTCCAAAGTGGCCGATGCCATCACGGTTTTGCGCGACGGGGCAACCGTGGCGTCACTCGATTGCGCGCTGGAGGCCATCAGTGAAGACCGCGTCATCAAACACATGGTCGGGCGTGAAATGGCGGATCGTTACCCCAAACGCACCCCGGACATTGGTGCCAGGGTGTTTGAGGTCAGGAACTGGCAGGTGCACCATGACGTGCACCCGGATCGCCAGGTGATCAAGGGCATCGATCTGCACGTCAGCCGCGGCGAAATCGTCGGCATTGCGGGGTTGATGGGCGCGGGACGTACCGAACTGGCCATGAGTATTTTTGGGCGCACCTATGGGCGGGACATCAGTGGCCAGGTCCTGATGCATGGCCAGGAAATTGACACCAGCACCGTGCAAAAGGCCATTGACCACGGCATTGCCTACGTGACCGAAGACCGCAAGGGTTACGGCCTGGTGCTGGACGAGACCATTGCCTGGAACACCACCCTGGCCAACCTGAAGGCGGTATCCAGCCACACCGTGATTGACGAAGGCCGTGAATTCAGCGTGGCCGAGGAATACCGGCGCAAGCTCAACATCCGCAGCCCGGATGTTTTTGCACGCACCGTCAACCTGTCGGGTGGCAACCAGCAGAAAGTGGTGTTGAGCAAATGGCTGTTCTCAAACCCCGACGTGCTGATTCTGGATGAACCCACCCGTGGCATTGACGTGGGTGCCAAGTATGAGATTTACACCATCATTGCGCAACTGGCTGCACAAGGCAAATGCGTGATCATGATCTCCAGCGAAATGCCCGAACTGCTGGGCATGTGTGACCGGATTTGTGTGTTGAACGAAGGCACATTTGTAGCCGAGTTTTCAGCAGCCGAGGCAACCCAAGAAAAAATTATGCGATCTATCGTGACATCAGGAGTCAATTGACATGGCAACCACAACTACTTCCGCTACAGCCCCCGGTTTTCTGAAAAACAACCTGCGTGAATATGGCCTGCTGATCTCGCTGGTCGCCATCATGGTGTTTTTCCAGGTGATGACCAACGGCACGCTGTTTCAGCCCCTGAACCTGACCAACCTGATCCTGCAAAACAGCTACATCATCGTCATGGCACTGGGCATGTTGCTGGTCATTGTGGCCGGTCACATCGATCTCTCCGTGGGTTCGGTGAGTGGTTTTATTGGTGCCGTGGCCGCGGTGCTGATGGTCGAATACAAAATGCATTTTGTGCCTGCCACCCTCATATGCCTGACGTTGGGTGGCGCGATTGGCGCGGCACAAGGTTATTGGGTGGCGTTCTACAAAATACCGTCTTTCATCGTGACACTGGCCGGCATGCTGGTCTTCAAGGGGCTGGCACTGGCCGTTTTGGGTGGCTCATCGGTTGGGCCTTTTCCGGAAGAATTTCAACTGCTGAGTACCGGCTTCATTCCTGACCCGTTTTCCGGGGAGAGTCTGCGCATCCTGTCGCTGATTGCCGGCCTGCTGATGGCGCTGGTATTGCTGATCACCAAAGTGCGTGGCCGCGCAGACCGGATCAAACACGGCATGGACAACGAACCCTACGTGCTCTTCATTCTGAAAAATCTGGTGTTTGCCGCCATGATCGCCGGTTTCAGCTACATGCTGTCATCCTACAAAGGCTTGCCCAATGTGCTGATTGTCATGTTGCTCCTGATGCTGCTGTATGACTTTGTGACGGCCAGAACCATCGTTGGCCGGCGTATTTATGCCCTGGGCGGCAACGAAAAAGCGGCCAAACTGTCGGGCATCAATACCGAACGCCTGACGTTTTACACCTTCATCAACATGGGTGTATTGGCCGCGCTGGCCGGCCTCATTTTTGCGGCCCGCCTGAATACCGCCACGCCCAAAGCCGGCCTGGGTTTTGAGCTGGATGTGATTGCGGCCTGCTTCATTGGCGGCGCCTCGGCCTCGGGCGGTGTGGGCAAGGTGCTGGGTGCCGTGATTGGCGCATTCATCATGGGTGTGATGAACAACGGCATGTCCATCATGGGCATCGGCATTGACTGGCAGCAGGTCATCAAGGGCCTGGTCTTGCTGGCCGCTGTGTGTGTTGACGTGTACAACAAGAAGAAATAACGAATGTCTGAAATGAATGCTGCACGCTTCAAAGGCGTCTTCCCGGTGGTTCCCACCACCTTCACCGAATCCGGCGAGCTGGACATTGCCAGCCAGAAACGCTGCGTCGATTTCATGATCGACGCCGGCTCAAACGGCCTGTGCATTCTGGCCAATTTTTCCGAGCAGTTTGTTCTGTCGGACAGTGAGCGCGAGGTGTTGACCGAGACCATTCTGGCGCATGTGAAGGGCCGGGTTCCCGTCATCGTGACCACCACCCATTTCAGCACCCAGGTTTGCGCCCAGCGCAGTCTGCAGGCCCAGCACGGTGGCGCCGCGATGGTGATGGTGATGCCGCCCTACCACGGGGCCACCATTCGCGTGCCGGAAGACAAGACGTTTGAATTCTTCGCCCGCCTGTCGGATGCGATTGATATTCCCATCATGATTCAGGATGCGCCGGTGAGTGGCACCACCCTGTCAGCGGCGTTTCTGGCGCGTATGGCCAAAGAAATCAGGAACGTGTGTTACTTCAAGATCGAGACGCCTGGAGCCGCGTCCAAACTGCGTGAATTGATCCGTCTGGGTGGTGACGCGATTGAAGGCCCGTGGGACGGCGAAGAAGCCATCACGCTGATGCCCGATCTGGAAGCCGGCGCCACCGGTGCCATGACCGGCGGCGCCTATCCTGACGGCATTCGCCTGATCGTGGATGCCCATGCCGCAGGGCGGCGCGAGGAGGCTGCAGCCCTGTACCAGCAGTGGCTGCCCCTGATCAACTACGAGAACCGGCAAACCAGCTTGCTGGCTGCCAAATCGCTGATGAAGGAAGGTGGCGTGATTGACTGCGAAGCGCCCCGTCATCCTTTCCCGGCCATGCATGCGGACACCCGTGCAGGGCTGATCGAGACGGCGCGACGCCTGGATCCGCTGGTGTTGCGCTGGGGCAAGTAAAAAAACAAGGTGAAACGAGCATGTCATTGAATCCTGTCATTACCCTGCTGGGCCGCAGACTGCGGCTGGCTGTGATCGGGGGCGGCCCCGGTTCGTTCATCGGTGCCATGCACCGCCAGGCCGCGCGCCTGGATGACCGTTATGAACTGGTGGCGGCATCGCTGTCATCTGATCCACAGCGGTCGGTCAATGCAGGCCAGGAGATCGGGCTGGCCCCCGAGCGTTGTTACGCCAGCGGTCTGGACCTGATTGCAGCCGAGGCCGCCCGTGCCGATGGCGCCGACGTGGTGGCCATCATGACGCCCAACGACAGCCACTTCACATTCGCCATGGCGGCACTGGCCAAAGGCTTTGACGTGATTTGCGACAAGCCCATGACCAACACCCTGGCCGAGGCCGAGCAACTGCACCAGCGGGTGCTGCAAACCGGTTTGGTGTTTTGCCTGACGCACAACTACACCGGCTATCCCATGGTGCGCCAGGCCAGAGCCATGGTTACAGACGGCCAGCTGGGCACGATCCGTCTGGTTCAGGTGGAATACGTTCAGGGCGGGCGGGCCAAAGAAGGCCCGGGGCGCAAAGCCTGGAAAGAAGACCCGGTGCGCGGTGGCCCGTCGCTGGTGATGGGCGACATCGGTACCCACGCGCACAACCTGTTGCGCTTCATCACCGGGCTGGAGGTGACACAAGTCGCGGCCGAGGTGGGCTGCATCGTGCCCCGCCGGGTGACGCATGATTTTGCCGGTGCCCTGCTGCGCCTGGGCCACGATGTCCGGGGCAGCTTTTGGGTCACCCAGGCCGCAGCAGGCGTGGAAAACAGTTTGCGCATCCGTGTGAGCGGCTCTTTGGGAAGCCTCGAATGGCTGCAGGAGTTCCCCCAGGCCCTGACCTTCAAGCCGCTGGATGCGCCGTCGCAAAACCGTACCCCCAATGGCCCCGGCACATTGCCCCTGGCTGCCCGTTCGTCGCGCATCGTGGCAGGGCATCCGGAAGGGTTTCACGAGAGTTTTGCCAATGTCTACTCGGACGCCGCCGAGGCCATCGCCGCACGCCGGTCCGGGCAGGCTGCTGACCCGCTGAGCCTTTATTTTCCGAACTCGTTTGACGGCTTGATGGGTGTGCGCTTTGTTGACAGCGTGATCCAGTCCAGCGAACACAATGGCGCCTGGACGTCCTGTGTGACGGCGTAGACCCATCTCATTCGCTATTATTTCAATAGCTACTCACGCATATCTGACGAGGGCCAGGATCGGTTTTAGACCTTGCGCATGAGTGTGCTCTTGCCAAACAGGCTTTCGATCAAATCCACCGCCAGCTCGGCGGTCTGGTTGCGCACATCCAGCGCGGGGTTGAGCTCCACCACGTCCAGTGAGGCCAGGCGGCCGGTGTCGGCGATCATTTCCATGCACAACTGCGCCTCGCGGTAAGTGGGGCCGCCACGCACCGTGGTGCCCACACCGGGGGCGATGTCGGGGTCCAGAAAGTCCACGTCCAGGCTCACATGCAAATGGGTGTTGGCGTCCACCAGCGCCAGCGCCAGTTCCATGGCGTGGCGCATGCCCATCTCGTCAATGAAGCGCATGTCAAACACCTCAATGCCGATGTCATGGACCAGCCGCTTCTCGCCTTCGTCCACGCTGCGAATGCCAATCTGGCGAATTTCCTTGGGCTTGAGTGCGGGCGTCTCTGCGCTATGACCGCCAATTTCAATCAGCGCCTGGGGCCCATGGCCGCACAGGCAGGCCACCGGCATGCCGTGGATATTGCCGCTGGGGGTGAGTGTGGCGGTATTGAAGTCGGCGTGAGCGTCAAACCACAACACGCGCAGTTTTTTGCCCTTTTCACGGCAATGCCGCGCCACCGCGCTGATCGAGCCTATACCCAGGCAGTGGTCGCCACCCAGCATGATGGGCAGCCGGCCCGCCTGAAGCTCGGCGTACATGGCGTCATGCAGCAACTGATTCCACTGCACGACTTCAGGCAGATGGCGAAAGCCGTTGACCGCCTCTTGCCAGGGGTTGGCCGGGCCGCTCAGGTTGCCGCAATCCTTGACGTCCAGGCCGAACTGCGAAATGGCCTTTGCAATACCCGCCACACGCAGCGCCTCGGGCCCCATGCGGGCGCCCAGGGTGCCGGCACCGATGTCGGTGGGCACACCGATGAGGCTGACCCCACCGGGCGCGCGGCTGGCAGGTAGCGGGCTCATGCGGACACGGCCAGCGCTTGTGGCACGGCGCGAACGCCGGGCACGGGCCGAATCAGGCTGAAGAGGTCTTTGGGATTGGCCAGCTCGGGGATCAGCGACACCAATTGACCAACACCCTGGCGGAGCGCAGCATCCCGCATGAAGCGCAAGGCCGAATAGTCTTCCAGTGCAAAACCGACCGAGTCAAACACCGTAACCTGGTGGTTATTGATGCGCCCTGGCAACCGGGCGCTGAGTACCTGCCAGAGCTCGGTCACAGGGAAATCGGCTGGTAGTTGCTGCAGATCACCCTCGATGCGGGTTTGTGGCTCGTACTCGACGAAGACCGAGGCACCCCGCAACACGTCGGCATGCAACTCGGTCTTGCCGGGGCAATCGCCGCCCACGCCGTTGATGTGCATGCCCGGCTCAATCAGGTCGGGGGTGAGAATGGTGGCGTTGGTTTTGTCGGCGGTCACGGTTGTCACTATATCGGCTGTGCGCACGGCCTGGGCGATGCTGTCGCACGCGATCAGGCGCAGCGTGGTGTGTTTCAGGTTGGCCATCAGTTTTGCGGTGGCCGCAGGGTCGGTATCAAACAGCCGGATTTCCTCTATGCCCAGCAAATGGTGAAAGGCCAGCGCCTGAAACTCGCTCTGGGCGCCGTTGCCAATCAGGGCCATGCTGCGGCTGTTGGGGCGGGCCAACGCGCGGGCGGCCACGGCCGACATGGCTGCCGTACGCAGGGCGGTGGTCAGGGTCAGCTCACTCAGCAGCTCCGGTACGCCGGTGTCCACATCGGCCAGCACACCAAAGGCCATGACCGTGGGTAGGCCGAACACATTGTTTTTGGGGTGACCGTTGACGTATTTGAAAGCGTAGGTCTTGGCGTCGGCAATGGGCATGAGCTCGATCACACCGTCTTTTGAATGGCTGGCAACACGGGCGCATTTGTCAAAGTCCTGCCAGCGCAGATAGTCATCAAAAATGGCGTCCGCCATGCCTTGCAAGGCAGCCGCCGGGCCCATGGTGTTGACGATCCGGGCGACATCCTGGGCGCTGAGAAATTGGGTTTGGGCTGGTGTGCTGCGTTTCATGATGCTGATCTCCGGTAAGTAGAGAGTAGTTTCTCAAGAGGGCATGACAATGTAAATCGGCAACATTGCTTTCTTTTTGTCAAATTTTTGACATTTAGATAGCAGTAAACGCCATAATGGCAACATGGATGTCACCGATCAGCAATTACTGTCGCTTTTGCGCAAAGACGCCCGCACCAGTGTGGCGACGCTGGCGCACAAACTGGGTGTGTCGCGTGGCACGGTAACCAACCGGGTCACCAAGCTGGAAGACGCCGGCATCATCGTGGGTTACACCGTGCGCTTGCGCCCTGATGCACAGCCCACCGAAATCAAGGCCTGGATGAGTGTGGCGGTAGAAGGCAACGAAACCCGTGCGGTGATTGCCAGCCTGCTGGGTGAGCCGGGCGTGGCCACGCTGCATGACACCAATGGCCGCTGGGATCTGCTGGCCGAGTTACGCGCCGCCAATTTGTCGGAGCTGTCCCAGGTACTGGAGCGTATCCGGCTGGTGCGCGGCATCAGCAGCACCGAGACCAGCATTCACCTGCAGACCTATCGCCTGTCATGAGCCTGAAATGACGTCCAGCTTGCCCGATCTCGACCGCATCGACCTCAAAATCCTCAATGCACTGCAGGAAGATGGCCGCATCTCCAACCTCAAGTTGGCAGAAACCGTCACCCTCTCACCCACGGCCGTGCTGGCGCGGGTGCAACGGCTGACCAAAGACGGCTACATCCTGGGCTACGAGGCGCGTCTCAACCCGCTGAAGCTGGGCGCGGGCATGATGGTGTTTGTCGAGGTGCTGCTGGACCGCACCACGCCCAATGTGTTTGAAGCCTTCAAGGCGGCGGTGCAGGTACGCGCCGAGATCATGGAGTGCCACATGGTGGCCGGTGGTTTTGACTACCTGCTCAAAACCCGCATGGCCGACATGACCGCCTACCGCGAATTTGCCGGCACCGTGTTGTGGCAACTGCCCGGCGTGCGCGAGACCCGTACTTATGCGGTGATGGAAGAAGTGAAGAACTCGACCCACCTGCCATTGCGCTAATGGCTTGCAGCCGGCTGGGCACGCCCGCCAAAGATGGCCGAGCCCACCCGCACCATGGTGCTGCCGGCGTGAATGGCGGCCTCCATATCGGCGCTCATGCCCATGGAGAGGGTGTCGAGCATCAGATTTTGCGCATTTAGAGCATCAAACAAGGCACTAGCCCTCATAAACAGTGCACAAGCAGCTATGAAATCAGGAGCAGGTTCGGGGATGCACATCAAACCCCGCAGCCGCAACCGTGGCAAAGTTGCCACAGCCTGGGCCAAATCTGCCACCTCGTGCGGCGGCACGCCCGACTTGTTGACACCACCATCCACATTCACCTGAATACACACCTGCAGCGCGGGCCGGTCAACAGGTCGCTGATCGCTCAGCCGTTGCGCAATTTTGAGGCGGTCAACGGTATGCACCCAGTCAAAGTTTTCGGCCACCAGACGGGTCTTGTTACTCTGCAGCGGGCCGATGCAATGCCACTCAATGGGCAACTCGCGCAAGCCTGCCATTTTTTCAATGGCCTCCTGAATGTAGTTTTCACCGAACGCACGTTGACCGGCAGCAAAGGCTTCGGCCACCGCGTCAGGGCCAAAGGTTTTTGAAACCGCGAGCAGATTGACGGCATCCGGGGCGCGACCAACGGCAGCGCTGGCAGCCACAATGCGGGCCCTGACGCCTTGGAGATTGTCGGTAATCATGGTCATAATCCGACAAGCCTACCAAACCATAGAGGGATTTGTGGACATTACCCAATTACTCGCCTTTAGCGTCAAAAATAAAGCGTCGGACCTGCACCTGTCGGCCGGCCTGCCACCGATGATTCGGGTGCACGGCGATGTGCGTCGCATCAACGTGGAGCCGCTGGACCACAAAGCGGTGCACGCCATGGTGTACGACATCATGAACGACACGCAGCGCAAAAACTATGAGGAGTTTCTGGAGGTCGATTTTTCGTTCGAAATTGACGGACTCGCCCGGTTTCGGGTGAATGCCTTCAATCACAACCGCGGTGCAGGTGCCGTGTTTCGGACCATTCCCTCCAAAATCCTGACCCTTGAGCAGCTCAATGCCCCCAAGATCTTTGGTGATCTGGCGCTCAAGCCCCGTGGCCTGGTGCTGGTGACCGGCCCCACCGGCTCGGGCAAGTCCACCACGCTGGCCGCGATGGTCAACTACCTGAACGAAACCGAATTCGGCCACATCCTGACGGTTGAAGACCCGGTTGAGTTTGTGCACGAATCCAAGAAATGCCTGGTCAACCAGCGTGAGGTGGGGCCGCATACCCTGAGTTTCTCAGCCGCCCTGCGATCTGCCCTGCGCGAAGACCCGGATTGCATTTTGGTGGGTGAGATGCGGGACCTGGAGACCATCCGCCTGGCCATGACGGCGGCCGAAACCGGCCACCTGGTATTCGGGACCTTGCACACATCCAGTGCAGCCAAAACCATAGACCGGATCATTGACGTGTTTCCAGCCGACGAGAAGGAAATGGTCCGCGCCATGTTGTCTGAATCCCTGCAGGCCGTGATCTCCCAGACGCTGTGCAAGACCAAGGACGGCCAGGGGCGCGTGGCCGCACACGAAATCATGCTGGGTACCAGTGCGATTCGCAACCTGATTCGCGAAGCCAAAGTGGCGCAAATGTATTCATCCATCCAGACTGGCAACAGTGTGGGCATGCAGACGCTTGACCAGAACCTCACCGATCTGGTCAAACGCAACGTCATCAGTTCCGCGGAGGCCCGCAGCAAGGCCAAAATCCCGGAAAATTTCCCTGGCTAAGACCCCACACCTTTAGGAGTATTGAATGAAGGGAATTCTCGGCCTCTTGCGCCATCGCTCCCAAGTGGAACGCACTGGCGAAGAACCACTTGATTCGGTGATGTTCACCACCGCGTTTGCAGACCAGGGCATCGACGCGTCGCTGCTGGTTCCCTGGGAAGCCCGGGCCGCAGAAGTCGGCGCCAAAAAGTTCAGCCCTGAGCGTGGCACCAAAACCTTGCAGGGCCTCTGGGCCAAAGACAAGTACATGAGCCATCTGGATGACGAAGCCATCAAAAGCCTGCAGGGCTATTTTGATTTCGCATCAGTTCCCGCCAATCGGGATGTCATCCGGCAAGATGAATACGGCAACTTCATGGTGGTGCTGCTCAATGGCAATATCGCCGTCGACCGGCTGCAGCCCTGGGGCGAACGACTGCGTCTGGCCGAAACCCGGCCAGGCGATATTCTGGGTGAAATGTCGCTGCTGGACAGCGGCATCCGGTTTTCAGCCTGCACCACGATCAGCGACTGCGAGATTGCCGTTCTGGGAACAGAAGCCATGGATCAAATGATGACGGCAAACCCGTCACTGGCGGCACGACT
>JBEEMW010000091.1:0-45565 GCA_041192445.1 Pseudomonadota bacterium | reverse complement strand
AACGCCGAGACGCTGAGCACGCCGGGCAGCCCCTTGATGGGCGCCACCAGCGCATCCAGATGCGCGCCGGCAATCGACCACACGGCCAGGCCCGCCCGCGCGATGATGTCGGCCTGGTTGCCCCGGGTCAGCACCTGGCCGTTGGCGATGTACATCAGCTCATGGCAGCGGGCCGCTTCGTCCATGTAATGGGTTGACACCAGCACCGTGATGCCCTGCGCGGCCAGCCGGTGGATTTCGTCCCAAAAGTCCCGGCGGGCCTTGGGGTCCACGCCGGCGGTGGGTTCATCCAGCAACAAGAGGCGGGGCTCGTGCAGCAGGCAGGCGGCCAGGGCCAGGCGCTGCTTCCAGCCACCGGACAGCGCGCCGGCCAGCTGGTGCTGGCGGGCCGTCAGGGCCAGCCGCTCCAGCGTCAGGTCCACCGCTTGTTTGCGCTGCGGCAACTCGAACAGGCGGGCCACAAAGTCCAGGTTTTCCCGGATGGTCAGGTCTTCATACAGGCCAAAGCGCTGCGTCATGTAGCCGACCTGCCGCTTGATCTGCATGGCCTGCGTGATGAGGTCTAACCCGAGACAGGTGCCAGAGCCGCTGTCAGGCGTTAGTAGACCGCACAACATGCGAAGGGTGGTGGTTTTGCCACTGCCGTTGGGCCCCAGAAAGCCGCAGATGCGCCCGGTTTCCAGCTGGATCGACAGGTTGTCGACCACGGCACGCCCGCCATACCGCTTGGTCAGGCCGGTGACGTCAATGCTCAGGGTCACGGCGTGGCCCCGGCGGCGGGCAGCAGGTCGACCGGCTGGCCGGGTTTGAGCCGTGCACCATCGGCCGGACTGGGTCGCGCCTCCACCATGAACACCAGCCTGGCGCGCTGCGCGTTGGAGTAAATGACGGGTGGCGTGTACTCGGCCCGGCTGGAGATGAACGAAATTTTGGCCGCAATGGGGGCTGCGCAGCCGTCGCACACGATCTGGACCACCGCGCCCAATTGCAGCTTGCCCACCACCGCTTCGGGCACAAAAAAGCGCACCTTGACCTGGCCGGGTGGCAGCAGCGCCAGCACGGGCTGACCCGCTTGCACCGATTCACCCACGCGAAAAAAAGTATCTGTCACCAACCCGGCCACCGGTGCATTGCGCGACTTTTGCGCCTCGCGCCAGGCCGACTGGCGCACGGATTGCCGGGCGGCATCGGTATCGGCCGCGGCGGCAGCGCGTTCGTCCACCCGTGCCGGTAGTTGCGCGACCCGGAGCTGGGCGGCCAACTCCTGCAGACGTGCGGCACTTTGAAGCTGTGCGGTTTGCAGGTCGTCCCGGTGCGCGGCAGAGACAAAACCCTGTTTGACCAGTTGCTCCTCACGCGCCAATGCCGCCGCGGTCAGCCTGGCCTGCGCGCTGGCCTGGCTGATCTGGGCCTGAATCACCGCGATTTCGTCACTGCGCTTGCCCTTGGCTGTGTTGGCGAGCTGCGCGTTGGCGCGGGCCAGCCGGGCATCGGCTTCCAGGTGCGCGGCCTGCTCGTTTTCGGCCTCCAGCGCAAACAGCGGCATGTCCTGGATGACCTGATCGCCGGTGCGCACGTTCAACTGCGACAAGGTGCCGGCCAGCAGCGAGGACACATAGACGTAATCACCCTCCACATAACCCGACCAACCCGGCACGGCCTTCGGCTGACAGCCTGCCAGCAGCAGGAGGGCCAACACCAGGGTGCAGCATGTCTTGAGATAACTCATCTGGTTTTCTTTCAAGTCCTTGCAGACGCTGGGCCGGGCCGGTCAAACCCGGTCCGGGCACGCAGGAATACGATCTTTTCTACAATGCACCTGCCATGAAACCTCTTCAATATACCCGCGCCCAAGCCCTTCCCGCCCTTCTGGCGGATCGAATCATGATTCTGGACGGCGCCATGGGCACCATGATTCAGCGCTTCAAGCTCAATGAGGAACAGTACCGGGGCGAGCGTTTCAAGGACTTTCACAAAGACGTCAAAGGCAACAACGAGCTGCTCAGCCTGACGCGCCCGGACGTTATTGCGGACATTCACGAGGCGTATCTCGCCGCCGGAGCGGATTTGATCGAGACCAACACCTTTGGTGCCACCACGGTGGCGCAGGCTGACTACGACATGGCCGATCTGGCGCATGAGATGAACCTCGCCTCGGCCAGGCTTGCCCGCGCCGCCTGCGACAAATTCTCCACCCCTGGCAAACCCCGTTACGTGGTGGGGGCCCTGGGCCCGACGCCTAAAACGGCCAGCATCAGCCCGGATGTGAACGACCCCGGGGCGCGCAACATCACGTTTGAGCAGTTGCGGGCGGCGTACTACGAGCAGGTAGAGGCCCTGGTGGCCGGTGGCAGTGACGTGTTGCTGGTGGAAACCATTTTTGACACACTCAACGCCAAAGCCGCCCTGTTTGCCATTGATGAATACTTTGAGGCCTCGGGTGAGCGGCTGCCGCTGATCATCAGCGGCACGGTGACCGATGCGTCCGGTCGCATCCTCAGTGGCCAGACCGTCACCGCTTTCTGGCACAGTGTGCGCCATGCCCAGCCGCTGGCGGTGGGCCTGAACTGTGCCCTGGGTGCTGCACTCATGCGCCCCTACATTCAGGAATTGGCGCGGGTTGCACCCGATACCTTTATCAGTTGTTACCCCAATGCCGGGTTGCCCAACCCCATGAGCGAGACCGGGTTTGATGAAACGCCCGAGGTCACCTCGCAGCTCATTCGCGAATTTGCGGCGGAAGGCCTGGTCAACATTGTGGGCGGTTGCTGCGGGACCACGCCGGAGCACATTGGTGCCATTCGTGATGCAGTCAGTCCCCTGGCAGGGCGATCGTTGCAGCAGCGTTTCTTCTACAAGGAAGCCGCCTGACCGGCTGAAGCCTGTAGCGCTTACTTGGTGAGCTGATCAATTTCCTGCTGCATGGCGCGCGCCAGCTTGGCATACAGCTTGAGCTGCCGGGCGGTGCTGCGCAGGCGCTCCGACAGGCGGGTGGATACCGCCAGCAGCAGCTGGGCACCGATTCGCGGGTTCTGGTCAATCATGAATTCGAGTGCCACCCGTGTCAGGACGGCGCAACGCACATGGGTACTGGCCGTGCAGGACGCGGAACGCGGCTCGTTACCCAGCAGCCCCATTTCTCCGACCAGACTGCCCGGACCCAAAACACTGACTGTTACCGGTTCGATGCGGCTGACTGAAATGCTCTCCACCGTGACCTCACCGGCCAGTACCAGCACCATGAAACCGGTGTCGTCGGTGTCGCCCTCCTTGATGAATCGGGTGCCCGCTTCAAAACGCCGGGGCGTCATGTAGCTCACCACCACCCGGGCATCGTCACGGCTGAGCTGGAGCAACGCGGTGGGTGCGGTCAGCAACTCGGCTGCCTGCTCGGCACTGGCCGAGTTTTGAACAATCTTGATGCGATCCTCGGCATTCAACACCGCTCCGGCGGTGTCATTGGTGGAGTCACTGAATTTCTCCGGATTGGTAGTCATCTTTGGCGTGCCCAGGTCGTGTTGCGGCCAATGTTACCCAAAGTCAACGATTCCGTGCGTTCGCCGTTAGAATTGGGGTTATCCAAGGAGCGTTGCAACGTGGGGCTATCGGCCTTTGCGTCAGGCTTGGATGTCCCAACGACGCTCACCTGCCCATTGCTGTTTACAGGTGAGATCCATGTCTGAATCCGTCCCGTCCCCCATGATGCTGTCCGGCCTGGAGCCGGTGACCATTGATTCGAGCTCGCTTTTCGTCAATATTGGTGAACGCACCAATGTCACGGGTTCCAAGGTCTTCGCCCGGATGATTCTGAATGGCGAGTACGAGCAGGCCCTGGCCGTGGCGCGCCAGCAGGTCGAAAACGGCGCGCAGATCATCGACATCAACATGGACGAGGCCATGCTGGACAGCCAGGCCGCGATGGTGCGGTTTTTGAACCTGATCGCCAGCGAACCCGATATTTCCCGCGTGCCCATCATGATCGACTCGTCCAAATGGAGCGTGATCGAGGCGGGGTTGCGTTGTGTGCAGGGCAAATCAATTGTCAACTCGATCAGCATGAAAGAGGGCGTGGACGCCTTCAAACATCACGCCAAACTGCTGCGCCGGTATGGTGCGGCGGCGGTTGTCATGGCGTTCGATGAAAAAGGCCAGGCGGACACCTACCAGCGCAAGGTTGAAATTTGCGAGCGGGCTTACCGCGTGCTGGTGGACGAGGTAGGTTTCCCGCCTGAGGACATCATTTTTGACCCCAACATCTTTGCCATCGCCACCGGCATTGAGGAGCACAACAACTACGCGGTGGACTTCATCGAAGCCACGCGCTGGATCAAGCAGAACCTGCCCGGTGCCAAGGTCTCGGGTGGTGTGAGCAACGTCAGTTTTTCGTTTCGCGGAAACGACCCGGTGCGCGAGGCGATTCACACGGTATTTTTGTACCACGCGATTCAGGCGGGTATGGACATGGGCATCGTCAACGCCGGCATGGTGGGCGTGTATGACGATCTGGAGCCGGGCTTGCGCGAGCGCGTCGAAGACGTGGTGCTGAACCGCCGCGCCGATGCCGGTGAGCGTCTGGTGGAGATCGCCGAATCCGCCAAGAGTGGTGCCAAAGACGAGAGCAAGCGGCTGGACTGGCGCGGCACGCCCGGCAATTTTGTGACGGTCGAGCAGCGCCTGAGCCACGCCATGGTGCATGGCATCACCGACTTCATCGTGCCCGATACCGAAGAGGCTTATCAGGCCGTTCTGGCCAGGGGCGGTCGCCCGCTGCATGTCATTGAAGGCCCGCTGATGGCGGGGATGAACATCGTCGGAGACCTGTTTGGCCAGGGCAAGATGTTCCTGCCGCAGGTGGTCAAGAGCGCGCGGGTGATGAAGTCTGCCGTGGCGCACCTGATTCCCTACATCGAGGAAGAAAAGCGTCTGGATGAAGCCGCCGGGCGTGACGTGCGCACTAAGGGCAAGATTGTGATTGCCACCGTCAAGGGGGACGTCCATGACATCGGCAAAAACATCGTGACGGTGGTTCTGCAGTGCAACAACTATGACGTGGTGAACATGGGTGTGATGGTGCCTTGCCACGAAATCCTGGCCCGCGCCAAGGTTGAGGGGGCTGACATCATCGGCTTGTCGGGCCTCATCACCCCCAGTCTGGAAGAAATGCAGTACGTTGCCGGCGAGATGCAAAAAGACGATTACTTCCGCATCAAGAAAATCCCGTTGATGATTGGCGGCGCGACCACCAGCCGCGTACACACCGCCGTCAAAATTGCGCCGCACTACGAAGGCCCTGTTGTGTATGTGCCCGACGCCTCGCGCAGCGTGGGTGTGGCGCAAAACCTGCTGGGTGACAAGGCGGCGGCGTTCATGGCCGAACTCAACACCGACTACGACAAGGTGCGTCATCAGCACGCCAACAAAAAGCAGATTCCGATGTGGAGCCTGGCCCGCGCCCGCGCCAACAAGACGCCGGTTGACTGGTCGAACTACACACCGCCCAGGCCCAAGTTCATTGGCCGGCGGCTGTTCAAGAACTTTGATTTGACGGAACTGGCCAAATACATCGATTGGGGCCCGTTTTTCCAGACCTGGGATCTGGCCGGCCCGTTCCCGGCCATCCTGAAGGACGAGGTGGTTGGAGTCGAGGCTGTGCGCGTCTATGCCGACGGGCAACGCATGCTCAAGCGCCTGATTGAAGGGCGATGGCTGACGGCCAGTGGCGTCGTCGGGTTTTATCCTGCCAACGTTGTCAATGACGACGATATCGAGATCTACACCGATGAGTCGCGCAGCGAGGTGGCGATGACCTGGTACGGCCTGCGCCAACAGACCGAGAAACAGGTGGTTGACGATGGGCGCGGCGGGAAAATCCAGCGCCCCAGCCGCTGTCTGGCTGATTTTGTGGCACCCAAAGCGACTGTTGGTGTATCCGCAAACACTGAAAACGCTATTAATTCAATAGCTGCTGACGCAGATTTCACGGGGGCTAAGGGCCTAAAACAGGACTACATCGGTGTTTTCGCCGTCACGGCGGGCCTGGGGGTGGAGAAAAAGGAAAAGTACTTCACCGATGACCTGGATGATTACTCCGCCATCATGCTCAAAGCCCTCGCGGACCGGCTGGCCGAAGCGTTTGCTGAAGCCTTGCATCACCGGGTGCGCACCGATCTGTGGGGTTATGCGCCCCAGGAAGTGCTGACGCCAGAGGACCTGATTGCTGAAAAATACCTGGGCATACGGCCCGCACCCGGGTATCCGGCATGCCCTGACCACAGCGTCAAGCGGGAGATGTTTGCGCTGTTGGGGTGTGAAGACATCGGCATGGCGCTGACCGAGAGCCTGGCCATGACGCCGGCCGCCAGTGTGAGTGGTTTCTTCATGAGCCATCCGCAAAGCACCTATTTCAATGTCGGCAAGATCGGCCATGACCAGCTTCAGGACATGGCGCAGCGCAGAGGTGCCAGCGAAGAGGCGCTGCAACGGATGCTGGCCCCCAATCTGTAGGCTTGCTGTTTACGTTTCATTACAAAGTGGGCGCGAAAGCCCCCTACAGTCTGTTTACCTTTGCGTGTGTCGGGCGTTAATTGATGACTGGTATGTCAATAGGGCCCAACGTCGGGCTCACCAGCAGCCTGTGACTTTGAAGGAAATTAGGATGAACGCAACATTTGAGCAAGTTAAGACCCCTGCATCCAACAGCAAGCCCCTGTGGGCCGCCGTGAGCGTATTGGGTGTTGCTGTGGTTGCCATGGGTGCCGCACTGGTTCATGTGCAGAGCCGCCCCACCGTCGACGCAGACAAACCGGTTCAGGTCGTCGCCTCGGCCGCCGGCGCACCCGCTGCCTTGCCGGCCCTGGTGCCCGCCAAATCTGAGGTGCAGTTACTCCCCCAAACGGCCATCCAGAAGGCCATCAAGCAAGGTTCGCAGCCGGTCCGCGTGGTGCAGGCGCCCGCTCGGGCTGCGCCGGCTCCGGTGGCCGTTGCGGGGACGCAATCAGCTGGTTATCCGGTGGCTTATCCGCAGGAAGCGGGCCAGCGCGTCTCTGACCAGACCGCCGCACCCGTCTGTGCCCACTGCGGCAAAGTGGAGTCCGTGACCACGGTTCAGCGCGAGGCCAAGCCAGGTGGCGTCGGTGTTGTCGCCGGGGGCGTATTGGGCGCCATTGTGGGGAACCAGGTCGGCAAGGGGTCCGGCCGGGCGCTTGCCACCATTGCCGGTGCCGTGGGCGGTGGCTGGGCGGGCAACACGATCGAGAAAAACATGAATAAAACGACCGCCTACCAGGTCCATGTCCGTATGGAAGACGGTAGCTTGCGCACCGTTGAGCAGGCCGCACCCGCTGCGGTCGGCTCCCGCGTAACCGTTGACGGGGGTGTCCTGCGCCCCGCCGACGACAGTGTGGCCACACCGGTTACACCCCGGCCCACAGCCGTACCGGTTTACACCCGGGGCTGATTTAACAACGACCAACCCAGGAGAATTTCCATGAAAAAACTTTTGATTGCAACACTCGTCGCCGTGGCGGCCAGCTCATGGGCCCAAACCAGCACCGTCCAGACCGCTGCCGACAAGGCCAAGGCCGCTGTGGCGCTGGCCTTGTGCAGCACCTGTGGCACGGTCAGTGAGGTCACCCAGGTCAAACGCAAAGGGCACGGTGGGGCTTTGGGCGCAATCGGTGGCGCGGTTGCGGGTGGCGTGTTGGGTAACCAGGTTGGCGGTGGCACTGGCAAGACCGTGGCGACTGTGGGTGGCGCGGTTGCAGGTGGCGTCATTGGCAACGAAATCCAGAAAAAGATGACCAGCAAGAAGGTGTGGGTCACCACCGTCAAGATGAAAGACGGCACCGTGAAGACCTTTGAGCAGGAGCCTGCCCCGGTCTGGGCGGTGGGTAACGTCGTCAAGGTCGACGGCACCACCTTGACCAAGCAGTAATTCAAACCGGGGCACCGGGCTGCCCCGCCGTCCTGCTGCCGACGGCGTTGTGTCAAATCCAGAACTACCCGCTTTTCCATCGGTCATTTCCGGGTTTTAGGCGCGTCCGCGCGTCCTATAGTTTGTCCGTGGGTCAGTGACCTAACTTGCGGAAAACACATTCTCGATTGCAAACGCCATGGGCTGGAAAACATCCAAATTCAGGTCCAGTCTGATGGGTCTGATGGGCTTGAGGCCCGACCTGTCCGATGATTCAACGGTTGAGCACCGGCTGGACCACATTCGCCAGACGATGCTGGATGGTCTGGGCCATCTCACCCCCAGCCAGGACCTGCAACGTGTGCGGGGACGCGTCCTGTATGCGTCGGACGCCATCGTGCTGTGGTACCTGCGTGGTGACTTGATGACCTTGCTCTCGGGGACTCACGGTGAAACCGCCGCCCGAGTGCAACTGGACGAGATCACCAACCTTTTCCAGGGCTTGCTGCCACGCGAAATGACGCCTCGCCCGGGCCCCGTTCACTGAGCTGCCCCGCCAGCGGGCCGTATTGCGGCCACCGCCACGGATGGCGTAAGATGGTTCGCAATCAATCAGGAAATCATGAGTCATTTGGTTGAATCTGGCACCCGCTTGCCAGACGACGCTGACCACACAATCCATGAACTGGAAAACATCAAAATTCGTGTCGAGCGTGATGGGTCTGATGCGCATGGGCGGGGACTCTGTCACCGGGCCCCTGGCAGAAAGTCGTCTGGAAGCGATCCGGCAGTTCATGATGGATTGCCTCAAGGATGTCGCCTTCGGAAACGAATTGCGTCACGTCCGTTCCAGAGTGCTATATGGTTCTGACATCCAGACGTTGTGGTACGTTCGGTCTGACATCATGAACCTGCTGTCGAGTACCCACGGCGAAGCCCATGCCTGCGCGCAGCTGGCGTTGATCACGGAAATGTTCCGCGGCTTGTTGCCTGCAGGGCTGGACACCCGACCGGCCGCCTTGCGCAGGTGAGGGGATGTTGAGGGGCGACACCGGTGCACATTGCTTGAAACCTGAGGAGCCAAAATGAAAACCTTGACGATGCGGGACTCTGGCGATCTGGGCCGGTACTTGAAGGCCATTGTTGATGCCGGTGGCTCTGACCTGTTCCTCACGGTGGGTGCGCCGCCGTCCGGCAAGGTCGCCGGTGTAGTGCGGCCATTGACCCTGCCGCCGCTGCTACCTGAATCAGTCCGGGCGTTGACCCAGCTCATCATGACGGAGCCACAGTTACGCGAATTCGAGGCACGGCTGGAATGTGACCTGGCGATCTTCATCGAGGGCCTGGGGCGGTTCCGGGCCAATGCCTATATGCAGCGCGGTGAGGTGGCCATGGTGTTGCGCTATATCCAGTCGCGCATACCAACCATGGAAGAACTCAAAATGCCGCCGGTCTTGCACCAGCTGGCACTGCTCAAGCGGGGACTGGTGCTCATCGTGGGGGCTGCCGGAGCCGGCAAGTCCACTACGCTGGCCGCCATGCTGGACTATCGTAATGGCCATCGGGCTGGCCATATCCTGACCATCGAAGACCCGATTGAATTTGTTCACGCGCACAAACAGTCCATCGTGAGCCAGCGCGAAGTGGGGGTGGACACGCACTCATTTGGGGAGGCCCTCAGGCATGCCATGCGCGAGGCGCCCGATGTGATCATGATTGGGGAGCTTCGGGATCAGGAAACCCTGCAGCACGCGCTGAACTATGCGGAGACCGGACATCTGTGCATCTCGACCATGCACGCCAACAATGCCAGCCAGGCGATTGAACGCATGCTGAACTTTTTTCCGGAAGCGGTACACAACCGGATGCTGCTCGATTTGTCGCTGAATCTGCACGGGGTGGTGGCCCAGCGGCTGGTCCCCGGTGTGGGCGACAAGCTGGTGCCGGTGACCGAGGTCATGTTGCGTACACCCTATATTGCCGACCTGATGCATAAGGGCAGCATTGACCAGATCCGGGCCGTGCTGGCGAAAAGCAACGAACTGGGGATGCATACGTTTGACCAGTCGCTGTTCAATCTGCACGCCAGTGGTGAAATTACGCTGGCGCAGGCGATGGACAACGCCGACTCCAGGACCGATCTGTCTGTGCGGCTGCGCCTTGAGCGTGGGGAAGTCGTCGCCTCCCGCTTTTAATCAGGACCCAGACCGTACCGCCCGCCGGTACTGCATGGCTTCCGCCACATGGGTAAGCTGCGTACTGTTTGCCCCGGCGAGGTCAGCGATGGTGCGGGCAACCTTGAGTGCGCGGTGGGTACTGCGGGCGGACCAACCCAGGCGCGTGGCGGCGACGTTCAAGAAGCGGGTGGCGGCATCGTCCAGCATCAGGTGCGTGTCAATTTCCTGGCCTTGCAGGGCGTGATTGGCTTTGCCCTGGCGCTCGACCGCGCGTTGCCGCGCCTCGGTACAACGGATCTGGATGCTGCTGGTGGACTCGCCCGGTGGGGCCTGCATCAGGTCGGCGGGCGGCAGGGCGGGTACCTCGATATGCAGATCGATGCGATCCATCAAGGGGCCGCTGAGCTTGCCCTGATAACGTGACACCTGGTCAGGCGTGCAGCGGCAGGCTTTGAGGGTTGAGCCCAGATAGCCGCAGGGGCAGGGATTCATGGCACCAATGAGCTGAAAGCGCGCCGGAAACTCTGACCGTCGCGCAGCACGCGAGATCGTGATGAGGCCGGTTTCCAGTGGTTCACGCAGGGCCTCCAGGGCAGCCCGGGGGAATTCGGGCAACTCGTCCAGAAACAACACACCATGGTGTGCCAGTGAAATTTCACCAGGTCGCGGTGGCGAGCCACCGCCCACCAGAGCAATGGCGCTGGCCGTGTGGTGCGGGTTGCAGGTGGGTCGTTGCGCCCAGCGTTCCAGTGAAAACCGCCCGCCCAGACTGGCGACGGCCGCGCTTTGCAGGGCCTCATCAGTCGTCATGGGTGGCAGCAGCCCGGCAAAGCGGTGGGCCAGCATGGATTTGCCCGAACCGGGCGGGCCGACCATCAACAGGCTGTGTCCGCCTGCCGCCGCGATTTCCAGGGCTCGTTTGGCACCTGTCTGGCCTTTGACATCGGACAGGTCGGCATAGTGCGCACAGGCCGTTTGGGGTGCACAGGTGATGCGCTCCCAGCCATCACCCGCGTGAGAGGCGTCACCCACGGGTGTCTCGGACACACCGGGCGGCAAAAACTGCCGAACCACATCCAGCAGGTGCCGGGCGCGATAAACGTGCGAGCCGGGTACCAGCGCTGCTTCGTCCGCGCTGCCTGCGGGCAGAACCAGCCGCGTTGTCACCTTGCTGGCGTGCAGCGCCAGCGCCATGGCCAACGCGCCGCGTACCGGACGCAGTTCGCCCGACAAGGACAATTCCCCGGCAAATTCGTGGCCTGCCAGTCGCGTGGTGTCAATTTGACCGCTGGCCGCCAGAATGCCCAACGCGATGGGCAAATCAAACCGCCCGGAATCCTTTGGCAAATCGGCGGGGGCCAGATTGACGGTGATGCGCTTGTTGTTGGGAAATTCCAGCCCGGAGTTCTGAATAGCCGAGCGCACACGCTCACGGGCTTCCTTGACCTCAACATCGGCCAGACCCACTAATGTGAAGCTGGGAAGTCCGTTGGCCAAATGCACCTCTACCGTCACCGCTGCGGCATTCAACCCGAGTAAGGCACGGCTTTGCACCAAAGACAGGCTCATGGCGGGTTGGCTCCACATTGGTGCATGGCGATGACCTCAAATTGGGCTGTTTTGCACCACAGGGGTGCTAACTGGGTATTCATACAGTTATCTTAACGTGTGTCACGCAAATTGGTGCACACGGGCTGAAAAATTGATTGGCACCGGTTCGCACGGATGCTGGCACGTTAGTTGCGTTTGCAATCCATCCATTCACCCATGTTGGAGATCTTTGTGAAATCAAAAACCGTCCCTCCGTTGTTGCGTCAGGAAATATCATGAAACTCGTATCGGCCATCATTAAACCGTTCAAGCTCGATGAAGTGCGCGAGGCCCTTTCGGCCATCGGCGTGCAGGGCATTACCGTCACCGAAGTCAAAGGCTTTGGCCGTCAAAAAGGCCACACCGAGCTTTATCGTGGTGCCGAGTATGTCGTTGACTTTCTTCCCAAGGTGAAGATCGAGGCAGCTGTCTCCGACGACCTGGTCGATCGCGTCATTGAGGCCATCGAAGGTGCGGCCCGTACCGGCAAGATCGGTGACGGAAAAATATTTGTATACAACCTGGAACAAGTCGTTCGCATCCGCACGGGTGAAACCGGTAAAGAGGCTCTATGAAAAAACTACTCATCTCGCTCATCCTGGGCTTCGGCCTGCTGGCTGCGGGCACGTCCGCCATGGCGCAGGCAACCGCCGCGCCTGCGGCTTCCGCTGCTGCTGAGGCCAAACCGGCTGATGCCGCCACCGCACCGGCTGGCGCGGCCTCCGGCGCTGCGGCTGCTGCCCCGGCACCTGCCGCAGCGGCCAGCGCGGCACCGGCTTTGGTCCCCAACAAGGGTGACACCGCCTGGATGATGGTCTCCACACTGCTGGTCATTTTGATGACGGTTCCCGGCCTGGCCCTGTTCTACGGTGGCCTGGTGCGCAGCAAAAACATGTTGTCGGTGCTGATGCAGGTCATGGTCACGTTCTCACTGATCGTGGTGTTGTGGTTCATTTATGGCTACAGCCTGGCGTTTACCGAAGGCAACGCGTTCGTGGGCGGGTTTGATCGCCTGTTCATGCGCGGTGTCTGGGACAACGCCGCTGGCACCTTCGCCAATGCCGCCACGTTCAGCAAGGGTGTGGTCATTCCCGAGATCGTGTTCGCAGCCTTCCAGGCCACGTTTGCGGGCATCACCTGCGCGCTGATCGTCGGCGCTTTTGCCGAGCGCATGAAGTTCTCGGCCGTGTTGATGTTCATGACCCTGTGGTTCACGTTCAGCTACGCACCGATTGCGCACATGGTCTGGTTCTGGATGGGCCCTGATGCCTACGGCACCAAAGAAGTGGTGGACGCCATGAACGCCAAAGCCGGTTATGTCTGGCAAACCGGTGCGCTGGACTTTGCTGGTGGCACCGTGGTGCACATCAACGCGGCTGTTGCCGGTTTGGTGGGTGCTTTCATGGTTGGCAAGCGTATTGGTTACGGCAAGGAAGCCATGGCGCCTCACAGCCTGACCATGACCATGGTGGGTGCCTCCCTGTTGTGGGTGGGCTGGTTCGGTTTCAACGCCGGTTCGGCTCTGGAAGCCAACGGTTTTGCAGCACTGGCTTTCATCAACACCTTTGGTGCAACGGCTGCGGCTGTGCTGGCCTGGTGTGTCGGTGAAGCGCTGATGCGTGGCAAAGCCTCCATGCTGGGTGCTGCCTCAGGTGCTGTGGCCGGTCTGGTGGCGATCACGCCTGCCGCCGGTAATGTGGGTATCGGTGGTGCGCTGATCATTGGTGCCATCGCCAGCTTCGCCTGCCTGTGGGGTGTGAACGGTCTGAAGAAACTACTCGGTGCAGACGACTCGCTCGATGTGTTCGGTGTGCACGGCATCGGCGGTATCGTCGGCGCCTTGTTGACCGGTGTGTTCAACTCGCCTGCGCTGGGTGGCCCGGGCTACGTGGCCGATTGGGTGACAGCCAGCATGGTCACCACCGCAGACTACTCCATCGCCGCCCAGGTCTGGATTCAGGCCAAAGCGGTGCTGACGACCATTGTCTGGTCCGGCGTGGTGTCACTCGTGGCCTTCAAGCTGGTTGATCTGGTGATTGGTCTGCGCGTGACGGAAGAAGAAGAGCGCGAAGGTCTGGACATCAGCGCACACGGCGAAACCGCTTACAACCGCTAAGACGGGCTCCGCCAGACTGAATTTGGCCAGGCTGAGTCATCGGTCTGGTTTTTCAGTACAAGATCCGCAACAACTCCGGTTGTCGCGGATTTTTTTCGCCTGTCATTTGTCGATGACGCCGGGCACAATGCAGACATGGAGCCAAAGCCAACATGACCCCGCCGATAACCCTGAACAGCGGGCAGTTCCGCTGCGAAATCAAGCCCGAACTGGGCGGCTGCATCTCGGGCCTGTGGCTGCAGGGCATCCCGGTGCTGCGCTCGGCCTGCGTGCCGTCACTGATGTCGGCGCGGGAGTCCGGCAGCTTCCCGCTGGTCCCGTTCTCGAACCGGATTGGCCAGGCCAGCCTGCAATGGGCGGGCACCAGCCACCCGCTGGTGAAAAACTTCCTGCCCGAGCCGCATGCGATTCACGGTGTGGGCTGGCAGCGCCCGTGGACCGTGCTCGAAGTGGATGGGCATTTTGCGGTTCTGTCGTTTGAGCACAAACCCGACGCCAGCTGGCCCTTTGCGTTTGATGCCTCGCAGGCCTTTCGGCTCACACCGCAGGCACTGGAGATGAGTTTGAGCGTCACCAACCAGTCTGACCGTCCTGTACCCATGGGCCTTGGCTGGCACCCCTATTTCGTCAAACGCCCGCGCAGCCACATTGCGTTCGAGGCCATGGGCCGATGGGAGATGAATGACGAAAAATTGCCGACCCATCGCGCGACATCGCACGGACTGGACACAGACTGCGCAGTACTCGATGTGGACCACTGCTTTGACGGCTGGAACGGTGTGCTGTATTTACGCGATGAGTTGCTGCACACCCGGGTAAGCTCCAGCTTGAGCCGGCTGGTGGTTTTCACCAACGGGACCCAGGACACCATTGCCATCGAGCCCGTCAGCCACACCAACAACGCCATCAACATGATGACTGCCCACCCAGATCTGGCTCATGATCTGGGTGTGAAAATCCTCGAACCGGGTGCGTCCATGACCGCCCAAATGACCATTGAAGTGGAACCTGTGAAATGACTCTGCAAACCAAACCGAACTGGCAAACCGTCTCGCCCGAACCCAGTGAACTGGGCGAATCCCCGTTCTGGCACCCGCATGAGCAAATGCTCTACTGGGTGGATATTCCGGGCCGGAAAATTCTGCGCACCAACGTTTTCATGGGCACGGTACAAAGCTGGCCCATGCCCATGGAGCCGGGCTGCATCGCACCGGCGTCCAGTGGGGGCCTGGTGATTGCGCTGCGCGACGGCATCTACCGGGCGCGTGAATGGGGCGGTGCCTTGACGCTGATCCAGCGCTTTGACCATGACACGGCCACCACCCGTTTCAACGACGGCAAGGCGGACCCTGTGGGTCGCTTCTGGGCGGGCACCATGTATGAGCCGCGCACGGCACCCAACGCCGAGCTGTTTTCGCTGGATTGCCGTAGCGGTGGTGCGCCCGTGGTGGCGCGCCAGGCGGGCAACGCCATCATCGCCAACGGACTGGCCTGGTCGCCCGACGCCAAAACGGTGTACTGGACCGACACACCCAACCACATCATTCGTGCCTGGGACTGGGACGCCACCAGCAATGCCATGACCAACATGCGCGTGTTCCGCCAGTTCCCCATGAAACCGGATGGCTGGAAATACGGTATGGGCGGTGGTATGGGTGGATATGGCGGCCGCCCCGATGGCGCTGCAGTGGACGTGCAAGGCAACTACTACGTGGCCATGTTCGAAGGCCAGCGCATGCTCAAGCTCTCGCCCGGGGGCGAGGTGCTGGCCGACATTCCCATCCCCGCGCAATGCCCCACGATGCCGTGTTTCGGCGGTGACGATTTGCAAACCCTCTACGTCACCACGGCTTGCTACAACCGCTCCGCCACCGAGCTGGCGGACATGCCGCAGTCGGGCTGTGTGTTCTCGATGCGGGTGGACGTGCCGGGCTTGCCGGTGAATTTTTTCAGCGACTGATCATTTTTCGAACACGGGCGTTTCAAAAAATTCAAACCTGAACCCGCGCGCGTCGGTAGGATGCAGGCAATGGATTTTGTACTTGCCCAACTCGTTGACCGCATTCACGCAGCTGTGGCCCAGTCTGCGCCCCTGCGCATTCGTGGCGGGGGCAGCAAAGACTTTTATGGCCAGACGCTGCAGGGCGACCTTCTGGATACCCGCACGCTGCAGGGTATCGTGAGTTATGAGCCCAGCGAGCTGGTGGTGACCGTGCGTGCAGGCACGCCACTGGCCGAGCTGGAGGCGGCGCTGGCAGAACAGGGTCAATACCTGCCGTTCGAGCCGCCGCACTTTGCCCCCGGGGCGGGTGGTCCGGCCACCGTCGGCGGCATGGTGGCGGCCGGTCTGGGTGGCCCGGCCCGGGCCGCGGTGGGCAATGTGCGTGACTACGTGCTGGGCGTGCAGATCATCAACGGCAAAGGCGAGCTGCTCACCTTTGGCGGGCAGGTGATGAAAAACGTG
Source organism: Pseudomonadota bacterium (assembly GCA_041192445.1). Classification (GTDB taxonomy): domain Bacteria; phylum Pseudomonadota; class Gammaproteobacteria; order Burkholderiales; family Burkholderiaceae_C; genus Egaibacter. The sequence goes on along the minus strand of JBEEMW010000091.1, from coordinate 29,306 downwards.
GCCGGTTACGACGTGTCCCGCCTCATGGCCGGGTCTCTGGGCACACTGGGCGTGATCACCGAGGTCTCGCTCAAAGTGCTGCCCGTGGCAGTGGCCGAGGCCACGCTGCTGTTTCATCTGGACCAGGCGAGCGCGATCAAACAGCTCAACACCTGGGGTGGCAAGCCGCTGCCCATCAACGCCAGTTGCTGGGTGAACCACCATGCCCATGACTCTGCGACTCCGGCGAGTACCCCTGCGAATAACCCCGCACGTAACCCGTGCCTGACCGTGCGCCTGCGTGGTGCCAGAGCCGCGGTGGACGCTGCCTGCCGGAGCATGGGTGGTGAACGCCAGGACACGGCTGCAGCAGTGCGTGACTGGCATGCCTTGCGTGAGCAGACCGGGCCATTCTTTACCCGCCAGCGCGATCAATGCCTGTGGCGTTTGAGTCTGCCCGACACGGCAAGCCCGCTCAATCTGGGTGAGACATTGATCGAATGGGGTGGTGCCCAGCGCTGGGTCAAAGCCCCGGCCAGTGAGGCCACACGCTTGCGCGAAGCCGTCTCGGCAGTCGGTGGAAGTGCTACTTTATTCATAGCTGCTCACGCATGCCCGACGAGGGCTGAGGCCGTATTTCATCCTTTAAAAGCGCCATTGGACCGAATCCACCGTGATTTAAAGCGTCAGTTTGATCCGGCCGGCATTTTCAACCCCGAGCGCCTGTATGCAGACTAAGCTCGCCCCCGAATACAAAAACACCGCCGACGGCATGGCCGCCGAGGCGATTTTGCGCAAGTGTGTGCACTGCGGGTTTTGCACCGCAACCTGTCCCACCTACCAGTTGCTGGGTGACGAGCTGGACGGCCCGCGTGGCCGCATCTACCTGATGAAGCAGGTGCTGGAGGGCGAAACGCCGACGCGCAAAACCCAGCTGCACCTGGACCGTTGCCTGACCTGCCGCAACTGTGAAAGCACTTGCCCGTCAGGTGTGGATTACGGCCATCTGGTCGATATTGGCCGCAAACTGGTGGATGCCAAAGTGCCGCGCCCGCCCGCCGAGACCGCGCTGCGCTGGGCATTGAAGCAAGGCTTGCCGTCACCCCTGTTTGGTCCGGCGATGAAGCTGGGGCAGCTGGTTCGCCCGCTGCTGCCCGCCGCGCTGAAAAACAAGCTGCCGCAAAGGCAGAACGCCGGGGTTTGGCCGACGCGCGAACACGCCCGCAAAGTGCTGATGCTGGCCGGTTGCGTGCAGCCCGCGATGATGCCCAACATCAACAGTGCCACCGCGCGGGTGCTGGACGCAGCCGGTGTTCAAACCGTGCTGGCGAACAAGGCCGGTTGCTGCGGTGCAGTCAAGTTTCACCTCAACGATCAGGACGGCGGACGCGCCGAGATGCGTGCCAATATTGATGCCTGGTGGCCCCATGTGGAGGGTGCCGGCGGTCGCGACCCGATTGAGGCCATCATCATGAACGCATCCGGCTGTGGCGTCACCGTCAAGGAATACGGCCACATTCTCAAAGACGACCCAGGTTACGCCACCAAAGCCCGGCGCATCAGTGCCCTCACGAAAGACGTGAGCGAATGCTTGCCCGAGCTGGCGGACAAGCTCAAGGACAAGGTCTCTGCCAAGCTGTCAGCCCGGGCGGGCCAGGTGGTGTTTCACCCGCCCTGCACCTTGCAGCATGGCCAGCAACTGCGTGGTGGCATTGAAAAATATTTGAATGAGCTGGGTTTTCAGGTGCAGGTCTCGACCAACGAGGCGCATTTGTGCTGCGGGTCAGCGGGTACTTACTCTGTGCTTAACCCCGACATTGCCTATGCATTGCGGGACCGCAAACTGGAAAACCTGCAGGAAGTGGGGCCAGACGTCATCGTCAGTGCCAACATCGGCTGCATCACCCATCTGCAAAGCGGCACCGCCACGCCCGTGAAGCATTGGGTGGAAGTGCTGGATGAGGCGCTGTTTGATTGACGTGCCGACAGGCTGCTGACAACACGGTGTCAGCAGCGCCGGTGCAAACTCCAGCTCCACCTACCTTGAAGGAGTTGCAGTGAGCGCCACCCCTACCGCTACCATCGCTAAAAACTGGATCGCCGTCGCCAGCGCCAACCATGCCCGGCGCGGTCGGGACGAAAGTGTGCCGGGTTTCATGCAGGTTTGTCATGGCAAGCCGGGCCCCATCAAACGGGTGCACCCTGGTGACCGGGTGGCGTATTACGCGCCGACGATTTCCATGGGGGGTAAGGACAAGTGCCAGTGTTTTGTGTCACTGGGCCGGGTGCAACCCGGTGACCCGTATGCGTTTGACATGGGTGGTTTTGTGCCGTGGCGGCGCAACGTGCTGTATTGGCCTGCACGGGAGGCATCCATTTTGCCGCTGCTGGATGCGTTTGAGTTTGTGGAAGACCGTGCCCGCTGGGGCTATAAATTCCGTTTTGGCCTGTTCCAGATCAGCGACCACGACATGGCATTGATTGCCCAGGCCATGCAGGTACCGCTGGACTTGCTACAGTTTCAGGAGCTGCCCGCGCAATCAGTGCACTGGCAACAAGCCAATTTGATCTAAAAAGAGACCTTATTGGGCCGGACCACGCCCTGCAATGTGGCGGAAGGTAATGCGCCCCTTGCTCAGGTCATAGGGCGACAGCTCCAGCGACACCTTGTCACCCGCCAGGATGCGGATGTGGTGCTTCTTCATCTTTCCGCCGGTGTAGGCGACCAGCTGATGGCCGTTGTCGAGCGTGACGCGAAAGCGGGAGTCTGGCAACACATCGGTGACCATCCCGTTCATTTCAATCAATTCTTCTTTGGCCATAACAAATACTCCGTTTGGATAATGAGAAAAGGGTCGCTTTGGCAGTTCAGGCAGCGCGCCCGCGAACCCAGGACAAGCCCTGTTCGGTGGCGTAGTTCACGGCAGCGCTGTTGCAGCCGAAAACCGGCGTGAAGCGCATGACGCGATCATGCATGCCGCTGCCGCGGCCTGAGCGAATGGACACCGACGCGGCATAACGCCCGTCGTCCAGTTGTTTAGTGAGCGGTGAGACAAGGTACTTGCCCACGGCGATATTGGAATTCATACTCTTCATTGAAACATCTTGGGCCGTGACACGATGTCGCGGCCTGGCTATCAGGGAGGCACGAGACTGCAAACAGGCCCGTGCGGGTTCGGCATCGGTCAAGAATTTATCCTGCGACAGGTGGGGCATCCAGCGCAATGGAGGCCCCAACATTCGATCAACATACACCTTGTAGCCAAGTGCTTGATCGAAGCAACAACACGCTGAGCCATCTGGGGTTTGAGAGGTGCTGGGCTTAAATTTCAAGCCAGACCCAAAAGACAAGCTGTTAAAGCTATTTTCGATTCCGATGGCCCGATTGTACGCTTTTGGCCACAAGGGCTGTTGCCGGCGTCGTCGAGGACGCCGAACGCTACAGAAAAAATAGCGGTCTGCGCACTGTATTCGGGGGTTAAAGACCAATTTGACGCTTCAGGACAGGGCTGCCTCAATGTCTGCGGCCATGCTCTGCGGCGTGTCCGACGGCGCGTAACGCCGGATCACTGCGCCATCCTTGCCCACCAAAAACTTGGTGAAATTCCACTTGATGGCCTGGCTGCCCAACAAACCGGGTGCTTGCGCGACCAGCCACTGGTACAGCGGTGCGGCCTGTGGGCCATTGACGTCAATCTTGGCCATCATGGGGAAACTCACGCCATAGTTCACCTGGCAAAACTCGGCGATTTCGTTGTTGCTGCCGGCGTCTTGCGCGCCAAACTGGTTGCACGGAAAACCCAGCACCACCAGACCCTTGTCGCCATAGGCTTGGTGCAGCGTTTCCAGCCCGGCGAATTGGGGCGTGAAACCGCAGGCGCTGGCGGTATTGACGATCAGCATGGCGCGGCCCCTGAACTGGCTCAAGGGGACCGGTGTGCCGTTGATTTGCAGCGCTTCAAAATCATAAACGGTGGACGTGGTGGCAGACATGATTGCTCCAGAGTGATGACCAATGGGCTGCCGGTCAAGCCCCGATCAACGCTTGCGCGCTGGCAGCGCTGCCAGCAATGACGCCAGCAGAATCAGGGCCCCGCCAAACAGGGTACGTGCCGACAATACACCGGCGCCCAACAAGACGGAGGATGCACTGGCAAAGACCACTTCGGACAACATGATGAGTGAGGTGGCGCTGGCGCTCAGGCGTGCCGCCCCGTATTGCAGCGCCATGTTGCCCGCCAGAAACGCCAGGCTGATGAACAGTGCCAGCGGCATCCACAACAGGCTGGGTGCAGGGGGCGCGTTGACCAGGCCCAGGCTCATGCCCAGCGTGGCGGCGCCCACGGCCATGGCGGTGCCGCCCCCAAACATCGCCAGCATGCGGGACGCCTCCGGGGTGTAATCCAGTTTTCGCAGCATGATATTGGTCAGGGCAAAACTGAATCCACCCATCAGGGCCAGCCAGTCGGCCAGACTCTCGGGCACCGGCCAGGGCGTCGCCGGGGTTTTAAGCACAATCACGACGCCCACCAGGGCCAGCACCAGGCGCAAACAAGAGCCGGTGCTGGGTTTCTCACCCAACAGCGGCCAGGCCAGCACTACCACCCACGCCGGCATCAGGTAAAACAGCAAAATCACGCGGACCACGTCGCCCACGGTCACGGCCCAGTTGAACCCGACGTTGGTGAGACCTGAAGAGACAACCAGCACCCAGAGCAAAGGGTGGCGCAAAAACCCGCGCCAGGCCTGCGGGCGAACAATGAACAGGCAGATCACCGCAAACAGGTAAATGAAGGCGGTGGCCCACATCGGGTGCAGCCCCTGGTCTTGCAGTAGCCGAAACGGCCACCAGGAAACCCCCCAGACGAAGGCGTTGACGCCCAGCGCCGCCGCCGCCAGTGCCCTGCCCGACATCTCAGCCCACCTCAACCATGCAGGTTGTCGTTGCGGGCGATGTCAATCAGGTGGTCAAGTTCGGCGCGGTATTTGACGCAATTGCTCTCATGCCAGCGTTTGACCAGCCACATCACGCCGGCGATCACGACGCCAAAGGCCGTGATGGCGCCGAAGGTTGGCAAACCCAGCCCCGTGGACAGGCTGTAGGCGGCGCCCAGCACCAGAATGCAAGCTTGTTCATTGAAGTTTTGCACGGCGATGGAACGCCCCGCGCCCATCAGGTTGTGCCCCCGGTGCTGCAACAGCGCATTCATCGGCACCACCAGAAACCCACCCAGCGCACCCAGCAAAATCAAAAAGGGTGCTGCCACCCAGACGTTGTCGATGAAGATCAGCATGATGATCAGTATGCCCATGCCAATGCCCAGCGGCATGACCCGGGGGCCGTCTTCCAGCCGCATGCGCACGGACGCCACGATCGCGCCCACTGCCATGCCAATGGCCACCACACCTTGCAATGCCGAGGCCTGGGTGACGCTATAGCCCAGGGCGGCGGCGGCCCAGGCCAGCACGATGAAGCGCAGGTTGCCGGCCACACCCCAGATCAGTGTGGTCGCCGCCAGCGAGATCTGACCCAGCTTGTCGCGCCACAAGCGGGCGTTGCAGGTCCAGAAATCCGGCAGCAAGGAGGTTAGCCGCTTGGGCAGCGGGCGCATTTCGACGCCGGTGTCAGGGATGTGGGTGTTGAACCAGGCGGCCAGCAAATAGACAAAAATCAGCATGCTGATGGCGGCCTCGGGCGCGGTGTCAATGCCGGTATTGATCAGGGGGAAGTCAAACGACAACAGCAGGGGCGCAATATGGGGGCCCACCAGCTGGCCCCCGAGCAAGACGCCCAAAATGATGGAGGCAATCGTCAAGCCTTCAATCCAGCCGTTGGCTTTGACCAGTTGCGAGGCCGGCAGCAGCTCGGTGAGGATGCCGTATTTGGCGGGTGAGTAGGCGGCAGCGCCCAGACCAACAACCGCATAGGCCATCAGGGGGTGCGAGCCAAACAGCATCATCAGGCAGCCCACCACCTTGATGAAATTGCTGAACAACATGACACGCCCTTTGGGCATGGAGTCGGCAAAGGCACCGACAAAAGGCGCCAAAATCACGTAAAACAGGGCAAACATGGGCACCAAAGCCGCCTGCTGCCATTGCGGCGCACCGCTGGTTCTCAATAATTGCACCGCACCCACAAAGAGGGCGTTATCTGCCAGCGAGCTGAAAAACTGCGCTGACATGATCGTGTAAAAGCCGCGTTTCATGCAGTAATTTTGGGGTCATTAGCAGTGCTAATGCCGTGGGTATTTGATCGATGCTCCAACGTCGGCAAGTTATATCACGGACCGGGGTGCTAAATTCTGTTTACAGTCTGCCTGTTTACCGCCTTGACAAACCCGCCATGCCACGTCCCATACAAGCCACGATTCACACTGATGCCCTGCGCCACAACCTGGCGCGAGCCCGGGCGGCCGCCCCGGACGCCCGGGTCTGGGCGGTGGTCAAGGCTGACGCCTACGGCCATGGCAGTGAGCGGGCATTTGAGGGCCTGCGCGGTGCCGACGGGTTTGCGCTGCTCGATTTGGCTGAGGCCCAGCGGGTGCGTGCGCTGGGCTGGCGCGGCCCGGTCTTGTTGCTGGAAGGGGTATTTGAGCTGCGCGACCTGGAACTGTGCTCCCGGCTGGACCTGTGGCACACCGTGCATTGCAGCGAGCAAATTGACATGCTGGCCACCCACAAAACGAATGTGCCGCACCGGGTATTCCTGAAAATGAACTCGGGCATGAACCGCCTGGGCTTCACGCCCGGGCGTTATCGCGCAGCCTGGACGCGGCTGAACGCGCTGCCGCAAGTGGATGAAATCTCGCTCATGACGCATTTCAGCGATGCGGACGGCCCAACCGGGGTGGCGGCCCAGATGCGGATATTTGAGGCAGCAACCCAGGATTTGCCGGGTGAGAGAACGGTCAGCAACAGCGCCGCCACCCTGCGGCACGGGGGCCTGGTCGCGGGTGACTGGGTGCGCCCGGGCATCGCCGTGTATGGCAGCGCGCCCGACTTCCCCCAGCACACCGCCGACCACTGGGGCCTGCAGCCCGCGATGACCCTTTCTGCAAAAATCATAGCAACCCAGGACCTGCTGGCGGGGGCCAGCGTTGGCTATGGTTCCAACTTCGTGGCAGAACAGGCCATGCGTATCGGTGTGGTTGCCTGTGGTTATGCCGATGGTTACCCGCGGTTATGCCCTACCGGAACGCCGGTGCTGGTGAACGGCATTCGCACCCGAACCGTCGGGCGCGTCAGCATGGACATGATCACCGTTGACCTCACCGCCCTGCCGCAAGCCGGGCTGGGCAGCGACGTCACCTTGTGGGGCCGGGCCGCCAACGGCCAGGTGCTGGCCATCGACGAGGTGGCCCGTGCGGCCGGTACCGTGGGTTACGAGCTGATGTGTGCCCTGGCGCCGCGGGTACCGGTGGTGGTGGCCTGATACAAACCGCGCACCTGCGCCTGCAGCCGCGCCAGGCCCAGCAGGGCATCGGTGAACGGCGTGGCCACACCCACCACGACCCCCAGCTCCCGCACGACTGACACCAGTGCATCCAGCTCCACCGCCTTGCCTGCCTCGATGTCCTGCAGCATCGAGGTCTTGAACGCGCCCAGCTTGAGTGTGACGGCGTGGCGGTCCTCGGGCCGCTGGTCAATCGGGATACCGATGCGCGCACCGATCTCCTTGGCCTCCAGCATCACGCTGCTCACAAAACTGCGTACCAGCGGGTCGCCCAGAATCAGGTCGGTGGTGGCACCGGTGAGGGCGCTGATCGGGTTGACCGTCATGTTGCCCCACAGCTTGTACCAGGTGTCGCGCTGAATCTGGTCCGACACGGGGGCCTCAAACCCGGCGCGGGTCAGCAGTTCAGCCAAGCCCACCACGCGCGGCGTTTTGAGCCCTGAGGGTTCGCCCACAATCAGCTTGTTGCCAAAGTGATGTTGCACCACACCGGGTGCACTCAAGGCGCAACTGGCGTGCACCACGCAGCCGACGATGTGGTTTGGGGGAATGGCCGCCGCGATGCCACCGGTGGCGTCCACCGCCTGCAGGTGTGTGCCCTCATGGACCCCGCCAAAGCCCTGAAAAAACCACCACGGGACACCATTCATGGCGGTCAGGACAACGGTGTCGGGGCCCATCAGCGGCGCAATTGACCGGGCGACGTCCAGCAGCGACGGCGCCTTGACCGCGATCACCACCAGGTCTTGCACGCCCAGCTCGGCCGGGTGGGCGCTGGCGCGCACGGCCATCCCCGCCTGCACCGACTCCGGCCCCGCCGTGGTCTGCAAACGCAGACCCTGCGCCTGAATCGCCGCGAGGGCTTCGCCGCGCGCCACCACACTGACGTCGCAGCCCGCGCGAACCAGCCCGGCACCGATCCAGCCACCAATGGCACCGGCACCCACGATGCAGGCCCTGTTAAACATGTTTGTGGTCATATTGGCCTCCAGCCCTCGTCGGATATGCGTGAATAGCTCTAGTTTTGATAGCGGTTGTCGATTTTGTCGACCTGGCGAACCAAGGCGTCAAACACGTCCTGACCGGCACCATGCCGGGGGCTGAACTGCAGGGCGTCCCGGGTACAGCGGGCGGCAATGGCGTGGGGCACGGGAATGGCGGCACCCATGCTGAAGGTGGCCAATTGCACCTCGCAGGCGCGCTGCAGTGTCCACAAAATCGCGAAAGTCTGGGGCAGCGTCTGGCCCCAGGCCAGCAGGCCGTGGTTGCGCAGAATCACCGCCTGGCGCCTGCCCATGCTGGCCAGCAGGCGGGGGCCCTCCTCGGCATGGATGGTGATGCCCTCAAAGTCATGGTAGGCCACCATGTCGTGCAACTGGGCGGTGTAGAAGTTGGTCTGCTGCAGGCCGCCCTGCAGGCAGGCCACGGCCACACCGGCGGTGGTATGGGTGTGCATGATGCAGTGGGCATCCGGCAAACCGGCGTGAATGGCGGCGTGCACCGTGAAGCCCGCCGGGTTGACCCCGTGGCTTGAGCCGTCCAGCACCGTGCCCTGCAGGTCAATCTTCACCAGATTGCTGGCGGTGACTTCGCTGTAATGCAGGCCAAAGGGGTTGATCAGGAACTGGGGCGCCGGCGTGGCCCCGGCAGTGGCGCCGGTCACGCTGTCGGGCAGGCGCAGCGTGATGTGGTTGTAGATCATCTCGGTCCAGCCCAGCATCGCAAAAACGCGGTAGCAGGCGGCGAGCTGGACGCGGGCGGCGCGTTCAGCGGGGTGCATGGCAGGGGTCATGGTCGCAGGCTCCATCAGGAATAGGGCGTGTCTGAGCTGGGCACGACGGGCGCAGAGGCCAGCAGGGTTTTGAATTCACTCACCAGCGCGCTGGCCCCGCGTGCCAGCAGCTGGGTGTCCAGCCCCACCGCCACAAAGGTGGCACCCAGGGCGATGTAGTGTCTGGCCAGGGCCGGGTCGGTGGTCAGGATACCCGCCGCCTTGCCGCCTTTGACAATGCGGGCAATGGCGTCTTCGATGGCCGCCTGAACCTCCGGGTGGCCGGCGTTACCCACGTGGCCCATCGACGCCGACAGGTCAGCCGGGCCGATGAACACACCGTCCACCCCCTCGGTGGCAACAATGGCGTCCAGGTTTTGCAGCGCCAGACGGGTCTCGGCCTGGACCAGCAGGCAAACCTGGGTGTTGGCCGCATGGGCATAGTCTGCATAACGGCCCCAGCGGGATGCCCTGGCGCCCGCCATGCCCCGCATGCCGTCGGGCGGATATCGGCAAGCCTGCACCAGGGCGAGGGCCTGCCCGGGGGTATCCACCATCGGCACCAGCAGGGTTTGCACGCCCAGATCAAGGTACTGCTTGATGATGGTGCTGTCGCCCACCGGCACCCTGGCCATGGCGTGGCCGGGGTAGGCCGCCAGGGTTTGCAGTTGCGCCAGGATGGTGTGCAGATCATTGGGTGCGTGTTCGCCGTCTATCAGCAACCAGTCAAACCCGGCACCCGCGCAAATCTCGGTGCTGTAGGGGTGGGCCATGCTCAGCCACAGGCCGATTTGCGGCTGCCGGTTGTGAATCGCCTGCTTGAAGCTGTTGACCGGTGTTTTCATGATGAGTCTCCGTGTTGTCTGGCGGGGCGGCTAGACGAATCTGAACGCAATCGACCCCAGCGGCCCATAGTCGGCGTGGAAAGTGTCGCCCGGCAGCGCGGCGGTGGGCCGGGTGAATGAGCCGCCCAGGACAATTTCACCGGCTTGCAGATACTCGCCCCAGGCGCTCAGCTTGTTGGCCAGCCAGGCCACACCGGTGGCGGGATGGTTGAGTACCGCGGCGGCCACACCGGATTCTTCAATTACCCCGTTTTTGAACAGCAGCGCACTGACCCAGCGCAGGTCCACCGCGTCAGGTTTCACGGGCCGCCCGCCGGTGATGATGCCGGCGTTGGCGGCGTTGTCGGCAATGGTGTCAAACACCTTGCGCATGACTTGGGTGTGGCGGTCAAACTGTTCGATGCGGGCGTCGATGATCTCAATGGCGGGCACCACGTAGTCGGTGGCGGCCAGCACGTCAAAAATAGTGACATTCGGGCCCTGCAGGCGCTTGCCCAGCACAAAGGCCAGCTCCACTTCCACCCGGGGGGCGATGAAGCGGTTGAACGGGATGTCGCTGCCTTCGGGGAAAAACATGTCGTCCAGCAGCGTGCCGTAATCGGGCTCGGTGATCTGGCTGGCCTGCTGCATGGCGCGCGAGGTCAGGCCGATCTTGTGGCCCCGGGTGACACGCCCCCCGGCCAGCTTCATCTTCACCCAGGCGCGCGACACCGCGTAGCCGTCTTCCACCGTCATGCCGGGAAAGCGTTTGGAAAAATGCTCAACCTGCACACGCGACTTTTCGGCCTGATCCAGCTCGGCGGCAAGCTGGGTGATGAGTTCCGCACTGAAGGGAGAGTTTGTTGGAGGGCTTGTCATTTTTGAAACAGGGGATGCAGGTTGCTGTGTTTGGCATCGAACACCTCGTGCCCCTCGTCTATCTGCAGGGTGATGCCGATGTGTCTTTGCATGAAAATGGGCTGAAAATGGGCCTTGGCCCTCATCAACAGGGCGTCACCTGCTCTCTTTTTTGTAGCGTCTGTGCGGCCCTGGCCCATGCGCAGGTTGAGGTAAACAAAGGCGTAATCGCCTTTGCCGTCGGCCACTGCGTAGTGCGGCGCCGGGTAGGCCAGCACCCGCGTGCCGCCGGTCGGGTAGACCGGTTTGCCGTCTTCATCGGTCACGTCCAGCAGGGTATCGGCCAGCGCGCGGCACAGGGCGGTCATGTCGGTGCCGCCGTCGGTTGCCGGGGCATCGAGGTTGGCGGTGTAGAGGATGACGAGGTGGGGCATGGTGGTTCGGTGGTGAATCGTTAAGGGTCAGCTTGTGAGGGGTGTCACGGGGAAAATCGCATTGATCTGCCCTGTGCCCGAGCTGCCGAAGTAGGGGGTCACGATTTCTGCCGGTGCGGTGTACTGGTCCCAACCCAGCAGGCCCAGCAGCATGGCGGTGTCGTGCATGTCACCTTCGCCCCAGCACTTGTCGGCATACATGGGCAACATGCCAATGAAGGTTTTCCAGTCACCGGCCTTCCACAATTCGACCACACGGTGGTCCACCTGTTCGAGAAAGGGGTCGTAGACCTTGTGCATGAACTCGGGTGCGCGGCCATTGTCGGCAAAGTGGTGGCTTAAGGATCCGCTGGCGAACACCGCCACGGTGCCGTCGTACTGTTCTTCAATGGCCCGGCGCACCGCCAGCCCAAAGCGGCCGCTCTCCTGCAGGTCATGCCAGTCGCACCAGCCACTGATGCTGATGACCTTGTAATGCTGGTCGGCGTTCATGTAGCGCATGGGCACCAGCGTGCCATATTCCAGATCCAGCGTGGTGTCGGAATGGGCACGACTTTTCACGCCCATGGCGTTGGCCATGTCACCGATGAGGTGCCCCAGGCCCGGGTTGCCAGGGTAGGCGTAGGGCATGTTCTTGATGAAGTGCGGCAACTCGTTGCTGGTGTAGACGCCCTCGAACTGCGGCCCGCAGTTGATGTGGTATTCGCTGTTGACCTGCCAGTGCACGTCAAACACCACGATGGTGTCCACACCCAGCGCACGGCAGCGCCGGTCGATCTCCCGGTGGCCAGCAATGGCGGCGTCGCGGCAGCCGAAGTGCGGGCCGGGAAATTCCGACAGGTACATCGACGGAACGTGCGTGATCTTGGCGGCGAGTGCGAGCTTGCCCATGATCAGAGTCCCCAGTGCGGAATGTGGTGGCCGCCCAGCGACACACTCACGTTTTTAGGCTCACAAAACACCTCGTAACTCCAGGTGCCGCCCTCGCGCCCGGTGCCACTGGCCTTGGTGCCACCAAAGGGCTGGCGCAGGTCACGCACGTTCTGGCTGTTCACAAAACACATGCCGGCCTCTACCGCGGCGGCCACGCGGTGGGCGCGGCCGATGTTTTCGGTCCAGACGTAGCTGGACAGGCCGTATTGAATGTCGTTGGCCTGGCGAATGGCGTCGGCTTCGTCCCGGAACGGAATCAGGCAGGCCACCGGTCCGAAGATTTCTTCTTGCGCGATGCGCATGCGGTTGTTCACGTCGGCAAACACGGTGGGCCAGACAAAATTGCCCTGTCGCAGGTGCTCCGGCAATTCAGCCGCATAAGAGGGGCGATCCAGCCCGCCGCACAGCAGGGTTGCGCCCTCTCTGGGGCCCAGCTCGATGTAGCTGCGCACCTTGGCCAGATGGGCCTGCGAAATCATGGGGCCAACAAGGGTGGCTTCATCCAGCGGGTCGCCCACAGTGATGCGTCTGGCGCGCGCGGCAAATTGTTGTGCGAAGTCGGCATAAATGGATTGCTGCACCAGAATGCGGCTGCCGGCGGTGCAGCGTTCACCGTTGTTGCTGAAAATCATGAAGAGGGCGGCGTCCAGCGCACGGTCCAGGTCCGCGTCCTCAAAAATCACAAACGGGCTCTTGCCACCCAGCTCCATGCTGAACTTCTTCAGGCCTGCCTGCTGCACGATGCGGTTGCCGGTGACGGTGGAGCCAGTGAATGAAATCGCCCGCACATCCGCGTGCCTGACCAGCGGCTCACCCGCGTCTTGGCCAAAACCATGCACCACATTCAGCACCCCCGGCGGGATACCTGCTTCCAGCGCCAGCTCACCCAGGCGCGCCGCGGTCATGGGCGACAACTCGCTCATCTTGAGCACGGCCGTGTTGCCAAACGCCAGACAGGGTGCGACCTTCCAGGTGGCGGTCATGAAGGGCACGTTCCAGGGGCTGATGAGTGCGCAGACCCCCACCGGGTGGAACAGGGTGTAGTTCAGGTGCGTTTCCGTGGGGTAGGTGTGGCCGTCGACACGGGTGCACATCTCGGCAAAGTAGCTGAAGTTGTCCGCCGCGCGCGGGATCAATTGCCTGGCCGTCTGGGCAATCACCTGGCCGCAATCTTTGGTCTCGGTTTGTGCAATCTCTGGCACGTGGGTGGCAATCAACTCTCCCAGCTGGCGCATCAGCTTGGCGCGCTGTGGCGCCGGGGTGGCGGCCCACGCAGGGAAGGCGGCTTTGGCGGCGGCGACAGCGGCATTCACCTCTGCCGCACCGCCCGATGCGACCTCGGCCAGCACTTCTTGTGTGGCCGGGTTGATGGTCTCAAAGTAGCTGGTGCTGGTGACGGACTTGCCGTTGATGAGGTGGTTGATTGGCATGGGTCAAGCAGATGTGGTTGAACGATAAATGCTGTCAGATCCCAATTTCCCATTGGGTTGTGGGGACCGATGACACTGGGGCGGATGTTTCCGCGAAATCAAGGGGGAGGCCAAAGAATGCCCCCGTGTCTGAGCGCAACGATAGCCTGAACCACGGCATGCATGACCCCAGATGTAACAAGCCCAAACTGTCATCGTTTGAGAGATGATCAATAGCTTGCAATGGTGTTCTCCAGCGCTCCAAGCCCTTCAATTTCCGTCACGATCACGTCCCCCGGCTGGCAATCCACCACGCCGTCGGGGGTGCCGGTCAAAATCAGGTCGCCGGGCTGCAGGGTCATGAAGCTGCTGAAGTACTCGATCAGGAACGGCACGTTGAAAATCATGTCCCGCGTGTTGCCGGATTGCGTGACCTGGCCGTTGACGGTGGTTTGCAAGGCCAGGGCCATCGGGTCAGCAATGTCCGCCGCGTCAACCAGCCAGGGGCCGATGGGGGTGCAGGTGTCGCGGTTTTTGACGCGCAGGTTGGGGCGGTACCAGTTCTCCAGATAGTCACGGATGGCGTAATCATTGGCCACGGTGTAGCCGGCTACGAAATCATGGGCGTCGTCACGCCTCACGCCTTTGGCCGTTTTGCCGATCACCACCGTCAGCTCACATTCGTAGTGCATGAACTGCACACCCGCCGGGCGCCGGGTGAATGCGCGGTGGCCGATCAGGCTGCCTTCGCCCTTGATGAACACCAGCGGCTCGTCGGGCGGCTTGAATGCCAGCTCTTTGGCGTGGTCGGCATAGTTCAAGCCCAGGGCCAGAATGGTGCGGGGCCGGGGTGTTGGCATCAATGGCGGCAACCACACCACGGCCTCTGGCTGCACTAGGCGGCCATCGGCCAGCAGCAGTTGATCCGCGTGTGCGGTGGCGTTGTGGATGGCCCCGGCGTAGGCGATGCGGGCGTGTTTCATGTGGTTATGGCTCCCACCAGCAAATTGCTCAGAGTGCCCAAGGCGGGCAGGCCGGGTGCGCTGATGTCGATGCGGTCGCCCACCCGGGCCAGGGGCCGGCCCGCGTCGCAGCCCAGCATGAGCACATCGCCAGGTTGCAGGGTCATGAATTCGTTCACATCGGCCAACAGTTGCGCAACCGGGCGAACCAGGTCTGCGAACGCAATGGTCTGGCGCAACGCGCCGTTGATGCGCACCTCCAGCCGAAAGAGGGCGGGGTCGCCTGCGGGCCGGGCTGGCACCAGCGCCGGGCCTATGCCCAGAAAGCCGTCGATACATTTGTACTTGATCGGCGGGCGGAAGAAGCTGGTGTGGGGAATCGACAGGTCATTCATCAAGACGTAGCCCGCTATAAAAACAGGAGCTACTTGCGCAATGTCCACGGGGGCTGGTGGCCCAATAACCATGGCAATCGTGGCACCCACCTCAACTTCGGGCACGCGGTGCGGGAGTGTGATGGGGGCACCGCCGTCCTGCCAGGGCGTCCAGGTATTGGCAGTCTTGACATACAACACCGGGGCCTGTGGCGCAGCCTTGTAGGGCGGCTGGGTCATCTGCGCGGTCATGGCATTCACCTCGCCGCGAAAGTTCAGGAGCGTGCCGTAGACCGTGCCGGTGGGTACAAAAGCACTCATGTCTGCTCCAGTTCAATCACGGCATCCAGCAGGGCATAGAGCTGCGCCAGTTTGGCCTTGCCCAGGGTGCTCTCCATCCAGTCGTAGTGCGCTTCGATGGTTTGTGACAGCGTGTCCACCAGGCTGCGGCCACGTTCGGTGGCCTCAACCACGGTGCGCCGCTGGTCGGCGGGGTCACGCGCGCGCCGGATCAGGCCGTCGCGCTCCATGCGCGACAACACGCCGGTCAGGCTGGGCCCCAGGATGAATGCCTCACGCGCCACACGCCCGGTCTCGACCGTGCCGTGTTCGCCCAGCACCCGCAGCACCCGCCACTGCTGGTCACTCAGGGCATGTTCGCGCAGGGAAGGGCGGGTGTGGGCCATCACCGCCTCGCGGGCCTGCAGCAACAGGCGTGGCAGGTTGCGATGGGCGAAGGGCGTGGCCAACGACATGACCGAAGGCATAACTGACGGCGGAACAAGGCTTGCAACGGTTGGACTCATTTATTTAATATGTTAAATGAATATTGGCGTTTGGCAAGTGTTTTCCACCGCTTTCGTTGATGCGGTTGAGAAACTGTGATTTCATACAGTAATATCCGGCATGGCCAAAGAAAAAACCGTCTACACCTGCACCGACTGCGGCGGCACCAGCCCCAAATGGCTGGGCAAATGCCCCGGTTGCAGCGCGTGGAACACCTTGATCGAGTCGGTCGCGGAAAGCGCCTCACCGGTCAAAAACCGCTTTGCGTCACTGGCCAAAACAGCCGAAGTGGCGGTGCTGGCCGACATTGAAGCGACCGACATGGCGCGCACCCCAACCGGGCACGATGAGCTGGACCGCGTGTTGGGCGGGGGCATTGTCGAAGGCGGCGTGGTGCTGATTGGTGGCGACCCCGGCATTGGCAAGTCCACACTGCTGTTGCAGGCGCTGGATTCGCTCCAGCGGTCAGGGAAAAACACGCTCTATGTGACCGGTGAAGAAAGCGGCGCCCAGGTTGCGCTGCGCTCGCGTCGCCTCGGGCTGGACCATTCGCAGGTGCGGGTGCTGGCCGAGATCGGGCTGGAAAAAATCCTCGCTGTGCTGGATGCCACCCAACCCGATATCGCGGTGATTGACTCCATCCAGACCGTGTATTCAGATCAGCTCACGTCTGCGCCGGGTTCGGTTGCGCAGGTGCGTGAATGTGCGGCCCACCTCACCCGTGCCGCCAAGGCCAGCGGTGTGTGCATCGTGCTGGTGGGTCACGTGACCAAGGAAGGTGCACTGGCCGGGCCGCGCGTGCTGGAGCACATGGTCGATACCGTGCTGTATTTCGAGGGCGACACCCACAGCAGCTTCCGGCTGGTGCGGGCCATCAAGAACCGCTTCGGTGCCGTGAACGAAATTGGCGTGTTTGCCATGACCGAGAAAGGCCTCAAGGGGGTGTCCAACCCCAGCGCCATCTTCCTGAGCCAGCATGCCGAGCCCGTGCCCGGCAGCTGCGTCATGGTCACGCTGGAAGGCACCCGACCCCTGCTGGTGGAGATTCAGGCGCTGGTGGACAGCGGCGGCCCGGCGCCCAGGCGTTTGAGTGTGGGCCTGGACAAGGACCGTCTGGCCATGTTGCTGGCCGTGCTGCACCGCCACGCGGGGGTGGCGTGTATGGACCAGGATGTGTTTGTGAATGCGGTGGGCGGCGTGCGCATCAGCGAGCCCGCTGCCGATCTGGCCGTGATGCTGGCCATCACCTCCAGTTTGCGTGGCAAACCCCTGCCCAAGGGGTTTATTGCGTTTGGCGAAGTGGGCCTGGCCGGTGAGGTGCGCCCTGCGCCGCGCGGCCAGGAGCGGCTGAAGGAAGCCGCCAAGCTGGGCTTCAGCGTGGCGGTGGTGCCCAAAGCCAACGCACCCAAAAAACCGATTGAAGGCCTGACCATTCATGCCGTGGAGCGGGTGGAGCAGGCCATGGACGTGGTGCGTCGCCTGATCTGATGACCTGGCAACGGCTTTAAACTCGGGTCTTCCTGCCCGCGCTCAAACCGGGCATCCCCGCGATCTGGTTGCTACAAAATCAATAGCTGCTTGCGCATATAAATCGAGGGCTGCGGCCTGTTTTATCATGAAATTTCAGCAAATCCTGTCCCGTGTGGGCATGCCCCTGTTGAGCGTGGCATTGCTTGCCCTGGCCTACCGTTCGTATGGCTGGGCGGGTGTTGCCGTGGTGGCGACCGCGATTGTCATGTGGATGCTGCTGCATTTCACCCGCATGGTGCAGGTTTTGAAGCGCGCCACCAACCGGCCCATTGGCTATGTGGGCAGCGCGGTGATGCTCAATGCCAAGCTCCAGCCCGGTGCCACGCTCTTGCACGTGGTGGCGATGACCAAGGCGCTGGGCGAGCTGCAAAGCCCCAAGGACACCCAGCCCGAGCTGTACCGCTGGACCGATGGCACGCAATCGCACGTGACCTGCGAATTTCACGGCGGAAAGCTCAAGAAATGGACGCTGGTGCGCCCGGACAGCCCGGCCTCGTAAAATCTGGCTTTTGCAAGCCCGTACCCAATTTCCCAAGGAAACAAGATGACTGCCCTGCCCCCTTCGATGTCTGACCGTGACGGCAAAATCTGGATGGATGGCCAGATGGTCGAGTGGCGCGACGCCAAGATCCACGTGTTGACACACACGCTGCATTACGGCTGCGGTGCATTTGAGGGTGTGCGTGCCTACAAGGGCGTGGACGGCACGGCCATTTTCCGGCTGGAAGAGCACACCGAACGCCTGTTCAACAGCGCCAAGATTTTGCGCATGAGCATTCCTTTTACCAAGGCACAGGTCAACGAAGCCCAAATCGCGGTGATTCGCGAGAACCGGCTCGAATCCGGCTACTTGCGGCCCCTGACCTGGATTGGCGACAAGAAGCTGGGCGTCTCGCCCAAGGGCAACACCATTCACCTGATGGTTGCCGCCTGGCCGTGGGGCGCGTACCTGGGCGAAGAGGGCATGAAGCGCGGCATCCGCGTCAAAATTTCCAGCTACACCCGTCACCACGTCAACATCACCATGACGCAGGCCAAAGCGGTCAGCAACTACACCAACTCCATTCTGGCCAACATGGAAGCCACGGACGATGGCTACGACGAAGCCATGCTGCTGGACGCCAATGGCTTTGTGTCGGAAGGCGCGGGCGAAAACCTGTTCGTCATCAAAGGCGGTGTGGTGTACACGCCTGACCTGTCGGCCGGTGCGCTCAACGGCATCACCCGCAACACCGTGTTCCACATCTGCAAGGACCTGGGCCTGGAAGTGGTGCAAAAACGCATCACCCGTGACGAGGTCTACATCTGCGACGAGGCCTTCTTCACCGGCACGGCGGCCGAGGTGACCCCGATCCGTGAACTGGACCGCATTGAATTGGGCAGCGGTTCACGTGGCCCCATCACGGAAAAAATCCAGAGCGCGTTCTTTGACATCGTCAACGGCCGCAACCCCAAGTATGCACACTGGTTAACGAAGGTATCCGCATGAGCAAAAACACCATTGAACTGCTGGCCAAAGACCTCAACGACCAGGGCGGCGTGTACTGCCCAAGCCCCCTGGCCGGCATGAAAATCTGGGACGGCCACCCCAAGGTTTACCTGGACGTGGCCGCTACCGGTGAAGCCAGGTGCCCGTACTGCAGTACGGTTTATCGGCTGAAGGCCGGTGAGATCGTGGGGCATCAGCATTGAGCGAGTCGGGCCGTGACACGGTCCGTCGGCATCTGGATCTGGGCTGCGGCATCAAACCCCGCAACCCGTATGACTGCCCGGAGCTGTACGGTATTGACATCCGTGATGGCCTGAGCGCGCCCGGCGTGGTGCGCATAGTGGCCGCCAACCTGAGCGTGCAGTCGATCCCGTTTGCCGACAGCCATTTCGACTCCCTGTCCGCTTACGATTTTCTGGAGCACGTTCCCAGGGCGGCGCTGGATTATTCAAGCGGGACGACGCATTTTCCGTTTGTGGCGCTGATGAATGAGGTGTGGCGGGTGCTCAAGCCGGGCGGCACTTTTTATGCCGTGACCCCGGCGTATCCGCATGAAAAAGCGTTTCGGGACCCCACCCATGTGAATGTGCTCGCGGCCAAATCGCATCGTTATTTCACCGGGCCCCATCTGCTGGGGCAGATGTATGGCTTCACGGGTGAATTCAGGCTGATTCGGCAGGTCCGGATCAACCCGCGGGGCGACTATGAGCCGCGATACCCCGGTGCGGCCCGTCACCTGCTGCGGTTGCTGGATGGTCTGGTGGGGCGGCGTTCCCATCTGGTGTGGGAAATGCAGGCGGTCAAGCCCGCCGCCAGATTGCCGGCATGACGGCGGGAGATCACCGGGCTGACCTGGACCCGGTCACGGTGATTGTGGTCACCTTCAACAGTGCCCACTGCATTGAGGCCCTGGCGCACGCCCTGACAGGATTTGCCCACGTGATGGTGGTGGACAACGCAAGCCACGATGACACGCGGGCTGCGGTCAGGCAACACATGCCGCACGCGCAGTGGCTTGGCAATGACCGCAATCTGGGCTTTGGTGCCGCGAACAACCTCGCGTTGCGACAGGTCACGACGCCCTTTGCGTTTTTGCTGAATCCGGACTGTGAAACGCAGGCGGACGACGTCGTGCAACTGCTGCAGGCGGCCCGCGCCCACCCCGGGTTTGCCATCATCGTGCCGCAGCTGACCCAATCGGCCGGCCGGCCGGACATCAACTACCGCTGGCCTTCGACGCAATGGCCGTCACGCGGACCGGGTGCGGACGGGCCGTGTTGTGTCGGTTTTGTTTGCGGTGCGGCCATGTTGTTCAACATGGCGGTGATGCGTGACGTCGGGTTTTTCGATGAGTCGTTCTTTCTCTATTACGAAGACGACGATTTGTGCACCAGGGTCTTCGGTCAGAAAAAGCAGATGCTGCTCATTCCCGCGGTTCGGGTGGTCCACCGTTCCAGGGGATCGGTCGGTGGCTCACATCGCTGGCGCTCCGAATACTGGCGCGGTTATCACCATGCCCAGTCAAAAATCCGCTTTGCTGCCAAATACAAGGGTGTGCAGGAGGCCAAGGCACTGCGCCGCCGCGTCCTGGCGCTTGCCCTGCTGGCCCTGCCCATCCGCTTGTTGTTGCCGGTGCCGCGTCATGTCGGGCGCCTCGCGGGCCGGATTGGTGGCTTGCTCAATCGGCACTTCAGGCGTCAGGTGCTGGGCGCCTGAGCATTGAGAAATCAAAGCCGGTGTCGGCTGCCAGACACAGGTACACGCCAACCACCCACAGCAGGCTCAAACCGATATTGGCGTCCCGGGTTGCCGAGTTCACCGCCGCTGCGAACACCACGGTGAGCGCGGCCAGAAACGCCATTCGCCCGGTGGCATCGCGCCGCTTCCAGCCGGCGACACAGGCCGCCACCAGAACGGCCAGCAGCGCCAGCGCACCGGGAAGACCGGCCTGGGCACCCATCCACAAATAATCGTTGTGCGGCATGTTGTAGCCTGCGAACTCGGCCGGTGCCCGTTGCTGCCACTGGCTGGTCCAGCCACCGATGCCCCAGCCGGTGAGTGGTTGCTCCACCACCATGGCCGCCGTGTTGCGGTACATCTGAAGCCGGATGCCCCAACTCTCGTGACTCCAGGTGCCGGTCTGCGCCTGCTGGATGTTGTGCAAGCCCTCAACCAGCCGGTTCTGAATGGCCGGCACACCCGCCACCAACCCGCCCGACAGCATGATTAACCCTGCCCATATCAGCAGCAAACGGCCCCGGTGTTGACGCCATTGGTGCCAGGCGGCGGCGGCGGGCATGAGCAGGACAATGAGCTGCGAGGTCCGGTTGGGCAGCGCGCCAACCACCACCACCAGCACGGCCCCCACCAGGGCCAGCGCCGGGCCCCGCGATCCGTTTGACCCGTTTGACCGGGTGGCCAGCGCCACCACGATGGCCGAGCCCGCAGCCACCGTCAGCAGCAGGTCGATACCAATCGATTTGTTGCCCGTCACCCGGATCAGGCTGGACCAGATGGCCCAATCCGGCAAGGCGATCACGTGGCTCAAGCCAATGACCGTCAAACTCACCATCACCGCGATGGCAAACCCCCGCATCGCCCACACCGCTTCATCACGGGTCAGGGCCAGGGCCAGGGCCAGAGTGAGGGCAATGCGGGCACCGTGCCACAGGTTAGACGGCGTCTGGGCATACAAGGTGGGTTGAAAGGTCAAAACAATCAGGGTCCAGCCGACGTAGGCCACCAAGGGCCAAAAAAGCAGGTGCTGTCTAACCCGTCGCAGCCGTTCAACCCGCCCGGTCTGGATCAACATGCCCAGAATCAGCGCAAAAAATGCCAGGTAATTGACCCCGACCGGCATAAAGACCACCAGGCCCCAGAAAAGAGCCACGCAGCGAACCAGTTTGTTGAAAGACATGCGGTGATTTTATGAGCGCAAAAAAAAGCCACCTTGCGGTGGCTTTATAAAAGTCCCCGAAGGGACGTCGTTGGAAACTTGAAATATTTGATTTAGTTACTGTGACAGCAGATGGGACAAACTGTATCTCTCGTGCCTGTTTCCTCCCATCCCTCAAATAGGGGATGGTTGGGACTTTTCGCACAGAAAAACGCCCCCAATCAGGCGCATTTTGAGAAATTGATTCAAAAACCGGGCACGAGGGGAATCTGCAAGACAAAGCAGGCCCCGCCATCCGGCGCGTTTTCACAACGCACGGTCCCGCCGTGGCGGGTGGCGATGGACTTCACCAGCGCCAGACCCAGGCCCACACCGCCGTCACGCTCGGTTGCACCGGGCAGGCGGTAAAACGGCTCAAAAATGCGTTCGCGCAGCTCGGCGGGCACGCCGGGGCCCCGGTCGCACACACGGATCGTGGCCAGGCCGTCCGCCTGCTGCAAGGTGACGGTGACGTCACCCGCGCCGTGGCGCCGGGCGTTTTCCAGCAGATTGCGCACGGCACGGCGCAACAACTTGGTGACGCCCCGAACCTGGATCAGGCTGGCCGGGGCCACTTCAAGTTCGGCCTGGACACGGGCGCATTCCTCGGCAGCCAGTCCAATCAGGTCAACTGACTCGACGGTGCCCAGATCGGCCTCACGCGCGTCTAGCCGGCTTGCCAGCAGGATCTCGTCGATCAACTGGTCCAGCTCGCCAATATTGCGTGCAATCTCATCCTTGAAGGCGGGCGAAGACGAGGTGCCCATCAATTCCAGACCCATGCGAATGCGGGTCAGGGGCGAGCGCAACTCGTGCGAGGCATTGGCCAGCAGTGACTTTTGCGAAGCCAGCAGCGTTTCGTGTGATGTCACGAGTGTCTGGATGCGTTCTGCCGCATGGTTGAACCGTGCCGCCAGAAAAGCCACCTCGTCTTGCCCCTGCTCTGACAGGCGGGTGGACAAATCACCCGCGCCCCAGCGCTCCACCCCCTGTTGCACGGTCTCCAGCCGCTTGGTCAGCCGCCGCACGATGGGGTAAGTGCCCACGGCCACGGCCAGCGCCACCAGACCCAGCATCCAGGCAAAACCGAAGGGCATTTGCAGGGGGCCGGGCTCGGTCCGGCCCCCCAGGGGACGGTTGGGGCGCGGCAACTGAACGAAGAGGGTGGTTCCGTCCAACATCGGAACCTGAAACTCGGGCCCTTGCCCCGGCACACGTGCGGTCCGCAGGGGGGCCTGGCCGATCACCTCGCCGGCCTGGTTGCGCAGCACAATTTCGCGCCCCGGGCGCTCCGCCCGTTCTCGTTCACGCTCGGCGCGTTCCCGTTCGGACTCCAGGCGCGCCAGCCATCCGGCTACCAATGCCAGCACGGCGATGGTGAGCACCACAGCCAGCCAGATGCGCAAATACAGGCGCTTGTGGAACGGGGTGCTCATTGGTTTTAGTCTTGCTGGCGGGCAAACACGTAGCCCACGCCGCGAACCGTCAAGATGCGTTTCGGGTTTTTGGCGTCCAGCTCAATCGCCGCACGGATGCGGCCCATGTGCACATCAATGGACCGGTCAAACGCGTCAAGCTCGCGTCCGCGCACGGCCTCCATGATCTGGTCACGGGTGAGTACCCGGCCGGCGCGTTCGGCCAGCGCCACCAGCAGGTCAAACTGGTAGGAGGTCAGGTCACAGGCCTGGTCACCGACTGCCACCGTCCGGGCGTCACGGTCGATTTCCAGCGAGCCAAAGCGGAGCAATTTCCCGGTTGTGGCCGCACTGTCGACCCGGCGGCGCAGTACCGCGCGCACGCGGGCCAGCAACTCGCGGGGTTCGAAGGGTTTGGGCAAATAGTCGTCAGCACCCAGCTCCAGGCCGATGATGCGGTCCATCGGGTCGCCCTTGGCGGTGAGCATCAGCACGGGTATCTGGGCCATGGCACCGGGCAGGGCGCGGATGCGCCGGCAGACCTCCAGCCCGTCGATGTCGGGCAGCATCAAGTCCAGGATCACCAGATCGGGGGGGGTGAAGCCGGCGTAATCCTGCAGGCGGGCCAGGCCGGTCTGCCCGTCTCCCGCGTGGCTGACGGTGAAGCCGGACTGCCCGAGGTACTCGCTCACCATGTGCGCGAGGCGGGCATCGTCTTCAATCATCAGCAGTTGGTGGTTCATGGGCTCAGTCTACGCCGGACAGGTGCGGCGCCCTTTGCATGGTGGGTGCATGGGGTCAACCCGGATTGAAGCGCCGGTAAAGATACGTAAAACTTTTCAGGCAGCGATGATATTGCTATAAAAATAATAGCTGCTCATGCATATTCAGCGTGGGCTGACATCAGTTTTTGCCTTTGAAGCAAGCCAGATCAACCCCAGCACCGGCACACCCAGCAGGGCCGTGGCCGTGAAGAACTGGCTGTAGCCGAACGCGTCAACATACTGGCCCGAAAAGCCCGCCAGGAACTTGGGCAGCAGCAACATCATGGAACTGAACAAGGCGTATTGGGTGGCTGAATACTGGATGTTGGTCAGGCTGGACAGGTAGGCAATAAAAGCCGCCGAGGCAATGCCGCTGCTGAGGTTGTCTGCTGAAATCACCATGATCAGCGCCGTCACGTCATGCCCGTGTGAAGCCAGCCAGGCAAACAGCAGGTTGGTGGCCGCGCTCAGAATCGCGCCCAGCATCAGGATGCGCATCACACCAAAACGCATCGACAACACACCGCCAATAAAGGCGCCCACCAGCGTCATGATGACGCCATACACCTTGGTGACCAAGGCCACCTCGTCCTTGGTGTAGCCCATGTCCACGTAAAACGGGTTGGCCATGATGCCCATCACCACGTCGCTGATGCGGTACATGGCGATCAGCGCCAAAATCAACGCGGCTTGCCAGCGGTAGCGGCGAATGAAGTCGGCAAAAGGTGCCACCAAAGCACCTTGCAGCCACTCGGCCAGGTTTTTGGCGGGCGGGATGTCGCGGTCAGCGGTCTTGGGGGAGAACAACACCGTCACCACGCCCAGCAGCATCGATGCGGCCATGACCAGGTAGGCTGTTTGCCAGGCGCCCTGCTGATAGCTGGCGACATCGGCCACCTCGGCGCGGGCGGCAATCCAGAGCACCCCGGCGCCCGCCCAGATCATGGCCAGGCGATAACCGGTTTGGTAGGTGGCCGCCAGCGCGGCCTGACGGTCGGTGTCGGCAGACTCAATGCGGTAGGCGTCCAGCGCAATGTCCTGGGTTGCCGAACCAAAGGCGACCATCAGCGCGCCCCAGACAATCGGTGCCAGCGACAGTTTGGGGTCGGTCATGGCCATCCACACCAGCGCGACCATGATGAACACCTGTGACACCAGCAACCAGCTGCGCCGGCGCCCCATGAGCCGGGTCAAAACCGGAATGGGCAGGCGGTCTACCAGCGGCGACCAGACCCATTTGAAGCCATAGGCCAGGCCGACCCAGCTCAGATGGCCAATGGTGGTGCGGTTGATACCCGCCTCACGCAGCCAGAAACTCAGGGTGCCAAACACCAGCAGCAGTGGCAAACCGGCAGAAAACCCGAGCAGCAGCATGCGCAGGCTGGCGGGCTCCAGGTAGACGCGAAGTGAGTCGGTCCACGACAATCGGGCTGGGGGCGTTGAGAGAGTGGTGTCAGTCATGCGTTGGTATCCGGGTATTCAAAGTGGCACTTTTCGGGTTTTCAAAATTCTGCTTATTATTCACGTATGTGCTGGCTCTGTAACAACAAACATGCTGCCTGGTCGTCGCGCCGGGCATTCCTCACGCTCGCCGGGGCTGTTGCAGCCGTCCCGGCGCTGGCCCAGGTGGAGGTGGGCAAGTCGTCCGCCTTGCGCAAGCTGGTGCCCGCCGAGAAGCTGGAGGCTGCCGCCGACCAGCAATACACGCAGATGCTGGCTGAGGCCCGTGCCCAGAAGGCGCTGGCACCTGACAACCATCCGCAGCTTGTGCGCTTGCGTGCCATCGCGCGTCGGCTGATTCCGCACACGGCGCAGTGGAACGACCGGTCCCGGCAGTGGCGATGGGAGGTGAATTTGATTGGCAGCAATCAAATCAATGCCTTCTGCATGCCCGGGGGCAAGATCGCTTTTTACACCGGCATCCTGGAGCAGCTCAAGCTGACCGATGATGAAGTTGCCATGATCATGGGGCACGAGATGGCCCATGCCCTGCGTGAACACGCCCGTGAGCGGCTGGCCAAAACCCAGGCCACCGGCCTTGGCCTGTCGCTGGGTGCGCAATTGCTGGGGCTGGGCCAGATCGGTGACGTGGCGGCCAATCTGGGCACCAAGCTGCTGAGCCTTCAATTCAGCCGCGAAGACGAAAGCGAAGCCGATCTGGTGGGGCTGGAGCTGGCTGCCCGTGCGGGTTTTTCACCGCAGGCCGGGGCAAGTTTGTGGCGAAAAATGGCGCAGGTGTCAGGTGGGGCAGCGGGGGGGCCGAAGTTTCTGTCTACCCACCCGTCAGGCCCCCAGCGCATTCGCGAGCTTGAGGACAACGCGCCCAAAGTGCAGGCCCTGTACGACCGGGCGCGTAAAGGCAGTTAAGACAATTTAAGTCCATAGCCCCCGTCAAACAGGCGTAGCTCGCTATCAATTAAATAGCGTATTCAAGCAACCCCAAGACCGGGTTGTGTCGCGGCGGTCACAGTTTGAAATCGTACCCAATCGTGATCGGGGCGTGATCAGAGAACTTTTCGCCCTTGTAAATCGATTCGTCGCGCGCCAAAGCCGCCATAGCCGGCGTGGCCAGGTGGTAGTCCAGCCGCCACCCGACGTTGTTCGCATAGGCCTGACCACGGTTGCTCCACCAGGTGTAGGCGGTGTCGGTGGTGGCGGGCTGTAGCTGGCGGTACACGTCCACCATGCGGGCTTCGTCCAGCAGCTTGGTCATCCAGGCACGTTCTTCGGGCGTGAAGCCGGAATTCTTCTGGTTACTGCGCCAGTTTTTCAGATCAATCTGCTGATGCGCAATGTTCACGTCACCGCACAAAATGAATTCACGCTGTTTTTTGAGTTGCGTCAGGTGGGGATAAAACCCGGCCAGAAACCGAAACTTGGCTTGCTGGCGTTCTTCACCCGATGAGCCGCTGGGGAAGTAGCTGCTGATGATGGAACGCTTTTGCTGGGGTGTATCAAAACGCAACTCCACATAACGCCCTTCGGCATCGAATTCATCCGAGCCGTAGCCCACGATGACTTCGCTGGGCTCGTGGCGGGTGTACACGGCCACGCCGGAGTAGCCCTTTTTTTCCGCGAAATGAAAGTGGCCGGTCAGACCTGCCAGCGTTTCAAACTTGCCCGCCACATCGGCGGCCTGGGCTTTGACTTCCTGTACGCAAATACAATCAGGCTGAGCCAGTGCAAGCCAGGCTTCAAGGCCCTTGCTGGTGGCGGAGCGGATGCCATTGAGGTTGAGGCTGGTTAATTTGAACAAGGATGTCTCCATGTCAGAGGCTGACAATAAGGGTGAAAAAACAATGCAAGCACAAGACCGGTTGGCGCAAGACTTCGTGCAATTTGCTGTCGATTGCGGTGTTCTCAAGTTTGGCGAGTTCAAGACCAAGGCCGGGCGTTTAAGCCCCTACTTTTTCAACGCAGGCCTGTTTGACGACGGTGCCAAGCTGGGACGTCTGGCGCAATTTTATGCCCAGCGCCTGCTCCAGAGCGGCACTGAATTTGACATGATTTTTGGGCCCGCCTACAAGGGCATTCCACTGGGTGCGGCGCTGGCCGTGGAACTGGCCCGCCTGGGGCGCAACGTGCCGTTTGCCTACAACCGCAAAGAGGCCAAAGACCACGGCGAGGGCGGCACACTGGTGGGTGCGCCACTCAAAGGCCGGGTGCTAATTGTTGATGACGTCATGTCTGCGGGCACCGCAGCCCGTGAATCCATCGCCATTATCCAGGCAGCGGGAGCGACGCCGCACGCCGTCGTCATTGCGCTGGACCGCCAGGAAAAGGCGACCGAGAACGGCCTGGACGTGCCCTACAGTGCCGTGCAGTATGTCAACCGGCAGCTGGGACTCCACGTTTGCAGTATTGCGAAGCTGTCTGATTTGATGCAGTATCTGCAGTCAACCGGCAGCGCCGAGTCGGCTGCGGATCATCAAAGGGTATTGCTGTACCGACAGCAATACGGTGTGGACGAAAGTTAATTGATATGACTCGAAGAATCCTGGGAGTATTGGCCAGTGGGGCGCTGATGGTCGCTGCCGCCAGCGTTCATGCGCAGTCAGGTGCGGGCATTTACGTCTGTACAGACAGCACAGGGCGAAAACTCACCTCTGACCGGCCCATTGCCGAATGTGTCGACCGTGAGCAAAAAATCTTCAACCCCAGTGGCACCATCAAGGGAAAAGTTGGCCCCACCCTGACCGCGCAGGAACGTGCCCTGCAGGATGAAAAAGACAAGCTCGCAGTGGAAGAAAAAGCCCGGCAACTGGAAGAAAAGCGGCGTGACCGTGCGTTGCTGGCGCGTTACCCCAAGCGGGCCGTGCATGACGCAGAACGTGCCGAGGCCTTGAACCAGATCGATGTGGTCGTGCAGGCGGCCAACAAACGCATGATTGAGTTGGGTCGGCAACGAGTAGATGTTGATGCCGAGATGGATTTTTACAAAAAAGACCCCAGCAAAGCGCCGCCCTCCCTGCGCCGCCAGCTTGAAGACAACATTCAGAGCCTGGCCGTTCAAAAACGCTTTATTGCCGATCAGGAGTCCGAAGTCAAACGGGTAAACGCCCGGTTTGACGAGGAACTGGTGCGGTTAAAAACCCTGTGGCCACTGACGGCGCAGACCCCGGCCACGGGTGTGAAGCCCGCCAAGCCCTGACCGCGCACGGTTCGCGGCATGGGCGTTAGCCCGGTCTAGCCCAGTTTTTGGCGCAACAGGTCGTTGACTTGCTGCGGATTCGCTTTGCCTTGGCTGGCCTTCATGATTTGACCGACCAGTGCATTGAGGGCTTTGCTGTTGCCGCCCTTGTATTCCTCGACGTTTTTGGGATTGGCGGCGATCACCTGATGGACTAGTCCAGCGAGCAAACCGGAGTCGCTCACTTGTTTCAGGCCTTTGGCTTCGATGATGGCGTCGACAGCATCATGTGCACCCAAATTCCCGTCCCAGATTGCTGGAATAATTTCATCTTTCGCAATTTTCCCAGAGATGGTTCCGTCTGCAATTCGACGTACCAACGTGACAACATGCCATGCCGTCAGAGGTATTTTTCGAATATCTGTTAGCTCGCTTTTATTCATGCGTGCTGCTATATATCCGTTCATCCAGTTGGCTACAGCTTCGGCGTATCGAATGCCTGCACTACCCTCTTCAGCAATGACTTCTCGCATAGCACTGTCAAAAAACTCTGCTGTGTCTTTCGCATTGGTGAGCTGGTTTGCATCTGACTCGGATAGTCCAAAATCCTTTTCGAATCGCGCGGCCATCACTCGCGGCAACTCCGTCATCCCGGTGCGAACCTGCTCAACCCACTCGTCCGAAATCGCCAGCGGCGGCAAATCTGGATCGGGGAAATAGCGATAGTCCGCCGCATCTTCCTTGGTCCGCATGGCGC
>JBEEMW010000090.1:0-63809 GCA_041192445.1 Pseudomonadota bacterium | reverse complement strand
TTGGCGACCGGGCATGGCACAACCCCCGAGGTACAGGCCAAAACCGTGATGTTTTCCGGGCACAGCGTTGCGATGCCATCGTGCCGGATTTCAAAGTGGTCGTACGGCGGCACATTGGGTGACCCGATCACAAAATCGTAGCTGAAGGTGTAGGTGCCCGCGGCGGAGAAATCGTACTCAATGCCAATGCCCGTGTCCTGATAGATCGTGGCGATTGTGTTGCTCATGGGGTTGGTTTGCAAAACCGAGCAATTGGTACTCCCATTGACAAAAAAGCTGGCCCAACCCGACGCGCAATAGGCTGAAAACTTCAACCCGCTGCGCTCACGGAACGACTCGACAACCGAGACCCCGGCGGGGATGCCGGTGCTGGAAGGGCAGGTTGTGCCTGAGGCCGGCGGGTAGGTCCCCACCACCTTGTTGCCATTGGCATCGGTATAGCCAACACCGCAGCCGTTGTCACTGCCACCCAGATAGGTATCAAACGCATGGTAATAACGAACCGGATTGGCGGTGCTCACTGCGTAGCCCGCCGGGATTGTGAGGGTGACTTCAGCCGTCATGAAGTCAAAGGGGTAGGTGTATTTCCAGACGATGGCGACCTGCGGGCCCGCCGTCACACCAAAACTGGCGGCAATTGTTTGCTGTCCCCCGAATACGGAGGGATCAGCCGGGGATGTCGCACCCACTGCAAAGTTGTTGTACATGCCGCCAGTGGGCACAAACGTGGTGACGTTGTGACCAGGTCCATAGACCTTGCCATTGGCCCGCAAAAATATGCCGTTATCCAGGCTGGTGCTCGGCGGGACAGCACTTTGCGCGTATACCTGCCCGGTGTTGTTCAGACGCCGGACCTGGATTTTGGTTGTGTCTTCAAGGTAAATATGCAGGCCATTGGTGGCCGATGTCCCCCCGGCAGCGTTGACTTGGCTCACCACCGCCCAAGCGGTGTTCAATCCTGTCAACCCAATGAGCACCACGGCGCACAACTTCCAGAAAGTCTGCCCCCATGCGGGACAAGCCCGCCGGCGGATCAACGCACAGCGCCAGTATGGGAATGTCATCGCGTCACGGTCCAGCTAAGACGTCTTTCGACGTAGATTGACGAGGGGCTGGCAGGCGTGGTGACGCAAGAGCCGGCGGTGGGTGCGTTGCATGCGGTTGCCTGCAGTTGGTAAAAGGTGCGGGAGAGGTCACCATCGACAACTGGCCCCGTGCGGGTACATGTCACACTGACCACAAAACCAGCCAGCTCTCCGCTTAGCGCAAGGTGTGTCGGGGTGGCAGGGCACGCGGGCGGTGTGTCTGCGCCGGGTGCGGCTGGCGGGGCCGGTATCAGCACCGAAAAAGCACCCCACTCCAACCCGGCGCGCGCCGACTGGTAGGCCCGGGCCGCATTGAGCTCGCTGGCAGACCCCAGTTGCTGGCGTGCACTGATTTTCGCCATGGCCGCACCCAGTACCGCCAGCACCACCAGGATGAACAGCGCAGACACCATGGCAAAACCCCGCCGGGTCGGCTCTTGGGGCCGTGATTCAGGGCAGGTTGTCAACATGGACAGCATGGTGAAGATTCACGGTTTCGCTACCGCCCGACGTGGCGGAAGACGTCAAACTCAGGCTCAGGCTCACCAGCCCGGAGCGGGCCGCGACTGCATTGGCATCGTAGGTAAAAGCGCAGGCTGTGACACCGGTGGCCAAGACGGCGCTGGTGCCCAAAGTAGGCGGGCTGACCTGAGTGGCATTGAAGCCGTAATTGGTATAACGCCTGAGTGTGCCGGCCGTCAAATCACAGTGGTAGGTCACGGGCGGGTCGATGGCCTGGAAACGATAAGGTGGTGCGCGTGCGGCAACCGGCAAGGCGGCCCACCCTGTTGTTGCAAGGGTGCCAGCCACCGGCCCAGTGGCACCGGCATAAGGCCTGCGATTGGACGTGCTGGTATTGGTCGGTGCATAAGCATCGGACTCAATCGCACCCTCGCCCAGGTTGTAAAAAACCAGGTCCTGCCCATTTCGCAAGCTCACGCCCGGGCTCATCACCTCAAAACCATCGGTATCGGCAACCCCAAAACTCAGGCGCTTGGTCCCGGTTGTGGCGTCGTCCTGGTAATAACGCCCACCGGCGGTGGTGGGGATGAGTTCCAGGGTCAGGCCAGAAGCGATGCGCACGCTGTTGGGCAGGGCAATCCGCAAATCGCGGCCCATGCGGCGCAGGGCGTTGTCGGTGGCATCCACCAATTCCACACGCGCCACGGTATCCAGGTAACCGCGTACCGGCTGCACGATAAAGGTGCTCACCATCGCCGCAACTATCCCCAGGATCACCATCACCATGATGGTCTCGATCAGCGTGAACCCCTGCTGCGCCAGGGGCGACGCGGGTGCTTTGGCGGTTTTGATGGCGTGCAGGGTGATATTCATGACGCCGGGCTCAAAAAATGCCGTTCGGGGCATATCGGGTGCGCCAGCCTTCCAGCTTCACCTGCGTGCCACCGGGTCCCGTCACCGTCACCGTGATGCGCAGGGCATCGCTGCTGGTCACGCTGCCCAACGCAGCTGGCTGCACACTCACGCTGGCACTGTAGGCACTCAGACCGGGTATGGCGGTGCCCATGATGTTGGTAATGCCGGACACCATGCTGTAACCCTGGTAGTCATTGACATTGTCAAACTGCGGGCTGCCTGAACGCGTTTCACCGGTTTCCGGCCCGGTTGCTTCCGCCGTGGTGCAAGCGGCTGCGCTGGTGGCCGTTTCGGCCACCGGGTCATCGGGGTCGCAATAGGTGAACGGCATCAGTTGCACCTCTTCCATCAGCGATTCGGCAATCGCCAGCGCCTGACGACGCAGCTGCGGCTGGGCGCTGCCACGGGTCGCTTCGATCAGCACGGACAGCACGCCCGCGAGCGCACCACTGACCACCACGATGAACATGATGAGTTCAATCAAGGTGAATCCGCGCTGGGTTTTCATGGCATGCGGCTCACGGCAAACGCCTGACCAGCCCGGTGTCGTTTTCCAGGCTGAAACGGTATTGCGGAACACTCGCGGCGTCAATCACACTGATGACGAGGGGCGTGACGGAGGCCACCGTGCCGCCGCTGTTGTTTGAATTGAAGGTGGCGGTCCCCACCGAGGCGGCATCCATGCAGGTCGACACCGCAGCCGGGCAGGTCACCGATGCCAGCGCCGTGCCGGCCACGTAGGCATAGGTCACGCCCAGCGTTGAAAATGTGGCCACCACCGGCTTGCGCTGGGCCAGCGCCAGGCGTTGCATGGCCGACGTTGTGCTTTGCACCTCATCGGCAAAGGCGCGCAGCTTCCACGCGGAAAGGTCCAACAAGCGGGGGGCGGCAAATACGGCCATGGCGCCCACCACCACCACCACCATGATCAGCTCGATCAGCGTGAATCCACGCTGACGCCGCCTGCTCATCGGCTGGAGCCGCGCCGCGCGACGGTTGTGGAGATGAACCTTCATGTCTGTCAAATGACTTGATCGCTATATATTTGATAGCTACTCGCGCAATGTGGACGAGGGCTAGAGGCACTTTTAATGCATAAATTGTCTAAATTGACCGGTTCAGGCGGGGCCTGCGCATGCCTGGCAACCGGGCAAAACGCGAGGGTTTCTCAGGGAAACCCTCGCGTTTTCAGGTCTGCATGGCGGGGAGTGGGTACCCTGCGGCACCACCGGACTCACCACCAGTACCTGGCAACTTAAAGAATGCCAATCGCCGTGAACGTCGTGGTCAGTACCGGTGTAGAAACGGTGTTGAGCGTACAGGCGACTGAGGCGTTGACCGCGACAACAGCGGCAACAATGGCGTAGTCGGCCGGAACACCACCTTGCATGGCGGTTGCCACGTCAGAGCAATTCCCGACGAGGTTGCCTTTGGCAACATTGGCACTGCGGGCAGCGTAGTTGATCGCAGCCGCTGAACTCAGTGCACCCGCCACCCCGGCCAAAGCAGCGGTTCGGGCATCCGTCTTCAAATCCACAAACTTCGGAATCGCCACGGCAGCCAGCACGCCGAGGATCACGATCACCATCACCAGTTCGATCAAAGTAAAACCGCGTTGAATCTGTTTCATATATTTCTCCAAAAAGTTGTTGCCATAAAACTAACCAGAACACCCATCTCATAGCCCGGCCTGAACCGAATTGCACTCCAGATGAACAAGGTCCGTAAAGACCAGGCCAAGCTGTACCAGTACTATCGACTGGACACACGGGAACTGAAGTGGGAATAAGGGCGGGCAATCACAGGCAATCTCAGGCAATGCCCTGGACCTGCGCATCAATCAATTAACTGCCCTTGCCACCGATAGGCTTCCCTGGCGATGAGCTGCAGGGGTTGGGTCGCGCCACGGCCGTTCTGGACCGGTCCATCCATCACATAAAACCAGACCATGGTGTCGCCGCTGGGGCTGTCCAGCCACCGGCCATCGATGGGCCGGTAACCCACACACGAACAGATGTGGTCATACACCCAGGTGCCGGGGCTGGCAACAGGCCCCAAGGCCCCCGGATCCAGCGGCTCAGCTCTGTAGTTTGTGGGGAGGCGATCCAGCAATTCAAACGGGTTCATTGGCACCGGCCTGCCAGAGGGCGCAGTCGCCTGGACATGAAGCCGCAAAGCCTCAACCGCCAAGCTGGAGCGCAGCGCCCCTACTGTGCGCTGGAGCGTCGAGAGCTCACCCTGACCCTGCACAAAAAGAGCGTAATAACCAAACACCAGCGCGGCCGCCACAATGGCCCCCGCGACCAGCGACCACTCGGCCAATCGGCCCCTAACCACCGCCTTTGCCCATTGCAGCCTGGCCCATGCTCCACAGCGGCAGGAAAACACCCAGCGCAAGAAGCAGGACCAACACAGCGATCACAGCCAGCAACAAGGGCTCAATCGCGACAGAGAGGCCCTTGATGGCATAGTCGGTGTCACGCTCGTACATGCCGGCAATTTCAAAGAGCAGCGAGTCCAGCTCACCCGTCTCTTCACCCACCGCAATCATCTGCAACACCACAGGCGTGAAAACACCGGTGGCAGCGGCACACCGCGAAATACTCTCGCCCCGCTCAATGCCGTCGCGCATTTGCTCGATGCGGCTACCGATGTAGGCGTTATCCACCGTTTGGGCCACCACGGTCAGCGCCTGAACCAGGGGCACACCACTCTGGCTGGACAAGGCAAAACTGCGGGCAAACCGTGCCAGTGTGGCTTTGAGAACAATGCTGCCCACGATGGGTAATTTCAATTTGCGGCTGTCCCACCGATACCGGCCTTCGGGGGTACGCAAATAACCACGCACCAGCACCACCGCGCCAAAGCCTGCGGCCAGCAAGAGGTACCACCAGCTCACCATCCAGGCAGAAAAGCCGAGCAGACCGCGGGTAATCAGCGGCAACTCGGCGTTGAAGCCTTCGAAGACCTTGGCAAATACCGGGATCACAAAAATGTTGAGGATGACCAGCGCAATCGCCATCGCGATCATCACAAACATCGGGTACCGCATGGCCTGCTTCACACGTTCCCGCACATCGCGTTCAAACTCCATGTGTTCGTTCAGCCGCAAAAAGACCTCGGTGAGTCGGCCGGTCATCTCGCCCACCCGGATCATGGCAATGTAGAAAGCACCAAATACGGCAGCATGCCTGCCAAGCGCAACAGACAACTCACGCCCCTGGTCCAGGCTGGAGCGTGCGTCCTTGAGCAGTTCGACCATGGCCGGTTTGTCCGACGAGGCCTGCAACCCGGCAAAGGCCCGCAGAATCGGCACGCCCGCCTTGTTCAGGGTGTACATCTGGCGCGAAAAAACCAGCACGTCTTCAATCGTGACGGGCTTGCGATTGAACCGTGTCCACCAGTTTTCGTCGCTGGCTTCAACGGCAACCACCGCTGCCGCGATGTGGACAGGCGAGACGCCCATCGATACCAGCTGGTCGGCCACGGCGTTTTCGCTGCTGGCATCCAGTTGCCCCTGAACCAGTTCGCCGCGGGCATTGCGCCCCCGCCATAAAAAAGTAGCCATGGTGGCCTAGTCCTGTGCGTCCACGTCGTGACCCACCCGCAGTGCCTCGGCAAGCGAGGTACGGCCCTGGCGCACCATGTCCAGCGCATGGTAGGCCAGCGTCTGCCCTTTCATCCGCTCGCGGGCTGCCGTCATGAATGCGGCGGGGTCTGCGCGGGTCGCGGCCTGGGTCAGCACGGCGTCCATTTCCAGCAGTTCATACACACCCTGGCGGCCGGTGTACCCGGTGCCATTGCACGCCGAACACCCCCGTCCCCGCTTGGGCACAATGGTTTCACCCTCTGCCAGCATGGCAGCCAGCCAGGCGCTCTCCTGGGCAGTGGGCTCCTGTGGTTCCGCGCACACATCACAATTGAGTCGCACCAGACGCTGGGCAATCACCGCTTGCAGGGAAGTTGACACCATGAACGATGGCACGCCCATGTCCAGCAGGCGAAACGGCGTGCTGATGGCATCACGGGTGTGCAGGGTTGACAACACCAGGTGCCCGGTAATGGCGGCGCGCAGACCGATCTCCGCTGTTTCCGCATCACGCATCTCGCCAACCAAAATGACATCCGGATCTTGCCGCAACGTGGCACGCAGCACCCGGGCAAACGTGAGTTCAATCTTGTCGTTGACCTGCACCTGTGTCAGCCCCGGCAACCGGTATTCAACCGGGTCTTCAACCGTGATCACTTTGAGCTCGGCCGCATTGATTTCTGCCAGCGCCGCATACAGGGTGGTGGTTTTACCGGAGCCCGTCGGGCCCGTCACCAACACCAGGCCCGAACTGCGCCCCAACACATCACGAAACCGCCTCAGCATGGCCTCAGGCATGCCGATGGTGTCCAGACGGCGCATGCCGCCGCCCTGGTTGAGTAAGCGCATCACCACCGATTCGCCGTAGTTTGTGGGTAAGGTTGAGAGCCGGACGTCGATGGTGGTGTCTTTCAGGCGAACGCTGAAACGCCCGTCCTGGGGCAGCCTTTTTTCTGAAATATCCAGACCCGCCATCAGCTTGAGCCGCTGGGCCAGCGCGCCACCAATGCGTTTGTCGGCCTGCGTCTGGGTTTGCAGAACCCCATCCACCCGCACCCGGATTTGCAGACCGGTTTCTTGTGGCTCGATATGCACGTCCGATGCACCAACCTGCGTCGCGTCTTCGAACATCGACTGCAGCAGGCGCACCACCGGCGCGCCCTCCAGCCCGACAGTGGCCGTGAGTTCACCAAAGTCAACCGCGTCACCCAGATCTTTTTCAAG
Source organism: Pseudomonadota bacterium (assembly GCA_041192445.1). Taxonomy (GTDB): domain Bacteria; phylum Pseudomonadota; class Gammaproteobacteria; order Burkholderiales; family Burkholderiaceae_C; genus Egaibacter. The sequence continues at coordinate 56,534 of JBEEMW010000090.1, read as the reverse complement.
GGCCCGGGCCAGGCCGCTGATTTCTTCCGTCCGGCGGTAGAGCCGGTCCAGCGCGAGTGGCAACTGACTCTCCGGCACGGCGGCAATTGCAATATTGCGCTTCAGAATGCGGTGCAGTTCATCATAAGCGGCCAGGTCCAGCGGGTCTGCCAGGGCCACCAACAGCGTATCGCCTTTGTCCTCCAGCACCATCGCGCGGAACCGGCGTGCTGCCGACTCCGGCAGAAGTTTCACCACATCACCCCGAAAAGGGAAAGTCTTGAGATTGACAAAAGGAATGCGCAGCTGACGCGCCAGTCCGTTGGCCAGCAACTCCTCGGTGATGACGCCGCTCTCAATCAGCAGACGCCCTACTTTCTTGCCGGTCTGGCGCTGCAACTCAAGGGTTTGCTGCAATTGCTCTTGGGAAATCAGACGCTGTTGCACCAGCACGTCGCCCAATCGCAGCTTTTCCGGACGCCCGGGCGCAGGGCGTGGCACATCTTGTGCGGGAGAGGCTGCAGCGGCCATGTTCATGGGCATTCCTTGAGCGATTAATCTCAAAAAATGATAGCACGCTACGTATATCTGGCGGGGGCTAAAAGCGGTTTATAGCCTTTGATATGGGCTGTCAAAGCAGCTCAATTTCCAGCCTGAGCTGTCAGGTTTCAGCGCAGAATTTTGAAGGGAACAGGGATGCAGTTCAGTGCAAATGCCGCGGCTTGCGGCCACCACCATGGCCGGTACCACCGTGACCGCCACCAAAACCACGGGGCGGTTTGCCAATTTCAAGTGAGCTGACCAGGGCATCAAAGCGTTTGGCAAACAACTTGTCGACTTCTGCCACCACGCCGGCCAGTTCGGAGCCATCAAAATGACGCTCCATCATGTTCACCATATCCTGAACCAGCAAGTCGCGCTGAACCTGCATGATGGCGGCAGGGTTGGGGCCGACAAACAACATCAGGAAATCATCACGCGATTCGTCAGGGGACTCCTCGTCTTCCTCGTCGAAGTCGGTGTCATAAAAAGTGACCTCAATGGCTGCACCGCTCTGGGCCAGCTCATTGAGATTCATGCACATTTCGTCCAGCGACTGCCGGAAATCCTGATCACCCGGAACCGTCCAGCACAGTTGAAGCATGTGCTCCTGGGAGTCCAGCTTGATGCCGGGTTCATCTTCATAGGAACTTTTGGCACCATCGGCTAGTGACCGAGCCCCTGCATACTTCCACAGCGGCTTCAGGGCATCCTGGAGCTGATCGGGGGTAACGTCGGTACGCATCGGCACCTGACCATGGACATGGATCTCAAATGGGGCGTTGTGGCGTGACATGATGGTTGAGTGTAGTGGTGCCCGGGACCGGAATCGAACCGGTACGCCCCTTATGCAGGAAAGCGGCGGATTTTAAGTCCGATGTGTCTACCAATTTCACCACCCGGGCACAGGTACCTATTGTGAAACAAAAATGCCCCGTCAAACGCCTATGCGGTTGAACCTTTGTTGAACTCGCCGCCGCCTGGAAACTCTCGACGCGCATGCACAACATTGACCACTTCAATGCAACTGCTGGTGACACGATACAGAATGAGGTAGTTCGGATGGGTCACAATTTCACGGGCACCCGGCACGCGTAAACTGGGCTTGAAGATATAGGGATGCTCGGATGCATGTTCCAAGTCTTGTTGTATCCGCTAATAGAGTCTTTCGGCAGCTAGCTCATTGCGATCAGCGATATAAGCCAGAATCTCTATCAACTCGGCATTAGCTGATGACTTCCACTCAACCGGCAGCACGCAGAGCTTTTTTTTGGTCAAGCAAGGCGCGAGCCTTAGCCATCACTTCATCGTGAGGAACGTTTGGACGCGTATCGGCAAGGTTGGCAGCGTACTTCTCACGCAGCCACTGGGTGTAGCTGGTTTCCTGCTCTCGGGTTTCAAATTCAGAAACCATAGGGGAAAGTACGGCGTTCATGCGAACATGGCAGCACACACCTAAAAAGCGGGTTACGAAAGCTCGCAACCCGTTGAGTTGTATGGAGGCGCGACCCAGAGTCGAACTGGGCTAGACGGATTTGCAATCCGTTGCATAACCGATTTGCTATCGCGCCAATTTTGTCGACAAAAAAGGGAAGCCTAGGCTTCCCTTTTTCAGAATATGGAGCGGGAAAAGAGTCTCGAACTCTCGACCTCAACCTTGGCAAGGTTGCGCTCTACCAACTGAGCTATTCCCGCGTTTCAAGCCTCGAATTATAGCCTATTTTTGGGCTATGTGGGCAAGTCCTTCAACCAACATGCGCTGATTTTTAAATCACGCGCCGATTTAATGTTTCACAGACCCACTGGCTTCCAGTGCAGGGACGGCGGCAGCCACGTCCACCGCAGCGGCAGCCAGGGGCTCATCGTCCGGCAAAGGTGTAGGCATGCGTTCCAGCGCCACTTCAAGAACCTTGTCAATCCAGCGAACGGGGACAATCTCCAGCCCATTTTTGACGTTCTCGGGAATGTCCTGCAGGTCTTTTGCATTTTCTTCCGGGATCAGCACCGTCTTGATGCCACCACGCAGGGCTGCCAACAGCTTTTCCTTCAAACCACCGATGGCAGTCACCTCGCCACGCAGGGTGATTTCACCGGTCATGGCCACATCGCTGCGAACCGGGATGCCGGTCATGGCGGACACAAACGCCGTCGTCATGGCAGCGCCTGCGCTCGGGCCGTCCTTGGGTGTGGCACCGTCGGGCACGTGGATGTGAATGTCTTTTTTCTCAAAAAACTCATCCTTGATACCCAGGCGCCTGGAGCGGCTGCGCACAACCGTGCGGGCAGCCTCTACGGATTCCTTCATGACATCGCCCAGTGAACCCGTACGGGTGATCACACCCTTGCCCGGCATCATCGCGGCTTCAATGGTGAGCAGGTCACCACCGACTTCGGTCCATGCCAGACCAACGACCTGCCCGACCTGATTTTGCTGCTCGGCGCGGCCGTAGTTGTACTTGCGAACACCCAAAAAGTCGTTGAGGTTGTCACAGGTAACGATGACCTGCGGCTCCATCTTCTTGAGTTGCAAACCCTTCACCACCTTGCGGCAGATCTTGGACAAATCACGTTCCAGCGCACGCACTCCGGCTTCACGGGTGTAGTAGCGCACGATGTCCCGCACGGCCTCTTCGGTCACAAGCAACTCAGGCTCTTTCACGCCGTTGTTCTTGAGTTGCTTGGGCAGCAGGTATTTGATGGCAATGCTGACTTTCTCGTCTTCGGTATAACCCGACAGACGAATCACCTCCATGCGATCCAGCAAGGCAGGCGGGATGTTCATCGAGTTGGATGTCGCAACAAACATCACATCGCTCAGATCAAAATCAACCTCCACATAATGGTCACCAAACTTGTGGTTTTGTTCGGGGTCAAGCACTTCCAGCAAGGCGCTCGAGGGGTCACCGCGGAAATCGGTTCCCAACTTGTCAATTTCATCGAGCAGAAACAGCGGGTTGCGGGTACCCACCTTGGACAGGCTTTGCAGCACTTTGCCCGGCATCGCGCCAATATAGGTACGGCGATGGCCACGAATTTCAGCCTCGTCGCGCATGCCGCCCAGCGCCATGCGAACATATTTGCGCCCGGTCGCCTTGGCAATGGATTGCCCCAGCGAGGTTTTACCCACACCCGGAGGTCCGACCAGGCAGAGAATTGGGGCCTTCACCTTGTCGACGCGTTGCTGCACAGCAAGATATTCCAGAATGCGGTCCTTGACCTTGTCCAGCCCGAAATGGTCTTCGTTGAGAACGTTCTCCGCATTGCCCAGGTTGTGTTTGATCTTGGTCTTGGCCGCCCACGGCAAGCCGGTGAGCACGTCGATGTAATTACGCACCACGGTAGCTTCGGCCGACATGGGTGACATCAATTTGAGTTTTTTGAGCTCGCTTTCGGCCTTCTTGAGTGCATCCTTGGGCATCTTGGCAGACTTGATCTTTTTTTCGATTTCGTCGATGTCAGCACCTTCCTCGCCCTCACCCAGTTCCTTCTGGATCGCCTTGACCTGCTCATTGAGATAGAAGTCGCGCTGGTTTTTTTCCATCTGCCGCTTGACCCGGCCACGGATTTTCTTGTCGACGTTCAGGATGTCGACTTCGTGCTCGATTTGCTGGTACAGATTTTCCAGCCGTTCCTTGACACCCGACAGACTGAGCACAGCTTGTTTGCTGTCAAGTTTGAGTGGCAAATGCGCCGCAATGGTGTCGGCCAGACGCCCCACATCGTCAATGCTTGAAATGGAGGTCAGTATCTCGGGCGGGATTTTTTTATTGAGTTTGACGTACTGGTCAAACTGCTGCATCACGGCACGGCGCAACGCCTCGATTTCCGTGGCTTTTCCGCGCGGCTTGCCATCGGACTCTGCCGCCGCCTCGACCGGCGTCACGTTGGCGGTGAAGTGGGCCTCGCCCTCCTCTATCTTGTTCACCAGAGCGCGTTGCTGCCCTTCAACCAGCACCTTCACGGTGCCGTCGGGCAATTTGAGCATCTGCAAAATGGTGGAGATACACCCGACGTCAAACATGTCGGACACCAGCGGGTCATCTTTGGCCGCGGCCTTCTGGGCAACCAGCATGATGCGCCGCTCGGCCTCCATGGCCGCCTCAAGGGCCTTGATACTCTTGGGCCTGCCGACGAACAGCGGGATCACCATGTGGGGAAAAACCACCACGTCGCGTAACGGCAACAAAGGCAATTCGATGGCAATGGCAGGTAGTGGGGTATGACCGGACATGGGAATCCTTATAAGTTACCTGATGAATATGGACCGCAAAACCGTATTTTCAAGCGGCCAGCCATTATTGACCGGGCGTTCATTGGAGAGTTTGAGTAAACCCGCGCAAACACACGCCTAATCAAGCCTTCCTGGCGGCCTCGCGATAGACCAAAAGTGGTGGCTTATTTTCTTCAATGGTGGACTCATCAACCACCACTTTGTCAACGTTGACCGTGTTGGGCAAGTCAAACATGGTGTCGATCAGGGCCTGCTCCAGAATTGAGCGAAGTCCCCGGGCACCGGTTTTTCGGGCCAGCGCCTTTTTGGCAATGGCTTTCAGGGCTGAAGGACGAATTTCCAGGTCCACACCTTCCATTGCCAACAACTTTCCATACTGTTTGACGAGCGCATTTTTGGGCTCGGTCAAAATCTGCACCAAGGCATCTTCGCTGAGTTCAGCCAGCGTTGCAACAACCGGCATGCGGCCAACCAGTTCCGGAATCAAGCCAAATTTGATCAAATCCTCGGGCTCGACCTCTTTGAAAACCTCGGTCAGACTGCGCTGCTCCTTGCTTTTGACCGACGCACCAAAACCAATGCCGGAAGACTCCGTGCGGTTGTCAATCACCTTCTCAAGCCCCGAGAATGCGCCACCACAAATAAACAGGATGTTGGTGGTGTCGATCTGCACGAAGTCCTGATTGGGGTGCTTGCGCCCGCCCTGCGGTGGCACGCTTGCCATGGTTCCTTCAATCAGTTTGAGCAGGGCCTGTTGCACGCCCTCCCCGGACACGTCACGCGTAATGGACGGGTTATCGGATTTGCGCGAAATCTTGTCGATCTCGTCAATGTAGACAATGCCACGCTGCGCACGATCAACCTCGTAGTTGCAGCTTTGCAGCAACTTCAGGACGATGTTCTCAACGTCTTCACCCACATAACCGGCTTCGGTCAACGTGGTGGCGTCTGCCATCACAAAGGGCACGTCCAGCATGCGTGCCAGCGTTTGGGCGAGCAGCGTTTTGCCAGAGCCCGTGGGGCCAATCAGCAGGATGTTGCTTTTCGCCAGCTCAACGTCGTCCTTCTTGGCTTTTTCCTTGTGGCGCAGGCGCTTGTAGTGGTTGTACACCGCAACCGCCAGCGTGCGCTTGGCGGGCTCCTGACCAATGACGTAGTTGTCAAGATTGGCCTTGATCTCGGCGGGCGTGGGCAACTCGCCACGCGCGTCACGCACATCCTTGCCAGCAGGCAATTCGTCACGGATGATTTCGTTACACAGCTCAATGCACTCGTCGCATACAAACACGGACGGTCCTGCGATCAACTTTTTGACTTCGTGCTGGCTTTTGCCGCAGAAGGAGCAATAAAGTGTTTTTTCGCTGGAAGAGCCTTTTTTCTCGGCCATGGGTCAAACGCCTTTTCGGAAAGATTCCAGATGATACTCAAATAAAAACGGCGATTTCTGAAGCAGAAAACGCCGTTGCAGCCTCATTGCCGCGAAAAACCAGGATCAAGGGCGCTTGGAGATCACCTGATCAATCAGCCCGTACTCTTTGGATTCGTCAGCGGTCATGTAATAGTCACGCTCCGTGTCACGCGCAATCCTGTCCAGTGGCTGGCCTGTGCGGTCAGCAAGAATCTTGTTCAGCTGCTCACGTGTTTTCAGAATCTCGCGCGCCTGAATTTCAATTTCAGTCGCCTGCCCCTGGCTTCCACCGGAGGGCTGGTGAATCATGATTTTCGAGTTTGGCAACGAAAACCGCTTGCCCTTGGCACCAGACGCCAGCAAGAATGCGCCCATGCTGGCCGCAAAGCCGGTGCACAGGGTTGACACATCCGGCTTGATGAAATTCATGGTGTCAAAAATCGCCATGCCGGCAGTCACCGAGCCACCAGGCGAATTGATATAAAACGAGATGTCCTTGTCCGGGTTCTCGCTCTCAAGGAACAGCAACTGGGCGACCACCAGGTTGGCGGTCTGGTCATTGACCGGGCCCACCAAAAATATGACACGTTCCTTGAGCAGACGTGAATAAATGTCGTACGACCGCTCGCCACGGCCGGATTGCTCAATCACCATGGGGACCATGCCCAAGCCTTGAGTTTCCAGTGCACTATTGAATACGTTCATGATCTCTCCAAAGATGGTTGTACTGTACAGAAAAATACCTTGTGCAATTGAAATGGGGCCTGTCGCCGGAACCACAAGTCCGGCACAAGCCCCATATTGGCCATCAGCCCAGATCAGGATGACAGCAGGATCAGTTTTGACCCATCAACTCGTCAAACGAAATGGATTTGGCGTTGATTCTGGCTTTGGAAAGAACGAAATTGGTCACGTTATTTTCAATCACAACGCCTTCCACGTCAGCCAGGCGCTTTTGGTCACCGTAGTACCAGCGAACGACTTCTGCCGGTTGCTCGTAGCTGGCAGCCAGCTCTTCAATGTGGGCCTTCATCTGATCCGGCTTGGCCTGCAACTCGTGGGTACGAACCAGTTCGGCAACCACCAGGCCCAAACGGACACGGCGCTCGGCTTGAGGGCGGAACATATCGTCCGGAATAGGTGCTTTGTCCGAGTCCTTGATGCCACGCTGCTTGAGTTCTGCGCGGGCGCCTTCAATCAGGCGCTCCAGCTCTGCCTGAACACTGGCGTTGGGCAGGTCAAGTTCGGCCTTGGAAACCAGTGCATCCATAACCGCCTGCTTGTTGCGGGACAACAAACGGGCTTTAACTTCCCGCTCGAGGTTTTTCTTGATATCAATACGCAGGCCGGCAACGGTCGCATCGGTGATGCCCAGGGATTTGGCGAGTGCATCGTTGACTTCAGGCAAATTCGCCGCTTCGATTTTCTTGACGGTAACCATGAAATCGGCTGTTTTTCCGGCAACATCCTTGCCATGGTAGTCAGCCGGGAAAGCCAGCTGGAAGGTCTTGCTTTCGCCGGATTTCATGCCGCGGGTGGCCGTCTCAAATTCCTTGAGCATCTGGCCATCACCCACGATGAACTGGTAGTTATCAGCTTTGCCGCCCGAGAAGGTCTCGCCGTCAATCTTGCCTTCGAAGTCAACCGCCACGCGGTCACCGTCCTGAGCCGCTGCATCTTGCGCACGCTGGGCGAAGGTGCGGCGCTGCTTGCGCAGGATGTCCAGGGTCTTGTCAATCGCGGCATCGGTCACTTCGGCGTCAAGTTTTTCCACCTCGGCCGTTGCCAGGTCAGCAAATTTGACTTCCGGATAAACCTCAAACACCGCGTCAAAGGCCATCTCACCTTCGGGTGAGCCCTCTTTTTCGGTGATGCGTGGCTGGCCAGCCACGCGCAGTTTGGCCTCATTGGCAGCAGACGCAAAGGCCTCGCCCACCTTGTCGTTCATCACTTCGTAATGAACAGAGTACCCATAACGCTGGGTTACCACGTTCATGGGAACCTTGCCGGTCCGAAAGCCGTCCATCTTGACGGTACGGGCAATCTTCTTCAAACGGGTTTGAACTTCTGACTGCACAGAGCCTATCGGCAGCGTCAGCGTCATCTTGCGTTCGAGCTTTTCAAGTGTTTCAACAGTCACAGCCATCATGATTCTCCAAAATACAGATAAATGGTGCGCGGGGCGGGACTCGAACCCGCACATCCTTGCGGACGTCAGGACCTAAACCTGGTGCGTCTACCAATTTCGCCACCCGCGCACTGAAACAAAAAGGGGAGGTCCGTGAGACCCCCCCTGTGAAATCGGTCAGCCTTCTAGTTTAACCTGCTGTCAGACCTGTAGCCGAACCATCCCGTTTTACCCTGAACCAGGCTGCGTACATGGCCGGCAGCGCCAGCAGGGTCAGCACCGTAGCCACAATCAGCCCACCCATGATGGCAACCGCCATCGGCCCCCAGAAAACAGAGCGTGAGAGGGGAATCATGGCCAGCACAGCGGCGGCGGCGGTCAGCACAATCGGGCGCAGGCGTCGCACCGCCGACTCCACAATCGCGTCCCAGGCCGAAATACCCCTGGCACGGTCCTGCTCGATCTGGTCAATCAGGATCACCGAGTTGCGCTGGATCATGCCCATCAGCGCAATCACCCCCAACAGGGCCACAAAGCCGAACGGACGCCCCAGCAACAGCAAGGCACCGGCCACCCCTGCAATACCCAGCGGACCCGTCAGAAACACCAGCATGGCCCGGCTGAAGCTTTGCAGCTGCAACATCAGCAGCGTGAACGTCACAAACAGCATGATGGGAATGCCTGCGGCAATGGAGGCCGAGCCTTTGCTGCTCTCCTCAACCGCGCCCGCCACCATGATGCGGTAACCGGCAAAACCCTGGCCCGCCCATTTGGCTTCCACCGCCTTGAGCGCGGGCAGCAGCTCGTTGGTCACTGTTGCGCCTTGCAGGCCTTCGCGGATGTCGCTCTGCACCGTAATGGCGTAATCGCGGTTCTCGCGCCACATCACACCGGGCTCCCAGGTGAACACAGGCTTGGCGATTTGTGTGAGCGGGATCGACTTGCCCGAGGCGGTGGGCAAATAGGTGTTGGCAATGTCGGTGATGGCACTGCGCTCATCCAGCGGCTGGCGCAGGACGATGTCAATGAGCTTGTCACCCTCACGGAACTGGCCCACATTGGTGCCCGCCAGAATGGTTTTGGCAGCCTGCGCGATGGACTGGCTGGTGACACCCAACGCCCGCGCCTTGGACTGGTCCACGTCCAGCCGCACCACCTTGACCGATTCGTTCCAGTTGTCGTTCACGCCCCGGGTATTGGCGTTTTGGCGCATCACGGCCTTGACCTCGTCGGCGCGCTCACGCAGCACCAGCGGGTCCAGCCCCACCACGCGAAACTGCACCGGGTAGGGAACCGGTGGGCCATTGGGCAACAATTTGACCCGGCCCCGCACCTCGGGAAACTCGGTTGCCAACAAGGCGGGCAGCTTCACGCGCAACGACTCGCGTATCTTCAAATCCTTGGGCAACACAATGAGTTGCGACACATTGGTCTGCGGGAAAACCTGATCCAGCGGCAGGTAAAACCGCGGCACACCCGAGCCCAGCCAGGTGCTGACGGAGGTCACACCCTCCTCCTGCATCAGCCGCTGCTCGACCCGTTTTGCCGTGAGTTCATTCGCTGCAAACGAGGTACCTTCGGGAAACCAGATGTCCACCATGATTTCCGGGCGGCTGGAGTCCGGGAAAAACTGCTGCTGAACCTGGCCCATGCCGACAATACCCAGCGCAAAGGTCAAAATCGTCGCACCAATGGTGATCCACCGGTGCTTCACGCACCAGTCCACACAGGTGCGAAACGTGTTGTAAAACGGTGTGTCGAACATTTCGTGCGGGCCGGCATGGCCCTGACCTTCGGGCCCCACCACCGGCGCATGGGGTTTGGCCTTCAGGATCAGCGTGCCCAGATACGGCACAAAGTAGACCGACACCAGCCAGCTCAGCACCAGGGCAATCACCGTCACGGCAAAGATGGCAAAGGTGTATTCACCCGTGACCGATTTGGCCAGGCCGATGGGCAGGAAGCCGGCGGCGGTGATGAGCGTACCGGTCAACATCGGCATGGCGGTGATCTCATACGCAAAGGTGGCGGCACGCACCTTGTCATAACCCTCCTCCATCTTGCGCACCATCATCTCCACGGCAATGATGGCGTCATCCACCAGCAGGCCCAAAGCGATGATGAGTGAGCCCAGCGAAATCTTGTGCAGGCCGATGCCCCAGTAGTCCATGGCCAGAAAGGTGATGGCCAGCACCAGCGGAATGGTGATGCCCACCACCAGGCCGGGTCGCATGTCGACATACCAGCGCTTCCACAGCGGGTTGTGGCCGGGTCGCCGGTGAAAGCCCAAAGCGACGAAACTGACCGCCAGCACAATCGCCACGGCTTCAATCAGGGTTTTCACAAATTCATTGACCGAAGTCGCCACGTTTTTGGGCTGATCCTGGATCTGAACCAGCTTGACGCCCGCTGGCAGGTTTTGGCTCAAACGGGCCGATACCACAGCCAGCGATTTGCCCAGAGCAATGATGTCGCCACCCTTGGCCATGGACACACCAATCGCCACAACTTCCTTGCCCTGGTGATGGACTTTGACCGTGGGTGGGTCCACATAACCACGCTTGATGCTGGCAATGTCGCCCAGCTTGAGCTGATTACCAGAACTCCCCCGGATCGGCATGGCCTTCAATTGCTCCACGGCTTCAAACTGCCCGGTCACGCGCACCTGCACCACGTCCTGCGGTGTTTGGATGGCCCCGGCAGATTCGACCGCATTTTGCTGGCCCAGTTGTGCCAGCACCGCGTTCAGGTCCAGCCCCAGTTGCGCCAGGCGCTTTTGCGAGACCTCAATGAACAGCTTTTCGTCCTGCGCGCCAAACAGCTCCACCTTGGCCACATCGGGCACACGCAGCAGTTGCTGGCGCACATCGTCGGCAAAGGTTTTGAGCTCGGCGTAGTTGAAGCCGTCGGATTCCAGTGCGTAAATCACGCCGTACACGTCACCAAAATCGTCGTTGAAAAAAGGCCCCTGCACGCCACCGGGCAGCGTGGAGCGCATGTCGCCCACCTTTTTGCGCACGCTGTACCAGACGTTGGCCACATCAGCGGCTTTTGAAGAATCCCTGATCTGGAAAATGATTTGTGATTCGCCCGGCTTGGAGTAGCTGCGGATCTTGTCGGCGTACGGCACTTCCTGCAGCGTGCGCTCAATCTTGTCTGTGACCTGCTCCGCCACCTGCTGTGCGGTCGCACCGGGCCAGTAGGTGCGAACCACCATCGCCCTGAAGGTGAACGGTGGGTCTTCGTCCTGTCCGAGCTGGAAATAGGCGGCAAAACCCAGCAGCATCAGCACCACCATCAGGTAGCGGGTGAGTGCCGGATGATCCAGCGCCCATTTGGAGAGGTTGAAATTTTCTTTGGGTGTCGGCAAGGGTGTAGGGGTCATGCCGGGCTCACTTTGCGGAAGAAGCGGCAGGCCGTGCAGCCGCCTGGGCCGGTTCGGTACCTGCTACCAAATTAGTAGCGGCTTGCGCAGCACTGACGAGGGCTGGCGCCTTATTTTCTGCATAAAAGCTCACTTTTTGACCGTTTGAGAGCACATGCACACCCGCCGATACCACCTGCATGCCGGGCTCAAGACCGCTGGCGATCACCGCGTCGTTACCGTCTGCGGTAGCCACCTGAACGGTTTGGGACTTGACCGTCATGGTGGGCACATCCAATACCCACACCGCCGTGGTCTGGCTCACCTGGCGCAACGCACTGGTGGGTATCTTGATGATCTTGACACCGGCATGGCCCAGCGCGTTCGGCACCGCATACACCGTCGTGCCCAGCGCGGGGGCATCAGCGCCCGGCAGCGCCACTTTCACGGCGAAGGTCCGGGTCACGGGGTCAGCGCCGGCGGCAATTTCCCGCACCGTACCGGTCCACTGGCTGGCTTGGGCCCAGGCCCGTACCGCGACGGCTGAACCCAGTTTGAGTGCGGCAACTTTGTCTTCCGGCACGGCAAACACCACGTCACGGGGGCCATCGGCCGCAATTCGGACAATAGGGGTGCCCGCAGCCACCACCTGGCCCTGCTCGGCTTCAACCGCGGTCACAACACCGGACACGTCGGCCACCAGCGTGGTGTACCCGGCCTGATTGCCCTGGGCCGAGAGCTGCGCCTGGGCCTGGTCAAACTGCGCCTGGGCCGCCTTGAGCGTGGCTTCACGGCGCTCCAGTTCAGCCCCGCTGATGTAGTTTTGCTCTTTCAGATCCTTGAACCGCTTGAAATCAGCGGCGGCCAGATCACGGTTGGTGGCCACCACCGCCAACTGGGCGCGTGCGGCATCGGCGGCCAATTTGTAGTCCTGTGCGTCAAGCTGGGCCAGCACCTGACCGGCCTTGACCCGCTGACCCACCTCCACCGCCCGTTTAACGAGCTTGCCCGCCACCCGAAAGCCCAAACGGGATTCAACCCGGGCACGCACGTCACCGGCAAACTCGCTATTGGCCCCAAAATCGCTCAAGGCTACGGTGAAGACACGCACCGCCCGAACAGGTTCTTCCTGGGGCACCGGCCTGGAGCAGGCCGCCAGCAAAACCGAAAAACCGAGGGCAAGTGTGATGACGCGCAAGGCGCGGCGAGGTGGCTTTTTTTTCATGTCGAAATAAGACTTTGAGAGATAAACAATAATTACTGACCGAATGGTTAGTAAGATAGGGTAATTACTGATTTATGTCAAGTGCCCGGCGCGCCGAGTCCAGATCCGGCCAGCTCAGGGTGGTGACGATCAGTGCTTCTTCCCGGCCCGCCTGCGCCAGCACCGAACCATCCGGGCCCGCCAGGGTGCTGAGGCCGCCGTACTGCAAGTCGCCCTCGGTCCCGACGTAATTGGCGTAGGCCAGATAAATCTGGTTTTCGAACGCCCGCAAAGGCACGATGGCCTGGGAGACCTCATCAAAATTGGCCATGTTGGCGGTCGGCACCACCACGAGGTCGGCCCCCGCCAGCGCCAGACGGCGGGTGTTCTCGGGAAACTCCACGTCATAACAAATCAGCAGGCCGATACGCCAGCCATGGAGGTCCAGCAAGGTCGCCACAGGCTCGGCAGCCACGAACTGGGCGCTGTCCAGTTCGCCAAACAACCTGGTTTTACGGTAATTGAGCAGGCGCTCGCCCTGTGCGCTGATCCACTGGGCGGCATTGAAAACGACAGTTTGCGGACCTTGGGGCGCCCGCTCCGGATAGCCATAAACCAGAGCGATGTTGTGCCGGCGCGCCATGGCAGCAATCGCCTGGGCATAGCCACCATCGGCAGTTTGCGCCAGTTGCAAGACCGCGGCGTGGCCAATGTTGTAGCCCGTCACAAACATCTCGGGGCACACCAGCACGTGGGCACCGCTTTCAGCCGCCTGTTGCGCCGCACCTTCGAGCCGCTGCAGATTGCCCGCCACATCCAGCGGGCCGGGCATGCACTGGTAGAGGGCGACTGTCAGGCTGCCTGGCATGTCAATCGGGTAGCTGGATGGGGCCCAGTGCATCAAACACATCGCCCGGACCGGGGTTTTGTGCATGGGTATGCCCCCCAAAGTGATGCAGGATGCCCCATACCGCGTTGAGCGAAGTCTGTACCGCCCCCTCAACCCAGGCGGGCGTCCACGACACATCATCCCCCGCGATGAAGATGCCGCGCTGCTGGGGCGGGAAATGGTCCTGCATGAAGTGCGCAAACATGCGCTGGTTGTAGCGGTAATGCCCCGGCAGTGCGCCTTTGAAGGCACCCAGAAAATTCGGATCGGCTTCCCACGACACACAGATCGGGTCACCCATGATGTGGCTGGCGATGTCCACGTTCGGGTAGATTTTCTTCAAGGCGTCCAGCGCCAGCCTGACCCGTTTTTCAACCGGCTGCGGCAGCATCTTCAAGGCGTCCCCCATCCAGGCATACGACAGGCAGATGACACCGGGTTGATCCGGCCCGTTGTCAAAGAGGTAGGTGCCGCGGGTGAGCCGGTCCGTCAGCGTCATGCTCATGACATCGCGCCCGGTGAGCGGGTCCTTGTCTTTCCAGAACGGCCGGTCCACCATGACAAAGGTCTTGGACGACTGCATGTACCGCGTGCGGTCCAGCGCCATCCATAGTTTTTGCGAGAACAGGGACTCTTCGCAGTCAATCTGGGTGGTCAGCAACCAGCTCTGGCAGGTGGTCAGCACCGCCGCATAAGCCCGGGTGTCGCCCCAGCAGTCGGTCACCTCAAGACGGCCATCGGCGGCGCGGGCAATGCGGGCCACGCCTGCGCGGGTGGCACCGGCATGCAGCGAGGCCAGTGTGGTGCCCGCAGGCCAATGCGCCAGTTTGTCGGGGGCGTGCCGCCACAGGCCATGCGGCACCTGGTCAGCGCCGCCCACCACAAGGCGCTGGTTCTCGTCACAGTTGGTCATCACCACGCGCAAGATTTCCAGCATCGAGTTGGGAAAGTCCGAGTCCCATCCACCCGTGCCAAAACCGACTTGTCCAAACACCTCGCGGTGATGAAACGACAGCCGCGCGAACGCTTTGGAGCTGGCGATGAAGTCATAAAAGGTGCGGTCGTCCCAGACCGGGATCAACGCGTTCCAGAGCTGCTTGAGGGTTGCCACGTCGCGCTCGCGAATGGCGGTTTGCACGTCCGTGAAGCGGGCATCGGCCTCCAGCGCGTCGGCCCAGGCATCAGCCACTTCGCGAAACAGGGGTGGCAGGTCGGCCAGCGACTGGGCGTAGAAAGTCTCGCCCTCCAGGTCAATGACCGTGCTGCCCGAGGCAGGCGTGAGCGGATTGGGGAAGGCCTGGGTCTGCAAACCCAGCTTGTCCACGTAATGGTAGAAGGCCGTGGAAGACACCGGAAAGCGCATGCCACCCAGCTCGGCCACCACGCCCTGTGTGCCTTCAAAGCGCTGCGAGCGCAGCCGCCCGCCCATTTTGGAAGCCTCGTACAACACCGGTTTGAGGCCCAGTTTCATCAACTCATAGGCCGCCACCATGCCCGCCATGCCAGCCCCGACAATCGCCACCTCCTCGCCATGACGCGAAGGCGGCAACTGGCCCAGACCTGCGGGGTGGCTGATCCAGTCGTCAAACGGGAAAGGGAAATCCGGCCCAAAGTGGGTGATGGGTTTCTTTGCCGTGACGGGGGGGACCAGTTTGGGTGAAGCACTCATCCGCGCATTATCGGAGTGGCCCGGGGTGCAAGGCAATTCGGCCAATAAAATCAGGCTGCAATTCCATCATGCCAAACCCCGCCATCACCCCCCCTGACGACAAGCATTACGAGAACTTCCCGGTTGCCTCGTGGTTATGCCCGCCCAAATTTCGGGCACCCATTGCCGCCATCTACTGGTTTGCGCGCACCGCTGACGATCTGGCCGACGAGGGCAACGCCCCGCCCGAACAGCGGCTGGCTGACCTGGCCGCCTACCGCCATGATCTGCAGGCGGCGGCGCAGGGCCAGCCCGCATCCGACCGGTGGGGGAAAGTTTTTGCGCCCCTGGCGCGGGCGATGACCCAATTTGGCTTGCCACTCAAGCTGCTGACCGATCTGCTGGACGCTTTTGAGCAGGACGTGCATTTCACGGCATCCGGGCGGCGTTATGTGGATGATGCCGAGCTGCATGACTACTGCAGCCGCTCGGCCAACCCGGTGGGGCGCCTGCTGTTGCACCTGTACGGCATCCACGACGCGGCGTCGCTGGCGCAAAGCGACCAGATCTGTACGGCGCTGCAGCTCATCAACTTCTGGCAGGACGTCAGTGTGGACGTGCCGCGTGGGCGCTGGTACCCCAGCACGGCCGCCATGCGCCGCTTTGATGTGAAGGATGCCGATCTGCAGGCCAACGGCCAATCATCAAATGCCACAAAATTAATAGCTGCTTACGCCTATTCGGCGAGGGCTACCATGCTAAAAGGCTCTCAATTGGCGCTGACAATCCCCGGGCGGGCCGGCTGGGAGTTGCGCCTGGTGGTGCAAGGGGGTTTGCGCATTCTGGACAAGATCGAGGCGTTAAACTTCGCCACCTGGCGCACACGCCCCAAACTCGGCCCACTGGACCTGCCGGTTTTGCTGTGGCGCGCATGCAGGATGCAGCCTGAACAATGAACGCCCCATGACCCCGCAAGACTACGTCCAGCAAAAAGCCGCCGCATCGGGCAGCAGCTTTTATTACGCCTTTTTGTTCCTTCCCAAGGAGCGCCGCGCCGCCATCACCGCGTTTTATGCCTTTTGCCGTGAGGTGGATGACGTGGTGGACGACATGGTGGACCCCGGCGTGGCCGCCACCAAGCTGGCCTGGTGGCAGTCCGAAGTGGCCAAATCGTTCGCGGGCCAGCCCAGCCACCCGGTCATGAAAGCCCTGATGCCTCTGGCAGGGCCCTACCAGATCGAGCCGCGCCACCTGCAAGCCGTGATTGAGGGCTGCCAGATGGATCTGGAGCAGACACGTTACCTGGACTTCACCGCGCTGCAGCGTTACTGCCATCTGGTGGCGGGCGTGGTGGGTGAGGTGGCGGCGCATATTTTTGGCCAGACACACGACCAGACCACGGCCTACGCCCACAAACTGGGCCAGGCGCTGCAGCTCACCAACATCATTCGCGACGTGGGGGAAGACGCCCTGCGTGGGCGCATTTACCTGCCCGTGAACGAGTTGCAGCAATTCAACGTGCGGGCGCATGAAATCCTGAAACGCCAGGGGACGGGTGATGACAAGGCTGATTTCGTCCAGCGCTTTTCTGCGCTCATGAGCTTTCAGGCCAACCGCGCCCACGGCCTGTACGACGAGGCCTTTGCCCTGCTGCCCGAAGCCGACCGGCGGGCCCAGAAGCCGGGCCTGATGATGGCCAGCATTTACCGCACGTTGCTGCGCGAAATCGAGCGTGACAACTTTCCGGTGTTGCACCAGCGTGTGAGCCTGACGCCGCTGCGCAAGTTCTGGCTGGCGTGGCGGGTGCAGGCGCTTGGACGCGTCTAAGACGTGACCGCCGCGCTGGTCCTTGCGTGTACGGCGCCCGCGCCATGAAGCTGGCCATCATCGGGGCCGGCTGGGCCGGGCTGGCGGCGGCGGTGGCAGCCACCCAGGCTGGCCACCATGCTACTGTTTTTGAAGCATCCCGCGCAATGGGCGGGCGGGCCAGAGGCCTGAAAGGTACTTTGCCAGACGGATCGGCGGTGACACTGGACAACGGCCAGCACATCCTGATCGGGGCCTACACCGAAACGCTGAACCTCATGCGCCAGGTGGGGGTCAATCCGGATGAGGTTTTGCTGCGTCTGCCCCTCACCCTGAGATTCCCCGATGGCGGGGGTTTGACCCTGCCGCGCTGGCCGTCGCCTTGGGACGCGGCGGGCGGCATTCTGGCCGCCAAAGGCTGGGGGGTCATGGACCGGCTGTCATTGCTGACCACCGCCACGCGCTGGCAACTGGCGGGTTTTGTGTGCGCCCGTGAGGTATCAGTGGCGCAGGTTTGTGAGCGCCTGAGCCCGAAAGTCATGGCTGAGCTGATTGAACCGCTGTGTGTGTCGGCGCTCAATACCCCGGCGGACCGGGCCAGCGGCCAGGTGTTCCTGCGGGTGCTGCGCGACACGCTGTTTGGCGTGCCAGGCGGCTCCAACCTGTTGTTGCCCAAAACCGATTTATCCGCGCTGTTTCCGGATGCAGCCGCTGCCTGGGTCACCCGCCATGGTGGTCAGGTTTGCACGGCCGAGCGGGTGGATCGCCTCGCTTTCAAAGGGGAAGGCTGGCGGGTCAATGACACCCGTTTTGATGCCGTGATTTTGGCCACTTCAGCATCAGAATCGGCCCGAGCCTTCGCCGATTGTGCGCAGACTGCTCCTTATTTCATAGCAAACCAACTTGACCGCTGGGTTGACATCACACGCCCGCTGCGCCATGAGGCCATCACCACCACGTATGCCTGGGCGCAAGGCGCATCCCTGACCCGGCCCATGCTGGCACTTCGCAGCACGGCCTCCGCACCAGCCCAGTTTGTATTCGACCGTGGGCAGCTTGGTGGCCCCGCGGGCTTGCTGGCGTTTGTGGTCAGCGCCAGTTCAGGCGAGCGTGATGTGCTGCAGGACCAGGTGCTCTCCCAGGCCCATGAACAACTGGGTTTGCGCCTGCAAGCGGTGCAAACCGTGGTCGAAAAACGTGCCACCTTTGCCTGCACACCAGGGCTGCAGCGCCCCACCATGCACGTTGCGCCCGGCCTGCTGGCTTGTGGCGACTACATTGAGGGCCCCTACCCCGCGACGCTGGAAGGCGCGGTGCGCTCAGGTCTTGCAGCAGGCCAGGCGTTGTTCGCCAGAGCCACGGCATGAAACTGAAACAATTTCTGGGAGGCATCCCGTATCTGGCCTGGGTCGTCATTTACACGGCGTTTTGCTGGGGCCTGTTTGCGGCCATTCTGGGGAGTGTCACACCCGAGCTGCGGCAAGAACTGGGCAACTACCAGGCACTGGGTTTCCTGATGGCGGCCTGGGCGTCAGGCTCCATCGTGGGTGCAATTCAGGGGGGCCGCCTCGCCCAGCGCGTGGCGGCGCGCCAGCTTTTTCTCAATTATTGCGGCGTGGCCATGCTGGCGCTGGCGCTGATCATTTTTGCTCCCAATGTGGGGCTGCTGATGCTGGGCTTTTTTGGCATTGCGGTGCTCGAAGCAGCCCTGGTGACGCTGGGCCACAGCATCCTGGCGCAGGTTTATGCCGACCCGCTGGCCCGCGCCCGCGTGCTGAGCCTGGTGGACGTCGCCTTCAGCGCGGGCAATCTGGCCACACCGCTGGTGGTCATTGGGCTGCAAACCTTCAGTGACAGCTGGCGTCTGCCCTATCAGTTATTTTTTATCCCGCTGGCCGCCGCCCTGATTCTGTTCTGGTCCCACAAGCCCTCTCACACCCCTCACGACTTTAAAGCCACTCAATCGGACACCGCATCAGACACGCCCGTCAGTTACCGGCAGCTGCTGCGCATGCCGGTGGTGGCCTGGGCCGTGGCGGCGGGTGTGTTGGGCGGGTTCATGGAGTGGGCGCAATATTTCTGGTACGTGAGTTTTGGCATTGAGGTTCAGCACCTGAGCCCCAATGCGGCGCGCATCAACCTGCAATTCTTTATTGCCGGCATGGTGGCGGCGCGTTGCTGGCAGGCGTTTTGGCACAGCGACTGGGCGCTGCACCACAAGCTGTGGCGCCTCAATCTGATTGCCCTGGCCGGTCTGACCGTCACCGTCTTGCTCCCGGCGCATGGCCTGATGCCGGCATACGCCTTGGGCAACTTCCTGTTTGGTCTGGGCAATGGCGTGTTGTTTCCGGTTCTGTTGGCGATCATGATCAACCACGTTCCGAGTCAAGCCGCCCGGTTATCTGCCCTGCTGATGATCGGATTCACGCTGGGTGCCCAGATCGCCGGTGCGGTGCTGGGTTTCACCGCCGACCGGCTGGGTATTCATGCCGCCTACGCCACGCTGCTGCTGGCCTCACTTGGCTTCGTCGGGGTGGCCTGGCAATTGGGGCGGGCCAAACAGCCGGCAGAGTTGCCCCAGCTCCGTCACGATTAAATGGGGCTGCGCCGCGTGCGCCCAAACCTGTTGATCACGGTTGACCCATGCCGTTTGCATGCCCGCATCCAGCGCCCCCAACACGTCCAGTGCCGCATCGTCCCCGATGTGCAGCACCTCGTGTGCGTTCACACCCGCGGCGTTGGCGGCCGCGTGAAATATCCGGGGGTCAGGCTTGCCCACCCCAAACTCATGGGCACTCACACTGGCATGAAAATGGGCACCAATGCCAACCCGGCCGACGTCTGCATTGCCATTCGACAGCGCAACAATCGGGAAACGCTGCGCCAGAAATTCCAGCGCAGGGATGGCGTCGGCAAACAGGTCCACCCGCATGCGCTCGGCAAAGAAAACCTCAAACGCCGCTTGGGCCAGTTGGGTGTCTTCGCCAGACTGGTGCAGCGCCAGGCGGATGGATTCCCGTCGCAGCGCACTCATGTCATGGCCCAGATCGGGGCAGGTCCTCACGACGTGGTCACGCAGCGCCAGGCGGGCCTTGCGGTCGGCAAACACCCCGGCAGCCAGCGGTGCCTGTTGGCTCAGCCAGGCCGCCAACGCATTCTCCGCACGTTCAATCGTGGGCCAGATGGGCCACAAGGTATCGTCCAGATCGAGGGTTATTGCCCTGATTTTTGAAATGTCCAGCATAGGTGCGGGAGAATACCGCATGGCCTCATTCATACGCTCCCCCTTCTCCAAAGAACCCCCCTTTGCCCACGGCCAGGGGCCCAAAACGGCAGTCCTGTTTTGCAACCTGGGCACACCCGATGCGCCCACACCGGTGGCGGTACGGCGTTTTCTGGCCGAGTTTTTGAGCGACCACCGTGTGGTGGAGATTCCCAGGTTGTTGTGGATGCTGATCCTGCACGGCATCATTTTGCGTTTGCGCCCGGCCAAATCAGCCGCCAAATACGCCACCGTCTGGACAAAAGAGGGCTCGCCGCTGAAGGTGTGGACAGAAAAACAGGCCAAGCTCCTGCAAGGCTGGCTGGGACAACGGGGCTACCCGGTCAAGGTGCATTACGCCATGCGTTACGGCAGCACCTCAATCGCCTCGCAACTGGACATGCTGAAAAGCCAGGGTGTCAGCCGGGTGCTGATCTTGCCGGCTTACCCGCAGTACTCGGCCACCACCACAGCCAGCCTTTTTGATGCGGTGTACACCTGGGCCGCCCGTACGCGGCTCATCCCCGAGCTGCGCTTTGTCAACCGCTACCATGACGATGCAGGCTACATCGCCGCACTTGCTGCCAGCGTCAAAAAGCACTGGCAAACCAATGGCCGGCCCGATGTGCTGGTGATGAGTTTTCATGGCGTGCCCGAGCGCACCTTGCATCTGGGCGACCCCTACCACTGCGAATGCTTCAAGACTGCGCGGCTGCTGGCTGAATCCCTGGGCCTGAGCAAGCAACAGTTCAAGGTCACGTTTCAGTCACGCCTGGGCCGCGCCAAATGGCTGGAGCCCTACACCGAGCCGACCCTGATCGCCATGGGCAAAGCCGGTGTGCGGCGTGTGGACGTGATCTGCCCCGGCTTCAACTGTGATGGTCTGGAAACGCTGGAAGAAATTGACCAGGAAGGCCGTGAGGCGTTTTTGCACGCAGGTGGCAAGGAGTTTCACTACATTCCCTGCCTGAACGACAACCCTGAGTGGATCACCGCCTTGTGCAACCTGACGGTGCAACACCTGTCTGGCTGGCCAACCCAGGCCGGACCCGACGCCCATGCCCTGGCGGCATCGCGCGCGGCGGCACTGGCATTGGGGGCGATGCAGTAGGTCAGGCTCTGCCGTTCGCATCATCAATCATGTTGCTATTTATTTAATAGCAACTCACGCAATAACCACGAGGGCCAGGGGCTAATTTCATGTCAAAAACACGGCTTCACGGCATCAGCGCCGCCCTCGCCGCCGCCGCACTCTTTGGCGCTGGTGCACCCCTGGCCAAGCTGCTGCTGGACCAGACTTCGCCCTGGCTGCTGGCTGGACTGCTTTATGCCGGGTCAGGCCTGGGTCTGCTGCTATGGCGCCTGCTCAGACGTGCCCCAGCCGTGCACCTCGCGCCCGTTGAGCGCTGCTGGCTGGCCCTGGCCATTCTGTTTGGCGGCGTGTTGGGGCCGGTGTTGCTGATGCTGGGTCTGGCCCGCATGCCCGCATCCGGCGCTTCCCTGCTGCTCAATGCCGAGGCGGTGCTGACTGCCCTGGTCGCCTGGGTGGTGTTCAAGGAGAATGCAGGCCGCCGTGTTGTGCTGGGCATGGCCAGCATCGTCACGGGCGGGTTGGTGCTGGCCGGTTTTGGCCACGCCGGTTTTGGCGGCATGGCACCGATTTTGATGGTTCTGGCGGCCTGTCTGACCTGGGCGATTGACAACAACCTCACCCGAAAGATCGCCCTGGCTGACGCGTCTTTCATCGCCATGGCCAAAGGTCTGGTTGCCGGGTTTGTGAACCTCGCTTTGGCGATGTGGACCGGTGCCACCTGGCCCGGCCCCGGGCCCTTGCTGGGGGCCGGTGCGCTGGGCCTGCTCGCTTATGGCGTCAGCCTTGTCCTCTTTATCGTCGCGCTGCGCGAGCTGGGCGCCGCGCGAACGGGCGCGTATTTTTCGGTAGCACCGTTCTTTGGTGCTGCTTTGGCGGTTGTGGTGCTGCGGGAAGCCGTGACGCCGGAGCTCCTTGTGGCGGGCCTGTTGATGGCCGTGGGCGTGTGGCTGCACGTCACGGAGCATCATGGCCACTTTCATACACACGAGGTCATCGAGCACAGCCATGCGCACACGCACGATGACCACCATCAACATCCGCATGACGAGACCACTGCCGAACACCCGGTGCCTGGCCTGCGGCACACCCATGCCCACCGCCACGAGTCCTTGCCCCACGTTCATGCGCACTGGCCAGACGCTCACCACCGCCACAGCCACTAACCAGCCTTGATGTACAAATTCCCAGTCGGGTAAATACGGTAATGAGGCCCATACGGGCGGCGCAAACTGGGTGCCGTCACATCCTGTGACAACGAAACGCCGTTCGCTTCGGCGCAAGGAGAGTCCACATGATTGCCTTTAACCGAACCGCATCGATTGCGCCGGGAAAAAACGGCAGTGCAATCGCATTTGCACAAGAAATCGCCACGTACATGAAGAACGCTTATGACGTGAGCCTGGAGGTGTTGACACCCATCGGCGGAAACCCGAACCGCATCACCTGGTCCGCCCGGTACAAGGACCTCGCCGCACTCGACGCGGTGAATACAAAGATACTGTCTGACAAACAATATTGGGAAGTTCTGAGCAAGGCTACCGACTGCTTCCTGCCCGGGTCGGTCCACGACTCGATTTGGCGCACCCTCTGAGTTGCCGCAGGGTGGTGAGTTGGACGCCACCCAAGTCGGCGATACGTCCCCGGCTTCGTTTGATCGTTAACACACCGAATCAATAAACGCCGCAACGCGGTCCAGCTGATCAGGCACATTGAGCGCCGGGGCGTGGCCGCAACCTTCAATCTCCACCACCTGCGTCAAACCCAGTGTGCCCGGACCGCGGTGCAGCATCGCCTGGCTTGTCTCGCGCAAAACCAAGTCAGAGTGGGCACCACGCAAACACAGAACCGGGATGTTGATCACATCGTAATGGTCCCAAATCAGGTAGTCATCAGGATGGCTGATGAACTGCTGCACCATCGCCGGGTCGTAATGTGGCGTAACACGACCATCCGGCAAACGGCGGGTGGAGGTTTCGGTCAAACGTCGCCACTGCGCATCACTCAACCACCCGAAGGGTTTGTACGTTTGCCTGAAAAACGCCTCCAGTTCCATGACGGAATCAAAAGCCGGTGGGTTGCCCGCGTAGGCACGAATGCGGTGGATAGCGGCATCGGCCAACTGCGGGGCGTTGTCGTTCAGGGTCAGACTCAGAATGCGCTGCTTCATGCCAGGCTGAAACAGGCCTGACGCACACACCGTGCCCATTGCACCCCCCATGGACGTACCGACCCAATGCGCTTTTTCAATCTGGAGTTGCTCAAACAGATCGTTGGCAATACGGGCGTAAAACGACAGGCAATACTCCTCCTGCGGCAACGGGCTCCATTGGCTCAAACCGCGCCCGATCACATCGGGGCAAATGACCCGGTAGCCGCACGTGCTGAGGTGTGCTGCCAGCTCATCCATATCGCGTCCGGTGCGAGCCAGTCCGTGCCAGGCCATGACGGTGCCGCGTCTGGCACCAAGTGGGTCAGCGGCCCAATCGGTGTAATGAATGTCGCGCCCGGCGCAGGTCACATAGCGGGAACTGAAGCTCATGCCGTGCCCCGCGCAGCGCTGGCACGCAAACGCCCCACAATGCCTGTCGGAAAGTAATACACCGACAACACAAACAACACGCCCAGCCACAATAACCATCGGTCGGGTGACAGCAAGGCGGCCAGCCACGGCCAGGACGATACCGCCTCACTTCCCAGGCGCAGCAAGTCCTGCAGGTAACTTTGTGCTACCAGAAACAGGGCGGCACCGATTGCAGCGCCGTAAATCGTGCCCATGCCGCCGATCACGACAATCAGCAACACATCCATCATGATTTCAAAAGACAGCGAGGTATCGGGTCCGTTGTAGCGCAACCAGAGTGCCAGCATGGCCCCTGCCAGACAGGCAAACAGGGCTGACAAAACGCTGGATGTGGTGCGGTACACCACCACGCGGTAGCCAATGGCCTCAGCCCGAAACTCGTTCTCGCGGATGGCTTGAAGGACACGTCCGAAAGGGGAATTCACGATACGCAACATGGCCAGCAAGAGCACCAGTGCCATCACAAACAGCAGGTAATAGCACAACAATCGCCCATCCGGCACGACGCCCAGAAAAGGCGCATCCATGAATTCAAAACTGGGTGACAGAATCTCGGGGACTTTGAAACTCAGCCCGTCTTCACCACCGGTGATATCCGAGAGTTGCGACGCCAGCGTCAAAAATGCCGAAGCCACAGCCAGCGTGATCATGGCAAAAAAGATGGCCCGCACGCGCAGCGAAAACAGGCCTATCAACATTGCCAGTACAAACGACAGCGCCAATGCGCCCAGCAGTCCCACCGCAACGGCCTCCCAGGTTGGCCCCAGGCGCGTGGTGGCCACGGCGATGCCATAAGCCCCAATACCAAAGAACATGGTGTGCGCAAAACTGACAATACCGGTAAAGCCCAGCAGCAAGTCAAAACTGGCCACCAGCACGATGAACACCAGCACTTTGGCCGCCACATTGAGGGCCTTGACACCCGGAAAAATAAAGGGCGCACCGGCCAATGCCATCAGTAAAACAACCAGCATGACGGCCAGCACGCGGCTGCGGGGGAAGTCGTTGGAGAGAATTCTTTTCAGCATGAATGCTCTCTTCTTATCGGTTCGCGACCGGGTACACACCCTGTGGACGCCACAGCAAAATCGCCACCATCAGCGCGATGTTGGAGAACAAGGCTGCTTTGGGCAGCAAAAACCCGGTGTAGTTGGCCATCAGTCCCACCAACAGGGCACCAATCAAGGCGCCCCCCGTGGAACCCAAGCCACCAATGATGATCACGATAAAGATCAGGACGTTGACCTGTGCACCCATTTGCGGCGTGACGTTTTGCTGGTACAGCCCCCACATGACACCACCCAGGCCCGCCAGGGCACTGCCCACCACAAATACGCCCACAAAAAGGCGCTTGATGCGGTAGCCCAGAGACTCCACCATCTCGCGGTCCTGTACGCCGGCACGAATGAGCAGGCCAATCTTGGTGCGGCTCAGTGTCCAGGCCAGCACCGTAAAAACAAGCAAACCCACCACCAGGGCCAGCAATCGGTACTTCTCGATGGCTGCGTCGCCCAGCAGGACGGCACCGCGCAAGCCCTCTGGCAAAGGCAGTGCAATTTGTGCGGGCCCCCAAATCACCTTGATGAGTTCTTCACCAATGATCATGCCGCCCATGGTGATCAGAATCTGCTTGAGGTGCTGACCGTACACCGGCCGCACAATGAAACGCTCGAAAGCCAGCCCGAGCGCGCCCGACACCGCCATGGCAACCAGCATGGCGGGGAACACCGCCACCAGGTTGCGCCACAAGTCTGGCGACCCGGTCCAGTCACCCATCAGACCCAACACAGTGGTCGCAACAAACGCCCCCAACGCAATGAACACGCCATGGCCAAAATTGAGCACATCCATCAGCCCAAAAACCAGCGTCAGGCCGGAGGCAATAACGAAGATGATCATGCCCATGGCCAGGCCCGCCACGGTGAGCGTCAACCAGGTGGCGCCAGAGCCAATGAACGGCAACACCCCCAGCGCCAGCAAGGGCACCAGCAGCAGGGGTTTCCAGTCGAGGTCCAGCTTGTTCATAAGGCCAGTCCCAGCAGCGACTTTTGCAACGCCGCGTCTTCTCCAAGCGCTTGCATGGCGCCCGCATGCACCACCCGTCCGTTGTCCATGACCGCGACACGGTCACCGAGTCGTTTGGCGAAATTGATGTTTTGCTCCACCAGCAAAATGGTGGTACCGGTGGCCTTGAGCTGCCCAAAGGCATCGATCATGTTGTTGATGATCGCCGGCGCCAGGCCCTTGCTGGGCTCATCCACAATCAGCAGGTCACGCGGCTCCACAATGGCCCGCGCCACCGCCAGCATCTGCTTTTGCCCACCCGAGAGCTTGCCTGCCGGATGATTCCAGAATTTTTCAACCGCCGGAAACAGGGAAAAAATCCACTTCAGGCGTGTCTCGTCCATATGACTGGCCCGCCTGGCCTGGCGTGCGGCAAGCAGCATGTTTTCCTTGACCGTGAGGTCAGAAAAAATACCCATGTTCTCGGGCACGTAGGCGATGCCCAGGCCCACAATCTCTGGTGTGGTCAGGGCGGAAATGTCGCTCTCCCCGAAAGCCACACGACCCGCGCTGGCGTGCCACAAACCCATGATGGTACGCAGCGTGGTGGTCTTGCCGGCACCGTTGCGCCCCAGCAGCATGGTCAGTTGTCCACGCGGCACACAGAGGTCCACACCATGCAGGATGTGGTAGGCGCCGATATGGGTGTGCACGCCTTGCAGTGTCAGAAGATTCACACTCATGTAATCTCCTTTGCCACCGCCGGGGCCACACCCAGGTAAGCCTCTTGCACGATGGGTGACGCAATCACGGCAGCGGGCTCCCCATCGGCGACCAGGGAGCCGTTGTGCAACACGATGATGCGATCGGCCAGCTCGCGCACCACATCCATCTTGTGTTCCACCAACAAAATGGTCTTGCGTTTGTCTTCTTTGAGTTTGCGAATCAAATTCAGAATAATCGGCGCTTCATCGGCACTCATACCGGCCGTGGGTTCATCAAACATGAACACATCGGGCTCCAGCGCCATGAGTAATGCGACCTCAAGCTTGCGCTGGTCACCATGTGGCAAGCTGGCTACGGCAGTGTTTTGCTTGTTGTTCATGGATACGGCGCCCAGTACTTCCTCGGCGCGCTGCGTCAAGGCCTTGTGGTCGCTCCAGATGCTCCACAGATTGAGCCCCCGCAAATGCCTGCCGGAATGCGCAGCCTGAACCGCAATGCGCACGTTCTCCAGCACCGACAGGTTAGGGAACAGGTTGGTAAGCTGAAAAGCCCGCCCCAGCCCGGCTCTGGTTCGGGCCGACGGGCTCATGCCTGCCAGACTCTTGTCGTTGAGCAGAACCTCGCCGCTGGTGGCCTTGATCTGACCCGAGACCAGATTGAAATAGGTGGTCTTGCCCGCGCCGTTGGGGCCCACAATGGCCGTCAGCGTACCCGGTTGAAAGGTGCAACTGACAGCATTCACCGCCACGTGCCCGCCGAAGCGGACCGTGAGTTGCCTTGTTTCCAGCATGTAGCCCGAGCAGACGTAGTTTGTGATCTACCGCTTATTGCGGATGGGCACGTTCATCTCTTCGGCCTTGATTTCGCGCACAAGTTCAGGCACGCCCCAGGCAAACGCCGGGTCTACCTTGATCTTGAAATGGTACATGCTCTGCATCGCCTGGTGATCTTCCTTGCGGAAAGTCATCTTGCCTTTGGGGGTGTCAAAGCTCATGCCTTCCATCGTTTTGATCAAGGTGTCGGCCCGGGCGTCACCCTTGCTTTTCTTCAGTGCCGAGACGACAGCCATGGCCGCAGAGAAACCACCCGCTGTGAAGAAATCCGGTGGCGACTTGAACTGGCTGTAGTGCCGGGCAACCATCGCCTCATTCACCGGGTTCTTTGGCATGCCGAAGTAGTAATACGCAGCACCTTCCATACCGGGAAACTGTTTGTAGGCCACCATGGCGGGAAGAATGTTGCCCCCCGTGGCGATCTCAATGCCATGGCGTTTCAAGTCCATATCGACGATCTTGAACGGATTGCCGCCCGCCCAAATAATGAAGATCACCTTGCGGCCGGGTTGGTCCTTGAGCTTGTCGATCAGGCGTTGTGCACCGGCCGTGAAGTCGGTGGTGGCAGGGGGCAAAAACTCCTCGTGAACCACTTTGGCATTTTTGATTGCTTGTTTGAACGCCTTCACCCCGTCGCGGCCAAACGCGGAGTCTTGCGCCATGGTGGCAATCGTGATGCCTGCTTTATCCATCGCCACAGCATTGGCGATGGCATCCTGCGAGCTGTTGCGACCCGTGCGGAAAATGTATTTATTCCACTTTTCTCCGGTGATCGAGTCAGCCACGGCAGGTTCTACGAGCAGGATTTTTTTGTACTCCTCGGCCACGGGCAACATTGCCAGCGCGACCGGAGAGGCGGTTGGGCCAACCGCCAGATCAACTTTATCGTCACCGTAGGCCGCAGCAAGCAGGCTCTTGCCCAGATCAGGTTTACCCTGGTCATCTTTTTCAATAACAACCAATTTCTTGCCCGCAACCATCATGGTGCCGCCCGTGGCGTAGTCCAGACCCATCAGGAACCCGGTTGCGGTCTGTTTGCCGTAGGCCTCCAGTGGCCCGGTCTTGCTATAGATGTGGGCAATCCTGATTTCTTTGGCTTGTGCAAATGCCAGACTGGACGTTAACGCGCCAGCCAGCGCGGCGACAGTCAGCGCGGTGCGCGCGACCCAAGTGGGACGATACATATTTGTCTCCTGTTGTGGTGATCAGTCCGGGAGACTACGCACCAAGCATGCCAGACACCAAGCCCTTGATTTGATTGGCATAAATTTCCAAACAGGACAACATGCCTCATATTCATACACAAATAATCGCATGAATATAAGTCATATGTATTTTATTTATACATTTACGCCGAGGCGGCCATACAGTGTGGCCCGTGAAATACCCAGCATTTTGGCGGCCATCACCTTGTTTCCTCGGGCCGCTACCATGGCTTGTGCAATGGCCTGCTGCTCCAGTTCGGCGACTTGTTCGGCCAGAGGCCGAAGCAAGCCCCCGGGTTCCGAAGGGACCGGCGCAATCTGGGCCGGTAGCGGCGCCACGTGCGCCACACCCGATTCGCGCAGCACCGCTTCAAGATGCGCGGGCAAAATACGGTGCGAATCGCTGCGCATGGTGGCCTGCTCCAACACATTGCGCAATTCCCGTATGTTGCCACGCCACATTTGCGCTGACAGCAAAGCAAGTGCATCGGTGCTGAGTTCAGGTGGCTGCGCGCCGCTGCGTAAAGCCATGTCTTCCCCCAGCACTTCGACGAGAGCGGGAATATCCTCACGACGCTCGCGCAGCGGCGGCACGCGAATGGGGAGCACATTCAAGCGGTAGAAAAGGTCTTCGCGAAAGTTGCCCTCACGCACCAACTTGCTCAAGTCACGCGAGGTCGCAGCGATCACCCGTGCATCAAAGGGGATGAGCTTGTTCGACCCCAGTGGCTCAATCTCCCCCTCCTGCAGGGCGCGCAGCAATTTGGCCTGCAAACCCAGCGGCATGTCACCAATTTCATCCAGAAAAAGCGTGCCACCATGCGCCAGGAGAAACTTGCCATCCCGTCCCTTGCGCTCGGCACCGGTATAGGCCCCGGGGGCCACACCAAAAAATTCGGCCTCCAGCAAGGTATCGGGCACCGCTGCAATGTTCAGGCTGATAAAAGGACCAGCCGCCCGCACCGACGAGGCGTGAATCGCGTGCGCCAGCAGCTCCTTGCCGGTGCCGGTTTCACCCAGCAGCAATACCGGGCTCGCAGTTTGCGCCGCCCGGCGGGCCTGCCGTTTGACTTCGACGGCAGCCGGACTGGCTCCCACAAAACTGGCAAAGGTGTATCTCGATTGGCGCTGCCCGTTGCCCTGGTTATTGCGTTGACTGCTGCGCTGGCTGGCCAGCTCACGACGCACGTCATCCAGGTCACGCTGCAAAAGGGCAAACTTGCTCACCAGGGGCTGCAAGCTGGTCTCGGCGTGGTCAAACAGCACAATGCCCAAAGCCCCAATGACCTCCCCCAGGTTGTCGCGCAGCGGAATGCGGCTGACCACAAAGGTTCCCGCCCGGTTGGTGAGCAAATCAATCAGGATCGGTTTACCACTTTCCAGCACATGATGCATCTGGGTGTTTTGCACGACGCTGGACACCGGGTGCCCCACGAAGTCTTCAACGCGCTCAAAACCCAATGCGGGCAAAAACCGTTTGTACTGGTCGTTGATCCACACCACACGGGCCTGCCGGTCCACCAGCATCATGCCCTCGCTGGCGTTGGCAAACAGGTCAAACATGGAGCGTGCGGCCAGCTCCAGAATGCTCTGGGCATCACGCGGCAGTGAATCGGTCTTGTCGGTCATGCGCGGATGTTACCGCGCATGACTGCCTCACTCAGCGTCGCTTCACCACCCGCGGCAAAACCAATACAGCCGCCACAATGACCAGAAGTGTCAAGGACATGGGGCGCTCCAGAAATACCGTCCACTTGCCTTCACCAATGGACAAGGCATTGCGCAGCTGCGCTTCGGCCAGCGGCCCCAGAATCATGCCCACCACCACCGGTGCGGTCGGGAAATCAAAGCGCCGCATCACTACGCCCAACAGGCCGATCACGTAGAGCAGTACGAGATCAAAAGCACTTTGACGCATGCCATACACACCCACCGTGGCAAATATCAGGATGCCGGCATACAAATAGGGTTTTGGAATCTTCAGCAACTTGACCCACATGCCCACCAAAGGCAGGTTCAACACCAGCAGCATGACGTTGCCGATGTACAAGGACGCAATCAACGCCCATACCAAGGCCGCCGAGGTCTGAAACAGTTGGGGCCCGGGCTGGATACCATAACTCTGGAACGCACCCAGCAAAATTGCCGCGGTGTTGGAGGTAGGAATACCCAGCGTCAGCAAGGGAATCAGCGTAGCAGTAACTGCCGCATTATTGGCGGCCTCAGGGCCTGCCACACCTTCAATCGCCCCTTTGGTTCCGAACTCGCTGCTGTTTTTGGCCAGTTTTTTCTCGGTGGCGTAACTCAGGAAGGTGGGAATCTCGGTCCCACCGGCCGGTATGGTCCCAAACGGAAAACCAATGGCCGTACCCCGCAACCAGGCAGGCCATGAGCGCCGCCAGTCTTCTTTGGTCATGTGAACACTGCTGATTTCGTTTTGCGACTCACCGGTCTGGCCTTCGTACAACACGGCGTACAAGGCTTCTGCGACGGCAAACAGGCCTACTGCAACCAGCACAATCTCGATGCCATCGAGCAGTTCGGGCACACCACCCGTGTACCGCGCCTGGCCGGAGATCTGGTCCATGCCAATCAATCCGATAGCCAGGCCGGCGAACAGGGCGGTCATGCCCCGCAGCGTACTTTTGCCCAGAACCGCACTCACGGTGGTAAACGCCAGCAACATCAGGCAAAAATACTCCGGGGGCCCCAGGCGCACCGCAAAATTGGCCAGGACGGGGGCAAAGAGTGTGACCAAAACGGTTGCAATCGTACCGGCCACAAAGGAACCAATGGCCGACGTCGCCAACGCAGCGCCCGCACGCCCACTCTTGGCCATCTTGTTGCCTTCCATGGCCGTCACCATGCTGCCGGTCTCACCCGGCGTATTGAGCAAAATGGAGGTGGTGGAGCCACCGTACATGGCACCGTAGTAAATACCGGCAAAGAAGATCATGGATGCGGTGGCATCGACCTTGGTTGTGATGGGCAGCAACATGGCCACCGCCACCGCGGGGCCAATACCTGGCAACACGCCAACTGCCGTCCCGACGGCACAACCGATAAAACACCATAAAAGATTGATGGGTGTTGCGGCTGTAGCAAAACCCACCATGAGCTGATTCCAGACATCCATCAGATCCACCCGCTTGAAGTTAAGCCGGGCAAATTAATTGCCAGCAGTTTGGTAAACATCCAGTACACCGGCGCAGCAATGGCCACACCGATCAGCAAGTCTTTGGCTATTTGACCAACGCCCCCCCCGGGGTTGGCATGTGCCTTGTCGGCCTCGGCACTTCGCAAACCACGCACGGCCAGGACAAAACACAAGGTACAACTCAAAATGAAGCCGATGGTGGTGATCAGGGCTGCGTTGGCCAGCAGCCCGGCTGACATCCAGGCAAAACCGGGCCAAAACCCGGTTGCGGCACCTACAGGCTCATCCATGTTGCGAAACCCGCCCGTGCGGGCTTCCCACAAGACCCATGCGCCGCAGATGATCAATACCACCGACACCAGCCACGGAAAAAAGTCCGGCCCAACACCCGAATAGCCCGCCTCGGAAGGCATCATGGCCGCACCTGCCGCCATGAGTCCACCCAAAACAAGCAGGCCAACGCCGGTCGAACTTTGACCCCATGAAAGACCAGACTTGTTCATCAGAGCATTCCTGCCAGGTGCATGGTGCCGCGCAGGCTGGCGAACTCGCTGTCCACGAAATCGTCGAAGAGCTTGCCGGTCATGAGTGCGGGGGTCCAGGCGTTTTTCTCCAGCGCCTCAAGCCAGGCTTTTGATTTCGTGGCTTTGACGATGATGTCGGTCAACGCTGCACGCTGCTCGGGTGTGATGCCAGGGCCACCATAAACACCGCGCCAATTACCCAGAACCACGTCATACCCCATCTCGCGCAGGGTCGGTACGTTGATACCTGGCAGGCGCTTCTCGGATGTCACGCCAATAGCACGCATCTTGCCAGCCGTGATGTACTCGGCAAACTCGCTGTAGCCGCTGCCGCCCACCGTGACATTGCCGCCCAGAATCGCCGCGGTTGCCTCGCCACCGCCACGAAATGCAACGTAGTTCACCTTTTTGGGGTCAACGCCGACCTTGCCGGCCAGCATGGATGCCGAAATGTGCTCGGTCGAACCCTTGGAGCCACCGCCCCACTTCACGCTGCCGGGGTCTTTTTTGAGCTGCTCAACCACGTCCTTCATGGTTTTAAGTGGGGAGTCGGTGGGCACAACAAACACGTTGTACTCGCTGGTCAGACGTGCGATGGGCGTTGCTTTTTCCAGGCCCACCGCGGGCTTGCTGCTGATAATGCCACCCACCATCACCGCGCCGGTCATCATCAACGCGTTGGGGTCGCCCTTGCTGGCATTCACAAACTGGGCCAGACCGATCACGCCGGCGGCGCCACCCTTGTTGTCATATTGCACGGTATCAGCCGCCTTGGCGTCCAGAATGGCCTTGCCCAATGCGCGGCCCGTGGTATCCCAGCCACCACCCGGGTTGGCAGGAATCAGCATCTTCAGATTGGCTGCTGCGAAAGCAGGCATTGGCAAGACACCGGCCGCAGCCAGGGCCGCCATGGATTTCAGAAAAGTATTGCGACGCATGAGAGCCTCCAAGGGTTTAAAAACCGTTCTATGATGCACGGAAAGACTGTCAATCGGCTGTCCAAAACCACTAGGGAAACTACTGAGCCCCTTCATGCGCCTGCTGTTGATTGAAGACGACCCCGCCCTGCAACTCAGCATGCAGCGTGCGTTGACGCGAAAAGCCATGACCGTGGCCATGTGTGGAGACGGTCGGCTGGCACTGGCGCAATGGCAACAAATGCGCCCGGACGTGGTCTTGCTGGATTTGAGCCTGCCCGGGATGGATGGTCTGGAAGTACTGGCACAGGCCAGACGCAGCGGTCTGGACACCCCCGTCCTCATTCTCACCGCCAGAGGTACCGTGGGTGACCGCATCATGGGCCTGAATACCGGTGCCGACGATTACCTGGCGAAGCCCTTTGACCTGGATGAACTGGAAGCGCGCATACGGGCACTGCACCGCCGCCACTCCGGGCAAACCGGCGGGGACTCAGACCTTGAGTCTGTCCAGTGGGGGCAATTGCGTTTCGACAAGGACACAGGTGCGGTCTACCATGGACTGAAGGTGCTCGACCTGACGCCCCGCGAGTTAACCCTGATGCAGGCACTCATGGCCAAGCCCGGAAAAGCGGTGGCCAAAGAGCGCTTGTTTGACCTGGTGTTTCCGGGTGAAACCGCGGTGCATTACGAGGCCATTGAGGTCGTGGTGTACCGGCTGCGCAAGAAGTTGGCCGATACCGGCGCCGTGTTGATGACGCTGCGCGGCCTGGGCTATTTACTGAAGACGGGCGCTTGAGGTGGCCAGCCCCACCCGCAGCCTGTCCCTGCGCCGCTACCTGTTGATCGGTATCCTGCTGCCAATGGCCGTGTTTGTGCTGGTGGATACCTTCACGCTGTACCGTCAGGCCCTGTCTGCCGTCAACACCGCATACGACCGGACCTTGCTGGCATCGGCCAAGTCCATTGGTGAGTTGCTTGATGTCGAGGGTGATGCAGACCAGGCCCAGATTCGCGCCAGCGTGCCCTACTCTGCGCTGGAAGCCTTTGAAGCCGACAACCGCAGCCGCATGGTGTATCGCATATCCTCGGTCAAGGGTGAGCTCATTGACGGGGAAGGTGACCTGCCCGTCTGGCGCGGCAAGCTCCCCGACCAGGGTCCTTATGCCGCTCTGGTCGATTTTTATGACGACGAGTTTCGTGGCGACGAGGTTCGCGTGGCGGTTTTGCTGCAGCCGGTTGCCAGCCAGCGTGGGCGTGGCATGGCAACCATACAGGTGGCCGAAACATTGGAACTGCGGCATACACTGGCACGCCAGATCCTCATTGACACCCTGTGGCGCCAGACGATTCTGGCCAGCGTCATTGCACTCATTGTCGTCCTCGTGGTACAGCGGGCCACGCGTCCGGTGCGCGAACTGAGTGCACGTTTGCGTGCCCGCCCCGAAGGCGATTTGACGCCAATTGACGCGCCCGCCGTTCCCCGTGAATTGCACCCCCTGATAGACGCAACCAACCAGGTCATGACACGCCTGCAGCAATTGTTGAACAACCAGAAGCGTTTTGTGCGTGACGCCTCACACCAGTTGCGCACACCTCTGGCAGTCCTCAAGGTGCAGGTTCAATCCGCCTTGCGCGGCGACGTGGACCCTCTGGTCGCACTCGCCGAGATCAATGGCACGGTAGAGCGCGCCACCGTGCTGGCCAACCAGATGCTGGCGCTGGCCAAAGTGGCGCAACTCAAGGCACAGGACGACACCGAAGTGCTGGATTTGGCCGGGGTTTTGCGGGCCGTTGCACTGGACCTGTCCCCCCTGATCGCCGAACGGGACATTGACTTCGAGATTCACACCCTGCCCGCACCTGTGCTCGCCCATGAGTGGATGCTGCGTGAGCTGGCCCGCAACCTGTTGCACAACGCCATCAAACACTCGCCGTCCGGTGCCAGCCTGTCTGTTCGCCTGGACGTTGACATGCGCCATGCAGCCTTGACCATTGCCGACTGCGGGCCCGGTATCAGCCCGGAGATGCAGTCACGGCTGTTCCAGCCTTTTTCTGCGGGGCACGCCCACAGCGGCTCCGGTCTGGGCCTGGTGATTTGCCGCGACATTGCGCAAGCACTGGGTGGCTCCATCGTGCTGGTCAACCGGGAGGTTCACGGGCAGGTTGTCGGGCTGGACGCCACCGTTCGCCTGCCTTTGGTTCAGAATCCACAGTAATGGAAAAAATCCGCATCGACAAATGGCTCTGGGCGGCACGCTTTTACAAGACCCGTTCATTGGCCACCGACGACATCGGCAAAGGCCGGGTCATGGTCAACGAACAGGAAGCCAAGCCCTCGCGAGAAGTCAGGGCGGGCGACAGGGTCGTCATCCATCAGGGGTCTGTGGTGCGGACCGTGCTTGTGCGCGCTGTCAGCGACAAACGCGGATCAGCGCCCATCGCGCAACAGCTTTATGAAGAAACTCCCGAGAGCCTGAAACTGCGGGCACTGGCCACTGAGCAGCGTCGTTACGGCACAGAGCCTGCTCACAGCCTGGAACATGGCCGCCCCACCAAGCGTGACCGCCGCGAATTACAGAAGAACTGGGATGACCGATGGAGTGCGTCGGCCGACGCCTGAAACTGCATCGCGCAACAAACAAAAAAGCCACCCGAAGGTGGCTTTTTGCATTTGGCGGAAACGGAGGGATTCGAACCCTCGATGAGGCTCTACACCCCATACTCCCTTAGCAGGGGAGCACCTTCGGCCACTCGGTCACGTTTCCAATATTTCGATTATCTCACGTCTGAACCCACTTTTGACAGTGGCGGGTCGATCAGGCGGGCTGCTGGTCCAGATCAAACGCCTTGTGCAGGGCGCGCACGGCCAGTTCCATGTATTTTTCGTCAATGACAACCGAGGTTTTGATCTCGGACGTGGAAATCATCTGGATGTTGATGCCTTCCTCAGACAGGCAGCGGAACATCTTGCTGGCAATGCCCACGTGGCTGCGCATGCCGATGCCGACGATGGACACTTTGCAGATTTTGGCGTCGCCGGTGACTTCATGTGCGCCCAGCTTGGGCAACACGCGCTCCTTCAAAATGTCGATGGCCTTGCTGTAGTCGCCGCGGTTCACGGTGAAGCTGAAGTCGGTCTTGCCGTCCTTGCTGACGTTCTGGATGATCACATCCACGTCGATATTGGCGTCGGCCACGGCGCCCAGAATCTGGTACGCAATGCCCGGGGTGTCGGGCACACCCAACACGGAAATTTTGGCTTCGTCGCGGTTGAACGCGATGCCTGACACGATGGCTTGTTCCATATGCTCGTCTTCCTCAAAAGTGATCAAAGTGCCGGACTGGGCCTCTTCAACAATATCAATATCCCACGGGGTGAAGCTGCTCAAGACGCGCAACGGCACTTTGTATTTGCCGGCAAATTCGACCGAACGAATCTGCAGCACCTTGGAGCCCATGGAGGCCATCTCCAGCATTTCCTCAAAACTGACGGTGTGCAGGCGGCGTGCTTCGGGCACCACGCGGGGGTCGGTGGTGTAGACGCCATCCACATCGGTGTAGATCAGGCACTCGGCGGCCTTCATGGCCGCGGCCACGGCCACGGCCGAGGTATCACTGCCACCGCGGCCCAGGGTGGTGATGTTGCCCGAAGGGTCAACGCCCTGGAAACCGGTGACGATGACCACCTTGCCCGCGGCCAGATCAGCACGCACGCGGGTGTCATCAATCGACTCGATGCGGGCCTTGGTGAAGGCGCTATTGGTCTTGATGGGCACCTGCCAGCCGGCATAACTCACCGACGCCATGCCTTCGGCCTGAAGCGCGATGGCCAGCAGGGCACTGGACGCCTGCTCGCCCGTGGCGGCCAGCATGTCGAGCTCACGGCTGTAGGCGTCAGAATGCTTGAGGGGTGCCAGCTCTTTGGCCAGACCGAGCAGGCGATTGGTCTCGCCGCTCATGGCGCTGGGAACAACCACCATTTGATGACCGGCGCGGGCCCATTTGGCCACGCGTTTGGCGACGTTGCGAATGCGATCGGGCGAACCCATCGACGT
This sequence comes from Pseudomonadota bacterium, assembly GCA_041192445.1. Classification (GTDB taxonomy): domain Bacteria; phylum Pseudomonadota; class Gammaproteobacteria; order Burkholderiales; family Burkholderiaceae_C; genus Egaibacter. The sequence goes on along the minus strand of JBEEMW010000090.1, from coordinate 18,977 downwards.
GCCGCCGTATTTATGAACAATCAGTGCCATGGATACAATTTTTTTAGGAGCAAAACCTAGGGATTGTACCAATCGAGGACAGCGCCCAAGCGCCGCACAAACCCCGAACCCACCTTGATCCGGATTTGATGGCCGCGGGTGGTGCAGGCTGCCACCTGGTCGAGCAATTCATTGAGCTGCGCCGCGCTGGGGACGGTGCCATGAGCGGTTTTGAGCCAGTGGCGCAGGACATTGGCCTGGCGCGCGCGCGCGAGCAGCCTGATTTTCTCGATCACCAGTCCACCACCACGGGTTGGCACCAGACCGGCCAGATCCTGCAAGGCAAGGTCTGTCAGCAGGCCCTGGGCCTGGGCCGCATGGACGGCACTGCGGGCAAAAGTCTCCCGAAACTGGGGGAATGCGGAATCCAGCGCGGGCAACAACTGCGCCCGAATGCGGTTGCGGGTGAACTGCTGGTCGGTATTGGTCGGGTCTTCGACAAAACCCTGCCCCATCGGCAGGCCTGCCGTGATGCCGCGTGCTGCCAGCCAGACCCGAATCTGAGCGGCACCCACGCCCAGCAACGGGCGATGGTAGGCGATGCCGTCACGCACCCAGTTTGCAGGCATGCCACTCAGGCCAGCCAGACCCGCACCCCGGCTGAGCGCCAGCAAAATCGTCTCGACCTGGTCATCGGCATGTTGGGCAAGGGCAATATGGGTTGCTATGTTTTTTATAGCTGGTTGTGCATATTCCACGAGGGCTAGAGCCGTAAAAGCCTCATAACGCGCCTGTCTGGCGGCATCTTCCGGGCTTTGGCCGGGCGCGTGTGCGGCATTCACCCTTTGGGTCACCAGGGGAATGTTGCGCCGGGCACAAAAGGCGATGCAGTGCCGCTCGAAATCGTCCGCCGCCGCCTGCAAACCATGGTGAATGTGAACCGCCCTCACCTGCCCTGGCCATTTGTCGGCACAGGCCAGCAGCAAGGCGGTGGAATCGGCCCCGCCACTAAAAGCCACCCACAGGGGCAGGTCCGGATGAAAGGCAAGGACAGCGTCAGCGAATGACTGACTCATGACAGGGAAATACTACTTGGCCAATGCTATTTGGCGTTGGCCTTGGTGTCGGTGTAACGGCCATAACTCTGCAACCGGTCATAGCGGCGGTCCAGCAGCTCATTGACCTTGAGGTCACTCACCTGCCGGTAGGCATCGCCCAGCGCACGCTTGAGGAAAGCCGCCATCTGCTTGTAATCCCGGTGTGCGCCGCCCACCGGTTCATTCACAATTTTGTCCACCAGACCCAGTGCCTTGAGGCGGTGGGCGGTGATGCCCAGTGCATCCGCCGCGTCCTGCGCCTTGTCGGACGTTTTCCAGAGAATGGAGGCGCAGCCCTCGGGGCTGATCACCGAGTAGATGGAGTATTGCAGCATCAGGACCTGGTCGGCAACGGATATGGCCAGCGCGCCACCGGAGCCACCTTCACCAATGATGGTGGTGATGATGGGCACTTCGAGCTGCGCCATCTCGAAAATATTGCGCCCGATGGCCTCGGACTGGCAACGTTCTTCGGCGTCAATGCCGGGGTAGGCACCGGGTGTGTCCACAAACGTGAACACCGGCAGCTTGAACTTCTCGGCCGTCTTCATCAGGCGCAGGGCCTTGCGATACCCCTCGGGCTTGCTCATGCCAAAGTTGCGCAGGCGCCGCTCATTGGTATCGCGCCCCTTTTGCTGGCCCAGCACCATACAGGGCGTGCCGTTGAAGCGGGCCAGTCCGCCCACAATGCTCAGGTCATCCGCGAAATGCCGGTCACCATGCAGTTCGACGAAATGCGTGAAGATATCGTTGATGTAATCCAGCGTGTAGGGACGCTCGATGTGCCGCGCGATCTTGGTGATCTGCCAGGGCGTGAGGTCACTGTAGATATCTTTGGTGAGCTGCTGGCTCTTTTTGCTGAGCTGGTCGATCTCGGTGGAGATATCCACCGCAGACTCGTTCTGCACATAACGCAGCTCTTCGATCTTGGACTCCAGATCGGCAATCGGCTGCTCAAAGTCGAGGAATGATTTTTTAGCCAACAACGTACTCCTTCTTCTTGTCGACCGGCACTGTAACACCCGCCAGCCTAATAGGCCACAGGCAGGGGATCAAGAGAGCGCCAAATATACCAAGTTGCCACGCTGCGAAAGGGAGCCCAGGCGGCGGCCACTTCCCGGGCGTCGCTGCGGCTGACCGCCTCGCCAGAGAAATAATTCTGGCTGATGCCATTGATCATGCCCACATCGTCCAGCGGCAGCACGTTGGGACGCATCATGTGGAAAATCAGGAACATCTCGGCCGTCCAGCGGCCAATGCCGCGAATGGTCACCAGCTCGGTGATGATGGCCTCGTCGTCCATCCCCTCCCAGCTTTTGGCGTTAACCGCCCCACTGTCAAAGTGCAGCGCCAGATCAACCAGGTATTCCACCTTGCGCATACTCAAGCCCGCGGCGCGCATGTCATCCACCTTGAGTTTGAGCACATTCGGTGCCGTTATTTTGCGAGGCAACTGGGCAAAGCGGTCCCACACCGTCTGGGCCGCCTTGACCGAAATCTGCTGCCCCACAATGCTGCGCGCCAGCGTGGTGAAAGCGTCGCCACGGGTTTGCAGGCTGGCATCACCAAACTGTGGAATCAGGCGCTTCATCACACGGTCTTTTTTGACCAGGTGTTTGCAGGCGTCCGCCCAGTAATGCGGTGTGGATGCCGCATCCGCTATGACTTTAGTAGCTGCCATCGCACTGTTTCCGGGGGCTGACAGGCAATTTTGGTAATATTTCTCTGAATTCGATCATTGCGCTTCCCAGGTGGTGCCAGTTGGCGAGTCTTTCAGCACGATACCCTGATCAAGCAACGCCTTGCGGATACGGTCGGCTTCGGTGAAGTTTTTGGCGGCTTTGGCGGCGGCGCGTTGGGCGATGAGTTGGTCTACACGTGAGTCCGCCAGTTGATCAGATACAACCGCATCAACATCACCCGCATGGAAGTGCGCCACATTTCCCGTGAGCCCTACCGTGATATCAGAACGCCCCTGAAGCCAGGCACGGGGCTCTCTTTGCAGGAGACCGATACATCCACCCAGCGACCTCAACAGATCTGCCGATTCCAAAGACCGGGTCTTGTTCACTTCACCCGCCAGATCAAACAACACAGCCACCGCCTCAGGCGTGCCAAAGTCCTCGTCCATCGCCGCCTTGAACCGCGCAGCGAATGGATTGCCCCAGTCAATAACCGTTCGGGCTGAGTCAGGGGGAACGGATTGAAGCGCCGTATACAGCCGCTTGAGTGATTGCCGCGCATCATCCAGATGCACATCGCTGTAGTTCAGCGCCGTGCGGTAATGCGTGCGAACCAGAAAGAAGCGCACGGTCTCGGTGTCGTACTTCGCCAGCACCTCGCGGATGGTGAAAAAATTGCCCAGACTCTTGGACATCTTCTCGTTGTCCACCCGCACAAAACCGTTGTGCACCCAGAATTTGGCCAACGGCTTGCCGGTGGCCCCCTCACTCTGCGCAATTTCGTTTTCATGGTGCGGGAACTGCAGGTCGGCACCGCCACCATGAATGTCAAAGGTTTCACCCAGCGTCTGGCAGCTCATGGCCGAGCATTCAATGTGCCAGCCGGGGCGGCCCATGCCGTAACCGTAGCCCAGGGCATCACCATCCCATTTCGCATCGTCGGGCTCGGTTTCCTTGGCCGATTTCCACAACACAAAATCCAGCGGGTCTTGCTTGCCGTCTAAAACGGCAACACGCTCACCAGCGCGCAGCTCGTCCAGCGACTTGCCCGACAACTTGCCGTAGCCGGGAAACTTGCGCACCGCAAAGTTGACGTCGCCGCTGCTGGCCCTGTAGGCCAGGCCTCTGGCTTCCAGCTGGTGGATCAAATCAAGCATCTGCGGCACGTATTCGGTGGCGCGTGGCTCTTGTGTGGGCGCTTCGATCCCCAGCTTGCCAATGTCCGCATGCATGGCCTGAATCATCTCGTCGGTCAGGGCCCGGATGGTAATGCCGCGCTCGACCGCGCGTTTGATGATCTTGTCGTCAATATCGGTGATGTTGCGCACATAGGTGACCTTGTAGCCACTACTCTTGAGCCAGCGCTGCACCACATCAAACGCCATCATCATGCGGGCGTGGCCAATGTGGCACAGGTCGTAAATCGTCATGCCGCACACATACATGCGCACATGACCCGGTTCAATGGGGGAAAACGGCTCAGGGCTACGCGACAGCGTGTTGTAGATGCGCAAACTCATGGATGTATTGACTGCCAGCGTAGGTAGGTGTTGCGCCCGGGTTGACAAGACCCCTCGGCTACAATGGAAAGCAGTATATCGCCCCGAAGAGGGCCGTCCAGACCGACAGTTTCAAGGGTTTTATGAAGCACGTGAGCACACTTTTTCCGAAATTCGCACGGCCACTGACTGTCGTGGTCGTCGCGATGGTGGCCCTGTTGAGTGTGCCCGCCCAAGCCGACGAGTACAGCGACGTCTCGCAACTGGTGCGTGCCGGCAAGTTACCCGAAGCAACCGCCAAGGCCGACCAGTACCTGGCCACCAAGCCACGTGACCCGCAAATGCGTTTTCTCAAGGGCGTGATCCAGCGCGACTCTGGCAAACCAGCCGAGGCGATTGCCACGTTCACCAAGCTGACTGAAGACTATCCCGAGCTGCCAGAGCCCTACAACAACCTGGCAGTGATGTACGCCAGCCAGAGCCAGTTTGACAAGGCGCGAACGGCGCTGGAAATGGCGATACGGACCAACCCCAGCTACGCAACCGCCCACGAAAATCTGGGCGATGTGTACGCCCGCCTGGCCAGCCAGGCATACAACAAGGCTTTGCAGCTGGACACCACCAACACCGCCGTCGCTCCCAAACTGGCGCTGATTCGCGAGTTGTTCGCACCCAATGCCAAAACGCCACGCGCTGCGGCAACGACACCTGTGTCGCCTGCACCCGCGGCACTGGCGACACCCGCCACACCTGTAGCTGTACCCGCCGCGCCACCAGCACCAGCCATAACCGTCGCGCCCGTTGCGCCACCCGTCAAACCGGTCGCGGCACCCGTTGTGGCTGCCAGCGCTGCAGCAGCGGGTGCACCAAAAACCTCAGGTGCAAGCCCATCGGGCTCAACATCAAATGGCGCCAGCAAAGACGCCGAAGCCGCCGTACAGGCCTGGGCTGCAGCCTGGTCACGCAAAGACGTCACCGCCTATCTGGGCGCTTACGACAATGCGTTTGCGACACCCGGCAAACTGTCGCGTGCGGCCTGGGAAACCGAGCGCCGCACCCGCATCACCGGTAAATCAAGCATCAGCGTGAAACTGGAAAATCTGGTGGTGTCCGTCAACGGCGATAAAGCCGTCGCCAAATTCAAACAGTCCTACAAGGCTGACGCATTGGTCGTCTCCGGGCGGAAAACACTGGAGCTCGTCAAGGTTGGTGAGCAGTGGTTGATCGTGCGGGAATCCTCTGGAGCCTGATGGGCGGCCATTGGCAACCTCCTGGCCAAACCTGGTGTCGCGTCCCTATTTCCTGACGCATTATTTTTGACGCCCTGACATCATGATTCACCGGAGATTTCTGGCTGCTGGCTGGCTGGCACTCGCAACCCTTTGGGTGGCCTGTGTGCCAGCGGGCGCAGCGTCGATTGCCAAACAGCCCAAACCAGTGCGGGCCGGAACCGTTGCGGCCGGCACGGTGGTGGCCATGGGTTCGGCTGAAGCCCGGCTGATTGAGGTCTATCGCCTTGCCGCTGCAGCCCAGAACCGCGAAGCCCTCACCAAGGCAGAGAGCCTGACCAACGACTACCCCACCTTTCATCTGGCGCAACTCGTGTACGGCGATTTGCTGGCTGCACGCACGCGTGCGGTACAGACGGTGGGCGACGTACCGCCTGCGCTTGCACACACCGCTGCACCCGCGTTGGCTGATCTGCGTGATGAATCCTTGCTGCGCCTCAAGGCGCTGCGGGAACGCCCTCCGGCCGGGGCCATTCCATCGCAGTTTTTGGCGCTGGCACCGCGCAACAAACACGCCATTGCGGTCGACACCTCCCGTGCGCGGCTGTACCTGTTTGAAAACACCGCCACGGGTTTGTCACTGGTGGCCGACTACTACGTCTCGGTCGGAAAATCGGGCACCGAGAAATCCGTGGAAGGCGATTTGCGTACGCCATTGGGGGTTTATTTCATCACCAGCAACCTGGACCCCAAATCGCTGCGCGACTTTTACGGCGCGGGTGCATTGCCCATCAACTACCCCAATGTACTGGACAGCAAACGCGGCAAAACGGGCAAGGGCATCTGGTTGCACGGCACCCCGCCCGACCAGTTCGCCCGGGCACCGCTGGCCACCGACGGTTGTATTGCCATGGCCAATCCGGATCTTGACCGCATCATCCGCACGGTCGAAATCCGAACCACACCGGTCGTGATCTCCACGCACCTGCAATGGGTTCCTGCCAACGCCGCACGAGCCGAAGGCAAACCGTTTGAAGATGTTTTGCAGACCTGGCGGCAGACCAAATCGAGTGGCAACGTCACCAAACTGCTCGATTTTTATACCCCCGACTTCACCAGTTATGGCAAAACCCTGAACGAGTGGTCTCCCTCGTTGCGCACCGAAGTCAGCAAACTGGGTGGGCGGGCCATTGAACTCAAGGACCTGTCTTATTTGCACTGGAAAGATACCGCCGACACCATGGTGGTTACTTTCGGCGAAGTCACGGCTGGCGCTCAAAGCGGCCCGACCAAACGACAATACTGGGTGCGCCAGGGAACGCAATGGAAGATATTTTTTGAAGGAGTGATTGGATGAACAACAGGATTCGTAGCACCCGTTTTGCATGGCCGCGCCGCTTTGCAATGATCCTGGCTACCGCCCTTTTGACCCACGCGTCCATGGCAGGAGCGGCACTGGCACAAGACGCCCCCAAAGTGAAGTTTTCAACCTCCATGGGCGACTTTGTGGTTGAGGTCTACCCCGACAAGGCACCCAAGACCGTCGAAAACTTCCTGCAATACGTCAGGGACAAACATTACGACGGTACGATTTTTCACCGCGTGATCGACAACTTCATGGTGCAGGGCGGTGGTTATGACGCCAAATACGCCGAGAAAAAAACCCGCCCGCCGGTCGCCCATGAAGGACAGGATGCGTTGGCCAAAGGCGGCCTGCGAAACGTGGCGGGTACGCTGGCCATGGCACGCACCAATGACCCCCAGTCTGCCACCGCCCAGTTCTTCATCAACGTCAAAGACAACGCATTTTTAGACCCCACGGTGATTCCACCGGGCGACCCCGTGCCAAAATTCGAGTACCAGGGCCGGGTTTACGAAAACACCCCGCGCGCCAATCTGCTCAATTCACCGCAACTGTTTGGCTACACCGTCTTCGGCAAGGTCATCAGCGGCATGGATGTCGTCAATAAAATGAAGGCCACGCCAACCGGCGCAGGTGGCCCTTTTCCATCGGACGTTCCCAAAAGTCCTCTTCTTATCAACTCTGCCACCTTGGTGAAATAAATCATGAACAACCCACAAGTCGAACTCCATATTGCAACGCTGGGCGTCATCACGCTTGAACTGGACGCTGAAAAAGCGCCCAAAACGGTCGCCAACTTCCTGAGCTACGTGAACAAGGGCCACTACAACAACACGATCTTTCACCGTGTGATTCCAGGCTTCATGGTGCAAGGTGGCGGCATGGAGCCGGGCATGAAAGAAAAGAAAGGCGACACGCCCATTTCCAACGAAGCCAACAATGGCCTGAAAAACAATATGTACACCGTGGCCATGGCGCGCACCGGCGACCCGCACTCGGCCACAGCCCAGTTTTTCATCAACGTCGGCGACAACGGCTTTCTGAACCACACGGCGATCTCGGCTCAGGGCTGGGGCTATGCGGTATTCGGCAAAGTGGTGAGTGGCACTGAGGTTGTGGACAAAATCAAGGCCGTCAAAACTGGCCGCAAGGGATTTCACGACGACGTTCCGAACGACGATGTGATCATCGAAAAAGCGGTTGCCCTGTAGCCTCATGACCACCACTGACTCACGGCCGGTGCTGCATGCACCCGCACACTGGGCGGTGGTCGATTTCATCTCTGACCTGCATTTGCAGAGCAGCGAACCCGCTACCTTTGACGCCTGGCAACACTACATGGGCAGCACGCCTGCCGATGCAGTCTTCATCCTGGGTGATTTGTTTGAAGTGTGGGTGGGTGATGATGTATTGACGGCCAAGCCGTTAGCGCATCCTGATACCGCCCTGCAAGCATCTCATTTTGAAGCCCGTTGCGCAGAAGTGATTCATGCGGCCAGCCAGCGGCTGGCTGTGTTTGTGATGCACGGTAACCGCGACTTCCTGATGGGCCCGGCGCTGATGACCCGTTGCGGTGCGCAGTTGCTGGCCGACCCCACCACCTTCGAGTTTGGCGGGCAGCCGGGCCGCAGCCAGCGCTGGTTATTGACCCACGGCGATAGCCTGTGCCTGGCTGATACGGCCTACATGCAGTTTCGGGCTCAGGTCCGCAGTGAGGCGTGGCAAACAGCGTTTCTGGCCAAACCCCTGGTGGAACGCCAGGCCATCGCACGAGACCTGCGTGAGCAAAGCGAATCGCGCAAACGCGCCAGCACGGCCGCAGACTATGCCGACGTGGATGCCACCGCCGCCCGCAGCTGGCTGGGGGCAACCCATGCCAACACCCTGATTCACGGCCACACCCATCAACCGGCGGACCATGACCTGGGCGCGGGCTTGCGGCGTGTTGTGCTCAGCGACTGGGATGCCCATGCCATGCCGCCCCGCATGGAGGTGCTGCGTTTAAGCAGGGATGCCACCAACGCGCCCGGTGGCCTGCAAGTTCAACCCAGGCGTTTAACGCCGGGCTGAACTGCTCCACTTGAACGGCTCCCTTATCGCTTGAGCAGCACTTTCAGGACGTTTTGCAGGCGTCGTGCCTGATCACCCTCAAAACCACCGGCCAGTACTTTGGCGGCATCCTGTCCCCAGGTTTGAACCGGGGCCGGGTCGTTTCGTTTGGTGAGTAACTGCAGTTGCAAAGCCCGGCGGGCATTGAGGTGCTCCGCTGGCGTTGGCACCTCGGCGGCCATTTCCAGGCGCAACAGGGCCGTCGTGCCGTCTCCGGCACCCCCCGCGCCACCTGTTGTACCTTGTGCTGCCACGGCCTGCGTCCATGCTGTCCGGGTGGCCGGTGTGACGCGGTTGCCGAGTTCCTGAACACTGGGCACCAATGCAGCGTCGCGCTTTTCCCAGGCTGTGAGCAACTGGCCCAGGGCTTCGCCATGGGCTTGTGCGGCCAGTTTTTTGAGCGCCAGTTGTGCATTTTCCAGGGCGTCGCGCTGGGCACGAAACGCGGCATCGCCCAGGCGCGGCGCATCATGCCAGGCTTGCGGCGCGGGTCGATCGGCACGACCAAAGCGGTCACCCGACTGGCCGTCGCGGCTGTCACGGTTGTCGCGTCCATCCCCTCGCGGACCACGGCCCGCATCCTTGCGGTCTCCGAATTTGCCACGGCTCGGCGCTGCGGGCTCTTCTTTTTTCATACCGGGACGATCGTCCCCCCGAACGGCCACAACCGCCTTGCGGGGAGCGGGCGGCGGCGTGACCACCGCCGCAACCGGCTCGGCAACAGGCGCATCAGGTTCTGCGGCAGCGGCAGCAGACACGGAATCGGATGCTACGTTTTCAATAGCTGCTTGCGCAATGCTGTCGGGGGCTGGCACCACATTTGGCTCTGAATCCAGCCCGGTTGAGGTGGTTTGGGCTGCGAGTTGATCGCCGGCTTTGGGTTCAGCCTTGACAGCCGCCTGCACCACCGCTTGAGCCTGTGCCTGGCCGTGCAGGGCTGCTTCCAGCGCACTCATGGCACTGCGAATTTTCTGGGCATCACCACTGGCGTTGGCCATCTGCAGTGCCTTGGCGGCATCCAGCACGGTGCGGTCACGTTCGCCCAAAGCCGCTTCGGCCTTTTCGCGCTCAACCGTCTTGCGGTTAAACGCATCATCAATCGGTTTGCGAAAGGCATCCCACAGCTTTTGCTCGTGACGCCGGTCCAGTGGCACCGCATGCGCTTCCGCTTGCCAGCGTTGCTGCAAATGCTTCACCGCGTCAATGTGCAGCATGGGGGCGGCACCCAGCACCCGGGCCTCTTCGATCATGGCGTGACGCTGCGTCAGGCTCAGGGCCTGCAGCGCTTCCAGCGGCGCGGCGGCGGTGCTGATGGCGGCATGCCACAGCGGTTGCAGCTCGGCCAGGGCTTTTTCACCCAGATGACCGGACTCACGCCAGCGGTCGCCGAACTGGTGCAGGATGCGGTGAAAACCTTTCCAGTCATCATCTTTGGCAGTTGTGTTGTCGGCCGCCCAGGCCTTCAACTCCTCAATCAGTGCCAGACGCTGGGCCTTGTGCTCAACGGCCTCGGACTTGATCTTGTCGAGCCAGGCCTCCACCACTTTGTAGGCGTCGTTGCAGGCATCGTCAAAGCGTTTCCATAAACCGTGGTTGGGCACACCGCCCTGGTCGGTCTGCTTCCATTGTTCACGCAGGGTACGCAGGTTGTCCTGCATCTTGCGTCCGCCAATGGCCTGTCCATCAGGGCGCTTGAGCAAGCCTTCGGCCTTGGCCACCAGCTCTTCGCGCAACTGGTCGGCACGCCAGCGCTGCCAACCCTCAAGCTCACCGGCGGCGGCCAAAGCGGCATGCGCCTGGTTTTCCAGCTTGTCGTCAATCAGCCTGCCAAATTCCTTCAGGGCATTGCGCAGCGCCGATGCTGCGCCGGCACTGGCTTTGCCATGGCCTTGCGCAATCTCAAGCTCCAGTTTTGATAGCACCTCATGCACAGTAGACGTGGCCTGGGAGCGCAATTCAGGATCAACTTTGGGTTTTTGCGGCCGGGGTGCCGGTTCAACGGCCACACCGCGCAAAACACGCAGTTCATCCGCCCAAACGCGCACGGGCGGCAAGGCCGCTGATGCATCTTCGGCTGCGGCAGCGGCTTGGGTCAGCGCGCCCTGGAAGGCATCCCACACCAGCAACAACTGTCCGCGTGAGGCATCCAGCTGGGGGGCAAACTTCACGTCCACACTGGGCCAATTGCCATCGGCCAGCAACTCGGTGGCCTGGTTTTGCCAATGCGCCACATCGGCGCGCAAGGCATCCCAGACGGCCTGGGCATCGCGCCAGGATTTAGTGGACAGCACCTCAATGCGCTGCGCCAGCAAAACCGCGGCTTCGCGCTGCACCTGCACCCGATGCTGCAAGTCTTCAATCACTTTGACGCGGTCCGCGAGCTGGACCTTGACGGTTGCCAGTGGCTCCTTGCTCAGCGGTGCACCCGCCTTGGCAGCGTCCCGCTGCCAGGCCAGGGCGTCGGCAATATTGAGTTTGGACAGATCCAGCAAGGTCTGGGCTTTTTGCGCCCATTCGGCGGCGAGCGCTTCCTGCCCTTTTGCACGCTTGATGTCGTCAAGCTTTTCCCGCAGCAGCTTGGCGGCGCCCTTGTCTTTGGCGCTGAGCTCCTTGAAGACATCCTGCAGTTGTTCGGTGCTGGGATTGCGGGCAAGCCAGTCCCTGATTTTTGAGGCGCGCTCCCCTGAGGTTGCGGCGGTGAACGCCCCACCGGTCAGGCTGTCGAGCTGATGAATATCGTTGTGTTTGGCAGGGGCAGTCGGTGTCACGGTAGGCTCGGGAGTAGATTTGGAAATGTTCGGCAACCCGGTATTTTCGCTGCTTTTCCATCCCGCCGGTCCATGCCCGCACCAACCGCCCGTGAAACGACTTAATAACGGCTTAATTTGACGCCAGACTCAGCTCCGCACGGGGCGTCCATTTGCCATCTGCCGCCACCGGTTTGACGGCCCCCAGAAACAGTCGCTCCACCGGCAACTGCTTGCTCGCCAGGTAATCCTTCACCACCACGCCGCGTTGCACCGCGAGTTCGCGCATGAGGTCATCCGTCACGCTGATGCTGGCCAGCAGCAGGGCCTCCATCTCGGGCGCAGGAATGTCCTTGGCCATGCCAACCAGATTGCGCGGCTTGGGGAAGTCGGCACGCTTGTACACCTCTTTGAGCAGGGCCGGCGCTTCCGCATCACTGACGGTGAAGACGCCGGCTCCACTCTGCCCTGCCACAACCGCAGCACGGCGCTTTTCAGCCTGCATCAGGCTCTTGAGCCGTTCGCGCTTGTAGGCCTCGCGCTCAACATCCAGGCTCGCAGCGCCCACCACTGTCATCTTGAGGGCGGGCCTGTCACTCAGGGCCTTGGCAACTTTGTCCAGACCGGTCATGGCCGCTGGGGCCAGCACGGCGGTTCCGGGCGCAAAACTGACCATGCTGAGTTCATCACCACCACCGCCAAAGGCACTGGCCAGCAAACTGAATGGCGAGGTAATGGCCTTGACGATCAAATTGACAATCACCTTGAAGATGATGGGCCCCAGCCTGAACTGCGGATCGTTGATCGACCCGCTCACCGGCAGATTGATGTCGATCACACCATTGCGGTCGGCCAGCAGGGCCACGGCCAGCTTCACCGGCAGACTGTTGGGCGCGCCCTCTACTTGTTCACCAAAGGTGAGCTGATTGAGGATGATGTTGTTGCTGGCGGTCAGTTGCCCGTCTGGCTGCACCACATAAGCAACATCCACGCTGAGCTTGCCGCGTTCGATGCCGTGGCCGGCATATTTCACGCTGTAAGGTGACAGCGGGGGCAGCTCCAGATCACGCACCCGGCCCTTGATGTCCAGCGCCAGGGGTTTGGCCAGCGGGTTGAGCTTGCCCAGAATCTCCAGCGACGCAGTGCCCTCGGCACGCCCACGCAGTTCCAGATCGGCGAGTTGCGGCGCGCCCTGCACGGCCACCGACGAGAACGCACTGAGTTTGCCGGTGAGTTCGCTCAGGTTGGCAGAATAATTGGGTTTGACGAACCGGTCCGAGAAGAACACCCGGCCATTGATCAGGCTTACCGGCCCGATGTTGACAACAGGTGCCGGGGCAGCAGCGGACGGTGTCGCGCCGGACTCCGGTGCGGATGATTTCACCAGATCCTGCAGATTGATACGCCCGGTATCGTTGATGATCAGGCGGGCAAAAAAGTCGGTCAGGGCGGTTTCCTTGACCTCAACCGTGGTCGCGGCACCCGGCACCAGGGCCACATCCAGGCCACGCAGGCTCAAAGCTTTCCAGTTCAGCAACTCTTCGGTGATCTTGAGATCGCTGGTTTTGCCGGCAACCACCGTATTGGCCCGAAACTCCTCCAGCAACACGTCACCCGTGAGCTTGGCTGTGGGGCCATTTGCGCCATCCGCGTAGCGCACCGTGCCTTTGAAGCTGGTGTCTGCCCGCAACAATTCGATATTGAGGGCATCACCAAAATACGGCTCAAACGCGTGCACTGGCAATTGCGTCACCTGCAAACTCCCCTGCGCGGCCAGCGGGCTCCAGGCCAGACTGCCCCGATAGTCCAGCTGCCCCGGCTCGCCCTGCCCCGTTTTGATTCGGGCAGAAACGTTGAGTGGCGACGGCTTCTTGCCCTCGGGCGTGACGCCCTTCATCTGCACTTTGAGGGCAGACACCTCAAACGACACGGGTTTGCCGGTGATCGCCTTGTCGTCAAAACTGACTGCCCCCCCTTCGAGCCCGAAGTCATTGATCAGAACCGTCCATGGTTTGGTGGTGTCTGCTTTATTCGTGCCCGTTTTATTCGTCTCTGTTTTATTGACACCTTTGAGCCAGCTCTCGAACATCCAGCGCTGGTCTTCACCCCGCAAAACGGCCACTTTGGGCTGGGAGAGCGCCAGTTTGCCCACCGCGACCGCCTGTTTGTTCAGGTCAATCAGCGCCTGGCTGATCTCGATTTTCTTCACCGATGCCAGCGGCAAGACCTTGCCTGGGCCTTTTTTTCCCGGTCCGACCTTTGGCAGCAACCCCAGATCACTCAGGGCCAACTGTTTCACATCAAGCTGCAAATCAGGCGCTTTCCAGTTGATGCCCAGCTCGGCGTTGACGTTGCCACCCAGTGTGGGTTCCAGAAAGCCCGCCACATAGGGTGCAGCCAGGCTCAGGGGCAGACCATCGATGGCAGCGATGACAGAGGCCACCTGATCGGTCGCGGTGCCGCTAAAGCTCAGGCTGCCGGCCTTCGGTGCAGTGGCCGCACTGTCAAGCCTCGCCGCGCCCTTGAATTCCAGCGGCTGGGCGAAGGGCAGCGCGATGGCCGAGGCGTCCAGCGTCAGGTCGCGCAAGGCCAGCCGGGCTTGCACCGGTGTGGTGTCGTCGGTCCAGTTGACCGCACCATTGCGCAGGATCACCCTGGCAACCGCCACCTTCCAGGGGCCGCTTTGCGGGTCAGAGGTGCCATTTGTGCCACCAGCCCCCGTCGGTTGTGCGCTGGTAGCTATGCTTTTTGTAGCGCCATCCGTCTTGGCAGGCTGCAGGTTGAGCAACCCGGCCTTGTCGCGTCTAACCTCCAGGACGGGCGCCGTCAACTCAACCAGAGCGATCTTGACCACCTGCTCCAGCGGGCGAACGTCTTCCAGCGTCACTTTGAGCGCATCAAACGCCAGCAGGTCCTGCAACCGGGCATCCGCCACTTTGGCCCCCAGCACGTCCACGCGCCCGCTGAGCCTGACAGATGGCTTGCTGGACTGCTCAAATGCCACCTTGATGTCGGCATTGAGCACCGCCGCCAGCGGCCGAACCGGCACACTGGCCGGGATGTAGCCCAGATAAGGCTTCAAATCGAAACCGCTGAGTGTGATGGTGGCGTCCGTCTTGTGGGTCTGGGCAAACGGTGTGGTCTGCGCAGCCGAATCAAAACTGCTGCCATTGAACTTGAAGGCCAGCTTGGGCTCGGTTTTAACCTCGCGCCGGGACTCCAGATTGCTCAAAAACGGCACACTGAGGTTCAAGTCCCGCATTTCATGGGTTTTGCTGACGGCCTGGTCCACGAAGTCCAGCGACCCGTTCACCAGCGCCAGGTTGAACAAGGCAAACCGGGGTGGTGCCGCGTTGGGGTCTGCGGGTTTTGCGTCTGCAGACTGGCTCAGGCGGGCCACCATGTCGTCGAAATCGTACTTGCCAGCACCCAGATGCGTCACTTTGAGCCGGGGAGCCTCCAGCGTCACTGCATCAATCACCGGGGCCAAGCGCAGCAGCGACTGCATTTCTGCATCTATATAGAGACGCTTGAGCTGGAACTGGGAAAATGCACCGTCCTGGCTGGCAACGGCAAGATCGGACAGCGTCAACTCCAGCGTCCAGGGTTTGAAATCGACCGCGCCAACAGTTACTTGGCGGCCCAGTTTCTCGCTGGCTACCTTTTGAAGCTGGCTTTTGAGCAGGGGCGGCACTGCCAGCCATGCCAAAGCCCACAAAGCGACCACAGCGCCAATCGCCCAAGCTGTCCGGCGCGCCCACTTATTTTGTTTGATTGTGTCAATTGTCATCCCTTGAGTTTTGAACGGCCTCGTCCAAAGGTCAATGCCGGGAATGTAAAAAAACAGCGGACTGCCCAAAAAAAGAAAGCCCGGCGGTCTGACACAAGGCCAGACTGTCCGGGCTTGACGGCTGACTCGAGGTCCGTGCCGTCTGGGTCCGCAAAGGGGAGCTTAACGTCCCACAGTGCGTTGGAAGCAAAGATTGCTCCCAAGATTGCCGGGGCCGCTTTATCAACACCACCCGAAGGCGGGGACTGGCTACTGCCGACTTGATACCTGACGAATCAGGCAAGGTGACTTTAGGCACGTGTGCGCGTGATTGCAAATTTAATTTGCTATCGGAAACCGGCCACCATTGTCAAAATGCTTGGTACTGGGTGGACCGGTCTAAACGGCTGGAAAGCCCCGCCCCGCTTCGATTCTCAGGAATATGGAATAAAAATTGAATATCAAATCGATTTAATATACTTGACGGATATATTGAGGTCGCCTAAACTTCGCCCACTCTAGAAGAACTAGGGTTAACCCGAATCGCTGCCGAACCCGGCATAGTCAGCACACTAACAAATTCTTACAGGATTTGGCAGAATGTTGATGGCGTACCAACCCAAACGAGGTGATTGCGCGGTGACACTTTATCGGTGTCATCGTCATATCCTTGCGAACGAAGGAAGAGCTATGACAGCGTCAGAAAAAATCAGCAAAGGTATTCGAACCTTTGCAGCCGATGTGGCTGAAGGCTTTTTTGAGATCACTCACAATGGCTTTGCCCTCGTTGGCTTGGTCGTCATGTTTGTGGCCATCACACTCACAGCCCGCCCCGACCTGCGTGATGCAGGTGAAATGCAATTGGCCGGATGGTTGAAATCACGTCAACCCGAAGAGGTGGTCGAAGTCCAGGAGCTGGGTGCAGTGGATCGCGCCACCGCCACGGACCCGCAGGATTTGCCCAAGCAACAGGCCGCCGTCGCCTTCTGGCTCAGCAAAAAGTACCGGGTCGCGCCTGAGCCCCTGAGCGCGCTGGTGGCCGAGGCCTACAGCATTGGCAAACGTACCCGGCTGGACCCCACCCTCATATTGGCCATCATGGCGATTGAGTCGGGCTTCAATCCCTTCGCGCAGAGCCCCGTTGGCGCACAGGGCCTGATGCAGGTCATGACCCAGGTTCACAGCGACAAATATGACGGATTTGGCGGCAAACTCGCCGCGTTTGACCCGGTGACCAACTTGCGTGTCGGCGTCAAGGTGCTGCAGGAATGCATTGCCCGGGCCGGCTCGGTTGAAGGCGGGTTGAAGTTTTATGTGGGCGCGGCCAACCTGGAACACGACGATGGCTATGGCTCCAAAGTGCTGGCCGAATACAACCGCCTGCAAATGGTGGCAACCGGCCGTGTGGTTCCATTGATCGAGCCACACGACGCCGCATCATCGGCCCGTCTGGCTGTATCACTTCCCGGACTGAGCGGGCTGCCTGCGACAACACCGGTCATTGCGCCGATCCAGCCCGAAGCCCATAAAGAGAACAAGTCGACGACCGAAAAAGTCGCCAGTCTGGCCAATTCCTGAGTTTGGGGAGCGCGCTGCCTCCCCCCTCGGCTACACTTACACTGTGCGCGACTGGCGATAGGCGCGAGGGTTTTTCCGGCCCTCGGCGTTGAAGTGGGACACCACCGGGGAGCGCACCGCATGGCCGTAAGGGCCCGTGTGTTTAGCCGTTCGCCTGGGCAATTTTTGCTGCTGCCTGTTTGGCCGCAAAAGTGGTCGCCTTAACTCTCCAAAACGCCATGTACAACCGTAACGTCCTCGTCGAACAAACCGATCCTGAATTGTGGGCCGCCATTCTGGCTGAAAACGCTCGCCAGGAACACCATATTGAGCTGATTGCCAGCGAAAACTATGCCTCGCCTGCCGTCATGGCCGCACAAGGCTCGCAGCTCACCAACAAATATGCCGAAGGCTACCCGGGCAAGCGCTACTACGGTGGCTGCGAACATGTGGACGTGGCCGAGCAACTGGCCATCGACCGCGTCAAACAGATTTTTGGTGCAGATTGCGCCAACGTGCAGCCACACTGCGGTGCGTCAGCCAACGAAGCCGTGTTTCTGGCATTCCTGAAACCTGGCGACACCATCATGGGCATGAGCCTGGCCGAAGGCGGCCATTTAACCCACGGCATGGCGCTGAACATGAGCGGCAAGTGGTTCAACGTGGTCTCTTACGGCCTGAACGCCCAAGAGGCGATTGACTATGACGCGATGGAGCGTAAAGCGCACGAAACCAAGCCCAAACTCATCATTGCCGGCGCCAGTGCTTATTCCCTTGCTATTGATTTTGAACGTTTTGCCAAAGTCGCAAAAGACGTGGGCGCCATCTTTATGGTGGACATGGCCCACTACGCCGGGCTGATTGCCGCGGGCATCTACCCCAACCCGGTTCCGTACGCCGATGTGGTGACCTCAACCACGCACAAGAGCCTGCGCGGCCCGCGTGGTGGCATTATCTTGATGAAAGCGCAGCATGAAAAAGTCATCAACAGCGCCATTTTTCCCGGCCTGCAAGGTGGCCCGCTGATGCACGTGATTGCGGCCAAGGCCGTGGCGTTCAAGGAAGCACTGACACCAGAATTCAAGGTTTACCAGCAACAGGTCCTGAAAAACGCACAGATCGTGGCCGAGACGCTGACCCAGCGTGGCTTGCGCATTGTGAGTGGTCGCACCGAAAGCCACGTGATGCTGGTTGACCTGCGCGCCAAAGGCATTACGGGCAAGGAAGCCGAGGCAGTACTGGGCAGCGCCCACATGACCATCAACAAGAATGCCATCCCGAACGACCCCGAGAAGCCGATGGTCACCAGCGGCGTGCGCATTGGTACACCCGCCATGACCACACGCGGATTCAAGGACGAAGAGGCGCGATTCACCGCAAATTTGATCGCCGATGTGCTGGACAACCCGAGAGATGCCGCCAATCTTGAGGCCGTGCGAGCCAAGGTCAACGCGTTGACTTCACGCTTTCCCGTCTATAAGTGAGTTGATCCGAATGAAATGCCCCTTCTGCAGTCATTCCGAAACCCAGGTGGTGGAGACCCGGATTTCTGAGGATGGGGATTTCATCCGCCGGCGCCGCCAGTGCGGTTCCTGCGAAAAGCGCTTCACCACGTATGAGCGACCGGATGTGAACTATCCGGCAATCGTCAAGAAAGATGGCCGCCGTATTGAGTATGAGCGCGCCAAGTTGCTGGCTTCGATGAATCTGGCGCTGCGCAAGCGTCCGGTCAGCACCGAGCAGATTGACAGCGCCATCGAGCGCATTGAAGAAAAACTGCTCAACCTGGGCCTGCGCGAAGTCCCCTCAACGCGCATTGGTGAGCTGGTGATGCGGGAACTCAAAAAGCTCGACAAAGTCGCTTATGTGCGCTTTGCCAGCGTTTACCGCAGCTTTGAGGATATTGATGAGTTCAAGACACTGGTGGATGAGGTGAGGCGGTAGGG
>JBEEMW010000089.1:0-4382 GCA_041192445.1 Pseudomonadota bacterium | reverse complement strand
ATTGGTGCCGGAGAGATGAATCGAACACCCGACCTTCTCATTACGAATGAGCTGCTCTACCGACTGAGCTACACCGGCTGGTTAGCCTGAAATTATAGCCTGACCGCACGCCTGAGCGAATCGTGAAACGGCTGCGGTCTCAATGGGCCAGGGCCCGATCGATGACTTCGCGCACATCGTTGCTCAGGTCGGTACGGGCTGCCACGCGGGCCAGGGCCTCGTGCGCGGCGCTGCGGTAGGGTTCGGCCAGTTTCATCCAGCGGTCCATGGCGCGCGCCAACCGGGCGGCCACTTGCGGGTTGACGCTGTCGAGCTCAACCACCCGCTCGCTCCAGAACACATAACCGGCCGCATCCGGGCGGTGGAATGCCGCCGGGTTGGCGCTGCAATAGCTGAAAATCACGCTGCGTGCCCGGTTCGGGTTGCGCAGATTGAAGTCCGGGCGCACCATCAACTGGCGCACCGTTTGCAGCACATTGCCGTCGCGGTCACAAGCGCCCGCCTGCAGGGCAAACCATTTGTCCAGCACCAGCGCCTCGTCCTTGAACATGGCGTGAAAGCGCTCCAGCGCGGGTGCAGCGAGCGCGTGGCCACTGCTGACCAGGGCCGACAGCGCATTGAAGCGGTCGGTCATGTTGGCGGCATCCTTGAAGCGCTGCAGCGCCTTGCCGGGCCACACCACATCACCGGTATGACGCGCTGCCAGACACAACTGCGACAGCGCCAGCCCGGTCAGGGCGCGCTTGCCGGACGACACGGCGTCCGGCTGATAGGCACCGGGGGTGTGATGGGCGTCCAGCGCCCATTGCCAGTCGGCAAACAGGCTTTGCGCCAACTGCGCACGCATGGCTTCGCGCACGGCGTGGATGCGCTGCGGGTCCACCACGTCGAGTTGTTCGGCAAGATAGGTTTCGGATGGCAGCGTGAGCACCAGTTCCTTGAATGCCGCGTCCAGGGTGGGGTTGTGCAAAACGTCCCGCATGGCCTGGATATAAGACTCATTCAGCACGCTAGCCCCCGCCAGATCAGCGTGACCAGCTATGAAATTTATAGCGCTTCTAAGTGCCAGGCGCTGCCCGGCTTCCCAGCGGTTAAACGGATCAGGGTCAAACGCCAGCAGGGTCAGCAATTGGGCGTCGCTGTAATCAAATGCCAGCACAACGGGTGCGCTGAAGCCGCGCAGGATGGATGGCACGGGCTGCGCATCGATGTTCTCAAAGGTCACCGTTTCGGTGGCCTGTGTCATGACAAAGGTGCGTGAAACAGCCGTTTCCTGCCCGTCTGCCCCCAGCAGGCCCAACCCGATCGGGATCACAAACGGCTCCTTGACCACCTGGCCCGGTGTGGCCGCGCAGCTTTGGGTGAAGGTCAGCGTGTAGGTGCGCTGCGCCGCATCGTAATGGCCCGCCGCGTGCAGACGCGGTGTGCCCGCCTGGCTGTACCAGCGCTTGAACTGGGGCAGCAACCGGGCCAGGTCAGAGGTGGGGTTGGCATCGGCAATCGCCTGCGCAAAGTCGTCGCAGGTCACGGCATGGCCGTCATGCCGCTCGAAATACAGCGCCATGCCTTTGGCAAAACCGGCACGGCCAGACGTCAGCCCGTCCGCCGAGGCGGCGAGGGTTTGCATCATGCGCACCACCTCGGCACCTTTTTCATAGATGGTGACGGTGTAGAAGTTGTTGATTTCCACATAGCTGTCAGGTCGCACCGGGTGCGCCATCGGGCCTGCATCCTCGGGGAACTGGGCGGTTCGCAGCACACGCACGTCTTCAATGCGCTTGACGGCCCGGGCCGACTCGTTGCCCGCCAGGTCTTGCGAGAATTCCTGGTCGCGGAAAACGGTCAGGCCTTCCTTGAGCGAGAGCTGGAACCAGTCGCGGCAGGTAACGCGGTTACCGGTCCAGTTGTGGAAATACTCGTGGCCCACCACGGATTCGATGTTGGCGTAATCAGCATCGGTAGCCGTGGCCTGGCTGGCCAGCACGTATTTGGTGTTGAAGATGTTGAGGCCCTTGTTTTCCATGGCCCCCATGTTGAAGTCGCTGGTGGCCACGATCATGAAGCGCTCCAGGTCCAGTTGCAGGCCAAAGCGGGATTCGTCCCACGCCACGCTGGCCATGAGTGAATGCATGGCGTGTTCGGTCTTGTCCATGTCGCCGGGGCGCACATAGACCTGCAGCAGATGGTCTTTGCCGGCGCGTGAGGTGATGCGCTGCTCGCGGCACACCAGTTGGCCTGCCACCAGGGCAAACAAATAGGACGGCTTTTTGTGCGGGTCCACCCACTTGGCGAAGTGGCGGCCTTCGTTGCCCGCGCCTTCAACCGGCCCCTGGGCCACCAGGTTGCCGTTACTCAGCAGCACCGGGTATTTGGCCTTGTCGGCACGCAGGGTGACCGTGTAGCTGGCCATCACATCCGGGCGATCCGAAAAATACGTGATGCGGCGAAAACCTTCGGCTTCACACTGGGTGAAGAAAGACTCGTTGCTGACGTACAGGCCGGTCAGGCTGGTGTTCTTGATGGGGGCGCACGTGGTGAAAATCTCCAGTTCAAAAGCGGCACCGTCCTGGGGCAGGTTCTCCAGCACCAGACGGGAACCCTCCATTTTGAACGAGGCGCCCTGGCCATTCACCAGCACGCGGGCCAGGTTGAGGTCGTCGCCGTCCAGCTTCAGGGCCTGCGCCGCCACATCGGTGTTGCGGCGCAGTGTCATCTTGTTGAGCACGCGGGTTTTGGCGGGGTCCAGGTCAAACGTCAGATCAACGGTGTCAATCCAGTAAGCGGGGGCCGCATAGTCGGCGCGGTGAACCGCAACAGCGGCTCCCGGTCCATCAAGTCGTTGCAACATGCAGTTTCTCCAAAAATTGTGAACCCATGAGTTCGTGGTAATCCTGTACGCTGGCGATCACGTGGGGGCCAGCCAGCTGGGCTGGCGTGTGGGTGGTGCACACGGCCACCGCGCGCATGCCCGCGCGCCGCGCAGCCTCAATGCCAAACGGCGCATCTTCAAAGACAATACAGGCCTGAGCCCTCGCCGCCATTCGCCTGGCTGCTTCCAAAAATATAGCGGGCTCGGGTTTTCCGGGCAAACCTTCGTCGCCTCCCACCACGGCAAGCGGGGCTGGTGTCATCTGCAGGTGTGACATCGCAAAGGCAATGTTGTGTTTGTCGCCCGCCGTGCCCACACCGATCTTCAGGCCCTGGCTGCGGGCCGCCGAAGCAAAGGCCTTGAACCCGGCCACCTCGGAGAAAACGGGTGCAAACAGCGCACGGTAGATTTCTTCTTTTTCGTGAATGAGTTGCCAGCACTCGGCCTCGGCAATGTCACGCCCAAACAGTTCGCGCATGCATTCCGCGCCAGTGCGCCCGGTGGTGCGCGCCATCAGATCTGCCAGGTCGATGCTGATACCGTGGCGCTGGGTAAACGTCACCCAGCTTTGGGCATGGAAGGGCATGGAGTTGATCATGGTGCCGTCCATGTCGAAGATAAGCGCCTCCACGCTCCCCGCTTCGCGTGGTTCGCTGCCCCCCGAGGGGGCTAATTTTCCTTGGGGCGGCCCGGCGAAAAATTGGCCTCTCACGCTTCCCGCTTTGTCAGTTTGCATCACACACCCTGCTTCAAAGAGGCTTCGATGAACACATCCAGATCTCCGTCCAGCACCTTCTGGGTGGCAGAGACTTCGACATTGGTGCGCAAATCCTTGATGCGGCTGTTGTCCAGCACGTAAGAGCGGATCTGGTGGCCCCAGCCGACGTCGGTCTTGGTGTCTTCGAGTTTTTGCTGCGCCTCTTGCTGCTTGCGCAACTCAAAGTCGTACAGGCGCGAACGCAGGCGCTTCCAGGCGACATCGCGGTTGCCGTGCTGGCTGCGGCCATCCTGACACTGGACCACGATGCCGGTGGGGATGTGGGTCAGGCGCACGGCCGAATCGGTCTTGTTGATGTGCTGGCCACCGGCGCCGCTGGCGCGAAAGGTGTCCACCCGAACATCGCTGGGGTTGATCTCGATCTCGATGGAATCATCAATCTCGGGGTAGACAAACACGCTGGCAAAGCTGGTGTGGCGCCCGCCCGACGAGTCGAATGGCGACTTGCGCACCAGGCGGTGCACGCCGGTCTCGGTGCGCAGCAGGCCAAAGGCGTATTCGCCCTCGATCTTGATGGTCGCGCCCTTGATGCCGGCGGTGTCGCCCGCGGTTTCGTCTTCAATCGTGGTTTTGAAGCCCTTGCGCTCGGCGTATTTGAGGTACTGGCGCAGCAGCATGCTGGCCCAGTCGCAGGCCTCGGTGCCACCGGCGCCGGCCTGGATGTCCAGGAAGCAGGGCAGGGGGTCAGCCGGGTTGCTGAACATGCGGCGGAATTCCAGGCCCTCGATGATGGTG
>JBEEMW010000088.1:0-20994 GCA_041192445.1 Pseudomonadota bacterium | reverse complement strand
GGGCGACTCAACAGAACGTATCAGGCCCGCGTCAGAGA
Organism: Pseudomonadota bacterium; assembly: GCA_041192445.1. GTDB lineage: Bacteria > Pseudomonadota > Gammaproteobacteria > Burkholderiales > Burkholderiaceae_C > Egaibacter. The sequence goes on along the minus strand of JBEEMW010000088.1, from coordinate 20,956 downwards.
CGCGCAGTCAAAAAACGCAGCGAGGACCTCGGCCAACCGCTCTACTGGCAGTTTGAAAAACCTCTGCCGCCCAGACTCCTAGGGTGCCCCCCGGCTAGTGGAGTCTGTTGATCGAGTTTTCAAATCGCATTGCATCACAGGATGCAGGTGCCAAATGTGAGAGTCTTCAATTTCCAAGCTGGTCCACCTTCCACTTCAACTAGGCTTGATGGAGCTGCGACATTTCGACCCAAAACCAGACTTCAATATGAGCACCGTATGAGAAGTGCCCGAAAAATAGGACTTTAGGACATTTTTAGGACACCATCAACAAAAAAGGACTTGCGATTTCTCGTAAGTCCTTGATTGATAACCAATATATTGGTGGGCAGTGCAAGTTTCGAACTTGCGACCCCTGCAGTGTGAATGCAGTGCTCTACCCCTGAGCTAACCGCCCTGAATGTGTTACAGGATAGCCTCGAATTATGCCACAGGTCAGGCGGGCAGCCGCCAGACCGTCTTGCCACCACTGGCCTTATCCAGTTGCACCAGCACATCATCGTGGGCGGCCACCTCCTGATCGTTGGCCAACAGGATGGGCAGCTCAAATCGGGTAAGGTTCACGCTTGCGGTGGCCGCACTTGACTGCCCGGAAACGGCAGATTCCATCAGCAGCGCGTCCTGCCCGCGCGTCATGTTGATGTACACGTCGGCCAGCAACTCGGCATCCAGCAAGGCGCCGTGCAGGCTGCGCCCGGAATTGTCCACCCCCAGACGGTCACACAGGGCATCCAGTCCGTTGCGCTTTCCAGGGTACATCTCCTTGGCCATGACCAGGGTGTCGGTCACGCTGCCCACGAATTGGCGGAAATTGCCACGGCCGATCAGTGACAGCTCCTTGTTCAAAAACCCGACGTCAAATGCCGCGTTGTGAATGATGACCTCGGCCCCGGCGAGATAGGCCAGCAACTCATCTGCAACGGCCTCAAATTTGGGTTTGTCCCGCAAAAATTCCGTGGTAATGCCATGCACCTTGAGCGCCTCTTCGTGGCTGTCGCGCCCCGGATTGAGGTAGAAATGCTTGGTGCTGCCCGTCAGTTTGCGGTTGAGCAGCTCAACACAGCCAATCTCAATGACACGATCACCATTGTCCGGCGACAGGCCAGTTGTTTCGGTATCCAGAAAAATTTGGCGCATATCAAAAGGAAAATGGGTGGGGGTTAATGATTCTCTTTGGCGTGGTTAATGGAGTATTTGGGTATCTCCACCGTCACATTTTGCTGCGCCAGGAAGGCCTGACACGAGAGGCGCGAATTGGGTTCAAGACCCCAGGCCCGGTCCAGCAAGTCTTCCTCGTTTTCATCCAGCTCATTGAGCGATGCGAAACCCTCACGCACGATCACGTGGCAGGTGGTGCAGGCACAACTCATGTCGCAGGCATGCTCGATGTTGATGTGGTTGTCCAGCAGCGCTTCACAAATGGAGGTTCCGGCTGGCGCAGAGATTTCGGCCCCCCGGGGACAATATTCAGGGTGGGGAAGGATCTTGATGATGGGCATGTTGGCGTTTCTGTCTGAATGGAGTCAAACGGTTGCAATGTTCTTACCAGCCAGCGCTTTTTGAATGCCCCGATTCATGCGCATCGCAGCAAAGGCCTCGGTGCCTTTGGCCAGATTGTGTGTGGCGGCTTCAACCAGGGCAGCTTCCTCGCCCGGACGGGCGGCTTGCAGGGCAGCAATCAGATCCTCAATCGCGTGCCGCTCTTCCACGGACAACAGGTCTGCATCAGCATTCAGCGCGCTGCGGGTCGCCAGCACCATGCGGTCTGCGTCCACCCGGGCCTCGACCAAAGCGCGGGCCTGCATGTCGGCCTCGGCGGTCGTGAAGCTGTCTTGCAACATTTTGGCGATCTGATCATCCCCCAGACCGTAAGAGGGTTTGACGTCAATCGCGGCCTCAACACCACTCCCCTGTTCTTTCGCGCTGACGTTCAAAAGGCCATCGGCATCAACGGTGAACGTCACCCGAATACGCGCCGCACCGGCTGCCATGGGCGGAATGCCCCGCAGCTCAAACCGGGCCAGACTACGGCAATCCGCCACCAGATCGCGTTCACCTTGCACAACATGCAGGGCCAGTGCGGTCTGGCCATCTTGATAGGTGGTGAAGTCCTGCGCCATGGCGGTGGGAATAGTCTGGTTACGCGGAACAATGCGCTCCACCAGCCCACCCATGGTTTCCACGCCCAACGACAGCGGAATCACGTCCAGCAGCAGCAAATCGCCCGCCACGTTGTTGCCGGCCAACTGGTTGGCCTGAATCGCCGCACCCAGCGCAACGACCTCGTCCGGGTTGAGGTTGGTCAGGGGCTCGCGGCCGAACAGGGTGGCCACGGCGCGGCGCACCTGAGGCATGCGGGTAGAGCCGCCCACCATGACCACACCCTGAATGTCATCTACCGACAATTGGGCATCACGCAAGGCTTTACGCACGGCGCTGATGGTGCGTGCAGTCAGGCTGGCGGTGATGGTTTCAAACTGGTCAGATTTAACGTCAAATGTGATGTCAGCCCCCGTCAAACGGGCGTGAACAGCTACAGTTTCTGTAGCAGACAAGGCCTCTTTGGCTGTGCGCGCGGCGACTTTGATGGCGGCCTTGTCACTGGCCGCGACCACCTGGATGCCCAACTGTGCCACGACCCAGTCTGCCAGGGCATGGTCGTAGTCGTCACCACCCAGACTGGAGTCGCCCCCGGTCGCAATGACCTCAAACACACCTTGCGTCAATCGCAGAATGGAGATGTCGAAAGTACCGCCGCCGAGATCGTAAATCGCGTAAACACCTTCGCTCGCGTTGTCCAGTCCGTAGGCAATGGCAGCAGCCGTGGGTTCGTTGATGAGACGCAACACGTTGAGCCCGGCAAGCTTGGCCGCATCTTTGGTTGCCTGGCGCTGGGCATCATCGAAATAAGCCGGCACAGTGATCACCGCGCCAAACAAGTCGTCATTGAAGGTGTCTTCAGCGCGGTAGCGCAAGGTGGCCAAAATGTCGGCACTGACCTCCACCGGCGACTTCTCGCCCACCACGGTTTGCAGGCCCAACATGCCTGCATGGTCGACAAAGCGGTAAGGCAGCCTGGCAGCGCCCTTCACATCGGCCAGACTGCGGCCCATGAAGCGTTTGGCCGAGGCAATGGTGTTTTCAGGGTCGGTGGCCAGCGCGGCCTGGGCCTCAAAACCAATCTGTCGCCCGCCCCCCTCCAGATAACGCACCACGGACGGCAAAATCACCTGGCCCGAGTCGTCGGCCAGACATTCGGCAACACCACTGCGCACGGCCGCGACGAGGGAGTGAGTGGTGCCCAGGTCAATGCCCACGGCAATGCGCCGCTCGTGCGGGTTGGGGGACTGGCCCGGTTCGGAGATTTGGAGAAGCGCCATTTTTGTTTTTGAAAATCAGGGCAGAAAATCACGGTAGGAAAGTCAGGGCACTATTGTCCCAGTTGCTCAAAGCGCATTTCAACGTCATGGGCAAAACGCTCGATGAACATCAGCGCCCTCACCTGCCCCACAGCGCCCACATAGTTGTGCTCGGCATCCAGCAGATGCCCGCATTTTTGTAGCGTATCGCGCTGGGCCTGCAACAGTTTCACATTGATTGCCTCAACATCCGCAAGGCGGGTGGCATCTTCCAGGTCTTCGCGCCAGGCCATCTGTTGCATCAGGAATTCAGCCGGCATGGCCGTATTGTTTTCAGCATTGACCGCCACACCACGCAGCTCACACAGGTAAGCGGCGCGTTTGAGGGGGTCTTTGAGACGCTTGTAGGCTTCGTTGATGCGAACCGACCACTGCATGGCGATACGTTGCGCAGCGGCCCCCTGAGCCACGAATTTGTCAGGGTGAGCCTCCCGTTGCAACTCTTTCCAGCGCGTGTCAATTGCAGCGCGGTCCTGCGCAAACTGCTCAACAAGACCGAAAAGTTCGAAGTCGTTGGACTGGAGATTCACACCCGAAACGACTCACCGCAGCCACATTTGTCGCGTTCGTTCGGGTTGTTGAACCTGAAACCCTCGTTCAGGCCTTCGCGTACAAAATCCAGCTGCGTGCCATCGATGTAAGCAAGGCTTTTCGGGTCAACCAGAACCTTGACGCCGTGGCCCTCAAAAATCACGTCCTCGGGCGCCTGCTCATCGACGTACTCAAGCGTATAGGCCAGGCCTGAGCAACCCGTGGTTTTGACCCCCAGGCGCACACCAACCCCCCGACCCCGTTTGGTCAGGTAACGATTGACATGCCGGGCTGCGGCTTCTGTGACGGTTACGGACATGGCAACAATTCAATCAATGCGTGTGTTTCTTCTTGTAGTCGTCCACTGCGGCCTTGATGGCGTCTTCAGCCAGAATGGAGCAGTGAATTTTGACCGGCGGCAAAGCCAGTTCTTCAGCAATCTGACTGTTCTTGAGTGCCGCCGCCTCATCCAGCGTCTTGCCTTTGACCCACTCAGTCACCAGGGATGACGAGGCAATGGCCGACCCACAACCATACGTCTTGAACCGTGCGTCTTCAATCACCCCGGTCAGCGGGTTAACCTTGATTTGCAGCTTCATGACGTCGCCGCAAGCGGGCGCGCCAACCATGCCGGTGCCCACCGAGTCGTCGCCTTTTTCAAAGCTGCCGACATTGCGGGGGTTTTCGTAGTGATCTACAACTTTTTCTGAATATGCCATTTTGCTTACCTCTTAAATTCTGTACTGCTAAGCCACAAATGAGTCAGACCGCGAAGCAAGGCCGCAGACAGTGCGATTAGCACGGCAAGGACTTGCGACAAAGGGCTGGCTCATTTTGACGATGCCGCTAGTGTGCGGCCCACTGGATGGCGCTGATATCGATCCCGTCCAGGTACATTTCCCACAGTGGGCTCAGGTCGCGCAATTTGGTGACGTTGAGCTTGATGGTCTCGACCGCGTAGTCAATGTCGGCCTCGGTGGTCCAGCGGCCAATGGTCATGCGCAGGCTGCTGTGGGCCAGCTCATCGCTGCGACCCAGGGCACGCAGCACATAGCTGGGCTCCAGAGAAGCCGACGTGCAGGCGGAACCCGACGATACGGCCAGGCCCTTGATGCCCATGATCAGCGACTCGCCTTCAACATAGTTGAAACTCATGTTCAGGTTATGCGGCACACGTTTTGATTCATGCCCGTTGATGAACACCTGCTCAATGTCTTTCAGACCGGCCAGCATGCGATCGTGCAAGGCCTGAATGCGCAGGTTTTCACCGGCCATTTCTTCTTTTGCAATACGGTAGGCCTCACCCATGCCAACAATCTGGTGCGTCGGCAAGGTGCCGCTGCGCATGCCGCGCTCGTGGCCACCGCCGTGCATTTGCGCTTCGATGCGGATGCGTGGCTTGCGGCGCACAAACAGTGCACCAATGCCTTTGGGGCCATAGGTTTTGTGCGAGGTCAGGCTCATCAGATCGACCGGCAATGTGCTCATGTCGATATCGACCCGACCCGTGGCCTGGGCCGCGTCCACGTGGAAGATCACACCTTTTTCGCGGCAAATATTACCCAGCGCCGTGATGTCCTGAATCACGCCAATTTCGTTGTTGACGAACATGACGCTGGCCAGAATGGTGTCGGGGCGAATCGCGGTCTTGAACACGTCCAGATTAACCAGACCATCGTCCTGAACGTCCAGGTAAGTCACTTCAAAACCCTGGCGCTCCAGCTCGCGGCAAGTGTCCAGAACGGCTTTGTGTTCGGTCTTGACCGTGATGATGTGTTTGCCCTTGGTTTTGTAAAAACCGGCTGCACCTTTGAGCGCCAGATTATTGGACTCGGTGGCACCGCTGGTCCAGACGATTTCGCGGGGATCGGCACCAATCAGTGCGGCGACCTGTTCACGGGCTTTTTCAACTGCTGCTTCGGCCTCCCAACCCCATGCGTGGCTACGCGACGCGGGGTTGCCAAAATGCTGACGCAACCAGGGAATCATCGCGTCCACCACCCGCTCATCGCAGGGGTTGGTCGCGCTGTAGTCCATGTAAATCGGGAAATGTGGGGTGGTAGCCATGACGGGTTCGCTAATGGTGAAATGGTGAAATGGGCAAGGCAGGCAGGTCAGCGCCGGATTCAGGATTTAAAGAACGCGTTGCCCAGGGCAAACACGGAGTTGGGCGCGTTGACCCGGATCGGCTTGACCACGGGCATGGCCGAGATGGCCCGCTTGACGTTGGGTTTGTCCTCGATCTGCAGACCCTTGGCGAGCTGCTCGTCAACCAGCTTTTGCAGCGTGACCGAATCCAGAAACTCGACCATGCGCACGTTCAGCGATGCCCACAGATCATGGGTCATGCAACGCGCACCGTCACCCAGACAGTTTTCCTTGCCGCCACACTGGGTGGCATCAATGGGTTCATCCACCGAGACGATGATGTCGGTAATCGTGATGTCTGAGGCTTTGCGCGCCAGGGTGTAGCCGCCGCCCGGGCCGCGGGTGGACTCCACCAGCTCATTGCGCCGCAGCTTTCCGAACAGCTGTTCCAGGTAAGACAATGAGATTTGCTGACGCTGGCTGATCGCCGCCAGCGTGACAGGGCCGCTACTCTGGCGCAGACCCAGATCAATCATTGCAGTGACCGCAAAACGGCCTTTGGTTGTGAGACGCATCGCAAACTCCTTTAGTTTGGCTTGACTACTGCTGAAAACACCTGCGGGTCAAGCGTTTACCAAACGGCCAAGCACCTTGAATTGACGGGTTCTTGACCAATTAGTTCAAGTATATCTAAAAACCCATCAAATTGCTCGGATACCTAGACTGATCAGTCACAAACCGGGTCATTTCCCATATTATGAAATGAAAACGGCATTGTCCGTACCCGGTGCACCAAAAGCCTGCTTCTTCAAAATGCCCAACTGATCCCGTACACGGGCTGCTTTTTCGAACTCGAGATTGCGGGCGTGTTCCATCATGAGTTTTTCAAGCCGCTTGATCTCGCGGCCAATGTCTTTTTCACTCATGTCTTCGACCTTGGCACGCTGCATGGCATCGTTTTCCAGACGCTCCATTTCGCGGCCCGCTTTTTCGCTGTACACACCGTCGATCAGATCTTTGACCTGCTTGACGATGCTGCGCGGCGTGATGCCATGGGTGAGGTTGTGCGCGATCTGGGCGTTCCGCCGGCGTTCGGTCTCACCCATGGCGCGGGTCATGGAGTCGGTGATCTTGTCAGCGTACAGAATGGCCCGTCCATTGAGGTTGCGCGCCGCCCGGCCAATGGTCTGGATGAGTGAACGCTCCGAGCGTAAAAAGCCCTCTTTGTCGGCATCCAGAATCGCCACCAGCGACACCTCGGGAATGTCCAGACCCTCGCGCAGCAGGTTGATGCCCACCAGCACGTCGAACGCACCCAGGCGCAGATCCCGCAGGATCTCGACTCGCTCCACGGTGTCGATATCACTGTGAAGATAGCGAACCTTGACACCGTTATCGCTCAAATAGTCGGTCAACTGCTCGGCCATTCGTTTGGTCAAGGTCGTGATCAGCACCCGTTCGTGCTTGTCGGCCCGAATGCGAATCTCCTGCAGCACGTCGTCCACCTGGTGGGTGGCTGGCCGCACCTCGACTTCGGGGTCCACCAGCCCGGTGGGGCGCACGAGCTGCTCCACCACCTGCCCCGCATGGTCTTTCTCCCACTGAGCCGGCGTGGCGGAGACAAAAATGGCCTGGCGCATCTTGGTTTCGAACTCCTCAAACTTCAGCGGCCGGTTGTCCAGCGCACTGGGCAGGCGAAAGCCATATTCCACCAGCGTGGTCTTGCGCGAGCGGTCGCCGTTGTACATGCCGCCAAACTGGCCAATCAGCACGTGGGATTCGTCCAGGAACATCACCGAGTCTTTGGGCAAATAGTCGGTCAGTGTGGCCGGTGGCTCGCCGGGCGCTGCACCGGACAAATGCCGGGTGTAGTTCTCGATGCCCTTGCAGTGCCCGACTTCGCTGAGCATTTCCAGGTCAAACCGGGTGCGTTGCTCCAGCCGCTGCGCTTCGACCAGCTTGCCCTGGCTCACAAATTCCTTGAGCCGGTCTGACAGCTCCACCTTGATCGTCTCCACCGCCGCCAGCACGCGGTCACGCGGGGTGACGTAGTGGCTGCTGGGGTAAACCGTGAAGCGCGGAATTTTCTGGCGGATGCGCCCGGTCAGCGGGTCAAACAGTTGCAGCGACTCAATTTCGTCATCAAACAGCTCCACCCGGATCGCCATCTCGCTGTGCTCGGCGGGAAAGATGTCGATGGTGTCGCCGCGCACCCGAAACGCACCACGCGAAAAGTCAATGTCGTTGCGGTCGTACTGCATGCGAATCAACTGCGCAATCACATCTCGCTGCCCGATTTTGTCGCCCGCCCGCAGCGTCATCACCATCTGGTGGTAGGCCTCGGGCTGGCCGATGCCGTAAATGGCAGACACCGTGGCCACAATCACCACATCGCGCCGCTCCAGGATGCTTTTGGTGCACGAGAGGCGCATCTGCTCGATGTGCTCGTTGATCGCCGAGTCTTTTTCAATGAACAGGTCGCGCTGGGGCACATAGGCCTCAGGCTGGTAGTAATCGTAATAACTCACGAAATACTCCACCGCGTTCCTGGGAAAAAACTCCCGAAACTCGCTGTAGAGCTGGGCCGCCAGTGTCTTGTTGGGCGCAAACACAATGGCCGGGCGGCCCAGACGCGCAATCACGTTGGCCATGGTGAAGGTTTTGCCCGAGCCGGTCACACCCAGCAACGTCTGGAACACCTCGCCATCGTTGACGCCTTCAACCAGTTTATCGATGGCTGTGGGCTGGTCACCTGCAGGCGGATACGGCTGGTACAACTCGAACGGGGAGTCGGGAAAACTGACAAAAACGCCATTCGCCGGCATGTTTGCCGGGGTATCTGACGGTACGAGAATGGTGTCATGACCAGTTTGCATGAGTGCTCAATCCTGCGCCCGGTAAAATTGCGGGCAACCCAAAAGAATACGTCATTCCGGCACCTTGCGGCATGACGGGTTCGACCAAACACTTTTTTTGCCCCCTCAAGAGGATCTTCAATGTCTTTATTTTCCGCTGTTGAAATGGCCCCGCGCGACCCGATTTTGGGCATCAACGAAGCATTTGCAGCCGACACCAACCCCAACAAGGTCAATCTGGGTGTGGGTGTGTATTACGACGACAACGGCAAGCTGCCCCTGCTCCAGTGTGTGCAGGCCGCTGAAAAAACCATGATGGACAAGCCCACCGCACGCGGCTACCTGCCCATTGACGGCATTGCCGCCTATGACGCGGCTGTCAAAAACCTGGTGTTTGGCCTGGGGTCTGAGCCCGTCACGTCAGGCCGTGTGGCCACCGTGCAGGGTATTGGTGGCACCGGCGGTTTGAAAATCGGCGCCGATTTCCTGAAAAAACTCAATCCAGGCGCCACGGTGCTCATCAGCGACCCCAGCTGGGAAAACCATCGCGCCCTGTTCACCAGCGCCGGTTTTGTGGTGGACACTCACCCCTACTACGATGCCGCCAGGCGCGGCGTGAATTTTGACGGCATGCTGGCCGCGCTGAACACGGCTGCTGCGGGCACCATCGTCGTGCTGCACGCCTGCTGCCACAACCCCACGGGTTATGACATCACACCGGCCCAATGGGATCAGGTGGTGGCGGTGGTCAAGGCAAAAGGCCTGGTGCCTTTTCTGGACATGGCTTACCAGGGCTTCGGTTACGGTTTGACGGAAGACGGCGCCGCCGTGCAAAAGTTTGTGGCCGCCGGGTTGACCTGCTTTGTCTCCACCTCATTCAGCAAAAGCTTCAGCCTGTACGGCGAGCGCGTCGGCGCCCTGAGCGTCCTGTGCGAGAGCCGCGCGGAAGCCGACCGTGTTCTCAGCCAGCTCAAAATCGTGATCCGCACCAACTACAGCAACCCGCCCATCCATGGCGGTGCCGTGGTTGCCGCCGTGCTGGGCAACCCCGAGTTGCGAGCCTTGTGGGAGAGCGAATTGGGCGACATGCGGGTGCGCATCAAGGCCATGCGCCAAAAGCTGGTCGACGGCCTGAAAGCCGCCGGCGTCAAGCAGGACATGAGCTTCATCACCACACAGATTGGCATGTTCAGCTACTCGGGCCTGTCCAAAGACCAGATGGTGCGCCTGCGTACCGAGTTTGGCGTCTATGGCACCGACACCGGCCGCATGTGCGTAGCGGCCTTGAACAGCCAAAACATCGACTATGTTTGCGCGTCGATTGCCAAGGTGGTTTGATCCATTTTTATGCCAAATAGGCCACTAGCCCTCGTAAAATATGCGTGAGCAGCTATTGATTTCGTAGCGGACAGAAATTGTCTCTGCCACCTGGATCGGATCGGTTCATCACGGACGTACTTCAAAATCGCGTCAATCGCGCCATTTTGGAACGTCTGGATGATCTGAATTTGCCCGATGCCTGGCTGGTGGCAGGCTGCCTGTTTCAGACGGTCTGGAACCTGCAGGCAGGCAGGCCGGCCGAAGCCGGCATTCGCGACTACGACATTTTTTATTTTGATGGCAACGATTTGTCAGACCCTGCGGAGGCGCTCGTCAACCAACGGGCGAATGCCCTCTTCACCGACCTGGGCGTCCTGATCGAGGTCAAAAACCAGGCCCGGGTGCATCTTTGGTACGAGGGCTATTTTGGCAAGCCCTATGCGGCCCTTGCCAGCACCCGCGAAGGCATTGACCGATTTTTGGTGGGCAGTACCAGTGTGGGCATGCGACGCCGTGCAGCGGCCGGCGACACCAGGTTTGAGGTCTACGCACCGAACGGGCTGTATGACCTTTATTCAGGCCTGTTGACCCCTAACCCCCTGACAGACCATGGCAGCCTGTTTGAGCCAAAATGCAGCGACTACCAACAAAGATGGCCCTGGTTGACCATCCAGCCTGCAGGCCCGAGAAAGCATTGACATGCGCTACCTGACACTTGTACTGGCCTGCCTTTTGAGTGGGGTCTCGGGCCCGGCGCTGGCCTGGGGCAACCATACCGTTGCCGCGTACCGGGCATTTGAAAAAATGCCCGAGGTGCTCAATGCCGCGCCGGTTTTGGTTGAACCGCTTGAAACCTTTCTGAAAGCCGAGGAAAAACCGATTGAGGCGCTGCTCCTGAGTCAGGAGGCATGGGCGGTAGCCAACCTGAGCGCCTACGCACTACGCCCTGCAGCCCTGACGTTCACGGCCAATCCGTCCCGGCCAGACGATGCACGCCGCCTGGCGTTTTTGATGGCGCTGCGTATTGCCCCTACGGCCAGGTTCGCGTTGTATTTCCAGCCTGACCCACGAACCCCGATCGACGCATCACGGCTGCTGGCACACACCGCCGTCGACACCCTGCCTGAGTCACCCGGCGCCACCCAGCGTTTTATCGGCTTGAAGGCCGGTGAACCCATCACACCCTTGCGTGTGCTGGCTTCCGCTGCAGACGAGCCCGACTATGGTCTGGACATCAATCTTTGGCAGAACAGCCCTTCCGAATGGGGCAAGGTGTACGGGTTTGGCGCACTGCCGTTTGGCAACCCCGCCCTGAGTTACTCGACCCAGGCGCCTTTTCACATGGGGTTTTTCCACGAGGACCGCGTGCTTTACCTGGCGGCACCCTTCCTCAGGCGCACTTTCCCGCTGCTGCGTGCACACCAGTACGCGGGTCTGGCAGCGCTTGCTTTTCGCACCGGTCACCCTTACTGGGGTTGGCGCTTCACGGGTCTGTCACTTCACTATGTGCAGGATCTGACCCAGCCTTACCACGCCAGTGTGTCGCCGGGGGGCTCCACCCTCTCGCTGATTTTTGCCAATGCATTGGCCATGGCCGGCATGCCCGGGAAGCGCGACGACCTGGTTGTTTTGCTGTCCAACCGCCACCTGGCACTGGAGCGCTACCAAACCCAATTGCTGCAAAACGCTGCGCTGACGCAACAGGACACACCGTTTGAAAAAGCCTTGCGCGATACCGACGGCGATGCGCGTTACCCGCCCTGGTCTGACGCCTACCTGCGCGACGTGGTGGCACGGGAGGCTTACGATTTTGGTCCCCGACTGCTGCAGGCCCTGGTTGCGGCCATTCCGCCCGGCCTGGTGTCTGACCCGGCGTTCGACTTCGGAGCCCACGAAAGCAGCATTGACCTGGTGGCCGAAATCGCCAGGCAAGACCCCGCCAAACAGGCCCGGCTCGACGCCGCTGTTGCCGAACTGCTCGGCCATTTCGGGGCCCACAGCCGCAACGCCGTGCGCGGCATACTCAAATCAGGCCGGCCGTAGCGGGCAAAGCCCGATAAAATGGATTTGGCTGCAGATTTGATGCAAATTTACGGAAGTTTCACACCAAACTTTCACGAAATTGACATCGACAAGCGTGAATTGGTGCGAGCACTCCACTAAGTTACCGGCAACAACTGTTATATTGCACTGCAGCATTTATATTGCAGTGCAACATTTCTACAAGGCGAATTTCACATGCTCTACCAACTCTACGAAACCCAGCGCTCATTGATGGAGCCGTTTTCCGATTTGGCTCTTGCTGCCGCCAAAGCCTATGGCAACCCGACGACGGTTTTAGGGCAAAACCCCCTCTCCCAACGCCTGTCAGCTGGATATGACCTGATGCACCGCCTGGGCAAGGATTACGAAAAGCCAGAGTTTGGCCTGCGTACCGTTGATGTGGACAACGTGGTGGTGGCCGTTCATGAGCGCATCGAACTCGACAAGCCGTTTTGCGAATTGCGCCGTTTCAAGCGCTTCACCGATGACACCCAGACCCTGGAAAAGCTCAAAGGCCAGCCTGCAGTGCTGATCGTGGCCCCGCTGTCCGGCCACTACGCCACGCTGTTGCGGGACACCGTGAAAACCATGCTCAAAGACCACAAGGTCTACGTCACCGACTGGAAAAATGCACGCCTTGTTCCCCTGTCACAAGGCGAATTTCACCTGGATGACTACGTCAACTACGTGCAGGAGTTCATCCGGCACGTACAAGGCAAATACGGCAATTGCCACGTCATGAGCGTTTGTCAGCCCACCGTGCCGGTGCTGGCCGCCGTTTCACTGATGGCCAGCCGGGGCGAGACCACACCCCTGACCATGACCATGATGGGTGGCCCCATCGACGCCCGCAAATCACCCACGGCCGTCAACAACCTGGCCATGAACAAGAGCCACAGCTGGTTTGAAAACAACGTGATCTTTCGGGTCCCGAGCAACTTCGCAGGCGTTGGCCGACGTGTCTACCCCGGGTTTTTGCAGCATTCAGGCTTTGTCGCCATGAACCCCAGCAACCATGCCAAAAGCCATTACGACTACTTCAAGGATCTGATCAAGGGTGACGACGCCAGCACCGAAGCGCACCGCAAGTTTTACGACGAGTACAACGCCGTGCTGGACATGGACGCCGATTACTACCTCGAAACCATCAAGGTTGTATTTCAGGAGTTCAGCCTGGTCAACGGCACCTGGGATGTACGGGGTGTTGACGGCAAGATTGAACGTGTGCGCCCTCAAGACATCAAAACCACGGCCCTGTTCTCGGTTGAAGGCGAACTGGACGACATTTCCGGCTCGGGCCAGACCGAGGCCGTGCACGACATTTGCAGCGGCGTGCCCCGAGCCGAGCAAAGCCATCTGGAAGTCAAAGGCGCCGGTCACTACGGCATCTTTTCAGGCCGACGCTGGCGCGACGGGGTGTATCCGCAGGTCAAGGCATTCATCCTGACGCACCAGCCGCCCAAGGCCAAGGCAGCGGCAAGCCCCGTTGAAGTGTCAAAACCCGCTTCAGCCCCCGCAAAACCTGCTCCGGTAGCTACCGAAATAGTAGCAAAACAGATTGCGGTAGCACCAGCCAAGGCACCCGTGACCAAACCTGTTGCCAAGGCCGGCGGCAAAACGCCAGCGAAAGCGGCTGTTAAACCCGCGGCTAAAGCGATTGCGAAGCCCGTTGCCAAAAAGGCTGTCCGCCAGAAGTAATGCCTGAGCTCGTCGCCCGGATCCTGGCTGCACTGCCTCAAACCCAGTGTACGCGGTGCGGTTATCCAGACTGCGCGGGGTATGCCCAGGCCATAGCGACGCTGCAGGCACCGATCAACCAATGCCCGCCCGGTGGTGCACAGGGCATTGAACGGCTGGCAGCCATCCTGGAGCAGCCTGGCCCACCACCTCCCGGCCCCGGCCTCACGCTGAACCCGGCGTTTGGTGTTGAAGGGCCGCTGACGGTGGCCGTCATCGACGAGGCCTGGTGCATAGGATGCACCCTGTGCATCAACGCCTGCCCGACCGACGCGATTGTGGGCACCCACAAGCTGATGCACACCGTCATCGAGGCGTATTGCACCGGCTGCGAATTGTGTCTGCCGGTGTGCCCGGTAGACTGCATTGCGCTGGAAAACGTGAGTGGGCTCGCCACAGCTTGGGCCGCCTGGCCGCAGGCACTCGCGGATCAAGCCCGTACACGCTACGAATTCAGTAGCGCCCGGCGCAATCTGGACGGGGGCCAGCCCGATAAAAAGCCTGAAAAAAAGACAGTGATAGCCGCTGCTCTGGCCCGCGCACGCGCCAAAGCGCTGGCCGGTTCAGTCAAGGCTTAGGCGCTCAACAGGCTCTTGTAAACACCGCACCCGAGGTAGAGGTTGTCCACCATCTGGACAAAAGACATTTTGGTCTGAACCTTGCCCGTCGTCGGGTTGGTAATGTCATATTCGACCCAGCCCGGCCCCTCCGATGCCTGGTCAACAATCGCACGGGTCAGGCCGTCACCGTTGATACCCGGCACATCCTGCACCCGGGTACCCACTTTCGCCGGATTACCGCCAAAGGCCAGATAAGTACCGGCATCGTCCAGTACAAAGACATACATGTCGCGGTCATGAAAATGATTGATCGTGTCCGTCACTCCCTGCAAAAAGGCGTCAAGGGAGCCGCACTGTGAGCGGTGCTCGCATGCCCGGGTGACCAGGGCGACGGCCTCCTCCGCCATTCCCTGGGGCAGCTTGAAGCTGCCGATCGCCTCAGACAGCGATTCAGCCTGGATCTCAAGGCCATTCGACTGGGCCACCGCACGCTCCACCATATGGGCGTTTTGCTGCGTGAGTTGATCGAGCTGGACGACGGCCTCCGAAATTTCGGAGATGCCCAGGCTCTGCTCGGCACTGGCTACGGATATTTGCGTGATGCTGGTGGCCACGTCGCGGATACCCGCCACGATCTGGGACATGCCTGCACCCGCAGCGCGAATTTGTGCAACGCTGGTTTCCACCTGAGTTGACGACGACTGGATCAAGCTGCGAATCTCGCGTGCGCTCGCCGCCGACCGCTGCGCAAGCGATCGCACCTCGCTGGCCACCACCGCAAATCCGCGGCCCTGCTCACCTGCGCGTGCCGCCTCAACCGCAGCGTTCAACGCGAGGATGTTGGTTTGAAACGCCAGACTGTCAATCACACCGATGATTTCATCCATGCGGTGCGCGCTGGCCTGAATGGCCTCAACCGATGCGATGGAAGCCGACATCGAGCGACCACCGGATTCAGCGACGTCGCGCACAGCCCTGGCCTGTCGCTCCACGTCGCTGGCAATCTTGGCATTTTGCTGAACCCTGGCCTCCAGATCCTGCACGCTGGCCGCAGTCTGCTCCAGATTGGCCGCCTGCTGCTCGGTTCGGCCGGACAGATCGCGGTTGCCCGCACCAAGGTTGCGCCCCGCGTGCGCAACCAGTGCTGAATCGCAACCCACTGCGGCGACCATCGCCGACACCCGGGTGATCATGCGCTCAAGCAGTGCGGCCAAATCCCCCAGCTCGTCCTTGCTGCGCACCGAGGCGACAACCCGCAGATTGCCCAATGCAAGCTCACCCATGGCGTAGCTGAGCCGCCTCAGATCAATCATCAGACCCCTGTAAAACGTGGCCAATAAATAAACCAGCATGGCAAAACCCAGAATGGCAACCCCGGCCGTCACATTGCGTTCGAATGCCAGAGCACTGGCGCGGTATTGCAAGCGGCCGTCCAGCCGGTCGGCCAGGCGCGTCTGGGCCGCCAGTACCGCTTCAATGGCTTTGGTGCCTGCGGCAAAGTAGGCAGCAGCGTCACGCGGCTGGCTGCCAGAGCGGGAAAACGCCTCGGCGGCCAGGCTGCCAAAACGCGCAGAGGCCTCGATTGCGGCCTCCCCGCCCAAATCACCCTCACCGTTGCGCTTGAGAACATCCAGTGCAAAACGTTGCTCGTTCAGCCCCTCCGCGAGTTGAACAAAGCGCATCTGCATGGCAGCATCACCCGCGGGATCAGGCTGATCCTTGACCAGCAAGCCAGCACCCAGGCCACGAAGCTGCCCGAGCTGTTCGGTCCAGGGAATGATTCGGGACACCACCATGTCCATGAGCAGGTAAGCCGCCGGTTCTGGGTCATACAACAGGCTGGAGAATTCCCCCACGGTGTACACAAACTGGCGAAGGTCCCGCACCAGCTCATTGTGGCGCTTGAAACTGGCCGCTGCGTCCTGCCCCTGGCTGTCAGCCGCCAAACTTTGCAGGCGCTGCGCAAGAGGCTGCCACTGTGGTGCCTGACTGAACGACGCTGTTGCCTTGATGGCGGCCAATACATCGGCACTGGCCTGAGCCAGCTCTGCGCCGGTTTGCTCGAGACTGGTTTTCACGGCCATATTGCCGGACAACAACATCTGGGCCTGACCCCGGTGTTTTTGCACCAGCGTCACAACCCGCATCACCGGACGAATCACCACCACACCCTCGATTTCCGAGCGCGTGATGTCGGTGTCGCTGTTTTGCCGCTGAACCAGCAACATCGCAACAATGACCATGGGGAGCGTCAAAATCAGCCCGAGTACACCCAGCTTGATCGGCAAACGGGCCTGCCGGGTCAGCCAGATACCTGGTAGCCAGATCCCAAGACGCTCGTTATCAACATTCATGCCCTGCCCCACATACAAACCCATTTCCAGACACCGTCCCGGCCACCGCCGTGACACGCCGATCGGACGGTCATTACTGCAATTTCAATTGTCTGGATAACGCAACCGCGAGCTCACTCAGGGTTTCATCGGCAAGCGTCTGCGCGCATGAGATTTGTTGGGTCGCATACTGTTTGTCGTCCAGCATCAGGGTGCTGCTGACGCACAGGCCATACGACGCCATGCACAGGGAAAACGTCTCCAGCGGCCCTGTCAACCACGCTTTGGATGCGTCTGCACCGTAGGTGGACATCTCCGGGACCGGATCCGGCATGAACCGGAAAGACTCATTGGCCGCGTAGTTCTGCAATGCACTCATGGTGTTTCTCCTCACAAAATATGGGTCAAGGGTAGGTGACCCAGGACCCGCACAATTGCAGGAAAAGCAGGAGAAAGCCGGACAGATCGACGGTTAACCGCAGTTAACGCCGGTTAATAACCACTGCCCCCAGCAGCCAGACGCCCAAATGCGGCAACCACCTCCGCCGGGGCCTGCACCAGTTCAATCAGGACACCCTCACCACTGACCGGGAATTCCTCATTGGCCTTGGGGTGCAGAAAGCAGATGTCGAACCCTGCCGCCCCCTTGCGAATGCCGCCGGGCGCAAAACGCACCCCTTGTGAGGTCAACCAGCCCACTGCGGCGGGCAGGTCATCGATCCAAAGACCCACGTGGTTGAGGGGTGTGGTGTGAACCGCAGGCTTTTTGTCCGGATCAAGCGGTTGCATCAGATCAACCTCAACCCTGAACGGGCCGGATCCGATGGCGCAGATGTCTTCATCCACGTTCTCGCGCTCGCTGCGAAAAGTGCCGGTAACTTCAAGGCCCAGCATGTCAACCCAGAGTTTTTGCAGGCGCGTCTTGTCAACACCGCCAATGGCGATTTGCTGGATACCCAGCACTTTGAAGGGTCGCACCATGATCAGACGAACTCAACAATCGGCTGGTCAACGGTCAGGCTTTCGCCTTGGGTGGCCAGGACCTTGCCCACCACACCATCGGCAACCGCAAACAACACGTTTTCCATCTTCATGGCTTCGATCACCGCCACCCGTTCACCGGCCTGCACTTTTTGGCCCTCCCGAACCGCCACATCCACCAGCAAACCGGGCATGGGCGACAACACAAAACGACTCATGTCGGGCGGCGCCTTGTACGGCATCAGGGCATGCAATTGGGCCATGCGTGGCGACACCACCATCACGTCAATCTGGGTACCGTTGTGCTGCACCCTCAGCGCCAGCGGATTCTTGCCGGCACCCCGCTCCACCTGCGCGGTAAACGGTGCACCGTTCACCAGGCCGCTGATGCGCACATCATTGAGTCGTGAGGTGCTACTGATTTCATAGCTACCCGCACCTGTTTTGACGAGGGCTGTACCCGTTTCGCCCACAAATTCGTCGACGTGAACCGGCGTGTACACATGTTGGCCTGCAGCCCCCAGGGTGATGACGGTGTAGTCCTTGCCCACTTTGACGTCATAACCCGGCAATTGACCAGATATGCCGGCAGCCCGCTCGCGTGACTTGCGTCGCACGAAGGCCGCCAGCGCCACCAGAAAGCTGGCATCCGCATGCGGAACATCTTCCGCCCTGAAGCCCTTGCCGTAGTTCTCGGCAATGAACCCGGTGTTGAAATCACCCGCCACAAACTTCGGATGCGCCAGCAAAGCGGCCTGGAACGGGATGTTGCTGGACACACCGCGGATCACAAAACCATTGAGCGCCTCGCGCATCTTGGCAATTGCGTCCAGCCGGTCTTTGCCATGCACGATCAGCTTGCCAATCATCGAGTCGTAAAACATCGGGATTTCGCCACCATCCTGCACGCCGGTATCAACCCGCACACCACCGTATTCCCGTTCGCCCTGAGCTTGTCGAGGGGCTTCGACTGGCTCAGCCCGAACGGTTGCTGCAAACATGGTCTCCTGCGGTGGCTGAAAGCGCACCAGGCGGCCAGTGGACGGCAGAAAGTTGCGAAACGGGTCTTCGGCGTTGATGCGGCACTCCATCGCCCAGCCATCGCGTTTGACATCCGCCTGGGTCAAAGGCAATTTTTCGCCAGCAGCCACCCGAATCATGAGTTCAACCAGATCGAGCCCGGTAATGCATTCCGTCACCGGGTGCTCCACCTGCAGACGGGTGTTCATTTCCAGGAAGTAGAAGCTCTGGTCTTTGCCGACCACAAACTCCACCGTGCCTGCGCTCTGGTAATTCACGGCCCGGGCCAGCTGCACGGCCTGCTCGCCCATGGCCTTGCGGGTGGCATCTGAGATGAAGGGCGACGGCGCCTCTTCAATGACTTTCTGGTGACGCCGTTGAATGGAACATTCACGCTCATTGAGGTAAATCACATTGCCGTGACTGTCGCCAATCAGCTGTATCTCAATGTGGCGCGGTTCTTCGACAAACTTCTCGATGAACACGCGGTCGTCACCAAAGCTGTTGCGCGCCTCATTGCGGCAACTGGTGAAACCTTCAAAGGCTTCCTTGTCGTTAAAAGCCACGCGCAGGCCCTTGCCACCACCGCCCGCCGATGCCTTGATCATCACGGGATAGCCAATGCCCTTGGCAATCTCGACTGCCTTCTCTGCTGTCTCAATCGCGTCGTTAACGCCGGGGATGCAGTTCACGCCCGCCTTGCCTGCCAGTTTCTTCGATTCGATCTTGTCGCCCATGGCGGCAATCGAATAATGCTTGGGGCCGATGAAGACGATGCCCTCTTCTTCAACACGCTTGGCAAAGCCGGCGTTTTCGCTCAGAAAACCGTACCCGGGGTGAACGGCTTGCGCGCCGGTCTGTTTGCAGGCGGCAATGATCTTGTCGGCCACCAGGTAACTCTCGCGGCTGGGCGCGGGGCCGATGTTGACAGCTTCGTCGGCCAGTTCAACATGGCGTGCGTCTTTGTCGGCATCGGAATACACCGCCACGGTTTTGATGCCCATCTTGCGGGCCGTGACGATCACGCGGCAGGCAATTTCGCCCCGGTTGGCGATCAGGATTTTGGTAAACATTCGCAGTCTCCTATTCGGGAATCAGTTTTTGTGCTTTGCTCATTGGTACCAGGCAAATTCAGCGTTTGCGCCGCTACGGATGGCTGAGCCCGCAACGGGCGCGGCGTATCCGCCTGCGCTCATGTCCCCCGCCCTTCGGGCTCCTCCTTGACTTCGCTGCGGCAGACACACCGCGCCCATTGCTGCGAAGGAAGTTTGTATTCTGGTTGGGACATAGCAATACCAAACATCCAGGATCGGGCTGTCTGAGCGTTGTGCGTAGGTAAAGGAGGAGGCCGAAGGCCGGGGGACACGGAGCAAAACGCTCAGACAGCCCGATCCAGCGCGATACAACTTCATATGCAAACCAACGGAACTCACAGCGGAATGTTCCCGTGCTTGCGCCAAGGGTTCTCCAGCTTTTTGTCCTTGAGCATCACCAGCGAGCGGCAGATGCGTTTGCGGGTCTCACTCGGCAGGATCACATCGTCGATAAAGCCCCGTGCCCCGGCCACAAACGGGTTGGCAAAGCGTGCCTTGTACTCGGCTTCCTTGGCGGCCAGCTTGGCCGGGTCACCCTTGTCTTCGCGGAAGATGATTTCCACTGCGCCCTTGGCACCCATCACTGCAATTTCGGCATTGGGCCAGGCGAAGTTCACGTCGCCACGCAGGTGCTTGGAGGCCATCACGTCATAGGCGCCGCCGTAGGCTTTGCGGGTGATGACGGTGATCTTGGGCACGGTGCATTCAGCATAGGCGTATAGCAGCTTGGCACCATGTTTGATGATGCCGCCGTATTCTTGTGACGTACCGGGCATGAAGCCGGGCACGTCCACAAACGTGATCACCGGGATGTTGAAGCAATCGCAAAACCGCACAAAGCGTGCTGCCTTGATCGAGCTTTTGATGTCCAGGCAGCCGGCCAGCACCAGTGGCTGATTGGCCACAATACCAATGGTTTGCCCGTCCATGCGCGCA
>JBEEMW010000087.1:0-13978 GCA_041192445.1 Pseudomonadota bacterium | reverse complement strand
CGGTGCTGGGGTGGTAGTGGAGCTGGAGCATTTCTAGTTCCTGGGTTCGGGGTTAGACGTGTCGGTGCAGGTCTGCTGGAGATTCAGTATGGCGTATTTTTGTCCCGGGCTTGGCTTGGCTTGGCTTGGCTTGGCTGAAAATGATGGCCTCCGGGGGCGCAGCTCTTTAACTCTTTCAGTTGGCTGGCGAGCGCGCCGGGCGTCCGCGTCGTGTCCACTGCGCATCTCGCGGGTTTCCGGATTTGTTGTTTGAGGTTGCTGCGTTAATGCTGCTTTTGGGGCACGAATTATGTGGGGGCCGCGAACAGCTCCGTTGCCCCGTCGCAGCCACCCGACACGCCTGCGGAGGTATTTGACCGGGGTTGGGGAAAGCCTCAGACACAACTATTTGCTATAAATATGGGAGCTACTCACGCATACTGGACGAAGGCTGGCGCCATAAAAACCACATGAACGACCGTTTCAGGTGCTTTTCACTGAGTCAACCTCCCTGGGCCAGATGCCGGGCGAAAAACGCCAGCGTGCGCTCACGCGCCAGCGCGGCGGCGGTGGCGTCATACGCGCCGCGGTGGTCGCAGTTGAAGCCGTGCTGTGCAGGGTAAATCTGCACATCCACGCCGGGCTGCGCCTTGGCAAAGGCGTGAACGCCGTCCAGCGGAATGGCGTGGTCTTGTTCGCCAAAGTGGCACAGCACCGGGCACAGCGGTTGGCGGGCCACTTCCTGCGGGGCCGTCATGCCGCCGCCGTAATAAGGCACTGCGGCGCTGATGCCCTTCAGCAAACACGCCGCGCGCCAGGTGAGCAGGCCGCCCCAGCAGTAGCCGACCACACCGACCTTGCCCGACCCCCCCAGGGTTTGGGCGGCGTGATCAATGGTGGCCTGGATATCAGGCAACACACCGGGTGGTGGCAGTTCTTCCACCGCAGCCTTCAAGGTGCGGCCTACATCCACGTCAGCCGGTGTGTAGCCCAGCACCACGCCCTGGCGGACCCGGTGAAAGGTGGTGGGTGCCACGGCCAGGTAACCCTGGGCGGCATAACCATCGGCCACAGCACGGATGTGTGCGTTCACACCAAAAATTTCCTGCAGCACCACGACCGCGCCAAGGGGTTTGCCCACGGGTTGCGCCAGGTAAGCCGGAAAAACAAAACCGTCTGAGGACGTGAGATCAATCAAACTTGCCATGGGAATCTTTCGTGAATCTCTGGTTTGGGCGCGCTCGTGTATGGTTGCGCGTTGTCCCCGTTTTTAACCTGATCCTTTCATTCTTGCAGGACCCACGATGAACCAGACTGTTTTAGTCACCGGCGGCTCGCGCGGCATTGGTGCCGCCACCGCCTTGCTGGCGGCCCAAAAAGGCTACGCCGTGGCGGTGAACTACACCGCCAATTCACTGGCCGCCGATGAGGTGGTGCGGCAGATTCGCGCCAGCGGCGGCACGGCCATCACGGTGCAGGCCGATGTGGGTGTTGAAGATCAGGTGATGGTGATGTTTGAAAAAGTGGACGCCAGGCTGGGGCGCCTCACCGCGCTGGTCAACAACGCAGGCGTGGTGGACGTTGCTGCCCGGGTGGACGAGATGAGTGTGGCGCGGCTCAGGCGCATGTTTGACATCAATGTGCTGGGCAGCTTTGTGTGTGCGCGTGAGGCGGTGAAGCGCATGAGCACGCGGCACGGCGGCCCGGGTGGCTGCATCGTCAACGTGTCCAGCGTGGCAGCGCGTCTGGGCGGGCCGGGCCAGTATGTGGATTACGCCGCCAGCAAAGGCGCAATTGACACCTTCACCATCGGACTGGCCAAAGAGGTGGCGCTGGAGGGCATTCGGGTGAATGCCGTGCGCCCCGGCATCATAGCCACCGATATCCACGCATCCGGCGGGCAACCCGACCGCGCGCAACACATGGCACACCAGGTGCCCATGCAACGCCCCGGCAGCGCACAGGAGGTGGCCCAGGCCATTGTGTGGCTGATGTCGGATGACGCCAGCTACACCACGGGCACGATGGTGGACGTGGCCGGGGGGCGTTGACCATGGACTACAAACCCCTTCTGACCTTGCTGGCCATCGTGAATCCGCTGGCGATCGTGCCTTTCTTTATTCACTACACCCAGGGCTTCAGTCTGGACCAGCGGCGGCGCACGATCTGGGTTGCATCTTTCAGCTGCTTTGTGGTGATTGCCACCAGTGCCTTGCTGGGGCTGCAGATTCTGGAGTTTTTTGGCATCTCGCTGGCCAGTTTTCAGGTGGGCGGGGGCATGCTGCTGCTCACGTCTGCCCTGAGCATGTTGAACGCCCAGCCAGCGGAAGCCCGGTCCAACGCCGAGGAAATGAGTGACGCTGGCAAACGCTCGGCTGTGGGCGCCAGCATTGCCGTGGTGCCGCTGACCATTCCGCTGCTCACCGGGCCCGCCACCATGTCCACGGTGGTGATTTACGCCGAAAAGGCCAAACACTTCCCGCAACTGGCGGCACTGGTGGGTTATGGCGTGGTGATTGGCCTGGCCACAGCCCTGTGTTTTTCGCTGGCACAGCCCATTGCGCGGGTGCTTGGCAAAACCGGCATCAACGTCATGACCCGGTTGATGGGCCTGATTCTGGCGGCGCTGGCGGTGGAGGTGATGTCAGACGGGCTGGTGAAGCTGTTCCCGATACTCGGGCGCTGACGCTCAGATCGTCTCGGGCAAGCCGCTGTGCAATGAACGGGTGATGGCCAGCCCGATGCGGGTGGCTTCCAGCGCGTCGGCCAGGGTCAGGGTCAGGGCTTGCTCACCCCGACAGGCCGCGACAAAAGCTGCCATCTCAGCCGCAAAAGCACTCTCAAAGCGCTCGTAAAAGTCTTTCAGCACAGCATGGCGCACCCCGTGGGCGTCACTTCGCACCACGCGGTCAACGGCCGCGTGTTCGCCCACCGTCAGCTTGCCTGCGGTGCCAATGACCTCGGTACTGGTTTCGTGGCCGTGCGCCATGGTGCGGGACGCATACAAGACGGCACGCGCACCACCTTCAAACTCGACAATGGCCAGGCCGTTGTCCACATCCCCAAACTCCGCCAGTGCCGGGTGCAACGCAATGGTGCCGGTGGCAAAGGCTCGCAGGGCTTTGGGGCGGCCCAGCATCCAGCGCGCCAGATCAATGTCGTGCACGCTGCAATCCATGAAGATGCCGCCCGACGTGGGGGCAAAACGCACAAAGAACCCGTCCGGATCATTCTGGTCGCAGGTCTGGGAGCGCACCAGAAATGGCCGCCCGATTTCCCCGGCCACAATCGCCGCCTGAGCGTTCAGGTAGCTGGGATCGAACCGCCGCACGAAGCCCACCATCGCAACTTGTGCGGGGTGGTGTTGGGCCACGGCCAGCACCCGCTCGCAGTCTTCGAGGTTAAGCGCCAGGGGTTTTTCAACGAACACATGCTTGCCCGCCTCCAGCACCGCAATGGCCTGACTGGCGTGCAACGAGGTCGGGGTGACCAGCACCACGGCGTCCAGCTCCGGGTCAGCCAGGAAGGCGTCAAAGTCTTCGTACAGGCGCTGAACCCCCAATTGCTCCAGGGCAAATGCGCGTTCGCTGGCCACCGGGCTGCATGCCGCAACCAGTTCGCAATGGCGGGTTTTAAATGCCAGCGCCTGAGCATGACGCTGGCCCAGGCGGCCCAGGCCGGCAATGCCGATTCGCAGCGGCTGGCCGACGCGGGTTGGGGGCATGGTCTGACTACTCAGAGCTTGATGGACAGGCCGCTTTTGCAGCTCTCGGCGGCTGCATCGGCCAGCTTTTGTGCCGCGACACCATCTGCCACGGTGGTCTTGAACACACCGCCGGACTGCAGGCACTCAAAGAAGTGCGTGATTTCCAGGCGGTACGCCGCTGCATAGCGCTGCAGGAAGAAAGCCTCCGGCTTGTCGGCGCGGATACCCTGGGCGTCCCACTGGACCACTTCGGTGGGTGTGTGGTTGCCACACTGCAGCAGGCCTTTGGAGCCCAGCAATTCAAAGCGCTGGTCGTAACCATAGGCGGCGCGACGACTGGTGTTGATCTGGCACAAACGGCCTTTGCGGGTGCGAATGCTCACCGCCGTGCTGTCGACATCGCCCAAGGCGGCAATGGCAGGATCGGTCAGCACCGAGCCGGTGGCACTGAGCCACTCTGCTTCGTCGCCATCGGCGCACAAAATCCAGCGGAACACGTCCAGATCATGAATCAGCATGTCACGGAAAATACCGCCGGAAGCCTTGATGTAATCAGCGGGGGGAGCACCGGGGTCGCGGCTGGTGATGATGAGCATTTCGGCGTCACCGATTTCACCGGCAGCCAGACGTCGGCTGGCGTCGTTGAATGTCGGGTCGAAGCGGCGCTGAAAACCAATCATGCAGGCCACGCCAGCGGCCTTCACGGCCTGGGCACAGGCTTCGGCACGGGGCACGGACAGGTCAACCGGCTTCTCGCAGAAGATGTTTTTGCCGGCAGCAGCAGCGCGGGTGATCAGGTCGCTGTGGGTGGCGGTGGATGAGCAGATGGCAACGGCATCAATCGTTTTGTCAGCCAAAACGGCTTCAATGGTGGAGACCTCTGCACCGTACATCTGCGCCACCTCGGACGCGGAGGCAGGCACCGGGTCACACACGTATTTCAGCTTGACGCCGGGCAAGGCGGCGATGTTGGATGAGTGAATGCGACCAATACGGCCGGCACCGAAAACAGCAACGTTCTTCATGAAGATTCCAGGAAAAAGATCAATAAAACCCGTATCAACGGGTGACAACAGGCTCCACTATAAAGGCATATGCCTCATATGGAAAGAAATTTCCATAAAAATTAATTGTCGAATTTATTTTCAATTGCAGACTTGTTAAATGATCAAAAATGATCAAAAATCTTGCTGTCAGAGAAGATGAAATTCTCTAAAGTTGTGGTCTTGTTTTTCTCTTCATGCTGGAGCCCTCCTTGAACCCAATCATTCACTTTTCCATCAACCGCATCAGCGCGCCCCGCATCTCCTTCACCGAGTTTGCGGCCCTGGCCAAACGTCTGGGTGTTGGCGCCATTGAGATCCGCAACGACCTGGAAGGCGTTGAAATGGTGGACGGCTCACCCGCCAAAGACATCGGCGCCATCGCGCAAGCCCACGGCCTGACCATCCGCTCCATCAACGCGCTGCAGAGGTTTGAGCAGTTCGACGCCACGCGTGAAGCCGAAGCCCGCGAAATGGTTCGTTACGCTGTGGCGTGCGGTGCGGAAGCCCTGGTGTTGTGCCCAACCAATAGCCTGCGTGATGCACGCACCGCCGATCAGCGTCACGCGGACCTGGTCAATGCACTCACCCACCTCAAGCCGCTGCTGGACGACAACGGGTTGATGGGGCTGATAGAGCCCCTGGGGTTTGAAGAGTGTTCCGTGCGCCGCAAGTCACAGGCCGTTCGCGCCATTCGCGAGATTGGCGACACCGCCACGTTCCGCCTGGTCCATGACACCTTTCACCACCATCTGGCCGGTGAAGGCTTGTTCTTTCCGGAGTTGACCGGGTTGATCCACATTTCGGGCGTGGAAGACACGGCCTTAAGCCCTTCACAAATGCGCGACAGTCACCGCGTTCTGGTCGGTGCGGCGGATCGTCTGGGTAACGCTGCCCAGTTGCACACGCTCATGATGGCGGGCTACGAAGGTTTTGCATCATTCGAGCCGTTTGCCGAAGAGATAGCGGCCGCAACCAACATCGAGCAGCGCTTGACGGCCAGCATGGCGTATTTGTCGCAGGCCGTGGCGGTCGAGCGCATGCGCGGGGCGCAACCGGCCTGACCGTAGGCACACCCCCTGGCCGCCATACCCGACGCTCCTTCGCTGCGCAAGAAGCGCAGTGCCCGGTTCGTTGACATTGCGGCCCGGGCGCAGGTGAGCATTGCCACTGTCAATCGGGTCCTGAATGATCGCGGCGGTGTGTCGCTGGTTACCCACGAGAAGGTTATTCGTGCCGCCAAACAATTGGCGGTCCCCCGTTTGCTGCCGGACGTGCGTCGCGGCCTGACCCGATTTGACGTGGTATTGGCCCGCAGCCGGACACCGTTTTTCCAGCGCCTGGATCTGGCTTTGCAGCGGTTCATGCAACTGGTGGACCGGAGAATTGTGGTTCATCGCCATGAGTTTTCCCCTGAAGATGACGAACTGACGGCTGCGTTCATTCGCCGGCCACCGCACCGACGCGACGGTTTGATTGTGGCCATTCATGACACGCCGGTGTTGCGCGAAGCGGTGGAGCATGCCAGTCGACAGGGTGTGCCTGTCGTGACCTTGATGAGCGACATCAGCGATGTGTCTCGCCTGCATTACGCCGGCATTGACAATTTGCATGCGGGGCGGACCGCCGGGCACTTCATGGGTCGGCTGGTGCAGCAAGAAGGGCTGTTGCTGGTTCTGACCAATGACCTCACTTACCGGGCGCACCGGGATCGAACTGCGGGATTTATGGACGCTATCCGCGAGCGGTTCACGCATCTGCAATGTATGCCGACCATGCCCTGCCACGACGACCCGGACCGGACTTTTCAAGTGGTGGACGAGGCACTGAAACCCGGCAACACCATGCCGATCGTCGGCATTTATCACAGTGGGGCGGGCTCGGCAGGGATTGCACAGGCTTTGCAGCGTCATGGCGGCTCAGGCAACCTGGTGTGGGTCGGGCACGAGCTGTCCGATGAGCACCGCGCCCTGTTACGGCAAGGCACGATGGATCTGGTGATTGACCAGGATCCGGATGGCCAGATTTTGTCAGGCATGCAGCACCTGCTGTTTGTGAACAAATGGCTGGACCAGAAACCGCCTGCAGGGCCTAACGAGTTCCGGTTATTTTGCGCTGAAAATCTGCCCAATCAACCTTATCTGCCTCAGGCAACGCGGGGCAGTGGTGTGGTGGATTGATAGGGCAACTCGAGTGTGTAGGCCAGCGCGATGAAGAGGCTTTGTGCCAGACCCATGGTGCTGCTGAGTGATCGAAAACCAAACGTGGAATTGTCCTGAACGACCAGGGCGACTTGGGCCAATTTGGCCAGTGGACTCATGCGGCTGTCAGTGATGGCTATCAGTTGTGCACCCCGCTCAACTGCCATTTTTGAAACGTTAATGGTCTCTTCGGCATAAGGGGAGAATGAAATGGCCACCATGACATCCCCCTTGCGCACCGAACGCATCTGCCCCAGATGCATGCTGCCCATGGCGGAGACCAGGGCGATCCGCTTGTCCGTGTGCTGCAGCGCGTAATCGAGGTACACCGCGATCGGAAATGACCGGCGTGACGCAACGATCCAGATGCAATCACTTTCTGCCAGCAGGTCCACGGCCTTTTTGAATGTCGGGCCGTGCAGGCTGCTCTGCAATTCCTGCATGCCGGCCAGGCTGCCGGCCAGGAATTCGCTGGCAATTTCGACGCTGGAAAGGCTGCCAGCGCCCGACTCGATGATGTCCCGGATACGGGCCTTGTAATTGCGGCTGGGGGCCAGCTGACGGGACAGGCCTTCCCGGAAAATCGCCTGCATTTCAGAAAACCCGGTGAATCCAAAGTGTTTTGCGAATCGCACAACGGCCGACGGTTGCACATCACACTGCGACGCCAATTGCTGAATACCGTCCAGCCCGATGTGGTCTTTGTGCTGCTCGATATGACGCGCAATGACCTTGAGCTGTTTGCTCAAGCTGTCGTACTCGTTTGAAATGCGCTTGATCAGCTGATCAACGTTGAGCTTCTGGACTTTTTCAATGGGCATGGCAATCTCATTGCATGAAAAGTAACATTCTACTGACGGAAAAACATTTCTTAAATTTTTCCATATAGAAAATTATTTGCGGAATTTGCACAATGTTTCCTATAATTAAAACCTATGCAAAAAACCACGCTTTCCCCACCGCCCGCTGACCCTGCGGCCATGGTCATCGTCGGTGCGGGGCACTGCGGTGGCCGGGCTGCCCAGGCTCTGCGTGAGTCAGGCTGGTCCGGTGCCATCCATTTGGTCGGCGATGAGGTTGCGCCCCCGTATGAGCGCCCCCCGCTGTCCAAAGACTTGCTGACCGGTGACAAGTCAGCCGGCGACTGCACGCTGCTGCCTGTCCAGACCATGGTGGATCTGGGCATTACCAGGCACATCGCCCGCGTCATGTCGATTGATACAAAAGCCCGTTGCGTCGTGCTGTCCGATGGCGTCGTGCTGACCTATGCAGCGCTGTTGCTGACCACGGGCGGGCGGGTACGAACACTCAACATTCCCGGCAGTGATCTGCCCGAGGTCATGACCTTGCGTGGCCTGGATGACGCTGCTGCCCTTGCCACCCGCCTCACGCCAGGTCACCGTCTGGTGGTAATTGGCGGTGGGTTTATCGGGCTGGAAGTTGCGGCGTCTGCGCGAAAGCTGGGATGCGATGTGGTTCTGATCGAAGGTGCGCCCAGGCTGATGGGGCGTGCGGTGCCCGAGCCGCTGGCGGAGCGGGCATTGGCCCTGCACCGAGCCCGTGGTGTGCAGGTGATTCTGGACGCCAGGCTGCAGAGTATCAAACCGCTTGCGCGCGGTGTGGCCGTGGCATTGGCGGACGGTACCTCGGTTGAGGCCGATACGGTCTTGGTGGGGGTTGGCATTGAGCCCGCAACAGAACTCGCTCAGGCCGCCGGCCTCACCGTCCAGCGTGGCGTGGTGGTCAACGCGCACCTGCAAACCAGTGCGCCCGGGGTTTACGCGGCGGGCGATGTTGTGGAATTTCCAAGCGCCCTGTCGGGGCAGTTGATTCGTCAGGAAACCTGGCATAACGCCGAGACCCAGGCCCGGATTGCGGCAGTCAATATGCAGGGCGGAGAACAAGCTTATCTGGCGCTGCCGTGGTTCTGGTCAGATCAATACGACTACCAGTTGCAAGTGGCTGGTGAGCCTGCTTTGGCCGTGACGAGCGTGATGCGGGTGCTGCAAGAAGATGACCTGATCGTTTTCTACCTCGACGATGCAGGCCGCCTGGTGGGGGCATGTGGCTGGGGGTTGTCCAGCCGCATGGCGAGAGAGCTCAAAATCGCCCGCACACTGGTGGAGCGGGCTGTGCCGGTTGCCGCCGACGTGCTGGCTGACCCGGCCAGCAAACTCAAAGCGCTGTTAAGCCAGCATCAAGCGCCCATCGCATCCTGAAACCGGGCCAGCTCTTCGGGCGTGATACCCACCTGATGGACTGGCTGCGGATACGCCCCATTGGCAATGTCCTGCTGGTATTCGCGAAAGGCAGCGACGCGCTCAATCTGAAGGCGGTCGTACTCGGCTGCAAAATTACGATAAACCTTGGCATGGCGTGGCACGTGGCCACGGTTGGTGCCCAATACATCACTGGCAAAGAGATATTGCGCATCGCAGCCCGCACCAGCACCCATGGAGATCATGACCAGCGAGGTTCGCGCCGATATCAGGCTGGCCACTTCAGCGGGCACGACTTCAATCTCTGCAGCGAAAGCGCCTGCGTCTTCCAGCGCCTTGACTTGTTGCCATACCAATAGCGCCGTTGCCAGCGTCTTGCCAACTGCCTTGAAACCACCCGTCCAGGTCGCCTGCGAAGGGATCAACCCGGAATGGCCGCACACTGGAATGCCCTCTTCGCGCAACCGCCGCACGATACCCATGCTGGCTGCGCAATAAACAGCGTCACCCCCGCTGCGCATGGCGGCGAACGCGGCCCGCAGATATTCCTCGGCAGTGACAAAATCGCCGTACTCAAGGCCAGGAACGGCAAAGCAGGTCGGCGCAGCCTCACGAAATGCGGGCCCCAACAAGGACGGAGGAACCGACAGCATGTCGATATTGGCTTGCTGTGCTGCATGCGCCTCATCCAGCGTTTCCACACGCAGCATGGACAATTGGCGCTGACCTTTGAGCGCACGCAAGTCAGCAATTGTTGGCCGGGCAGCTTTTTTCATGAGTAGGGTCCGATAAAAGATAAATATTTTCTATTGTATGTTTAAAATAGAATTAAATGTGCACACCTTTCAATCAATCTGAATGCGCCCGCAAAACATGAAAAACACCTATATTTTGACGCTCTCCTGTCCCGACAAGCCTGGCATTGTTCATGGCGTTTCGGGCCTTCTGTTTCAGCATGGCGCCAATATTGAAGAGGCGGCACAGTTTAACGACGCCCAGACAGACCTGTTCTTCATGCGTGTGCAGTTCGCTTGTGCCGACGCCACCCGCGATGCCA
Source organism: Pseudomonadota bacterium (assembly GCA_041192445.1). Classification (GTDB taxonomy): domain Bacteria; phylum Pseudomonadota; class Gammaproteobacteria; order Burkholderiales; family Burkholderiaceae_C; genus Egaibacter. The sequence continues at coordinate 3,773 of JBEEMW010000087.1, read as the reverse complement.
TCGATCTGGCCCTGCAGGATCTGGCTGCAGCCTGGACCATGACCATTGAACTGCATCGGGCCGAGCAGCGCATGCCCATCGTTATCCTGGTCAGCCAGCAAGGTCACTGCCTCAATGATTTGCTGTTTCGCTGGAAAAGCGGCTTGCTGCCAGTGGATGTCAAGGCCATTGTCAGCAACCATCGGGATTTTTACCAGCTGGCGGCGAGCTACAACGTGCCGTTTCATCACACGCCGGTCACGGCCGCGACCAAGTCAGAGGTGGAAGCAAGGCAGCTCGACATCATCCGTGCAGAAAAAGCCGAGCTGGTGGTGCTGGCGCGTTACATGCAGGTTCTGTCTGACAACATGTGCCGGGCACTCAATGGCCGAGCCATCAATATCCACCACAGCTTTTTGCCAAGTTTTAAAGGTGCCAAGCCCTATTACCAGGCACATGATCGTGGCGTCAAACTGATCGGTGCCACCGCTCACTACGTGACCGCTGACCTGGATGAGGGCCCCATCATCGAGCAGGACGTCGCCCGCGTCGACCACAGCCTGACGGTGGATGACCTGACAACGCAAGGACGCGATACCGAGAGCCAGGTGCTTGCCCGAGCTGTCAAATGGCACAGCGAGCATCGCATATTGCTCAACGGACACAAGACTGTCATTTTCAAGTGAGTGTGCCCCCCCGCTTGCCGGTGGGCATCAACCTGGATGGTGTGTTGATTCACGACGGATTGGCCACGCCCCACGCGGCCACCCGTTTTGCGTGGGTGCAGCACAGCGGGGCTTTCGACTACATTGAAAAGAACATCGATCCGGGCGAGGACTTCACCCCCTACTTCGACCTAGTGGCGCGTTACGGTTTGCCCATCAGGGTCTTCGGCGGTATCTTTTGCGCCGGACAGGATGAGCAACGCATGCGTTGGGGCTTAAAAACCGGTGGCCAGTTGGGTGCACGGGTGTTCAACATGCAGTTGTACGCACGCCGCTCCGACGGCAAGGTTGTCACCGAACGACAAGTAGCCGATTTTTTTCTGGACGCCATGGCTCACGGTGAGCCCGTCGGCTGCCTGCCCACACTGGAAGTCCATGTGGACATGTGGAGCGAACAGTTCCGTCGCGTCGAGGCCGTGGCCGACCTCCTGGCCCAGTCCAACGTCAAGCTGCGCCTGACGCTGGACCATTCGCATTTGATTTTCAAAATTAGGCATCCCGAGGAGCTGGCCTTGAGTGGCCTGGCTGATGCACCTGATGGTGCCTGCGCACTGCTCGCGCCCGGTCATCCAACCACGTTGTATAGCCAATGGCTGCGCGAAGGCTGGGTGGTGCATGCCCACGCGCGCAGCGTGGCCCCAGGAGTTCACCACAACGCTGCCATGAACCGCCGTCGCGGCCTGCCCGGCCGCGCCATTCAGTACCCTTTTGCAGAACCTCTGGCTGGCAGCTTCCACGCCGCCTGGGACGCCGGGCGACTGCAGCCATGGAAGCAGGCGGTGCGCGAATTGCTGGCCTGGATGAATACCCACCCCGAGGCCGCACCGCAGCAAATCAGCTGCGAATTCATTCCGTTTGCCGACTACGGGGGTGGCGCACGTTATTCGATCTGGTCCAACAATTTGGCCTGTGCGTCCTGGTTGCGTGAAGAGTGGGCCACTTTGCAAACACCTGTACCCAAGACCCAATGAAAACCCTCCTCTGCTTTGGTGATTCCAACACCTGGGGCTCGATCCCCATGGCCGACCGTGATGACATCCGCCGCTTCGGCTCCGCGCAGCGCTGGCCCGGTGTTTTGCAGCGGCAGCTGGGCGCTGAATGGCAGGTCATCGAAGAAGGCCTGCCGGGTCGCACCATGGCACGCGATGATCCGGTCGAGGGGGCTGACCGCAACGCGCTGCGCTACCTGCAACCCTGCCTGCAAAGCCACCGCCCGCTCACCACGGTGGCATTCATGTTGGGCACCAATGATTTGAAGGCGCGTTTTGGCGCGTCGGCCGAACAAATAGCCGAAGGTCTGCATACCCTGATTGATCTGACGTATCAGAATACGGCACCTGGACTGCCAAGCCCCCGGATACTGATTATTTGCCCCCCATCTATTGTCGAAGTGGGCTGGCTGGGCGACATGTTTGCTGGCGGTGCGGCCAAGTCGCAGCAACTTGCCTTGCATTACCGCCGCGTAGCCACCCAGCGTGGCGTGGCTTTTCTGGATGCGGGGGGATACATTTCGGCCAGCACGATCGACGGCATCCATCTCGATGAACTCGCCCACGCCCAATTGGGCGCAGCCGTGGCGCAAGCACTGATCTGACGACCTACCCCATCTGAATCAGCACCTGCCCGCCCTCAACTTTGGCGGGATAGGTCTTGAGGTTGACGCAGACCGGCGCACCCAGGGCGCGACCGTCACGGATGTCAAAACGGCCGTTGTGTTTGGGGCATTCGATGACGTGTTCCATCACCAGGCCGTCGCACAGGTGCACGTGTTCGTGCGTGCACAGACCATCAGTCGCATAGACCTTGTCCTCATAGCGGTAGACGGCGAAGGTGTGGCCGTTGTGGTCGAAGCGAACCACGTCCTCGTCGTCGATGGCATCAAAGGCGCAGGCGTTAATCCATTGGCTCATGGGGATTCTCCGGGTGTTCCAGGGGGCAAAAAAATGAGAGACGATCAGGCCACTTTGGCAGGCACGGTACGCGCTACAAAGTAGCTCGGGTCACGCGCTTGTCGAAGGATGGCAGGCAGAATTTCGCGGTAGGCATGGACTGTGCCGTGGTAAGGCGGTGGGCAGTCGGCCTTGATGGCTTCGTGCAGCTTGGGCAACGCATGGAAAGGCACCATGGGGAACATGTGGTGCTCTACGTGGTAGTTCATATTCCAGTACAGGAAACGGAATACCGGGTTCATGTACACCGTGCGGCAATTAAGCCGGTGGTCAGTCACGTTTTCAGGCAAACCGGCATGCTGCGTCAGACCAAAAAAGGTATACAGCCAAGTACCAAACATGCCAGGCAACAGACCGAACAACACAATAGGCAGGCAGCTGGCAAAAGCAAACGATGCAACTATGAGCACGCCGTAAACCAACACCCAGATGCGGGCTTCGCGAATGACGCGCGGCCACTCCATCTCGGGAACAAAAGTCTTCTCTTCTTCGCCCAGCATGCCGAGGGCATTTTTCAGCACCCGCCAGAGTTCACGCGGACCGTTCTTGAAAGCGAACAGATTGAGCAGCATGCCCGCAATGTCGGTGGGCACGGGCACCGCCACTTCGGGGTCGCGCCCAGTGACCAGAGTGTCGGTGTGGTGGCGCGCATGGCTCCAGCGCCAGACGGTGGGGCGGCGCAGCACCTGAAACGAGGCCAACTGGTACAGCGCGTCATTGATCCAGCGGGTCTTGAAGGCCGTGCCGTGGCTGGCCTCGTGCCAGCGGCTGTCGGCCGGCCCGCAATACAGCGTGGCGTAGACGAAAAACGCCAGCGCCACCCAGGGCGTGTTCCAGGTCGCCACTACCAGGTCACCGGCAGCAGCGATCAGTGCGTACCAGAGCACCGTATCGCGCACGGCCCGGGCGTCGCTGCGCTGCATCAGCTCTTTCATCTGTGCGCGAGACACCGCGCATTTGTACCAAGTGGCGTTGACCAGGCCAGCGGCTTGTGCACGGTCACCGGCACCGCCAATGAGCTGGTAATCCGCCAAGGTACGGGCGTTGGGTGCGGTGGTGGATGCAAGCATGAAAACGGTCTCCTGTCTGATTTCCATGAATGGTATCCATTCGAAAAATA
>JBEEMW010000086.1:0-5964 GCA_041192445.1 Pseudomonadota bacterium | reverse complement strand
ACCCCCGCCGCAAATCCAGCGTGAACGGAAACTCCCGGCTGGCCGCCACATTGATCGTGGCCGGGGGCACAACCAGGGTGCCCGGTGTGTGGCCCATCGCCGCAAAGCGGGACATGCGCCGACTCTCTGCTTCATAGGAGTTGACCGGGAAGGTATCGGGGTTCAAGCCGCCCGGATGCGCCACGTAATACTGGCAGCCGCCAATCGAGCGTTTCATCCAGGTGTCCACAATGTCAAACGTCAGGGGCGCATGAACGGCGATGCTGGGGTGCAGGGCCGATGGCGGGTTCCAGGCCTTGTAGCGCACACCGGCTGCAAATTCGCCAATGGTGCCGGTCGATTGCAGGGGCAGGGCGCGGCCGTTGCAGGTGACCACATAACGGCTTTCGTTCAGGCCGGTCACGTGCACCTCAATGCGCTCCAGCGACGAGTCCACATACCGGGCCGTGCCACCCGGCGCACCTTCTTCGCCCATCACATGCCAGGGCTCAAGCGCGTTGCGCAAGGTGAGTTCGATGCTGGCGGACTGGACCGTACCCACGATGGGGAAGCGGAATTCGTAGTGCGGCGCAAACCAGCTTGAATCAAACGGGTAACCTGCGCTGCGCATCTCCTGCATGACATCATCAAAATCCTGCTTGATGAAGGTGGGCAGCAAGAAGCGGTCGTGCAGCTCGGTGCCCCAGCGGGTGGCGGGGGCCTTGTAAGGCGTTTTCCAGAACCGGGCCACCAGTGCGCGCAGCAAGAGCTGCTGCACGATGCTCATGCGGGGGTGGGGCGGCATCTCGAACGCGCGCAGCTCCAGCAGGCCCAGTCGGCCAGTGGCCGAATCGGGTGAGTACATCTTGTCGATGGAGAACTCGCTGCGGTGGGTGTTGCCGGTGGCGTCAATCAGGATGTTGCGCAGAGTGCGGTCCACCAGCCACGGCGGCATACTCTGGCCATGCAGTTCGCGGTTTTTGTAGATCTGCTCAATGGCGATTTCCAGCTCGTACAACTGATCATTGCGGGCTTCATCAACCCGCGGGGCCTGGCTGGTGGGCCCTACAAACATGCCGCTGAACAGATAACTTAGAGACGGGTGGTTGTGCCAGAACAGCAGCAGGCTGGCCAGTAGTTCGGGTTTGCGCAAAAACGGGCTGTCGGCCGGTGTGGCGCCGCCCATCACAAAGTGATTGCCCCCGCCCGTACCGGTGTGGCGACCATCTTTCATGAATTTTTCGGCTGACAGGCGCGACTCGAAGGCCACGTTGTACAAAAACTCGGTGTTTTTGACCAGCTCTTTCCAGTTGTTGACGGGGTGAATGTTGACCTCGATCACACCGGGGTCGGGGGTCACCTGCAACAGTTTCAGGCGTGGGTCACGTGGCGGCGGGTAACCCTCCAGCACGATTTGCACACCCAGGCTCTCGGCCGTGGCCTCAATGGCGGTGAGCAGGTCCAGATAATCTTCCAGCTTCTCCAGGGGGGGCATGAAGACGTACAGTACCCCGGACTTGACGCCCACGGCCTCGGCCTTGGGGCCGCTGGCGCGACGCGGGTCACGCACCTCGACGCACAGGGCGGTGCGGGTGACCCAGGCGGCTGATTCATTCTTTTTGGGCACGCGTGCGTAGTCCGCCGGTTCGGCCTGGTCGGGGCTCTGCGCGCTGACCGCCATCTGGGCCGTGCCCGCAGTGGATGCGGCCTGCAGCCTGCGCGCGGCTTCGGGCTGTGGCCCGGTCCCGGACAGGTAGGGTGTGGCCGGGGATGTGACCGACTTCTGGGCTCCGGGCACATAACGCGCGGCCATCGTGTCGTGCACGGGCAGGCCTGACCTGGGGCTTGAGGGGTCCTGCTCAATCAGGTAGGGGTAATCGGCTTCGTTGACCCAGGGCAATGAGTCCAGCGGCAGGCGCAGGCCCATGGGTGAGTCACCGGGCATCAGGTACATGCGTTCGTCGCGCAAAAACCAGGAGCCGGTGGTCCACACCGGTTGGTCCGCACTTCGTTTGTCCGCCACCTTCACCGGCAGCACATAGCCCACCACCGATTCCAGCTTCTGTTCAAACACGCGCCTCAGCCTGGCACGCTCCATCTCGTCGTCAAGTTTCGAGTTGAACGGGTCCACGTTGACCGGCAGGCGGCGCTCGCGCCACAGGTAGTACCAGACGTCTTCGTAGGCGCTTTGCATGAACTTGTCGGTCACGCCCAGTTTGGCGGCCAGGGTTTGCGTGAAGCGTTTGGCGTCTTCACTGGTGTAGTGCGTGGGCACCCGCTCGTCGGTAAACAGGGCCGGGTTGGCCCATACGGGCTGGCGGTCGGCGCGCCAATAAATGTTCAGGGCCCAGCGCGGCAGTTGTTCGCCGGGGTACCACTTGCCCTGGCCGAAGTGCAAAAACCCGCCCTGGCCGTATTCCGCGCGCAACTTTTGCACCATTTCGGTGGCAAACCCGCGTTTGGTGGGGCCGAGTGCATCGGTGTTCCATTCTGGTGCGTCTCGGTCGCTCACGGCCACAAAGGTGGGCTCGCCGCCCATGGTCAGGCGCACGTCGCCTGCATCGAGCTGCTTGTCCACGGCGTCACCCAGCGCCATGACCTCGGTCCATTGCTCTTCGGTATAGGGTTTGGTTACCCGGGGCGACTCGTAGATGCGTGTGACGCCCATGTGATGCGCAAACTCAACCTCGCATTTGTCCATGCCGCCCTCAATCGGTGCAGCACCCGATGGCTGCGGCGTGCAAGCCAGCGGGATATGGCCCTCGCCGGCGAGCAGACCCGACGTGGCGTCCAGCCCGACCCAGCCGGCACCGGGCAAATACACCTCGCACCAGGCGTGCAGATCGGTGAAGTCCACCTCGGTGCCGCTAGGGCCGTCAAGTGACTTCACATCCGGCTTCAACTGGATCAGGTAGCCCGATACAAAACGGGCTGCCAGGCCGCAGTGGCGCAGCAATTGCACCAAAAGCCAGGCCGAATCGCGGCAAGAGCCGGAGCCCAGCTTGAGTGTGTCGTCCGGCGTCTGCACACCGGGCTCCATGCGGATCAGGTAGCTGATGTCGTTGTGCACCATCTGGTTAACGGCCACCAGAAAGTCGATGGAGCGGCGTTTGCGGCGGTCGATGCGGGCCAGACAGGCCCTCAGGCGCTTGGTCAGGTGCTCTGCTGCCAGGTAGGGGGCCAGCTCCTGTTTGAGCAGGGTTTCATACTTGAAGGGGAAGTTTTCAGCGCTGGGCTCCAGGAAGAAGTCAAACGGGTTGTACACCGCCATCTCCACCACCAGATCGACCGTGACCTTGAACTCACGGGTCTTTTTCTCAAAGACCAGTCGCCCCTGGTAGTTGGCAAACGGGTCTTGCTGCCAGTTGATGTAGTGATCAGCCGGTTCCACCTTCAGCGAGTATGAAATGATCTTGCTGCGGCAATGCGGCGCGGGCCGCAGACGGATGATTTGTGGCCCCAGGTTGACCAGGCGGTCATACGTGTAATGGGTCACATGGTTCAGAGCGGCGTGAATGGACATAGGGTGTCTCTTGGTTGTATTCAGGTTGACAAAATTCGGACGCTCAACGTGCACATACTAGCAACATTGCAGACATCAACATCGCAATCAACTTTGGATGTAGCAAGGACCAGGCCATCATCAGCCTGTCGCGCTGCACGCTCGCGTTAGCATGGGCGCATGGAAAACCTTGACTCCGGCAGCCCCAAACAGCCAGCACTGCTGTTCCCGGCGATGCTGGGCCTGGTGTTGGGGTGCGCGGTTCAGCTCCAGCAGCCTAGCCTCTGGTCTCGCCCGGTTTATGAGCTGATTACGGTTGTAGCCCTCATGAATGCTGCGTGGATAGCTATTAAAAACGTAGCGTTACCCCGGTCTCAGGTGGTGATCCGGGTGGGTGTGCTGGTGATGACGATGGGCCTGGCGTTTGGCCTGACCGGCTGGCGCGCATCTGCCTTCATGGCCCAGGCCTTGAGTCCGGCGCTGGAGGGCCGCGACATCACGGTGACCGGCATGGTGGCGGCCATGCCTCAGCGCAATGAGACCGGTTTGCGGTTTCGCCTGGCAGTGGAATCAGCCCGCCAGGGCAGCGAACCCGTGCGCCTGCCACCCGATGTTTATCTGGGCTGGTACGCCAGTCTGGCGACCGACGCAGACGGTGTGACCAGCCTGCAGCGTCAGCCACCCGATATCCAGGCGGGTGAACGCTGGCAGTTCACGGTGCGGCTCAAGGCGCCACATGGCAACAGCAACCCCTATGGTTTTGACTATGAGCTGTGGCTCTGGGAGCAGGGGTTGCAGGCCACCGGCTATGTGCGAGCCGGGCCCCAGGATCCGGCTCCGCAGCGTCTGGACGACACCTGGCAACACCCCGTCGAGCGGGCACGCCAGCAGGTGCGTGATGCCATTTACGCGCAGGTTCATGACCACCGGTCGGCCGGCCTGATTGCGGCGCTGGTGGTGGGCGACCAAAACGCCATTGACCGCGCGGATTGGGACATCTTTCGCGCCACGGGGGTTGCCCACCTGATGAGTATTTCGGGCCTGCACGTCACCATGTTTGCCTGGCTGGCAGCCTGGCTGGTGGGATTCGTGTGGCGGCGCAGCGAGACGCTGTGCCTGGTCTGTCCCGCACCCAGGGCCGCGCTGGTCGGCGGTGTGATGCTGGCCACGGCCTATGCCGTGTTCAGCGGCTGGGGCGTGCCCTCGCAGCGCACGGTCTGGATGCTGGCAACCGTGGGCTTGCTGCGCCTGTCAGGCAAGCGCTGGCCGTGGCCGCACATCTGGATGCTGGCCTGCGCGGTGGTGGTGATGGTTGATCCGTGGGCGCTGCTGCAGGCCGGGTTCTGGCTGAGCTTTGTCGCGGTCGGGGTGCTCTTTGCCACGGATGGCGCTACAAATTCAGGAGCTACTCACGCATATCCGACGAGGGCTGGTGGCCAAAATGGACGGAAATTTTCCGCCGGGCCGCCCCAAGGAAAATTAGCCCCCTTGGGGGGCAGCGCAGCACGCGTAGCGGCAAGCGTGGGGGCCATGTGTCGTGAACAATGGGTGATCACGCTGGCACTGGCGCCGCTGACCCTGCTGCTGTTTGGCCAGGTGTCGCTGGTGGGGCTGTTGGCCAATGCGCTGGCCATTCCATGGGTGACCCTGATCGTGACACCACTGGCCATGCTGGGGGTGTTGTTTGCGCCCGGTTGGGGTGTTGCGGCATGGGCCATTGCCGTGATGACCGGTTGCCTGGAGCAGTTGGCAGCCCTGCCATTTGCGACGGTTTCCATCGCCCAGCCTGCGCTGTGGGCTGGTGCCGCAGCGGTGTGTGGCGGCGTGCTGCTGGTGATGCGCCTGCCCTGGGGGTTGCGGGTGCTGGGCGTGCCGCTGATCCTGCCGGTGCTGTTGTGGCAGGCACCGGTGCCGTTGTCGGGGCAGTTTGAGCTGCTGGCCACCGATATCGGACAGGGCAATGCCGTCATTGTGCGCACGGCCAGCCATACCCTGGTGTACGACACCGGGCCCCGGTTCTCGCAAGACAGCGATGCCGGTCAGCGGGTGCTGGTGCCCCTGCTGCGTGCGCTGGACCTGAAGGTTGACACCGTGATGCTCAGCCACCGTGATTCAGACCATGTGGGGGGTGCGCTGGCCGTGTTGACGATGCAGCCACAAGCCGAGTTGATCAGCTCGATAGAGGACGAACACCCGCTGCAGCGGGTGCGCAAGTCCCGGCGCTGCGAGGCGGGGCAGGTTTGGGTGTGGGATGAGGTGCGGTTTGAGGTGCTGCATCCGCGTGCGGACGACTATGCAGCGCCCGGCAAGCCCAACACCATGTCCTGTGTGCTGCGGATCAGCAGTCAGGTGACATCTGGCGGGCCACCGTCACGCGTGGCACTGCTGGCCGGCGACCTGGAGAGCGCTCAAGAGGCCCGACTGGTGCTGGCGGGCGCGCCGCTCAAGGCCGATGTGCTGCTGGTGCCCCACCACGGCAGCAA
>JBEEMW010000085.1:0-7791 GCA_041192445.1 Pseudomonadota bacterium | reverse complement strand
GTGTGGCGGATCGCCAGATCGAACCCTTCCGGGGCCATGGAGCTCAGGCGATCGGACATGTCCAGCTCCAGGCGAACCTCGGGGTAGTCGCGCAAAAAGTCTGCCAGCCGGGGCACCAGTTGCTGACGCGCAAACGCCACCGGGGCGGTAATGCGCAACAAGCCACGCGGCACATCAGCCAGATCACGCACCTGGGCAAAGCTCTGCGCGATGTGTTCGAACTGGGCACGCGTATCGTCCACCAGGCGCTGACCCGCCTCGGTCAGTTGCACGCTGCGTGTGGTGCGCCGCACCAGCGTCACCCCGGCTTTGCGCTCCAGATCGGCCATGTGCTGGCTCATGGCCGCCTTGCTCACACCCAGCCGGGCGGCGGCTGCGGTGTAGCTGCCCTGCTGCGCCAGGACGGTGAGCCAGTGCAGGTGGCTCCAGAGTTCGTTGCCAGATTGTTCATTCATGGCAGTATTGTTCACTAAATTGAACAATCAATTCAGGTTTTTGGTCTTGCCGCCGTTCTTGGGCATCCATAAACTGCGGGTTCGGGCACAGCACACGCGCTCCAACTTTTAAACCATGAAACCCACCATGCAACATTCCGCAGCTACCACCGAAGTCGCCCAGTACATCCACGGCGCCCGCACCACCGGCACCGGCACACGGACACAAGCCGTGTACAACCCCGCCACCGGTGCCGTTGCACGCCAGGTGCGCCTGGGCAATGCGGACGACGTGAATGCTGCTGTCGCCTCAGCCAAAGCGGCGTTTCCCGCCTGGTCTGACACCCCACCCATTCGCCGTGCCCGTGTGTTGTTCAAATTTCTGGAACTGCTGAACAAACACAAGGACGAACTCGCCCACCTGATCACGGCTGAACACGGCAAGGTGTTCACCGATGCCCAGGGCGAAGTGGCGCGTGGCATTGATATCGTGGAGTTTTCCTGCGGCATTCCGCAGTTGCTCAAGGGCGACTTCACCGACCAGGTCTCCACCGGCATCGACAACTGGACACTGCGCCAGCCGCTGGGTGTGGTGGCCGGTGTCACCCCGTTCAACTTCCCGGTGATGGTGCCGATGTGGATGTTCCCGGTGGCCATTGCCGCAGGCAACACCTTCATCCTCAAGCCCAGCCCGATCGACCCCAGCGCCAGCCTGTTCATGGCCGATTTGCTGAAACAAGCCGGTTTGCCGGACGGCGTGTTCAACGTGGTTCAGGGCGACAAGGAAGCCGTGGACGCGCTGCTGGTCCACCCGGACGTGAAAGCCGTGTCCTTCGTCGGCTCCACGCCGATTGCCAACTACATCTACGAGACCGGCGCCCACCACGGCAAACGCGTGCAGGCCCTGGGCGGCGCGAAGAACCACATGGTGGTGATGCCCGATGCCGACATCGACCAGGTGGTGGATGCCCTGATCGGCGCAGGCTACGGCTCGGCGGGCGAACGCTGCATGGCCATTTCGGTCGCCGTGCTGGTGGGCGATGTGGCAGACAAGGTGATCCCCAAACTGCTGGCACGCACCAAGACGCTGAAGGTGCTGAACGGCACCAACCTGGCCGCCGAAATGGGTCCCATCGTGACCCCCGCTGCCCACGCCCGCATCACCGGCTACATCGAGCAAGGTATCAAGGAAGGTGCGCAGCTGCTGGCCGACGGTCGTGTTTTTGACGGCGCCCAGGCAGGCGACGGCTGCGGCGACGGCTTCTGGATGGGCGGCACGCTGTTCGACCACGTGACCCCCGACATGCGCATCTACAAGGAAGAAATCTTCGGCCCGGTGCTGGCCTGCGTGCGCGTGCCAGACCTGGCCACCTCGATCCAGCTCATCAACGACCACGAGTTCGGCAACGGCGTGGCCTGCTTCACCCGCGACGGCAACGTGGCCCGTGAATTCAGCCGCCGCATCCAGGTCGGCATGGTCGGCATCAACGTGCCCATCCCCGTGCCCATGGCCTGGCACGGCTTCGGCGGCTGGAAAAAGAGCCTGTTCGGCGACATGCACGCCTACGGCGAAGAAGGCGTGCGCTTCTACACCAAGCAAAAGTCCATCATGCAGCGCTGGCCCGAGAGCATTGCCAAGGGTGCTGAATTTGTGATGCCAACCGCCAAATAGGCGGTTTCAGGGGGCCTATTCAGGCAAGGCCTCAAGCGCCCTCCAGCGCCTTTGCCTCCAGCTGTTTGACAAGGGTGTTGCTGGTGTTGCGAAGCCGCTGCGCCAGCATCTGTGTGAGCTTGACCAACAGCTTGGCACCCACCACGGGCTGCTCCTGAATCAGCCGTGCAATCACTGCGCGCGTCAGCACGCCAGCTTCCACGGTCTGAATCGCGACGCAGCTGGCATAGCGTGGTGCCGAATCGAACATCGACATTTCACCCACTGAAGCCCCCTGCTTGATCACGGCCAGGCGCGAGGCCTCACCACTGGCCGACAGCTTGGTGACATCAACCGTGCCACTGAACACCAGCATCAACCAGTCACCCACATCGCCCTCGGCAATCAGCACCTGACCTGGCTGCGCGCGCACCTTGGGCATCAACAGGCCCAGCGCATTCAACTCCTCTGGCGTGAGGTCTTCAAGCAGGGATGATCCGTGGCGCCAATTCGGCATCTGGCTGGCCAGCCCTTCGCAGGGGCCCAACAGTGCCAGTCCAGCCGCCTGAAGCTGTTCTTCGATGGACAACATACCCATCATTGCGCCTGCTGCAACCACTGGTCGAGTTCTTCAATGGCGGCATCGGCGGCGGCCGTGAGGGCCCGCACACCACCACTGGCGTCTGCGCTGGGGGCCGGGCGTTGCACCACCACACTGCGTTGTGCCACCAGCCTGTCGCCCTGCGCCGTGGCCTGGACCACCGTGGCACGCAGACGCAGCAGGCCCACACTTTTGTCCGCGGTTTCAAACAACTGGCTGAATTCTTCAAGCTCAATGCGCAGGGTGCCTGCGGCCACGGTACCTTCTCCGGGGTTCATGACCGCACGGCGTTGCCCCAGGTGCTCCCGCAAACGCTGGCGCACCAGTTGCGCCGGTGTCATGCTCCAGCGCGCCTGGGCATAGGGTCGCAATTGCTGGGCATCGGCATAGGCCAGGCGATACAGCACAGCGGTGCTGTCGAGCGCCGCAGCCGCCTCGATCTCGGCAACGGCCACGGCGGGCAGCGCCGCCATGCGGTTGGCAGGCTGGGCAGCCCGTGCGCCCGGGCCAAAGTCATACACCGCCGTGCGTGCGGGTTTGTCCGGCAGGGCGCAGCCCGTCAAGCCCACGATGACGCCCGCAAGGCCCAGCACGCCAGCCCGTGAACAGTAGCCAATATATGAAGAAAATCGGCCCTTAGCCCTCGTCAGATATGCGCGAGTAGCTATTGAATTTATAGCGCCATGCATCGGCTTGTTTGTCTGGGGAATTGTCTTGAAGATCATGGTTTTCCTCCTGGCGCTGTAAATCCGGGCTCACCCGGACCGGGCAGAACCGGCCCGTTGCCGTAAATCAATGACTGCGGGTTTTCGCTCACCGCGCTCACCGTTTTGCCAACCTGGCGCGCGGCGCGCGCGGCCTCATCCACCGTGCGGTTCAGGCGGGGCAAGGTGCCCGAGTTCAGGGTTTGACCGGTTGCTGTGAGCGCGTCCACACCTTGCGCCAGCTTGTCCAGCGTCCCGCCGGGCTCACCCATGCGCTCTGTGACGCGTTTGAACGCGCTGGCAGACTCCTTCGCCTCGTCTGCGCTGCTGCCAACCTGATCCGACGTCACTTGCATCACCTTGAGCGTCGCACTGGCCTCCTGCACCAGCTGCGGGATATTCACCCGCTGCGGGCCCAACTGCGCGTCCAGCAACTTGTCGGCATTGACCGATAACCTGCGCACGCTGTCTGCTGCCTGGCCCAGGCTGCCAACGGCCCCCATCAGCACTTTCTGGTTGTCAGGCGCCAGCAACTGGTTCACGCGGCGACTGCTCTCTTCGAGCTGGTTGAGCAATGAAACACCCTGGTCCGACAGCTTGGAAAACAGGCTGGCACGGAGCGGGATGCGTTCGGCTTGCGCCTTGCCATAGGGCAGGCGCTCGGCGGACTCGCCGGAGTCGTCCAGCTGCACAAACGCCAGCCCGGTGACACCCTGAAACCCCAGCGTGGCAAAGGTCGAGCGGGTGATGGGGGCCTGGTCGTCCACCGAAATCCGGATCAACACATTGCCACTGGTTACGGGGTCAAACCCGATGGCACTGACCCGGCCGACACTCACGCCCCGAAAACGCACGCCCGCTTGCACCTGCAGCCCCGTGACGGCCTCATGACTTGAGATTTCGTAGCTTCGGCGCTGAACCGTGTCACGCGTCAGCCAGACCGCCAGAGCAACCAGCAAGGCCAGCACGCCCAGTACAAAGGCACCTGCGGCAAAAGCATGTGATCGATTTTCCATATGGCTCTCTTTCTATACAGCGTCTAGACGGCAAAAGGGTATTCGCGCAACAGCTCCATCGCACGCTGACCCCGCTCGCCCAGGAAAAAATCATGAATAAACGGGTGCGCAAAAGCAATCACCTCTTTCGGTGGCGCATTGACCACGACCCGTTTGTCAGCCACCACCGCAACCCGGGTGCTGAGTTCAAACAGTGTGTCCAGATCATGCGTGACCATTACCACCGTGAGGTCCAGCTCGCGGTGCAGCGAGCGCAGCAACGCACAAAATGCGTCGGCACTGTCGGGGTCCAGCCCGGCAGTGGGTTCATCCAGCAACAAAAGCGGCGGGTCCATGATCAGCGCCCGCGCCAGTGCCACCCGCTTGATCATGCCGCCCGACAAATCAGCCGGCATTTTGTAGGCCTGTGACGGATCCAGCCCCACCATTTGCAGCTTTACCAGCGCGGCATCGCGCACCAGCTCATCGGGCAGGGTTTTGAGTTCACGCAGCGGAAACGCAATGTTGTCCAGTACGCTGAACGCCGAGAACAGGGCACCATGCTGGAACAACATGCCGACCCGGCTGGCCGCGCCGTCATCACCCAGCTCGGCTGCGGGTTTGCCCAGCACCGTCACGCGGCCTTTGGCCGGTGTTTCCAGTCCCAGAATCTGTCTGAGCAGGACTGTTTTGCCACTGCCCGAACCGCCCACGATGGACAGCAACTCGCCCGACTCGATGACCAGGTCCAGATCCTTGTGGATCACGGCCTGGTGGCCGGCAGACCGGAACACTGACCACAACTTGTCGATCTGTACAACCGGAGGCACAACAGGGACCGGTGCACTCATATGCCGATGTCCTTGAAAACCACGGCAAACAGCGCGTCCACCAAAATGACCATCGTGATGGAGGTGACAACCGACGCGGTTGTGCCTTGCCCCAGGCTCTCGGTATTGGGTTTGACGCGCAAGCCGTAGTGGCAGCCAATCAGTGCGATCAACAGGCCAAAGACGATGGACTTGCCGACCGCCAGCGTCAGGTTGGACACGTCCACCGCCTTGGGCAATGCCTCTACAAAATAGGCGGGCGTGACCCCCATGACCAGATCGGCGGCGAGCATGCCGCCCAGCAACGCGGCCAGCGTGGTCCACACCGTAATCAGGGGCATGACCACCGCCATGGCAATCGCCCGCGGCATGACCAGGCGATACCCCCTGGGGATACCCATGACCCGCATGGCGTCGAGTTCCTCCGTGACCCGCATCACCCCGATCTGTGCCGTAATCGCGGATCCGGAGCGCCCGGCCAGCAAAATCGCCGCCAGCACCGGCCCGAGTTCACGGATGAGTGAAATACCCAAAATGTCCACAATGAAGGCGTCTGCGCCAAACTGCCTGAGCTGCTGCGACATCAAATACGCCAGCACCACCCCAATCAAAAACCCCACCAGTGCAGTAATCGGCAGTGCCGTGGCACCGATATGGTAGAGATGGCCCGACACATCCCGCCAGGGACCATCGCGCGGGGAGCGCACCAGCCGCACCAGGTCCAGCAACAACTGGCCGATCAAACGGGTCATGCCCCGAAAATGCTCCAGCACCTTCAGTATCAGGGCACCCAGGGCCAGAAAAAGCTGTCCGACAGACCGACGCCCGGGTGCCGGCGGCGAGACTGAAAAACGGGCCACCCGCTCCAGCATGGTTCGATGCCCCGGCTGGATGCGCAGGGTTTTGGGCCACTCGCGACCCCAGGCATTCCACAGCAACTGGGCACCGGTATGGTCCAGCCCGTGCAGCGCCTGAAGATCCCATTCACCCCCGGCCTGCGGCGCTTGCGCCAGCGCCACCAGCGCGGCCTGAATGCCGTCCCACGCCGCGGGCTCGGCCAGCCGTGCGGCGGTCCATTGGCCTTGTACCGACGTGCACACACCTTGCGGCGCAGACTGGCGCGTGATGTGGGGGGTGGTGTCCTCCATGTTTTGCTCAAACATTTTTGGTTTTCGCAATCGTAACGCCTGTGCGGGCCGTTCCTGTCTGAAATGCAAGCAAAATAGGCCCCCACAGGAGACTCCATGAGCGATTGCACCCCCGGCTTCACGTCTTCCCCCGAATTGGCCATCGAGGTCCGTGGCCCCGTGCTGTGGCTGACCATCACCCGCGAAGAGCGGCGCAACGCCATGAGCCACGGCGTACTGGCCAACATGGCGCAGGCCATTTCCGCCGCGCAGGGACAGCGCGACATTCGTGCCATCGTGATCACGGGTGCCGGGACCAAGGCGTTTTGTGCCGGGGCCGACCTGCAGTCAGCCAAGGCGTTCACCACCGATTATTCGGAACCTCACGGGCATCTGGCGCAATTGCTGCGTGCGGCACGTGCCAGCCACATCCCGCTGATTGCACGCGTCAATGGGGCCTGCATGGCAGGCGGCATGGGCTTGATGTCGATGTGCGATATGGCCGTGGCCGCCAGTCATGCCATCTTTGGCCTGCCCGAGGTGAAGGTGGGCGTATTTCCGGCGCAGGTCCTGAGTGTGTTGCAGCACCTGATCCCCAGGCGGGTGCTTAGCGAGATGTGCCTCACGGGTGAGCCCATCTCTGCCGCCCAGGCGCTGGCCTTCAATCTGGTCAACTACGTGCAGACCGAGGCGGAAGCCGACGTCGATGTGCGGCTGCAGTGGCTGCTGGCACGCCTGCTGGACAAATCGCCCGCCGCCATTCGGCGTGGCCTGTACACCTTCAAGACAGTTGAGGCCATGGCGTTTGAAGAATCCATGTCCTTTACCGAGAGCCAGATCGCCCTGTTCACGCTGACCGAGGACGCCAAAGAGGGGCAAAAGGCATTTCAGGAAAAACGCAAACCAAACTGGGTCGGCTATTGACCCCCCAACCAGACCCCACGCAGCCATGAGCAATATGAATTTCGACTACATCATCATCGGCGCAGGTACGGCAGGGTGTCTGCTGGCCAACCGGTTGAGTGCTGATGCCAGCAAACGGGTCCTGTTGATTGAGGCGGGTGCCAAGGACGACTACCACTGGATCCATATCCCGGTGGGTTACCTGTATTGCATCGGCAACCCGCGCACCGACTGGCTGTTCAACACCGAGCCCGAGGCCGGCCTGAATGGCCGCACGCTGCGTTACCCGCGCGGCAAGGGCCTGGGCGGCTCCAGCAGCATCAACGGCATGATTTACATGCGCGGCCAGGCGCGCGACTATGACCACTGGGCGCAATTGACTGGAGACGACGCTTGGCGCTGGGACAACGCCCTGCCCTATTTCAAGCTGCACGAAGACCACTACCGGGGCGCCAGTGCCCTGCACGGCGCCCGGGGCGTGCCGCCCGCGCTACTGCAAGACGGCAACACGCCTTACCGCAAGGTGCTGCGCCACCGTGGCGCCGG
>JBEEMW010000084.1:0-22693 GCA_041192445.1 Pseudomonadota bacterium | reverse complement strand
TTCATGAACAATCCCGTCCTGTTGTCCCTGATTCCTGTCGTGCTGTTGATTGCTATTGGTTTGATAGCTGGCCGCGCAGGCTTTATGAGGGCTGAGGCCACAAAAGACCTCTCAAACCTGGTGTTCATGGTGCTCACGCCCGCGTTGTTGTTTCGCACCATGAGCACGGTGCACGTGGAGCAGCTCAATTTCAAGCCGGTGGCGATGTATTTTGTGGCGGCGATTCTGTTGTCGGGCGCAATGCTCGCCTGGCAGGGGCTGACCCGCCGGGCCTCCGTGCTGGCGCTGGCGGCGACCTTCAGCAACACCCTGGCCATTGGCACGCCGCTGGTCGGCCTGGCCTATGGCGACGCCGGGCTGGTGACGCTGTTCACACTGATATCGGTGCACGCGCTGGTGTTGCTGACCCTGGCCACGGTGGTGCTGGAGCTGGCCGTGGCGCGCGAGGAAGCTGCGACTGGTGTAAGGGGCGGGCGGCACATGATGCTGACAGTGCTGGGTGCCGCGCGCAACGGCATCATTCACCCGGTGCCCTTGCCCATCATCCTGGGCCTGTTGTTTGCTCAGACTGGTCTAGTGATTCCAGCTGTGGTGGACCGGCCGCTGCAGTTGCTGGGCAATGCCTTTGGACCGCTGGCATTGGTGTTGGTGGGTGTCACGCTGACCCACGTCCGGGTGGGCGAGCAACTCAAGGGGGCGCTTGGCCTGAGCCTGATTAAAAACCTGGTGTTTCCGGCGCTGGTGGCGGCCCTGAGCTGGTCGCTGGGCCTGAGCGGGCTGCCGCTGACGGTGATGATCGTTGCGGCGTCCCTGCCGATTGGGGCCAACGTGTTCATGTTTTCGCAACGCTATGAGGTGGCGCAAGACCTGGTGACTGCCAGCGTGGCGGTGTCAACTGCGCTGGGCCTGGTCACCATCTCGCTGGTGATGGCTCTGGTGAGTCATTTGCCGTAAACCAGCTCCCGATTCCCCCATTCCCGGTTCAGGGTGCCAGCCGTTCGCGAATCCACACGGGTCCGGCATCTGGCGATGCATCAGCGGCCGGGCTCAAGCTGTAGCGCAGCCGGTCGTGCAGGCGGCTTTTGCGGCCTTGCCAGAATTGCCAGTTGTCGGGTTTGAGCCGGTAGCCACCCCAGTGCGGCGGGCGAGGGGGGCGCAGCAAAAATTGCGCCCCATATTTGGCGGCGTTGGCCACCAGCACACCCCGCCCCGAAATGACCTGACTTTGCGGGGACGCCCAGGCGCCAATGCGTGAATCCAGCGGGCGGCTGTGAAAGTACGCGTCACTTTGTGCATCGCTGACTTTTTCAACGATGCCTTCAATGCGCACCACCCGTTCCAGCTCGACCCAGTGAAACTGCAGGGCGGCAAAAGGGTTGGCCGCCAGCTCCTGGCCCTTGCGGCTATCAAAATTGGTGTACCAGACAATGCCGCGTTCGTCGTACTCTTTGATCAACACCACGCGTGTGCTGGGGCGCAGGTTGCCGGCCACGGTGGCCAGTGTCATGGCGTTGGGCTCGGGCACTTGCGCGTCGATGGCCTCCTGCAACCACTGCGCAAATTGCTTCAGGGGGTCTGCGTGCGAGGCGTCTTCGTTGAGTTCAGCGCGTTCGTAACTTTTGCGGAGGTCGGCGATGAAGGTCATGTCGCAAGTATAGAAACACCGTGCAAATCATCCAGGGGGCAGCGCTGGCACGGCACCGTTGTGGGCCCACGGATGAAGGCACGCATGGGCACACTTTACAGCCACTGAGGTCGTCCCGATCGGGCACGCTGTTGTGGCCACTGCGTTGGTAACCATCTGGTAACTTGAATCCACCCCTTTTGACGGGTTCAGGAGTACCATGAGGCCTGTAATTTAGTTACCAAATTTCTATGAAACTCAATACAACTGTTGAAGCCGTCACCCAGCGGATCAGGGATCGCAGCGAAGGTACGCGCCTGGCCTATCTCGCGCGCATCGATGCCATGACGTCCAGAAAACCGGGTGCGGAACGCCTGGGTTGTGCCAATGTGGCGCACGCCTTTGCGGCTTTGCCGTCGAATGACAAGTTGCGGGTGGTGGCGCAAAAGGCCCCCAATATCGGCATCATCACCGCGTACAACGACATGCTGTCGGCCCACGCACCCTTGCAGCATTACCCGGACATCGTCAAGACCGAGGCGCGCAAGCTGGGTGCCACCGCCCAGGTGGCGGGCGGTGTGCCCGCCATGTGTGACGGTGTGACCCAGGGCACGCCGGGCATGGAGCTCAGTTTGTTTTCGCGTGATGTGATCGCCATGGCCACGGCCGTGTCACTCAGTCACGATGTGTTTGACGCCGCGCTGATGCTGGGGGTGTGTGACAAGATCGTGCCGGGTCTGCTGATTGGCGCGCTGCATTTTGGCCATTTGCCCACCGTGTTTGTGCCCGCAGGGCCGATGACCTCAGGCCTGTCCAACAATGAAAAAGGCAAAGTGCGTGAGAAGGCTGCACAAGGGCTGGTTGGACGCCAGGAGTTGTTGCAGGCCGAGTCGGCGGCCTACCACGGCCCCGGCACCTGCACGTTTTACGGCACTGCCAACAGCAACCAGATGTTGCTCGAAGCCATGGGTCTGCACGTGCCCGGCACGGCGTTCGTCAACCCCGGCGCTGCCATGCGGGACGAGCTGACGCGTGAGGCTGTGCGCACGGTGCTGGACATCACCCGGAGCAAACGTTTTGCCCCTATCGGCCACGTGGTGGATGAGCGATGCATTGTCAACGCGATGGTGGCGTTACTGGCCACGGGTGGTTCAACCAACCACCTGATTCATTGGGTGGCAGTCGCCCGTGCCGCGGGTATCGTGATTGATTGGGACGATTTCTCTGCGTTGTCAGACGTGGTGCCGCTGCTCAGCCGCGTGTACCCCAACGGCAGTGCAGACGTGAACCAGTTCCAGGCAGCGGGTGGCCCCGGCTTTGTGATCCGTGAACTGGTGGATGCCGGGTTCATGCACGCAGACGTGTTGACCACACGCCCGGGTGGTTTGCGTGAATACACCCGTGTGCCGGTACAAAGTGATGCACAAGGTGATGCGTTAGCGGCTGCCTTGCAGTGGCAGGACATCGGCGCGTCGAAAGACGACACCGTGGTGCGCCCGGCCAGCGCGCCGTTCAGCGCCACAGGTGGCCTCAAGTTGCTGCAGGGCAATCTGGGGCGCAGCGTGATCAAGGTGTCGGCAGTGCCTGAAGATCGGCATGTGATCGAGGCCCCCGCCCGCGTGTTTGAATCACAAGAAGCCTTGCACGCCGCTTTTCAGGCGGGTGAGCTGGACCGCGACGTGATTTGTGTTGTGCGCTGGCAGGGTCCGCAGGCCAACGGCATGCCCGAGCTGCACAAACTGACACCGCCACTGGCCGTGTTACAGGGCAAGGGCTTCAAAGTGGCGCTGGTGACGGATGGACGCATGAGCGGCGCTTCAGGCAAGGTGCCGGCCGCCATTCATGTGTCGCCCGAAGCACTGGCTGGTGGCCCGCTGGCCAGGGTGATCGACGGCGACGTGATTCGTCTGGATGCGCCCAATGGCGTCTTGCAGGTGCTGGTATCAGACGCTGAGTGGGCGGCACGCCCTCTGGCGGTCATGCCCCCGGCCCTGAGCGCAGAAAACGGCCTGGGCATGGGACGTGAATTGTTTGCCGGTATGCGACGCAACGCCCTGGCGGCGGAGGCCGGCGCTTGTACCTGGCTGTGAGCACCTGAAATCAACTACCCATTAAAGGAATAAAAAAAGTGACAACAACCCAAAAATTCTCGGCACTGCAGGTGATGCAGGATGCCCCCGTGATTCCGGTGATCGTGCTCAACGATGTGGCACACGCCGTGCCTATGGCCCGGGCGCTGGTGGCTGGGGGCGTGCGCATGCTGGAAGTGACCCTGCGTACACCCAGCGCGCTGGCGTGTATCGAAGCCATTGCGCGGGCAGTCCCTGAAGCGGTGGTGGGTGCCGGCACCGTGCGCACCAAAGCCGATGCGCAGGCCGCTGCCAATGCAGGTGCCCTGTTTGCAGTGAGCCCTGGCTACACCTCGGCGGTTGGCCAGGCGTGTCGCGATGCCGGCATGGCCCTGTTGCCCGGTGTGGCCACGGGTGGCGAGATCATGATGGCGCAGGAAGATGGCCTGACCGAACTCAAGTTTTTCCCGGCCATGCAGGCCGGTGGCCCAGCCATGCTCAAGGCCTGGAGTGGTCCATTTTTCGATGTGAGGTTTTGCCCCACCGGTGGCGTGACATTGCAAAACGCGCCCGAGTTTCTGGCCTTGCCCAATGTGGTGTGTGTGGGCGGCTCGTGGCTGGTTCCGGCAGAGGCGCTGGCGCAAGGCGACTGGGCGCGCATCACGCAACTGGCGCGGGATACGGGTAGTTTGAAAAAGGCCTGAGCTTAAGCCCCAACCCGCTTTTGCTGCTGAAGCTGCCAGCCCAGGTGCGCCAAAAGGGCCAGAAACACGACGCTGCCACCGATCAGCGTTCTGGCACCGGGCACCTCGCCATGGACCAGCCACACCCAGATTGGCCCCAGTACCGGCTCTGCGGTGCTGATCAAGGCCGCCAGCACCGACGGTAAAAGCCGCACGCCTGTCACGAAAAAAACCATGCCCAAACCCAGGTTGAGCGCACCGAATAAAAACAGCAGGCCCGCATTGACTGCCGTGACCTGAAAACCGCTTGCCAGGGTCGCGGCCACAACTGCTGCGATAACCGTGCCCAGACAAACGGCGGGCAACATCCGCACGTTGGCGTGGCGGCGGGTGATGACGGTGGCCCCTGCAAAGGTGATGGCCACGAGCAGGGACAGCGCGTCGCCTATGGGTGATATGTGCCCGCCAATGGAGCCCGACACCATGATGACAACGCCCACAATCACGGCGGTGATGGCCAGCCAGGTGCCGCCAGATACCCGTTCGCGAAACAAGGCAAAAGACATCAGGGCTGCAAAAAGCGGGGTGCCTGCCTGGATCAGCAAAACGTTGGCGACGGTGGTGTGGGCCAGTGCCACGACGAACGCGACCGAGGCAACGGCAAAACACAGCGCCACACCCAGGCCGGGCATGCCCATGGCACCAAACAGTTCTTTGGTGCCGCGCACGCCGTGACGCCACAACATGAACCCCAGCAAGAAGGTGGCTGCGAAAAGCGAGCGCCAGAAAACGATGACCCAACTGTCGGTGACACTCAAAAACCGGGCAATGGCGCCACCAAAGCTCCACACCGCGGCAGAGCCAAAGACCAGTAGCGCGCCGCGCCGCTCTTGCTGCATGCCCAACACGGTGCTTACCGCTGGATCAACTCAATCTTGTAGCCATCGGGGTCTGTGACAAACGCAATCACGGTGCTGCCACCCTTGACCGGACCGGCTTCGCGGGTGACATTGCCACCGGCAGCCCTGATCTTGTCGCATGCCGCGTAGGCGTCGGGTACGCCCAGGGCGATGTGACCATAGGCGGTGCCCATGTCGTAGCTATTCACGCCGTGGTTGTAGGTCAGTTCCAGCTCGGCATGATCGGGGTTGTTGCCATACCCGACGAACGCCAGCGTGTACTTGTATTCGACGTTTTCTGAGGTGCGCAACAAGGTCATGCCCAGCACGCCGGTGTAGAAATCGATGGCGCGCTGGAGGTTGCCAACGCGCAGCATGGTGTGGAGGAGTCTCATGCCCATGATTGTGCTGGAAATCTGATATTCAGGGCGCCCGGTGGTGATGCCTGGGCTGCAGGCTCACCGGGTGGGCATGTCAAATACCAGGCAGGTGGTGGTGGCGTGCGCGTACAGCGTGCCGTCCGGACCGACGAGCCGCGCTTCTGCCGTGGCGAGCTGCCGACCGCAATGGATGACTTTGCCTTCGGCCCGCACGCGCTGCACCTTGGGGGTAATCGCCTTGACCAGGTTCACGCTCAGTTCGGCGGTGGTGTAGCCGCGCCCCGCAGGCATCATGGTGTGGACGGCACAGCCCAGCGCCGAGTCCAGCAGCGTGCAAAACCAGCCCCCATGCACGGTGCCCATGGGGTTGAGGTGCTGAACACCGGGGGTGCCCTGAAAGACGGTACGGCCCAGTTCTGCCTCCAGCAGCAGGTAATCCAGCGTTTGGGCGATGGACGCATAGGGAATCTCGCCACGCAGCATGGCCTGCATCATCTCCAGTCCGGTCTTGCCCGCGATCTGTTCGGGCCGTGCAACACCCGGGCCGGGGCCACCCTCCATCACCAGTCGAACGCGTTGTTCCTGCTCGAGCCAGGCTTCAAGTTGGTTGGGTGTTGTCATGACAATTCCATTTGAAAAAATCGGTGTGGGGTGGTTACAGCGGTACCGTGTAGTTCAGGGTCATGCGCCCGCCATCAACAGTCACGATTTCACCGGTGACGTAACTCGCGGCGTCGCTGGCCAGCCAGGCGACGACATCGGCAATTTCTTCGGGCAGCCCCAGGCGCCGCATCGGCGTGCGGCTCATGACTTTTGCCCGCGCCGCCTCGCTGGTGAGAACCGCTTTCTCGGCCAGCTCGGTGGCGATGGTGCCGGGGGCGACAGCATTGACCCGAATGCCCCGGTCAGCCAGCGCCAGCGCCATCACCCGGGTGAGCTGGTTGATGCCGCCTTTGCTCACGTTGTAGCTGGCGATGGTGGGGATGGCCAGCACGCCGTTGACCGAACTCATGTTGACAATCACCCCGTACGCCTGACGGGCCATTTCCCGCGCCACCGCCTGACCCATCAGGAACGCACCTTTGAGGTTGACACGCAGCACCTCGTCGAAATCGTCTTCGGTGACGTCCAGAAAGTCTGCGGCACGAAAGATACCCGCGTTGTTCACCAGAACGTCAATACGGCCATGGATCTTGATGGCACGGGCCACGGCGGCGTCCACATCCAGCTTGTCGCCCACATCACAATGCACATACAGCGCACCGAGTTCCGCTGCCAGTGCAAGGCCCCGGGCATCCGCCACGTCTGCGATCACCACATGGGCGGCTTCCCGCGCAAAACGCCGGGCACAGGCCGCCCCAATGCCCTGTGCGCCCCCGGTGACGATGACCACTTTGCCGCTCAGGCCAAAACAGATGGTGGGCGGTGTTTGGGCGGAAATATCAGGCATATCGGGCTCAAGCCCTCATCAAACCTGCGTAAGCAGCTATGAAATTAGTAGCATCTTCCCGCACGGCCGATGCACTCTTGCCCGGCTTGTACAGGGCCGAACCAATGCCAAAGCCGTCGGCTCCAGCCGCACGCCACTCGGCCATGTTGCCTGGCGTGATGCCGCCTACCGGCAGTATGAGGGTGCCGGCTGGCAGAACCGCTTTCATCGCCTTGATCACGGCGGGTGACGCGGCTTCGGCCGGGAACAGCTTGAGCCCCTGCGCGCCTGCTGCCAGTGCGCCAAACGCCTCGGTTGGCGTGACGATGCCGGGCAGGCAGATCAGGCCCAGCCGCACGGCTTCCTGCACCACAGCGGGATTGAAGTTGGGTGAAATGATGAGTTGTCCGCCCGCCGAATGCACGTCACGTACCTGCTCAACCGTGAGCACGGTCCCGGCTCCGACCAAAGCGGTGGGGTGATTCTTCGCCAGCAAGGCGATGCTTTCCAGCGGGCGCGGTGAGTTGAAGGGGACTTCCAGCAGCGTAAAGCCGGCACCCGTCAGTGCCTCACCCATGGCGGGTGCTTCTTCAGGCGTCAGCCCCCGCAGAATCGCGACGAGTGGCAATTTGGCGAACGCAGCAGAAAATTGGTTGAGGGGGTTCATCATCAGTGGTCTTTTGGGGGTGATATCCGGATGGGTGTCGCCGCCAGGGTTTGTGCCAGCGCATGCAAACCGGCCCAGGTGGCTTCGGCACCCAATATCCGGGACTGTACGCCGTGCAAAGCCAGCGCCTGCGCATAACGTTGCGTCAGGGCTGGTGCACCGATCAGGTTCACGCCGGAACCCTCTGGAAGGCCTTGCGCCTGAATCTCCTCGCCAATGATCAGGCCCGACAGGTAGCTGGTCAGGGCAGGCGCACCCAGCCGGGAAAACAGCGACAGGGTGCGTGTGCTGAAGGCGTTGTGAAGCAAGCCACCGGTACCGGTGCGTGACTGACTCACCCCTTGCGTAAACGCGGCCTCGTCAAAGGGCGCATCGGGATCCATTGTTTTGGACAAAATGGAGCGTTGGCTGAGCAGGGCGTAAAACTCACCCGTCATGAAGGTGCGAAAGCTGGTCACCCGACCCTCTGACACCCGCGCCCATTTGTTGTGGGTACCGGGCAATACAAAGATGCCCTCCCGCAGGCCGGTCAGTTGCATGGCCCCGAGGATCTGCACCTCTTCACCGCGCATCACGTCGGGGACACTCTCCAGCCCGGAGACCGTTGACGGGTGTTCACAGCTCAAACCGGGCACGATGGCAACGCGCAGTCCGTTGGGGGCGGGGTCAATCCAGGTCAGCCGCGCCGCGACCTCATCAAACCCGGCCGGACAGGGGCAGTAGGGTGCTTCAACCCAGCCCTGTTTGCTGCCGGCCATGCCGGATATCATGCAAAAAGACCCGCTAGCCCTCGCCCAGTCTCCAAAGCTTGCTTCGAAAACTGTAGCAAATTCACCGGGTGCAACCGTCTGAATGCCACGGGCCAGCGATTTTTCTTCAAGTACCTGGCCCTGCGCACCCAGACGCGCACCGCGCAATGATGAGGTGCCCCAATCGACCGCCAACAGGGTTGCCGGTTGCTCACTCATCGTGCTGTCCACAGGAAAATGTCGGGTTTTGTTGACTCATGCACTGATCGTATCAGCGCTGTCATGCAGACTGCATGCCCCCCGATAGCAGAACGTGTATGCCACGTTTGCGGTACAGCGGGGCCAGGGCGGCCCACGCTGTGAACTGCTGCGCAGTGTTTATCGGCTGGAGGAGCCGCGAGAACCGCCCGGCCCACGAGAACCACCGCCCCCGCCACCAAAGCCACCCGAACCACCTCCGGAACGGCCACCGCCGCCTCCGCCGCCATAGCCGCCACTCCGGTTGCCGCCACCGCCACCGCCATAGCCGCCACCACCGCCACCACCACGACGGGCGCCGCTGCGTTCTGCCATCATGTCCACGCTGGTACGCATGGGGTCGGGCTGTCCGCCTTGTGCCGGGCGTTGCGGTTGACCGCCGCCACCGCCAAATCCACCGCCGCCAGAGCGACCGCGATCTTGAGGGGGGCGTTGACTGAAGCTGCGGGGAGCGTGGTCAGCAGGTTGGCCATCACCACGACCGCCGCCATAACCGCCACCGCCACCGCCACCGCCATTGCCACCACCACGGCTATTTCCGCGCGCGCCACCCTGGCCGCCACGTCCGCCGCCACCACCACCACCACCACCACCGCCGTTCCCGCCACGGTCACCCTGCGCACCCTTGCTGTCGCGCACGCGCTGCAGCATCTCTGTGCGTGCATTGCGGGCTGCAGCTTGCATGACGTCGCGGCTTGGTGGTTTGCCTGCACCGCCCCAGATGGTCTGGCGGCCCATGGCAATAGGCTCCGCCTGCTCGCCGGGCTCAGGGCCAAACCCGTCAACCATTTTGACTTCAATGTTCTGCTTGGTGAAGCGTTCGATGTCCTGCATGAAGCCTTCTTCATCCAGACACACCAGATTCACAGCAGCGCCGTCTGCCCCTGCGCGGCCAGTGCGGCCAATGCGGTGCACATAGTCTTCGCTGACGTTGGGGATGTCGTAATTCACCACGTGTGGCAGGTCATCAATGTCGATGCCGCGTGCGGCTATGTCGGTGGCGACCAGCGCCCGGATATCGCCGCTCTTGAAGCCGCTCAACGCCTGGGTACGCGCAGCCTGGCTCTTGTTGCCATGCAGGGCCATGGCCTGAATGCCGTTCTTGGTCAAGAATTCGGCAACGTTGTTGGCCCCAAATTTGGTGCGCGTGAACACCAGTACCTGGCTCCAGTTTTGTTCGTTGATGATGTGCGCCAGCAGGGCTTTCTTCTTGCCACGACCCACGGGGTGAATCACCTGGGTGATGCGCTGCACGGTGGTGTTGCGTGGCGTAACCTGCACACTTTGCGGGTTCTTCAGCAGCGTGGCGGCCAGCTCGCGAATCTCGTCGCTGAAAGTGGCAGAGAAAAGCAGGCTCTGCTTTTCTCTGGGCACCACGGCCAGCACTTTTTTCACATCATGGATAAAGCCCATGTCCAGCATGCGGTCGGCTTCGTCCAGCACCAGCATTTGCACCTGGCCCAGATCCAGCACGCCTTGTTGCAGCAGGTCCAGCAGTCGGCCTGGCGTTGCAACCAGGATGTCCACGCCTTTTTTGACGCGGCTGATTTGCGGGTTCATGCCCACACCGCCAAAAATCACGGTGCTGGAGAGTTGCAAAAACTTGCCGTAAGTCTGAACGGATTCCTCGACCTGCGCTGCCAGTTCGCGGGTGGGCGTGAGCACCAGGGCACGAATGCCCGTGCCGCCAAATTTGTTCTGCGCGCTGCGGCTCATGCTGAGTTTGTGGAGCATGGGCAACACAAAGGCGGCCGTTTTACCGGTTCCGGTTTGGGCGCCACCGAGTAAGTCGTGGCCTTCCAGCACCACAGGAATAGCCTGTGCCTGAATTGCCGTGGGGGTTTCGTAACCTTGCTCGCGCACGGCTTTAACAATGGCCGGGGCCAGGTTCAGATCTTCAAAGTTCATTTAGTGTGACGCCCATCCAGGGCGCTTGGGATATCGGCCTGTCCCCGTGTCAAGACACCGGGCCAGTCAAAGGCAGATAGATTCAAAAATTGGACAAAAACGCGAGGTCTTGTCCCCAGCAAGTTGCTGGTATTGCAGGCAACTGGAGCGCCGCAACAGCCTTGATTGTCGCACAGGCGGCGTTTATCGCCGGATAGGGCGCCCACCTGACCCAATCAGTTAAGTCGCAACAAGATGTTACCGATGTGCCTTTATCGGCCCGTAACGGTGAGAATGCAAAAAAAGCCATGGGATGAATACTTGGCGACGGGTACCTGTGTGATGCAAGGAAGGCGGTTGATGAAGAAGTTTTTGTTGCGGCGAATCGGCGTAGCGAGCAATGAGACTCTTGCGCGCCCGTCTTTGTCGGACTGCATCGAAATTGTGCTGGCTCAGGTCGATGCGTTGATTGGCGATGTTCTGGACGGTTTGAGTGCATCTGTTGCACGGGCCGGCAGTAGCCGCGCGCATTGGGACATCAGCGCTGCCGGCAAGCTGGTCATCCAGCAACTGCGAACCAACCCCCAGGCACTGAGAAACACGTTTGAGGTCGAGTTGCGCCAGGCAGTTTTTAAGGGCGGTTCGCAAGATGGTACGGAGCGAACGCTGGTGCGATTTGCCGACATCCAGCTCTTCGATTCGCGGGAGATTGACGAAAGCATCGAATTTGCGCTTGCCCAGCAAGAAGTTTCCAGGGCCGTGGATGATGTGCTGCCCGCTTTCTCGGCCCTGATCAGCGGCCTGTTGGGATGGATCACGGTTCAGTCGCATCTGAATCCGCTCAAGCCCGAGGCATTTGTTCGTGCCTTGCACCAAAGCCTGCTCCAGCACATTGCGGATGACGCTGTGCGTGGGGAGTTGCTCACGCCAGCGGCGGGGCTGCTGGGGGTCAGTTTGCGTCAGCTCTACCGTGAAGCCTCGGACTGGTTGCGCTCCCAGGGAGTTGAGCCTGCTGACCCACTGGGTAGTCCGGCGGGTGACAGCGCTGCTGCCCGTGCCAAACCGGCGGAGAACACCGTAACGCGAACACTCCTGACGCTGGATAAACTCCGGCGGCTGCTTTCGGGCGAGCTGGAGATGGGTGGCGGCGCGAGCATGAAAGACTTCATGCACACCGTACCCGCCTCGTTCGTGGCCTTGCAGGACCTGAAACTCGTGGAACCCATGATGAAGCGCCTGGCCCTGCGCGCGGCCGAGTCCGCCGGCAAGGAGCCCGCAAACCCGCGCGGGAAACCAGTCAGCGCACAAGTGGCACGGGAGCACTCACAAAGCAGGCAACTGGGCCGACAGCTGGGCAAAGAAGTGGTCCGCATGATGCTGGATAACCTCATGCTGGACCAGAGACTGTTGCCCAAAGTGAGGAGGCAGCTCAGATTGATAGAGCCGGCACTGTTGCGGCTGTCCAAGTCGGATCCCCGCTTTTTTAGCGAACGCCAACATCCAGCGCGGCAATTTCTGGACCGGTTGACGCATCGCAGCCTGGGCTACGCAACTGAAAATGACGAGGGTTTCGCCAAATTTCTGAAGTCAATCTCCGACGCCGTTGACGTGTTGACCAAGGAGGCCGGTGATGCGGCGTCTTTTGTCAGTGTGGTGCAGCAACTCGATGAGGGCTGGGCTCATGATGAGATGGCGCAACGCCAGCGTCAGGAAGAAGCGGCCCGGGCACTGTTGCACGCCGAGCAGCGCAACTTGCTGGCGCAGCGTCACGCCGATGAGTTGACCGGGCGTTTCAACGGTCAAAGGCTGCCGGAACTTGTGACCGGTTTTCTGGGTGGACCCTGGGCGTTGGTGGTGGCCGAGTCGCAGTTGAGCTGCGAAGATGGCACGGTTGATCCGCAAGGCTACCTGGCGCTGGTGGACGACTTGACCTGGAGCGTGCAGTTTCGCCTGACGCGGCGTAACCCGGCACGACTGGTTCGGCTCGTTCCCCGCCTTCTGGGGCAGTTGAGGCAGGGGCTGGCGCTGATCGACTACCCGCAGGAGCGCATAGCGGTCTTCTTCGATCAACTCATCACCCTTCACGAAAAGGCGTTTGATATTCACCGGGCGGCACTTGCTGCCGGACAGGGCGAGGCCCGAAACAGTCAACCCGAGTCCGACGGAGCTGGTGATGATGCCCAGCAGGGCGATGTGCCTCCCTATGAGCCACCTGAATCTGCCGCATTCTGGGTTGCGGACGATGAATCGGGTGGTGCAGACTATTTGGGCACAGACGCAGCCACGGTCATGGACTTTTCGAGTGGTTCTGGCACGTCAGGCAAGCCGGGCAAGCTGGAAGTGCCCGCACCGCTTCCCGGCGGGTCGTGGTCACCGGCAGATCTTGATACGGGGTCGTGGGTTGAACTGCTGCTCAATGACGCCTGGGTGAGGGCCCAGTTGACCTGGTCCAGCCCCCACCGCACGCTGTTCATGTTTATTTCCGGGGCTGGCTTGGCACACTCCATGTCGCGTCGCACAATGGAGCGATTGGGGTCGCAGGGCCGGATCCGGGTGGTTTCTTCGGGCCATGTGATTGACAGCGCGCTGGACGGGGTTGCCCAAACGGCATTGCATAACGAGCTTGTTGCCGGGCATACTGCCAGCGTCGCGCCAGCAAAGAAATAACGGCCTGCCCGGGCTGGTCATCGGGTGGGGCACGGCCACAGCCGATAATGCGGTATTTACCCCGTTAGAACTTACCCAATGGCTCAATACGTATTTTCCATGAACCGCGTCGGCAAGATTGTTCCGCCGAAGCGGCATATTCTCAAAGACATTTCGCTCAGTTTTTTCCCTGGTGCCAAGATTGGCGTTTTGGGAACGAACGGGTCCGGCAAGTCCACACTGCTCAAAATCATGGCCGGTGTTGACAAGGAAATTGAGGGTGAAGCCACACCCATGGCCAACTTGAAAATTGGTTATCTTCCCCAGGAACCCCAGCTTGACCCGACCCAGACTGTGCGCGAAAGTGTTGAAGCGGGCATGGGTGCGGTTTTTACCGCCAAGGCGCGCCTGGAAGAAATTTACGCCGCTTATGGCGAGGAAGATGCCGATTTCGACAAACTGGCTACGGAGCAGGCTGAAATGGAAGCCATCATTGGCAGTGCCGGCACGGATTCGGAACACCAGCTCGAAATTGCCGCTGATGCCTTGCGTCTGCCACCCTGGGATGCCAACATCGGCGTCTTGTCGGGTGGCGAGAAGCGTCGCGTCGCGCTGTGCCGCCTGCTGCTGTCCAAACCCGACATGCTGCTGCTGGACGAGCCGACCAACCACCTGGATGCCGAGTCGGTTGATTGGCTGGAGCAGTTTCTCCAGCGCTACCCGGGCACAGTCGTGGCCATCACCCACGACCGTTACTTTCTGGATAATGCCGCCGAGTGGATTCTGGAACTCGACCGCGGTTCCGGTATTCCCTACAAAGGCAACTACAGCGACTGGTTGCAACAAAAGAGCGAGCGACTGGTGCAGGAACAAAAAGGCGAGGAGTCGCGTGCCAAAGCATTGAAGAAAGAGCTGGAGTGGTCGCGTCAAAACCCCAAGGCACGTCAGGCCAAGAGCAAGGCCCGTCTGGCCCGTTTCGAGGAGTTGTCCGATTTCGAGTACCAGAAGCGCAACGAAACGAATGAGATCTTCATTCCCGTGGCGGATCGCCTGGGCAATGAGGTGATTGAGTTCGTCGGTGTGAGTAAATCGTTTGGCGACCGCGTATTGATCGACAACCTGAGCTTCAAGGTTCCGGCGGGTGCCATCGTGGGCATCATCGGGCCCAACGGGGCCGGTAAGTCGACCCTGTTCCGCATGATTTCCGGTCAGCAAAAGCCCGACAGCGGGGAAGTCAAAATCGGCTCCACCGTGAAAATGGCGTTTGTCGATCAGAACCGGGATGACCTGGCAAATGAAAAGACAGTTTGGGAAGACGTTTCCGGTGGGCTGGACATCCTCAACGTTGGCAAATTTCAAATGGCCAGTCGGGCCTATTGCGGACGCTTTAACTTCAATGGCGCTGATCAGCAAAAACGGGTCGGTACGTTGTCCGGGGGTGAGCGCGGGCGGCTGCACCTTGCCAAAACCCTGATTGCCGGTGGCAACGTGTTGATGCTCGATGAGCCGTCAAACGATCTGGATGTGGAGACCTTGCGGGCCCTGGAAGACGCCTTGCTGGAATTCGCCGGGTCGTTGATGGTGATCAGCCACGACCGCTGGTTTCTGGACCGTATCGCCACGCATATTCTGGCGTGCGAAGGTGACAGCCAATGGACTTTCTTTGACGGAAATTACCAGGAATACGAGGCCGACAAGAGAAAACGTCTGGGCGAAGAAGGTGCCAAGCCCAAACGCATGCGTTTCAAGGCTTTGAAGTAGTCAGAACAGCCCGGTCACGCCCTGAGCATTTTCCCGCGAACCAGCTGGATGTGGTTGCGCAGGGCGTAGAGTTCATCCGTGTACGAGAGGGGGACCGATATTTTCCCGACGCGTTCCTCCATCTGGTCAAGCTCTGCCACGAGTGCCTGGGCTGTCCCGGTTTCAGACCCCAGGCGGTTTTCAATCTCCCTCAACTGGCCATACCAGCGAAATACCCTGGAGCGAATCCTGAACTCGTACAGAGGCGGGATGATGCGGCTCAATGGCAGCAAAATGGCGATGATGATACCCAGCGCCAGCCACATTCTCTCCATCAGGTTGGCTAATGAAAAGGGCAGGTAACGCTGCAGCAGTGGCACACCGTTCTGGATGGTTCGCTCAGCCTCTTTGGCCAGGGGAAACTCCGTATTGGCTGTATTCGGAAACTCGCGCGCCCGGCTGAACCAGCCCGCACCACCATGAAATGTGAGCGAAGCCTGAGAGAACAACTGGAGAATGGCTGGGTGCACCTTGTGCCCAGCCAGTAGCGTGGTGGTGGGGGCCACCAGCCTCACGTCGATTGCAGGCAGATCCGCGGCCAGATCCACCACGCCGCGCGGCAGTGTCACGGGGGCCAAAAAGGGCAGGCGGCGTGAATAGGCTTCGTTTTGTGCAAAGTCCATCAGTTTGACGCCAGGTGTTTGCAGCAGCATTTGCACCATTAAGGACTCGGGGGCTGACACAAAGACCAATGCGTCCAGCTCACCGCTGAGAAAAGCGACGGTAGCGGCGGTTTGATCCAGTTGTGACAGCTGCATGCTGGCAGGTTCGATGCGGTTCACCTCAAACAGGGCGTTCATCAGGGTCGGCACGCCGTTGCCGCTGGTTCCTACGTTGACACGCATGCCTTTGAGCTGGGTCAACGATGTCAGGATACCGGTGGGGGACACTTTGACGGCCGACTCAGCCCGGTAAAACAGCCAGACAGGTTCTACAAACAAACTCCCCAAAGACACCGGTACGGTATCGCCCTCCGGGCTTTGCACGGCACTGCCACCCTGGACAAAGCCGAGATCAGCCTTGCCATCGCGCACGAGTTGCAGGTTGGCAGAAGAGCCTTCACTGGGCAGCAGCACCACGTCGATGCCCGTGGCCGCCAGGGCTTTGGCATAACGGACCCCAAACTCCGCGTAGGCACTTTGTGCCGGCCCGGTTGCCAGCGTGACCCGCTTGGGCGGGTTGGGATCCAGCCAGGCGTAGGCCAAACCGAGCAGCACGATGGCCAGCAAAATGAAAGGTCCCGCTGAGGCAAACAAATCGCGCAGGGAAAGCAGGGTGTGGCGTATGGCTTTAGGCATGGGAAATTTTAGTGTGTGTCCAGATCACAAGCCGCTGGCCAGATGATGCCCCCTTGGGTAAGCCCGGTGGCAGCCAAAATGCCCTGCACCACAGCCCGTGCCGTCACCTCGGCGGCCAGCGTTGCCAGCACCATCATGCTCGTTGTTTTTCCGGATTTCCCGGTACCCATGGCAAACAAGGTGTCGCCATCCGACATGGTGTGAACCGGATAAATGCTGCGTGCCAGCCCGTCATGGGCGACCTGCGCCAGACGATGGGCTTGTGCCTTGGTCAGGATGGCATCGGTGGCAACCACGCCCAGCGTCGTGTTGGTACCGGCCAGCAAGGCGTGGGGCGGGTCGCCCGCCAGCATGGCCCGGCGACTGTTTAAAAGCGTCAATGCGCGCCTGTCAGTGCGCGCGCCCGCAATGACCTGACCGGTGACGGGGTCCACGACGTCACCCACCGCATTGCAGGCAACGATGGCCCCGACGGTTACACCGTCCAGCGTGATGCAAGCGCTGCCAATGCCACCTTTCATCGCGCGTTCAATGCCATAAAGTTTGCCAACCAAGGCGCCCGCACCGGCACCCACATTGCCTTGTGCCGGTGTGTTCCGGCTGGCGGCCACACATGCGGCGTAGCCCGCAGCCACGTCGGGCCGGATGGTGTGATCACCAACCGGCAAGTCAAACAAAACCGCGGCCGGAACGATGGGTACCAGGCCGTAGTGGACAGGCAGGCCGATGCCGTGTTGCTCCAGCCAGTGCATGACACCACCGGCCGCATCCAGTCCCCAGGCGCTGCCACCGGCGAGGGTGATGGCGTGGATGCGATCAACCAGGTTGCTGGGATGTAGCAAATCGGTTTCTCGGGTGCCGGGTGCTGCGCCGCGGACATCGACGCCCGCCACCGCACCGTCCCGGGCGATGATGACGGTACAGCCTGTGGGGCGACGTGTGTCGGTGAAATGACCGACCTCAATGCCTGCGACGTCCGTGATGGCACCTGCGATGATGGGCATATGGTTCATTGCCTTGTCATTATCAGTGGGTGGGGCCTTATCCCGAAATTGAACCATTTCATGCGCAAATATGGCTACTGTCGCAACAAACGCAAGCCATTGCCGACCACCAGCAAGCTCGCGCCCACATCGGCAAAAACCGCCATCCACATCGTGCCCGAACCGATCAGGGTCAGGACGAAAAATACCACTTTAATGCTCAGGGCCAGCACGATGTTTTGAACCAGCAATGCATGGGTTTGACGAGACAGGCGCACGAAGCGCGGCAGTTTGCGTAGATCATCGTCCATCAGGGCCACGTCGGCGGTCTCGATGGTGGTACCTGTACCAGCGGCACCCATCGCGAAGCCAATGTCAGCGCGCGCCAGCGCCGGCGCATCATTGATCCCGTCACCAACCATGCCCACGGCGGTGCCGTTGCCCAGCATGCCTTCAATCACTTCCAGCTTGTCCCCGGGCAGCAAGTCACCCCGGGCTTCGTCGATTCCGACCTGTGCCGCGATCGCCCGAGCGGTGTGGGCGTTGTCACCTGTCAGCATGACCGTCTTGATCCCCAGCGCGTGCAGCTCGGCAATCGCCTGACGGCTGCTGTTCTTGACCGTATCGGCTACCGCGAACAGGCCATGCACCCCTTGATCATCGGCCAGCAGGATGACGGTTTTACCTTGTTCTTCCATGACAGACAGACGCGCTTCCAGCTCATCCGAACACTGGCCTTGCTCATGGATCAGGCGGTGGTTGCCCAAGTGGTAGAGCTGGCCATCCATCAGGCCTTTGGTGCCCCGTCCGGGCAGCGCCTCGAAGCGCTCCACATTGCGCAACGCAATACCGTCCCGTTTGGCGGCTTCGGCCAGTGCGCGTGACACCGGGTGATCCGAGCGGCTCGCCAGGCTTGCCGCCAGACTGCGAACTTCAGACTCACCTGCGCCATTGAGCAGCACGAAATCCGTCTGAACGGGCTTGCCATGGGTGATCGTGCCGGTTTTGTCGAGCGCCAGCCAGGCGAGGTTTCGGCCTTTCTCCAGATAGACACCACCCTTGACGAGAATTCCAAGGCGCGCTGCGGCTGCCAGGCCACTGACTATCGTGACAGGCGTTGAAATCACCAGCGCGCAAGGGCAGGCAATCACCAGCAAGACCAGCGCCTTGTATATCCAGCTGAACCAGTCACCGCCAAATGCCAGCGGCGGCAAAATGGCGATGGCCAGCGCGAAGGTGAAGACCACCGGGGTGTAGACCCGCGCGAACCGATCGACAAAACGCTGCGTGGGTGCCCGCGCACCCTGCGCTTCTTCAACCGCGTGGATGATGCGTGCCAGCGTGCTGTCTCCTGCGGTTGCCGTCACGATGTACTCGAAGGACCCCGATTCATTGATCGTCCCTGCAAAAACAGTATCGCCTTCGGTCTTGTCCACGGGCAGGCTTTCGCCCGTGATGGGAGCCTGATTGATGGTGGAGCGCCCGCTGACAATCTTGCCATCCAGGGCGATGCGTTCACCTGGCTTGATGCGCACACGCGCATTCAGCGCAACCGTCTTCGCGGTTGCATCGCTCCATGTGCCGTCTACCTGTTGCACAGTCGCGCGTTCTGATGCGAGCTGCATCAGGTTTTTGATGGCATTGCGGGCACGATCAAGGGACCTGGCTTCGATCAACTCCGCAACGGTGAACAGCACCATCACCATCGCGGCTTCTGGCCACTGACCCAGCAACAGCGCGCCTGTCACGGCGATGCTCATCAGCGCGTTGATGTTGAGGTTGCCATTGCGAATGGCAATCCAGCCCTTTTGATAGGTGGTGATGCCGCAAGCCAGCACCGCGAAGACGGCCAGTAGCGCAACGACTGATGTTGGGAGTCCCACCCAGTTCGCAGCTTCTGACGCTGTGGCGGCTACACCGGCGAGTGCCAAGGGCCACCCGGGTTTGACAGGCTCCGGGGCAGGCGCAGTTGGGTTGGATGAGTCGCCTGCAGGCTCAGGGGTAAAGCCCAATGAACGAATGGCTTGCAGAATGGGTTCAATAGCCCCAGGTTCGTGCGTCACCGTCAGCACACGCTGCATCAGATTGAATTCCATGTCGGCCACTCCCGCCACGCCACCCAGCTTCTTGCGCAACAGCGCCTCCTCCGTAGGGCAGTCCATCTGCATGATGCGAATGGGGGTTTGAACCTCGCCGGTGCGTGTTTCGGGCTTGCCGGATGGCCCCGGCGGCGGGCCAGTGCCATCACAGCAATCGTGAGGGGGCGAGTGGTCATGGGCATCGTGTTTGTGGCTGACAGACATGTGGTGTTCCTGAACTGGTTCATTCCATTACACAACCTGAAGTTACTATAGGGTCAAGGCCTTTCTGGAGTTCATGATGAAAATCGGCGAATTGGCGCAGATTGCGCAATGCACGGTCGAAACAGTGCGTTATTACGAGAAGGAAGGCTTGCTTCCTGCGCCGACACGCACGTCGGGCAATTTCCGGCTGTACGGTCCGAAGCATCTGGATCGTTTGCGCTTCATCCGCAATTGCCGCGCGCTGGACATGAGCCACGACGAAATTCATACCCTGCTCGGACTGGCCGACCAACCCGTTGCTGGCTGCGGTGCCATCAATAGGGTCTTTGATCAGCACATTGCCCATGTTGATGAGCGACTACAGGAGCTGGTGCAACTCAAGCAACAGCTGGGGGCGTTACGCGAGCGGTGTCAATCCGAGCAGGCGGTTGATGCCTGCGGCATTTTGCAGGGATTGGCGGTGATGGAAACCGAGCCGAAACACGAACGCCATACGCACTTGGGTTGAATGATTGGGCCGGTTGATCTGGGCGCAGGTCATTTTCTCCAAAATGCAAATAGCAAAGCACCAGCCTTGTGTTCACGCTGGCGCCGCATCAACAGGTAGGTCGCTGGAATCACGAACATCGACAGCAGCGGCGCGGTGATCATGCCGCCCACCATAGGTGCGGCAATGCGCTGCATGACTTCAGAGCCTGTCCCTGTTCCCCACATGATCGGAAACAGGCCTGCAAGGATCACCGCTACCGTCATGGCTTTGGGCCGCACCCGTAACACCGCGCCTTCGCGGATCGCATCCAGCAAATCGGCCTCGCTGGTTTTTCCTTCGTCAAGGCGCTCATCCCATGCCGTCTTGAGGTACAGCAGCATGATGACCCCAAACTCTGCCGAGACCCCGGCCAGTGCGATGAACCCGACCGCACCCGCAACTGACAGGTTGTAGTTCAACAGGTACAGCAGCCAGATGCCTCCAATCAATGCAAAGGGCAGGGTGGCCATGATCAGAACAGCCTCGCCAAAGCTGGAAAACGTCAGGTACAGCAGCACAAAGATGATGAGCAGGGTAAAGGGAACCACCACTTTGAGTTTGGCCGTGGCACGCTCCAGAAACTCGAACTGGCCTGACCAGGAAATCGAATAACCTGCCGGCAGTACAACTTTCTCTGACACGGCCTTTTGCATGTCCTGGACCGCAGAACGCAGGTCACGCCCGCGTATGTCCACATAGACCCAGCCGGACAGACGGGCGTTTTCGCTGCGCAGCATGGGCGGGCCATCTGTGATACGGATGTTGGCCACATCGGACAACACCAGCCGTGCACCGTTCTCTGCCACGATGGGCAGGCTGCGCAGCTTCCCCAGTGAATCGCGGATTTCACGCGGATAACGCATGTTGATGGGGAAGCGTTGCAGCCCCTCAACCGTCTCGCCAATGTTGTCACCACCTATTGCAGAGGTGATGACGGACTGCACATCGGCGATGTTCATGCCAAAGCGGGCGGCCGCTTCGCGGTTGATGTCCACGTCCACATAACGTCCCCCCGTCAAACGCTCGGCCAGTGCGCTGCTGACACCGGGCACGTCTTTGAGCGCTTTTTCAATCTCGCCCGTCAGGCGGTCGATGGTGGCAAGGTCAGCCCCCGCCACCTTCACGCCCACCGGGCTCTTGATGCCGGTTGCCAGCATGTCAATGCGGTTGCGAATCGGCGGCACCCAGATGTTGGCCAGACCCGGCACCTTGACGATTCGGTCCAACTCGTCCACCAGCTTGTCTTGCGTCATGCCGGGTCGCCACTGGTCTTTGGGTTTGAACTGAATGGTCGTCTCGAACATCTCCATCGGTGCGGGGTCGGTGGCCGTCTCCGCACGACCAGCCTTGCCGTACACGCTGAGCACTTCAGGCACCGTCTTGATGAGGCGGTCAGTCTGTTGCAGCAATTCACCGGCTTTGCCCGTTGACAATCCCGGCAATGCAGAAGGCATGTAGAGCAAATCCCCTTCGTCCAGGCGCGGCATGAACTCACCGCCAATGTGCTGCAAGGGCCACAGGCTCAAACCCAGCAA
The DNA here is from genome assembly GCA_041192445.1 of Pseudomonadota bacterium. GTDB lineage: Bacteria > Pseudomonadota > Gammaproteobacteria > Burkholderiales > Burkholderiaceae_C > Egaibacter. Next base: position 954 of record JBEEMW010000084.1, on the reverse strand, counting down.
CACGGCGGCAACTACCAGCGTGGCTTTGGGCCATTGCAATACCCCGTTCAACAACGGGCGATACACGGCAATAAGAAAGCGGTTCAATGGGTTGGCATTCTCGTCAGGAATGCGACCCCGAATCAGGTAGCCCATCAGCACCGGAATCAAGGTCACAGACAGCGCTGCCGCTGCTGCCATGGAATAGGTCTTGGTGAAAGCCAGCGGTGAGAACAAACGCCCTTCCTGAGCTTCCAGCGTGAACACCGGAATGAAGGACAGCGTGATGATGAGCAGCGAGAAGAACAGCGCCGGCCCCACCTCCGCAGCCGATTCCCCAATCACGCGCCAACGGGCATCCCCTTCCAGCTTTTGATCGGGGTGGGTGTGACTCCAGTGCTCCAGATGTTTGTGGGCGTTCTCGATCATCACCACAGCGGCATCCACCATCGCACCAATGGCAATCGCAATGCCACCTAGCGACATGATGTTGGCATTCACCCCCTGGTAACGCATGACGATGAAGGCCGCCAGAATGCCCAGTGGCAGGGACACGATGGCGACCAGGGCTGAACGCAGGTGAAACAGGAAGATGAAACAGACCACGGCCACTACGGCAAACTCTTCCAGCAGCTTGTGGCCCAGGTTCTCCACGGCCCGTTCAATCAACCCGGAACGGTCGTAGACGGGAACAATCTCCACACCTTTGGGCAAGCTGGATTGCAGGCTCTTGAGCTTGGCTTTGACGGCGGCAATGGTCTCCAGCGCGTTCTTGCCGGAGCGCATCACGATCACGCCGCCTGTGGCTTCACCCTCACCATCGAGTTCACCAATGCCCCGGCGCATCTCAGGCCCGATCTGGATGCGCGCCACGTCACCCAGGCGCACAGAGATGCCGGTCTTGGTGGTCATCAACGGCACCTTGCGGAAGTCATCGAGTGATTGCAGGTAGCCGCTGGCACGCACCATGTATTC
>JBEEMW010000083.1:0-25697 GCA_041192445.1 Pseudomonadota bacterium | reverse complement strand
CATGCTGGCCCAGTCGCAGGCCTCGGTGCCACCGGCGCCGGCCTGGATGTCCAGGAAGCAGGGCAGGGGGTCAGCCGGGTTGCTGAACATGCGGCGGAATTCCAGGCCCTCGATGATGGTGGCCAGTTTGGCGGTCTCGGCTTCAATCGTCATCAGGCCGTCTTCGTCGCCTTCTTCCTTGCTCATCTCGAACAGCTCGCCGTTGTCGGCCAGCTCACGGGTCAGGTTGGTGATGGCGTCCACCACGCCGTCAAGCGCCTTCTTTTCCTTGCCCAGCTCCTGGGCGCGTTTGGGGTCGTTCCAGACGGTGGGGTCTTCCAGCGAGGCGTTAACCGTTCTCAGTCGTTCAGCTTTGGCATCGTAGTCAAAGATACCCCCGTAACTCGGCGGTGCGAGCGGTCAGGTCAATGACTTGGTTGCCGATTTGGTTGATGCGTTCTGGTTCCATGATGCGTGCCCTGACTGGTTTGTTTTCAAATAACCCGCCATTTTAGTTCCCGCCCCACTTGCAGCCGCAAGTCAGCCTTCTGCGTCTCCCCCACACACTGCGTGGTCTCAGGCGACGCTCAGGTAATGCATCAGGCGATGAATTGCTCGATCATGCGGGCCAAATCCCCAGGTTGGTCATGGTGCAGCATGTGGCCCGCGTCCGCAATATGCCCCACCTGCAAGTTGGGCACCGATGTCATGCGCTGGTGGTATTCGTCCAGCGTGTATTTGCCCCGGTACCACAGGTCCATGCTGTTGTCGCTGGCCTGCACGGCCAGCACCGGCGCGGTGATGCGCGCGTACAGGGCCAGCACTTCGTCCACCCGGTAGAGCTGGGCGTTGACGATTTTGTGGGCCGGGTCGCCCAAAATGGCCCACTGCCCCTGCGCATTGGGCTGCGCCCAGTGCTGGGCCAGCCAGTCGGCCTTGTCTTGCCCCAGACGCGGGTTGGTCTTCATCAAACGGCGCGCCACGCCCTGTGCTTCGTCATAAGGCCGCAGCGCCAGTTCGCCCCGGTGCAATTGCTTGAGTTCATCCATCCATTTGGCAAAACGGCCCGGCGCCTGCGATGGCAGGGTGGCGGGCATGCCAAAGCCTTCTAGGTTGATGAGGCGGCGAATGCGCTCGGGCCGCACGCCGGCGTAGAGCATCACCACATTGCCGCCCATGCTGTGGCCAACCAGGTTGACGGGCTGTTCGGGCGCATAGTGGTCCAGCAAAAAATCCAGATCGGCCAGGTAGTCGGGAAACCAGAAGTTGTCGGCCCCGCCGGAAGCGGTGAGGCCATAACCACGCCAGTCGGGGGCAATCACATAGTGGTCTTGCGCAAAGGCGTCCACCACAAACTGGTAAGAGGCGGCCACGTCCATCCAGCCGTGCACCATCACCAGCGGTGTCTTGTCTGGCGACGGCGCGCCCCAGATGCGGACGTGGTACCGGAGGTTGCGGATAGGGACAAACTCGCTACGCGATGGCTTTTTGACTTGGTACATTTGGCCAATCATACGAAAGGCTTCACGTGAACGTCAGTCAACACAGGGACAACTACCCCCAGCTTCACCGTGATTTTGGGTGGCAGGTGCCCGAGCGGTTCAACATGGCGCAGGTCTGCAGTGCCCGTTGGGCTGCCCTGCCGGATGCTACCAAAAGAATAGCTGTTCACGCAGATGCGGCGGGGGCCAAGTGCCAATTCCACTCCTATTTTGAGCTGCAACAGCAGGCCAACCGCTTGTCCAACGCCCTGGGCGCACTGGGTGTTGTGCGGGGGGACCGGGTGGCGATTGTCATGCCGCAACGGTTTGAGACCGCCGTGGCCTATGTGGCCGTGCTGCAGATGGGCGCGGTGGCCATGCCCTTGTCCATGCTGTTTGGGCCGGAGGCACTCGAATACCGCCTGCAAAATAGCGATGCGGTACTGGCCATTTGTGACACGGCCTCGGTTGACAGCCTGCTGGGCGTGCAGCCAAATTGCCCGGCGCTGCGCTCGGTGGTGCGGGTTGGCGCTGTTACAGGTCAGGTGAAAAGCGCGCCTAAGGGCCCTGTGGCGCTGGATTTTGACCGCTTGCTGGCCCACGCGCCGACTCAGTTCGCCATGGTGTCCACGCTGGCCGATGAAGCGGCCGTGTTGATCTACACCAGCGGCACCACCGGCCAGCCCAAGGGTGCGCTGATTCCGCATCGCGCGCTGATCGGCAACCTGAGCGGCTTTGTGTGCAGCCAGAACTGGTTTGGTTTTGATGGCCAGGGCAATACCACCAGCAACGCGGTGTTCTGGTCACCAGCCGACTGGGCCTGGACCGGCGGCCTGATGGACGCCCTGCTGCCCACCCTGTATTTTGGCCGCCCCATCGTGGCCTTCAACGGCCGGTTCAGCCCGCAGATGGCGTTTGAGTTGATGCAAAAGCACGGTGTCACGCACACCTTTTTGTTTCCCACCGCGCTCAAGGCCATGATGAAAGCCTATCCCGGCGGGCCGGGAAAGACGGTGCGCCAGCAGTTCAAGCTGAAGCTGCAGGCCATGATGAGTGCGGGCGAGGCGGTGGGTGACGCCGTGTTTGGCTACTGCCAGGCCCAGCTGGGCGTGACGGTCAACGAAATGTTCGGGCAAACCGAGATCAATTACATCGTCGGCAACTGTGTTGCCCAGTGGCCTGCCAAACCCGGCAGCATGGGCAAAGGCTACCCCGGCCACCGGGTGGCGGTGATCGACGAGGCGGGCGTTGAATGCCCCGTGGGCGTGCCGGGCGACGTGGCGCTGAACCGCCTGGACGTCCATGGTCAGCCCGACCCGATTTTCTTTCTGGGCTACTGGAAGAATGAAGCCGCCACGACAGCCAAGTTCACCGGAACCCAGGGGGTTGATGACTGGTGCCGCACCGGTGACCTGGCCACGCGGGACGCCGAGGGCTACCTTTGGTATGTGGGCCGGGCCGATGATGTGTTCAAGGCCGCCGGTTACCGCATTGGCCCCGGCGAGATCGAGAACTGTCTGGTCAAACACCCGGCCGTGGCCAACGCCGCCGTGGTGCCCAAGCCGGACCCGGAGCGCGGTGCCGTGGTCAAGGCCTACGTGGTACTCGCTCCTGATTTTATAGCTGCTCGCGCAGATTGGACGGGGGCTAAGGCCTTGTTTGATGCCCAACTGGTGGCACAGTTGCAAGCCCATGTCAAAGGGCTGCTGGCACCCTACGAATACCCCAAAGAGATCGAATTCATTGCCGCGCTGCCCATGACGACCACGGGCAAGGTGCAGCGGCGTGTGCTGCGTCTGCAGGAAGAGGCGCGGGCCGGATTGGCCGTGGCGCCGGCGCAAAAACGGGGGAAACCGTAAACTCATGGCTCTTTCATCCCCAGCGAAGACCCCAATGACCCTGAAAACGGTACAACTCGGCCAGAGCGATCTGCGCGTCACCCCCATTTGCCTGGGCACAATGACGTTTGGCGAACAGGTGGACGAATCCACCTCCCACGCCATTCTGGATCGCGCGCTGGCGCGGGGCATCAATTTTGTGGACACGGCCGAGATGTATTCGGTGCCGGCCCGCGCCGAGACCTGTGGTGCCACCGAGACCATCATGGGCAACTGGTTTGCCAAAAACCCCGGAGCCCGGCAGAAGTTGGTGGTTGCCACCAAGCTGGCAGGCCCGCCACGCGGCATGGAATGGATTCGCGAAGGGCGCAGCGGGCTGACGGCCCAAGACATCGTGGCGTCTTGCGAGGGTTCCCTCAAGCGCCTGAAAATCGATGTGATCGACCTGTACCAGATCCATTGGCCGGCCCGACACGTGCCCGCTTTTGGCGCGGTGTATTTTGATCCGTCCAAAGACCGGCCCTGCATCAGTGTCCATGACCAGCTTGAAGCCCTGGCCACATTGGTCAAGGCCGGCAAGGTGCGCGCCATTGGCCTGTCCAACGAAACACCTTATGGCGTGCATGAATTTGTGCGCCTGGCCGAGCAGCATGGCCTGCCCCGCTTGGCGACCGTGCAAAACCCGTACTGCCTGGTGAACCGCACGGTGGACAACGGGCTGGACGAAACCCTGCACCGCCTGGGGGTGTCGCTGATTCCCTATTCGCCACTGGGCTTTGGTCTGCTGACGGGCAAATACGACGACGGCGGCACCACCGGACCCGCGGCACCTGCCGAGGGCCGCATCGCAAAGTATGAGTCCATTCGCAAGCAGCGCTGGGGTCGCCCGGAGGCCCTCACTGCAGCGCGCCGCTACAACGCGCTGGCACGTGAACACGGCATGACACCCACCCAGATGGCGCTGGCGTTTTGCTACACCCGCTGGAGCGTGGCCAGCACCATCATTGGCGTGACGTCCGTGGCGCAGCTGGATGAAAACATCAACGCCTATGGCACAACCCTGTCACCGCAAGTGCTGTCAGCCATTGATGCCATCCGGTGGGAGATTCGGGACCCTGCGCTTTAACTTTTTTGGTGGCTTGCTGCGCGGGACGGTGCGCTGTGGGCCACCCTGCGGCGCGGGTCGCTGCGCGACTCCCCTGCGCTGCTCGCGTCAGGCGGGGTCTGGCTAAACTCGGCTACGCCTCAAACAACGCCAGCCCTGATCCGCTGAAGTCGACTTCGCCCTCAGCGTTCATAACGACGATGGAGCAAAACTTGGCTTCGACTTCGCGACGACGTGCTGCCTTATCGTGAAAGATCAATGCAGCTACCAAGCATGCGCTAACAGAAAGAATTGCAATCGCCAAAATCATGGGGCTATCGTGATATGGATCGCTGATCTGTCTGCAGAATCTTCACCAGCCAAAAAGCTGGGTGAGTGGTGCGGGATTGGCGATCCCTTCTGCGGGGCTGAGGCGCGCAGGGGTGATCGGATCAGGGCTGGCGTTGTTTGAGCGAAGCGAGTTTAGCCAGACCCCGATCAGCCCGAGCACCGCAAGGCAGCCCGAAGGGCCCACGCAGCAGGGTCGTCAAGCCCGCACCGCTCACCCGGCGTTCACCCAAAAAACGAACACAACCCGGCGCAAAATGAGCCCCATGGCCAAAAAAGAACACGTCAGCGAAACCCCCGCCACCGCCATGCTGAAAGCCAGCAAGATAGCCTTCACCGAGCACCCCTACGACTACCTGGAACACGGTGGCGCGCAACACAGTGCCGAGGTGCTGGGTGTGGACCCTTTCACCGTGATCAAGACACTCATCATGCAGGACCAGGACGCCAAACCGCTGGTGGTGCTGATGCATGGCAACCGCAAGGTCAGCACCAAAAACCTGGCGCGTCAGATCGGGGCCAAATCGGTGGAACCCTGCAAGCCCGAGATAGCCAACAAACACAGCGGATACCTGGTGGGTGGCACCTCACCCTTTGGCACGCGGCGACAGATGCCGGTGTATGTGGAGGAGTCGGTGCTGGCGTTGCCGAGGATCTTGATCAACGGCGGGCGGCGCGGTTATCTGGTGGGCTTGGTGCCGGATGTGTGTGTGCGGTTGCTGGGGGCAAAGCCGGTGCAGTGCGCGCTGGCAGAATAGGGCCCACCCCAAGCAGGAGACCCAATTGGAATCAATACAAGCTTTTTTACCGCTCCTCGCCACAGTCGCTGCCTACCTGGTGGGATCGCTGTCGTTTGCCGTGATTGTCAGCCGCGTGATGGGTTTGAATGACCCGCGCACCTACGGCAGCAAGAACCCCGGTGCGACCAATGTGCTGCGCTCCGGCAGCAAACCGGCTGCGGTGATCACGCTGCTGCTGGATGGGTTGAAAGGATTTTTGCCGATCCTGCTGGTTAAAACCTATGGCAAATCCTATGGGCTGGAAGACGGCACGGTGGCCCTGGTGGGCCTGGCGGCCTTTGTCGGGCATCTGGCCCCGGTATTTTTCCGGTTTCAGGGCGGCAAAGGTGTGGCCACCGCGTTGGGTGTGTTGTTTGGCGTGAGCTGGGTACTGGGTCTGGCAACCGGCGTGACCTGGTTGGTCATGGCATATTTTTTCCGCTACTCGTCGCTGGCGTCACTGGTGTCGGCCGTCTTTGCGCCGGTCTACTACCTGTTTGGCAACGATGTGGCCTGGTACATGGACAAGAGCCAATTGCTGGCCTTGTGCATCATGTCGCTGCTGCTGGTCTATCGACACGCAGAAAACATCAGCCGGCTGATTAAAGGCGGTGAATCAAGGCTGGGCAGCAAGAAGCGTTGAGCAAAAGACCGGGGCTCAGGTGTGCTGTGCCGCGTAGGCGCCCAGCTGCAAAACCAGGTGGTGATTCAGTCGGGTTTGAACGGTTGACGCTGCCAGAGCCGCCTGAATTTTTGGACTGCCCATGGATGTCCGGTGCAGGCGTGGTTGCGAAAGTGTTTCTCCGCGCTCATCAATGACCACGGCCACATGCGGGTGGTTGGGCTTGCCGCTTCGGCGCAACACAACGGCCACCTCACTGTTATCCAGACGGACATAGGTGCCGGGAGGGCATAAACCCACGGTGCGTACCAGTGCATGACCAACCTCGCCACCCTGTTCGGACGATGCGCTGATGATGGCGCGCACTGAGTCGGTGGCGCTGCGCCCCGTCCGCGACCGGCGGGGGCTGATCATGGCGGCATAACGATCCACGATACGCACAATTCGTGACAGGCGTTCAGTGGGTGAAATCGTCCGGAAATCGCCCTTGTCCGTGCTTTCGTCATGGTGGGTGGTCACCACATCCAGCCACAATTTGTCAATGACCCCGGCGGCGGACAACATCAGGCTGCCTTTCACCGAATGGGCCCGAATGGCACTTTGCTGCTCGGAGCTTGGTTTGTCCATTTGCGTGGCCAGTTCATCCTGCAGCGAAGTCATCGCCACGTTCATGGTGAAAGCCGCGTGAACGAGGCTATCGCGCTCGCGCAGTCCGAGTTTGAGTTCGATGGCGATCAGGTGGCACAGCACCGCACAAATCAACGCGTGGGACGCGCTATACCCAACGGGTGAGTTGGTGGCCAGCTGGAACAGCAGGTACAGGCTGACATCGGCATCCCGCTGAATCAGCGACTGCATCCAGCGGTCGTATTGCCACACGCGCTGCTCAAATTCCTGGACGCTGCCCGGATTGCCCAAAATGATGCCCAGGCCAGACTCCAGGTCAGACCACAGGCCGAGCAAATCCTCGTATTCGTTTTCGTTTTGTAAGTTCACAGTTGTGTTTTCAAACCAGTTTCAATAGCGTTTTTCCAGCAGCATCTGGTCGTTGATCCGGGTCATCTGAAATCGGGTGAGGTAGCTGTTGCCCAGCAAAACATAAGGCATGGAGCCGGGCGACACCACCGCATCCACCTCAAAAACCTCCACATCACCCAGTTTGACCGAGGACAGTTTGACACGCCAGCCGTTGGTCACCCCGTTGGCCGTGCTGAGGCGCACGGGTTGCCCGCCCTTGTAATCCAGACCCATGCGTTCAGCGTCCATGGCCCCAATGGAGATAAAGGATGCGCCCGTATCCACCACCATTTGCGTCGCGCGCCCGTTGATCTGTCCCTGGCTCACAAAATGCCCGCCACTGCCTGCCGTCAGCGTGATTTTATTGCCGTTTGCCCCACTGCCGGCACCCGCACCCACACTAACGGGGGCATCACCCACCCGCAGGGCGTGCCGTTGACCTGCAATTTCAACAATGGCCTGGTCGCCTTGGGTCGACACAATCCTGATGCCACGGTAAGTGTCGCCAACGGCCACACTTTTGGGCGCCCCACCTTCCACGACCAGCAAGGCTTTGCCACCCAGCATGCCTGCCAGAGCGACCGACTGTGCCTGGGCACCCGTCGCCATGAGCAGCGCGCAGCCGAGAACGAAGGTGGCAATTTGCATCAGTCGCGGAAATTGTTGAAGCTCAACGGCACATCGGTGATGTCCGTGCGAATCAGGGCCATGGCCGCCTGCAGGTCGTCACGCTTGGCCCCGTTGACCCGGACAGCGTCGCCCTGAATGGAGGCCTGCACCTTGATTTTGCTGTCCTTGATCAGGCGCTGGATTTTTTTGGACATTTCGGTTTCGATGCCGTTGCGCACCTTGATCACCTGTTTGACCTTGTCACCGCCCATTTTCTGCACATCGCCCTTGTCCAGAAAGCGGACGTCGACATTGCGTTTGGTGAGTTTGTTGCGCAGGATGTCTTCCACCTGGGCCAGCTGGAATTCGGCGTCGCCAATCACGGTGATCTCTTTTTCCTTGAGTTCAATGGCCGCTGCCGTGCCTTTGAAGTCGAATCGGGTGGCAATTTCCTTGGCTGTGTTTTCCACGGCGTTTTTTACTTCCACCAAATTGGCTTCACAAACGGTATCAAAAGAGGGCATGGCTGAAATCCAGAAAAGGCGTTGGGCTAATGAGAGAATTGACGCCATGTTAGTCGAGAAAAACGTCCCGCTCCAGTCTTACAACACCTTCCACATCATGGCCAGGGCGCATTCGCTGGTGCGTGTGGCCAGCGACGAGGATGTGCAGGCCGTTGTGCGCGATCCCGAATTCGGGCCCGGACCCAAGTTTGTTCTGGGTGGGGGCAGCAATATCGTGCTCACCGGCGATGTCAAACCGGTCGTTCTCAAGGTGGAGGTGAAGGGCAAAAGACTGGTCCGGGAAACCGGCCGTGCCTTCATCGTGGAGGCTGGTGCAGGCGAAAACTGGCACGACTTTGTCACCTGGACCTTGCAGCAGGGCTACCCTGGCCTGGAAAACCTGGCCCTGATTCCGGGTACCGTGGGTGGGTCGCCGGTTCAAAACATTGGCGCTTACGGGGTGGAGTTGCAAGACCGTTTTGAGTCACTGGACGCGGTTGATCTGTACAGTGGTGAGATGTTCACCCTGAACGCCGCCCAGTGCGGGTTCGGCTACCGTGATTCCGTCTTCAAACACAGCCCGGAGGGACTATCTGCCGATCTTTCCGGCCGTTCCAGCCCTGCCGGCCGCAAGGGCATGGGCCTGGCGGGCCGTGCCCTGATCACGCGGGTTCGGTTCAGCTTGCCCAAGCCCTGGAAGGCCGTGCTGGGGTATGCTGATCTGGAGCGGAAAATGGCCGAATCTGACTTGCCCAAGCCGTCGGCGCAGCAGATTTACCAGTGGGTTTGCGATATTCGACGCGCCAAATTGCCTGATCCCCAGGTCATCGGCAACGCCGGGAGTTTTTTCAAAAACCCGACGGTAACGGCTGAGCAACGCGACGACATCATTGCGCGTGACCCCAAAATTGTGCATTACCAACTGGCCGATGGTTCCTTCAAACTGGCGGCGGGCTGGCTGATTGACGCCTGCGGCTGGAAGGGCAAGTCGGTCGGCCTGGCGGGCGTGTATGAGAAGCAGGCGCTGGTGCTGGTCAACCGCGGCACCGAAACCAATTCCGCAACGGGCGGCGAGGTCATGACATTGGCCAAAGCGATTCAAACCAGTGTCTATGAACGCTTTGGCATCCTGCTGGAGCCCGAGCCGGTGGTGGTTTGATCGGCCGCTTGCTGCGCTTGCTGATTACTTTGTTGCGTTTTTACTTTGCGTCTTCGCGGAAACTCAGCAACTCACCACCGACGCCGTCCGACAGCAAACCAGCCTGGGCATAAATCCCCAGCTTGGCACGGGTATCGGTGATGTCCAGGTTGCGCATGGTGAGCTGGCCGATGCGGTCCAGCGGGGAGAACGGGGCGTCTTCCACTTTCTCCATGCTCAGGCGCTCAGGCTGATAGGTCAGGTTGGCCGACTCGGTGTTGAGGATGCTGTAGTCGTTGCCACGGCGCAGCTCGATCGTCACCTCGCCGGTGATGGCCCGTGCGACCCAGCGCTGGGCGGTTTCGCGCAGCATGATGGCTTGGGGGTCGAACCAGCGACCCTGGTACAAGAGGCGGCCCAGTTTGCGCCCGTTGTCACGGTATTGCTCGATGGTGTCTTCGTTATGAATGCCGGTCACCAGGCGCTCGTAGGCGATAAACAGCAGGGCCAGGCCAGGGGCTTCGTAGATGCCACGGCTTTTGGCCTCGATGATGCGGTTTTCGATCTGGTCACTCATGCCCAGACCATGGCGCCCCCCGATGCGGTTGGCCTCCAGAATCAATTCGACCGAACTGGCAAAGGTCTGGCCGTTCAGCGCCACGGGCCGGCCTTCTTCAAAACGCACGGTGACCTCTTCGCGGGGAACCGGGACCTCGTCCCTCCAGAAAGCCACACCCATGATGGGCTGTACGATCTTCATGCCGCTGCTCAGATGCTCCAGGTCTTTGGCCTCATGGGTGGCGCCCAGCATGTTGGAGTCGGTCGAATAGGCTTTTTCGGCCGACATCTTGTAGCCAAAACCTGCCTGTGTCATGAAGGCCGACATCTCGGCACGGCCACCCAGCTCGTCAATAAACAACTGGTCCAACCAGGGTTTGTAAATTTTCAACGCCGGGTTGGTCAGCAGGCCGTAGCGATAAAAACGCTCGATGTCGTTGCCCTTGAAGGTACTGCCGTCGCCCCAAATGTTGACGTCGTCCTGCTTCATGGCCGCCACCAGCATGGTGCCCGTCACGGCGCGCCCCAGCGGCGTGGTGTTGAAGTAGGTGACACCCGCCGTGGTGATGTGAAAAGCGCCGCTTTGCAGGGCTGCAATGCCTTCAGACGCCAATTGGCTACGGCAGTCAATCAGGCGCGCCTTTTCGGCACCGTATTGCATGGCCTTGCGCGGAATCTCGTCGTAGTCGGATTCGTCAGGCTGGCCCAGATTGGCCGTGTAGGCATACGGAATGGCGCCCTTGAGCTTCATCCAGTGAAGCGCGGCGCTGGTGTCCAGCCCGCCAGAGAACGCGATGCCGACTTTTTGGTTGATGGGGAGGTGTTGGAGGATGGTATTGGACATTAAATTAGGCCTTAGCCCCCGTCAAATATGCGTGAGCAGCTATAAAAATAGTAGCAAAAATGAGTTGGCAAGTGGGTTGGCTTAACCGTTCAGCCGTTGAACCGGTTAACCAAAATGACAGATGTAGTGATAAGCCTCAGTCACCCGGATGTCAAACTTGGCGTTGCCCGGCACGCTGAATTGTTCGCCAGCCGACGATGTCACCCAGACATCGCTACCCGCCAGTTTGTAGTCGCAGGAGCCCGCCACGCATTCCATGATTTCGGGGGCCCCGGTATTGAAGGTCAAGGTGGCGGGCAGGATCACGCCGACAGATTTCCGGGTGCCGTCAGCCAATGTGACGCCGTGGCTGACGCATTTGCCATCAAAGTAAACGTTGGCCTGGGTGGTGACGGTCACGCCGTCGAGTTTGGAGGTAGTCATGTCCCTGATTTTAGTCGGGGTCTGAATTGCGGCGTTCTGACAGGGTGCACGGGGCAACCGTATTGCCGAAACCTAAGTGATCAACCCCTGCCACACAGCCGGGTCAAACCCGACCGTGATGTCACCCCCTGACCACTGAACCACAGGCCGTTTGATAACGCTGGGCTGGGCCAGCATCAACACCCGGGCGCTGGCCGCATCCACCGTGGCCGCCTGGGTGGCCTCGTCCAGCTTGCGCCAGGTGTTGCCTTTGCGGTTGACCAGCTTTTCCCAGCCGGCAGCCTCGAGCCAGGCATCAAGCCGGGGTTCTGGCACGCCCTGCTTTTTGAAGTCGTGAAATTGATGGTCCACGCCGTGTTCAGTCAGCCAGGCGCGGGCTTTTTTGACGGTGTCGCAATTGGGAATGCCGTACACAATGATGAATTTGGATGTCATGACCGCCATCATGCCGCATGGACGGGCACGCAAGGCGACGGGAATGCGCAGGTGGGCGACAATTCAGGCCTGTATGAAAACTGATTTCAAAACCCTGGATGAGTGGCTCACCTACTGCGAGCAGTTACATCCCAAAAATATCGATATGGGGCTGGAGCGTGTGCGGATCGTGGCCGACCGCATGGCCATCCGTTTCGACTGCCCAGTCATCACCGTGGCGGGCACCAACGGCAAAGGCTCTACCTGTGCCATGTTGCAGGCCATCCTGAGTCAGGCGGGTTACCGCACCGGGGTTTACACATCGCCCCATCTGGTGCGGTTTGAAGAACGTCTGCGCCTGTTGGATGCACCCGTGGATGCTACTGTTTTGATAGCTGCTTTCGCAGACGTGGAGAGGGCCAGGTGCCAAAATGATGCCCATGTCTCGCTAACCTACTTCGAATTTTCCACATTGGCCATTTTGCAGGTGATGGCACACGCCAACCTGGACGTCGTCATCCTTGAGGTGGGTCTGGGCGGGCGTCTGGACGCCACCAACATCATCGATCCCGACTGTGCCGTGATCACCAGCATTGATCTGGATCACATGGAACTGCTGGGCCCGGACCGCGAATCGATTGGCCGCGAGAAGGCCGGCATCATGCGCACCGGGCGGCCCGTGATCGTGAGCGACCCCATGCCCCCTCAAAGTGTGCTTGACCGTGCGATGGAAATTGACGCTGATTTGTGGCGTTTTGGGGTTGATTTCAATGTCTCGGGCGACAAGCAGCAATGGGCCTGGGCCGGGCGTGACCGCCGTTACAGCGGCCTGGCTTATCCTGCGCTGCGGGGTGCCAACCAGCTGGTCAATGCCTCGGGCGTGCTGGCTGCACTCACGGCCTTGCGGGAGCGCTTGCCGGTAACCGCGCAAGCCGTGCGCAATGGCCTGGCATTGGTGGAGCTGCCCGGGCGTTTTCAGATCGTTCCAGGCCAGCCCACTCTGGTGCTGGATGTTGCACACAACCCGCATTCCGTGGCGGCGCTGGCCGCCAATCTGGATGCCATGGGTTATTTCCCGACCACCCACGCTGTTTTTGGGGCCATGGCGGACAAAGATCTGGCCCCCATGCTGGGCAAGGTGGGTCCGCTGATTGACAAATGGTATTTCACTGATTTGCCTACGCCGCGGGCTGAATCCGGGGCACGCCTGGTTGAACGCTGGCAGGCGCAAAACACCCGCAAGGACGTCACTGCAGCAGGATTTTCCGACCCCATGCAGGCCTTGCAGGCCGCAGTCAGCGCCGCGGACCCCGCTGATAGAATCGTGGTCTTTGGCTCGTTCTACACCGTGGGCGGCATTTTGAAGGACGGCATTCCGCGCCTTCATGCCAAACACCTGAACCCCTGAGTCCTCCTACATGGCTTTTTTCAAGTTCCGGAAAAGCGCTGGCGACTCGTCTGCCACGCCCCAGCAGCCCGATAGCGTCGAGGTCATGCGCAAGCGCGCCAAACATCGGCTAATCGGTGCAACCGTGCTGGTTCTGGCCGGCGTGATCGGGTTCCCGTTGCTGTTTGATAACCAGCCGCGGCCCATTGCGGTCGATATTCCGATCGAAATTCCGGATAAAAACAAGGTCAACCCGCTCGTTGTGCCGAGCCTGCCTGCCACGCCCGCGCAGGCCGTGGCGCAAGAGCCTGTTGCCCAACCCGTGACCGTTGCCCCTGCCGCGCCGGTGGTCTCTGTGTCTGAGCCTGCCGGGGTCGTACCCGCTCCTGTGGTCGCTGCAAAACCGGTCGCCAAGCCGGTTGAAAGTGTGCCAGCCCAAGTTTTGCCTGCGGCCAAGGCTGCCGAGAAAAAAGAACCGGTTGCCGAAAGCCGGTTTGTTGTCCAGATCGGTGCATTTGCCGATGTCACAAAAGCACGGGAAGCCCGCCTGAAGGTGGAGCACGCCGGTCTCAAAACCTACACCCAGGTCGTGGAAACCAAGGACGGTCGACGCATCCGCGTTCGGGTGGGGCCTTTTACGGGGCGCACTGAGGCAGAGCATTCGGCTGAAAAAATCAGGAAACTCGACTTGCCTGCGGCCATTTTGACGCTTTAGAGTGGGTGGCTGAACAACGATGACCGCCCTGGACTGGATATTTCTGGTTGTGTTGCTCGGCTCCCTGTTGCTGGGTGCCTGGCGTGGTCTGGTGTACGAAGTGGTGTCGGCACTGAGTTGGGCGGCGGCCTTTGTCCTGGCGCAGTGGTATGCACCGGATGTGGCCCAAAAACTGCCCATGACCGGCGCTGGCGAAGCAGTGCGCTACGCCGCCGGATTTGTCGTGGTGTTTGTTGCCACGGTGTTTGTCGGGGGGCTGGTGGCCTGGTTGGTCAAGAAGCTGATCGAAGCCGTGGGTTTGCGGCCCGCAGACAGGGCCCTGGGGGCTGTGTTTGGGCTGTTTCGAGGGCTGATCCTGTTGTTGGCCGCGACCGTGGTTGTGCTCATGACGCCCTTGAAATCGGCTTCGTGGTGGCAGGAATCGGGCGGTGCGGGTGTGGCTACCATCGCCCTTAAAGGTTTGAAGCCGGTGTTACCTGTTGAATTTGGAAAGTATTTACCATAATGTGCGGAATCGTTGGGGTTGTCAGTAACTCACCCGTCAATCAGCTGATCTATGACGCCTTGCTGCTTTTGCAGCACCGTGGTCAGGATGCGGCGGGCATTGTCACGCAGCAAGAGCGCAAGTTCTTCATGCACAAGGCCAAGGGCCTGGTGAAGGATGTGTTTCGCACCCGCAATATGAGGTCTTTGCCCGGCAACTGCGGCCTGGGACAGGTACGGTATCCGACGGCAGGCAATGCCTACAGTGATGAAGAAGCCCAGCCGTTCTATGTGAACGCCCCCTTTGGCATTGTCCTGGTGCACAACGGTAATTTGACCAACGCACATGCGCTCAAATCGGAGCTTTTCAGCACAGACCATCGGCACATCAACACCGAGAGTGATTCCGAAGTTTTGCTGAACGTGTTGGCGCACGAAATCGAACGAACCACGCGCGGCCTGCCGCTGCAACCTGATGACCTGTTTGCGGCTGTCCGTAACGTTCATCGGCGCGTCCAGGGTTCATATGCGGTGATCGCCCTGATAGCCGGGCACGGTGTGCTGGCGTTCCGGGACCCCTTTGGCATTCGTCCCCTGTGTATGGGGCGCAGTGAAAATGCCGTCATGTTTGCCAGCGAGTCGGTGGCGCTCGAAGGGACATCGCACACGTTTGAGCGCAATATTGCGCCGGGTGAGGCGGTGTTCATCGACCTGCAGGGCCAGGTGCACAGTCAGCAGTGTGCTGATCACCCCGTATTGAAGCCGTGTATTTTCGAGTTCGTTTACCTGGCCCGGCCTGATTCGGTGATGGACGATATTTCCGTCTATCAGGCGCGGCTTAATCTGGGCGAAACCCTGGCTAAACGCGTGGTCTCCACGGTGCCGCCCAATGAGATTGATGTGGTCATTCCCATTCCCGAGTCGAGTCGGCCAAGTGCTGCGCAATTGGCACAGTTGCTGGGTTTGCCTTACCGGGAAGGGTTTGTGAAAAACCGTTATGTCGGGCGGACCTTCATCATGCCGGGGCAAGCCGTGCGCAAGAAGTCGGTGCGGCAAAAACTCAATGTGATCGCCAGCGAGTTCAAGGGCCGTAACGTGTTGCTGGTGGACGATTCGATCGTGCGCGGCACCACCAGCCGCGAGATTGTGCAGATGGCGCGGGATGCCGGTGCCCGCAAGGTGTACCTGGCCAGTGCCGCGCCGCCGGTTCGTTATCCGAATGTGTATGGCATTGACATGCCCACCCCTGACGAGCTGGTTGCGCATAACCGCACGGTGGAACAGATTCGTGAAATCATCGGCTGTGATGCCCTGATTTATCAGGATGTGGATGGCATGAAGAAAGCCGTTGGCCAGCTCAATACCCGGCTTGACGGGTTTGATGCGTCCTGTTTTGATGGTGTCTACGTTACCGGTGACGTCACCCTGGACGACATCACCCGCCTGCGTGAAAGCCGTGTGAGTGGTGATGAAAACGACGAAGACAATTCCCGCCTGGCACTTCCCAACCACGCCGACTGACCATGACTTTCAAGAAGTTACCTGACAACCTGCACCTGGATACGCTGGCCGTGCATGCGGCGGCAGACAAAAGCCAGTACGGCGAAAACTCCGAAGCGCTGTACCTGACCAGCGGCTACGTTCAGCCTGACGCGGCAACGGCAGCGCGTCGCTTTGCGGGGGAAGAAGAGGGCTACACCTATGGTCGCCTGGGTAATCCCACCGTGTCCAGCCTGGAGATGCGCCTGGCGGCACTTGAAGGCACCGAGGCGGCCATTGCCACGTCGACGGGTATGTCTGCCATTTTGCTCATGTGCATGGGCTTGCTCAAAAGTGGTGACCACGTGGTGTGCTCTCACTCCATGTTTGGCTCCAGCATCAAGCTCATTGGCAGCGAATTTGGCAAATTTGGTGTGCAAAGCACCTTTGTTTCGCAAACCAGTGTTGAGGAATGGAAGGCTGCGATCCGCCCCAATACCCGGCTGTTGTTTGCCGAGACGCCGACCAATCCGCTGACGGACGTCTGTGATATTCGGGCGCTGGCTGACGTTGCGCACAACGCAGGTGCGCTGCTGGCTGTGGACAATTGCTTTTGTACCCCGGCACTGCAGCAACCGGCTCGCATGGGGGCTGATTTGATCGTGCACTCCGGTACCAAATACCTGGACGGACAGGGGCGGGTGATGGCCGGCGCCTTGTGTGGCTCGCGCAAACTGGTGAGTGAGGTGCTCATGCCCGTCATGCGCAGTACAGGCATGACCCTGTCACCGTTCAACGCCTGGGTTGTCCTGAAAGGGCTGGAGACGCTGGGTATCCGGATGGAGGCGCAGAGCCAGCGGACGCTTGAAATGGCCCGCTGGCTGGAGACCCAGCCCAAAGTGGCCCGTGTGTATTACCCCGGCCTCGCGAGCCACGCGCAGCATGATCTGGCCATGGCGCAACAGTCTGGCAAAGGCGGCGCGGTGCTGTCATTTGAGTTGCATGCGGCCAATCCGGTTGAAGCCCGTGAGCGCGCTTTTCATGTACTGGATACCGCGCGCACCATCGCGCTGTGTACCAATCTGGGCGATGTCAAGACCTTGATTTCGCACCCGGCCAGCACGTCGCACGGTCGCTTGACCGAAGCACAGAGAAAAGTGGCGGGTATCGGCCAGGGGCTTGTCCGCCTGGCGGTTGGCCTTGAGCACGTCGAAGACTTGAAAGCCGATCTCGCGCGCGGCCTGGACACCTTGACATGATCAGAACCCGCATTGCCCCGTCGCCCACCGGCTTTTTGCATCTGGGCACAGCCCGTACGGCCTTGTATTCCTGGGCCTATGCTCGTCACCACGGCGGGCAGTTTGTGCTGCGGATTGAAGACACGGATGTGGCGCGCTCCACACAGGATTCAGTCGACCAGATTCTGGCCTCCATGCGTTGGCTGGGGCTGGACTATGACGAAGGCCCCATTTACCAGATGCAACGCCTGGCGCGGTACAAAGAGGTGCTTGACCGGCTGCTGGCTGAGGGCCGGGCGTATTACTGCTACAGCACCCCCGAAGAACTGGAAGCGACGCGTGAAGCCAAACGTGCCAAGGGTGAAAAAACGCTGTATGACGGTCGCTGGCGGCCCGCACCGGGCAAGACCTTGCCACCTGTTCCGCAAGGCGTGCAACCGGTCATTCGCTTTTGCAATCCCCTGGACGGCGACGTCACCTGGGATGATTTGGTCAAAGGGCCCATCACCATCAGCAACCGCGAGATTGACGACCTCATCATTGCACGTACCGATGGTGTGCCTACCTACAACTTTGCGGTTGTTGTGGATGACTGGGACATGCAAATCAGTCACGTGTTTCGCGGTGATGAACACATCAACAACACGCCTTGGCAAATCAATATCTTCAATGCCCTGGACGCGCCACTGCCACAATTTGGGCACTGTCCTGTGATTCTTGGTGACGATGGCCAGAAGCTTTCCAAGCGACGTGGCGCCGTGAGCGTGACTGCCTACGAGGAGGGCGGCTATCTGCCCGAGGCCATGCTGAATTACCTGGTCCGCCTGGGCTGGAGCCATGGCGACGAGGAGTTGTTCAGCCGTGAGCAATTGGTGAGCTGGTTTGATGGCAGCCATTTGAGCAAGAGCCCTGCCCAGTGGGATCCGGCTAAATTGCTGTGGGTGAATGCCCATTACATCAAGCACGCCGACAACCGGCGCCTGGCCCAACTGGTTGCCGGACAATTGGCCCGATTACCCGCGCCCATGAGTATTGAGGCTGACGATCGCCTGGAAGCCATTTGTGCGCTATTTAAAGACCGTTGTGATACGACCGTCGTTCTGGCTGGATGGGCTGCAAAGTATTACCAGGAGGTTTCACCCAACCCGGCGGAAATAACCCAGCATGTGACCGACAGTGTTCGACCGGCGTTGTCTGCGTTGGTGGTGAAGCTGGCCGAATGCACATGGGACAAATTGTCGATTGCCGCCGCCATCAAGGAAATCCTGGTCGCTACAGGTTTGAAAATGCCTCAACTGGCCATGCCAGTCCGGGTATTGGTGATGGGCACGGCCCAAACCCCATCGCTGGATGCCATGTTGGCACTGTTTGACAGGAAAACTGTGCTGACCCGCTTGAATCAAGTGTGATTTTCCGGCTATAATTGAGGGCTCGGAAATAGTAAATGCTGCAAAGCGTTTCAGGTTTGGGGGTATAGCTCAGCTGGGAGAGCGCTTGCATGGCATGCAAGAGGTCAGCAGTTCGATCCTGCTTACCTCCACCAATATTTCTGGGAATGGATAAGTTCCAAAGGTTTTGACCCCATCGTCTAGAGGCCTAGGACACTACCCTTTCACGGTAGGTACCGGGGTTCGAATCCCCGTGGGGTCGCCAGATTAGTCGAAAGACGACGCTGCACAAGTTGGTAACGGAGCAAGCTGTCAAAAGCCTGCTGCTGGTTCGAAAGAGCCTGCAACTTGACTCGCAAGAGTAAACGTTACCACTACCAGGAGTGGTAGTTCAGTTGGTTAGAATACCGGCCTGTCACGCCGGGGGTCGCGGGTTCGAGTCCCGTCCGCTCCGCCAAAAATGTAAAGCCGTTATAAGTCAATGATTTATAACGGCTTTTCTGTTTTGATCAAAGGAGGCAATCCATGAGTCAAGCCTATATTTGCGACGCCATCCGTACCCCCTTCGGCCGCTACGGTGGTGCCCTGAGCAGCGTGCGCGCTGATGATTTGGGTGCCATCCCGCTCAAAGCACTCATGGCTCGCAACCCGAATGTCGATTGGCAAGCCGTGACCGACGTCATCTATGGTTGCGCCAACCAGGCCGGTGAAGACAACCGCAATGTGGCTCGCATGAGCAGCCTGCTGGCTGGGTTGCCGCTGGCCGTGCCGGGTGCCACCATCAACCGCCTGTGCGGCTCGGGTCTGGATGCTTTGGGTACTGCAGCCCGCGCCATTAAAGCGCAGGAAGCTACGTTAATGATAGCGGGTGGTGTGGAAAGCATGAGCCGGGCCCCCTTCGTCATGCCCAAGATGGATGCCGCCTTTGGGCGTTCCAATGCGGTTTATGACACCACCATCGGCTGGCGTTTTGTGAACAGGCTGATGAAAGAAAAATACGGTGTGGACAGCATGCCTGAGACTGCCGAGAACGTGGCCACCGATTACGCCATCAGCCGCGAAGCGCAAGACCGCATGGCTTTGGCCAGTCAGATGAAAGCTGTGGCTGCGCAAAAAGCAGGGCACCTGGGGCGCGAAATCACACCTGTGACTATCCCGCAGAAAAAAGGCGAACTCATCGTGGTGGACCAAGACGAACACCCGCGTGAAACCAGCCTTGAATCACTGGCCAGGCTCAAAGGTGTGGTGCGCCCGGACGGCACGGTGACAGCAGGCAACGCCAGCGGTGTGAACGACGGCGCCTGCGCGCTGTTGCTGGCCGATGAAGCCACTGCCGCCAAAAACGGCCTGACCCCGACAGCCCGCGTGGTCGGCATGGCCACTGCCGGCGTGGCGCCGCGCCTCATGGGTATTGGCCCGGCCCCGGCTACGCAAAAGGTACTGGCGCTGACGGGTCTGACGATTGACCAGCTGGATGTGATCGAACTCAACGAAGCCTTTGCAGCCCAAGGCCTGGCGGTGCTGCGCCTGCTGGGCCTGCAAGATGATGACGAGCGGGTCAATGCCTGGGGCGGTGCCATCGCGCTGGGCCACCCTCTCGGGGCTTCAGGTGCGCGACTGGCCACAACGGCCATCAATCGCCTGCATGCCACCGGTGGCCGTTATGCGCTGTGCACCATGTGCATTGGTGTGGGGCAGGGTATTGCCGTCATTCTTGAGCGATGCTGATTGACTTCGCGACGGCTCAGCGATTCACGTCAAATAGCGCCGCGCCTTTTCGCATCACGCCCTTGGCGATCACGCTGTCGGCCAGCATTTGCTGCACCATCTGGAAGTCGCCAATTTTGGCGTTGAACTGCTTGCGGTCGTTGGCGTAGCCCACCATCAACTCGCAGACATGGCTGGCCTTGCCGACGGCCCGTGCGCCGACTTGCGCCAGGCGCACCACATTGAGCGCGCCCATGGCCAGTTTGAAGCCCTGGCCTTCTGTGCCCAGCAGCGTGATGGCTTCGAGCGGCACGTTGTCAAAAAACAATTCCAGGTGCGGCGTGCCACGCAGGCCCATCATCTTCTGGTCTTTACCGACGGTAAAACCGGGCAGGCCTTTGTCGACCATGAACATGCTGATTTCTTTTTCACCTGTCTTGGCCGACACCAGGAAGAAATCGCTCCACTCGCCGTCGCTGATGAAGTGCTTGCTGCCATTCAATAGCCAGCCCTCTTGGCCGTTGATCACGGTCTTTTTGGCGTGGGTCTTGATGCCGGCTGCGTCGGACCCCGCACCGGATTCGGTGATGGCGATGGAACATGTGCGCATGCCCAGGGTGGCGGGTTTGAGCCAGCGCGCCACCTGCTCGCCTTTGCAATGCAGCAGCGGCTCGTACACATTGCCGAAGGCGCGGCGAATCAGATAGTCGGAGGTGTGGCCAAACTGTTCCTCGCAAATGATGCGGTCCAGGTTGGACAGGCCTCCACCGCCCAACTCAGTGGGCATGTTCAGCGCGTACAGGCCCAGTTCCCTGGCCTTGTTGTGAATCGCAAGGGCCTTGTCATGGGCCAGGCAACCGTTGTTTTCAAGCTCCTCTTCGAGCGGTTTGAGTTCTTCGGCAATGAATCGACGCACGGTGGCTATCATCATTCTTTGTTCGTCGTTGAGGAGGAAGTCCATGGTGTGGTCTCAGGTATTCAGTGTTGGGGTTCAAGGAATTTGTGGCTGACACGCATGCATTCACGCGCCCAGGCCAGCGAGTCCATTGTCTTGTCGCGCTCGAAGTTCACCACTTCCACGCTCATCGGCAAGTCAGCGGGCAAGGCCGCAAACAAACCTTGTAAATCAATGCTGCCTTCACCGGGCAGCAGACGTTCACAGCGTGCGGTGTGAATCATTTGCTCGGTGCTGAAGTGCGTGCCCGCCTGCGCATCGCAAATCTGTGCATAGTGCAGCAGCTCGCGGGGAATGGCGCGGATGTCATCGAGCGTGGTGTTAGACCGGCCAAAGTGCAGGGCATCGACCAGAATGCCGGCGTTCGATGGCTGACCCGCGTTGTTCACGATGCGCAGCGCCGACCTTGCATTGGGCACTGCCGTCCAGGGCATGAACTCCAGATCGGCGGTCATGCCATAGGGCAACATCACCTCACACAAGTGCGCGTAG
Source organism: Pseudomonadota bacterium (assembly GCA_041192445.1). Taxonomy (GTDB): domain Bacteria; phylum Pseudomonadota; class Gammaproteobacteria; order Burkholderiales; family Burkholderiaceae_C; genus Egaibacter. The sequence goes on along the minus strand of JBEEMW010000083.1, from coordinate 4,216 downwards.
TTCTCTGTCAGTCTGGCTTCATCCTTGTCGTCCCCCGCCACGAGTATGGCCCTGGCTCTCAAAGCGGCACCTGCGTCATACAGTAGGTCCCAGGTGTGTGGATCGAAGTGCTCGCCGATGCGGATGATTTCCAGGTCGAACACGCCCACGCCGGTGTCGTTTTGTGCCGCAATGGTTTCGCGCAGAACCTCGGGTCGCCCGAGCAGGAACTGCTGGAGTGCGCCGGGTGCGTTAGGCCACAAGCGCAGGCCCACATAGGCATAGTCATTGGCTGCTGCGACGTGGATCGCCTCGGGCGGTGTACAGCGGTGCGACGTCAAATAGGCCAGCGAATAGGTTCGCATATGAATGGACTTCGAAAGGGTGTTGAAGGGGGGCGCGGAACACCGCGGGCGGGTCTTATTTAAGCGGTGACATAGCGGTGGGCAGCGCAATGGTGGATGCCATGGCGGTGGTCAGCAGTGCAGGGCCCCCCTTTGGGGGCCAGATGCCTTGCGCTACCGAGTCGGCGCGAATCTGGCTGCGCGCATTCAGGCTCTCATAGGCCCAGATGTTGGTGAAGCGCAGCGGCCCGTCGAGCGCCACCATGGCCACCACGCAGGGCGACAGCCTCTCGCGCGGCGGCACGTATTGCTGCCACAGGTCGATGGTGCCCTGCACACCACCGGGCTTGATGCCGTAGGTACGGATCTCGTACACCGGGCCGCTGATGCCACTCTCGCTGCTGGGGCGCACCGGCTTCATCCACGGGAAGCCCTGATAGCTGTGCTGCTCCAGACTCTGGAAAATATCGCCACAGCCAAAGGGGCTGACGTGCTGCTGCGTGCGCTCGCGCTCGGTGCGCAGATCGTCGAGTGTCTTGAAGCCGCGCAGCACGATCATCTGATTGAGCACGCCGATGTCGGTGAACCAGCAGCCCAGCCGTTCGCCCTTGGCCCCAGGCGCTTCGCAAAACGCCTTGATATTGTTCGACGCTTGGCCCGCTGTGCCAAAAGGCAGGGTCATGGTGGCGAGTTCGTAGTACATGGTGTGGTTCTCGGTGGAGGATGAAATGGAAGATCGTTGGGGAAAGATTCGACCCGCTGCATGCTGCGCGGCGATGTAGCCAAAAGTCATGGCAGGCCCTAGCGTGATGCCGCCGCTGGGGTAGTTCCCGCCCATCATGCTGGCCATGTCATTGCCGCTGACATACAGACCGGCAATCGGTTGGCCTTGCGCGTTGAGCGCTTGGGCGTTTGCATTGGCGCGTAGCCCGGCAAACGAACCCAGGCTGCCTGGCACCACCTGCACGGCGTAAAAGGGGCCATGCTCAATAGGGGCCACGGTGGGGTTGGGCCACCGCTCGTCGGCCTTGTAGGTGGTGTCGCCCTGCATGCGGTTGTAGGGCGCATCGCCGCGCTGAAACTGCGGATCAAAACCCCGCTGTGCGTGGTGATTGAAATCGTTGACGGTTCGCTCCAGGCCGTCGGCATCGATCCCGCAAGCCTGCGCGAGCTCGGCGATGCTGCGCCCGCGCTTGAGGTAGCGGTTGCGCAGCCAGTGGCCCATCGGCATGGGTGCTGGTTTGACGGCCCCCAAGCCGTAGCGGCGCAAAAAAGCATGATCAACGATCAACCAGGCGGTGGGCAATTCACCCTCAGGCGTGGCCTTGAACAGTGCCTGCATGAAATCGTTGTAGCTGTTGCCCTCATTGCAAAAGCGCTGGCCTTTCACCGTCACGGCGATCAACCCTGGCTTTCCACGCTCAATCAGGTGCGGGAAGTGGCACACGCTGCCATCGGCGCGCGGCGCCAACGAGACCGGCGCATGGGCCATCGCACTGGCCAGCGTGGTGTCCACCATCGCACCCACCGCTTCGCCCAAGCGCAGCCCGTCGCCGGTGTTGCTCTTCGGGGCGGCGGAGAAATGTGGTGCACCGAGTTTCTCGGTGGTGACCTTGGCATAGGGTAGCAGCTGCATCTGGCGCGCCGTGTCGTGCGGGCAGCCGCCGCAGGCCAGCACCACACCGACCCTGGCCGAGAAGACCCGGCCATCGCTGAGTTCTACGCCATTGACGCGCCCCTCATCCGATTGCAGCAAGCGCGTGGCCTGCACGCGGGTGAGCCATTGCACGCCCGCGTCCTGCGCCGACTTGAACAAGCGCGCCGCCAGCGCATTGCCTGCCACCAGTTGCATGCTGCGCCGGTACACGAGCCAATCCCATACGTGCCGCAACACGCGGCCATTCACGTACAGGAGCGAGCGCCAGTTGCGCAGCGCCTGCATGAAGTGGCGCAAGTCCGCACCTGCGGCAATGCCCATGCCCCACAGCGTGGTCATGTCCAATGGCGCACGCAAGTCGCGGATGCTGTCGCCCAATTCACGGCCATCGTAGGGCGCAGCGCACACCGAGCGGCCACCCTTGGCCGCATGCGGGTTGTGGCCGTGGAAGTCGGGGATCAGATTGCCGTCGATGAACTGCACGGCGGTGTTGTGGCGGAAAAAATCGACCATGCGCGGGCCATGGTGCAAAAAGGCATCGACACGCTCGGCATCGAACTGCTCACCCAGCTCAAAGTGCAGGTAGTGGCGCGGCGAGCTGACATGTTCATCCATGCCCACGTTGCGGGCCAGCGCATTGCGCGGCAGCCACATCCAGCCGCCCGACCAGGCAGTGGTACCACCGAGCACGGACTCCTTCTCAAGTACCAGCACCTTCAGGCCCAAATGCGCTGCAGTTACCGCGGCAGACAGGCCACCTGCGCCCGAGCCAATGACCAAAAGGTCAAACTGTTTCATGGGGCGTAGATGGGCTGGCCCAATGCCTGTCGGCCCACGTCAGGCAGCCGTCGGTTAAAGAAGGGCGAGGCACTGCTGGCAGCCGCCATCTGCGCAGCCGTTGCCAGCAGATCGGCACCAAGTGCGCGCATTTTTTCATCGGTGAAGCGCACCGTCGGCCCTGCAATCGTGATGACGCCCATGGGCGGCTGGCCCTGCAGGCGCACCGGCGCGCCCATGGCGTTCAGGCCGGGGGTGTAGGTCTCATACGTCAGGCTGTAGCCACGGTTGCGGGCCGCCTGCACATCTCTGAGCACGGCCTGTAGCGTGGGTGGTGCATTTGGGCCAAAGTCTGCTGACTGGCCCAGGCCCTGTGCGGCCACCATGGCGAGTGCTTCGTCGTCCGACAAGGCCAGCATCCAGGCGTGGCCAGAGGCCGAACAGCTCAGTTGTGCGTCACTGCCCATCTCGGGGTCGTAGCGCAGGCCCTGGCGTGCGCCCTGGGCGCGTGCCACCCAGGTCAGGCGCTCGCCGTCAATCACAGACAGGCGCACCAGCTCACCCGACTGCTCGGCCAGCCGGTCCAGCAGGGGCTGGGCCACATCGACGATGCCGGTGTTGCTGAGGTAAGAGAGGCCCATGGACACCAGCTTGGTGGTGAGAACGTAGTCGCCGTGGTCGCGTGCCTGGCGCACATAACCGCAGCGCACCAGGTCCACCAGCAGCCGGTGTGCGCCGCTGCGCGGAATATTGAGCTGGTCAGAAATGGTGGCCAATTCCAGCCCGTGGCCGTGCCGGGACAGCAGTTCCAGGATGCCTAAAGTCCGATCGAGTACGCCATTCATGCAGGGTCACCTTAAAAATGGAAAACTATTCAATAGTTGAATGATATTCCAGTTTTATGTAAGATGCCAGCTATTCGTCAGAACCACAACGGACAATCATGGAGCAAAGTCAGCCATGCCAGAACTCTTGAGCGGCGCCACGCGCGTGCATTTCATCGTCGGTGACCCAATTGCCCAGGTCAAGTCACCGGCGGGCGTCAGCCAGGCCTACCAGGCACGCGGCCACAACGCCATGGTCATGCCGGCCCATGTCGCGCCAGCCGCGCTGGCAGCGTGGCTGGCCGGGGTGTCGCTGGCACAAAACGTGGACGGCATCATCGTCACCGTGCCGCACAAGTTCGCCTGTTTTGACCTGTGCGCCACCACGTCGGAGCGCGCCGCCTTCCTGCACACCGTCAACACCATGCGCCGCAACCCGGACGGTACCTGGCACGGCGACATGTTTGACGGCCTGGGTTTTGTCGAAGCCATGCGCGACAACGGTTGCCAGCCTTTGGCTAAGCGTGCCCTGCTGGTGGGTGCAGGCGGTGCGGGTTCGGCCATTGCCCACGCGCTGGTCATGGCCGGCGTGAGCGCCCTGGCCATTCATGACGAAGACACCGTCCGACGCACCA
>JBEEMW010000082.1:0-32241 GCA_041192445.1 Pseudomonadota bacterium | reverse complement strand
CCAATGTCCACCACCAGCGCTGTGGTCTCGGCGTCCACCCGCTGCTCATAGTCCAGCGCGGCAGCCACCGGCTCAAACTGAAAGCTGACCGCCTTGAAACCTGCCGCCTTGGCGGCGCGCCCCAGTGTGGCCTGCGCGAGTGCATCACGCTGCAAGTCACCGTCGACAAAATGCACGGGCCTGCCCAGCACGGCATCGGTCACGGCATGGCCCAGGCAGGTTTCGGTTCGGGTTTTCAGCTCTTTGAAAAACAGCACCACGATGTCAAAAAAACTCACAGCCCGGCCGTTGATCACCGTTTGCTCATCCATCAGCTTGCTGCCCAGCAGGCTTTTGATGGAGCGCATCAAGCGGCCTTCTGCACCGCTCAGGTAGGCGGCCAGCGCGGCCGAGCCGTATTCAACATGGCCGTCTTCGGCGTGAAAAAACAGCGCCGTGGGCAACGATGTGCGTTCGCCCTCCAGCGTGATCGCGCGCAGGCTGCCATCGGCCTGCAAAATCGCAGCGGCCGAATTGGAGGTCCCGAAATCAATCCCCAGCGTCAGGTGATCGCGTGTCTGGCGGGCCCGTGTCATCCGGCTGTGGCGCTCAGCACCGTCTGCAAAAAGCGGCTGATATCCACAATCTCCTGCGGGTGCAGGCTGTGCGGCATGGGGTAGGTGTGCCATTGCACCGGGTGACCCAGCGCAGCCAGTGTATTGCGCGACTCTTCGCCGCGAGCCAGCACCACCACCGGGTCTTGTGTGCCATGGGCCATGAAGATGGGCGTGGTGGCGTTGGCCGCGTTGCGTTCGGCAGCAAACCGGTCAGCCAGCGGCAGGTAGCCCGACAGGGCCATGATGCCGGCCAATCTGCGGGGAAAACGCAGCCCGGTGTGCAGCGCCATCGCGCAGCCCTGGCTGAAGCCTGCCAGCACGATGCGCTCATAAGGAATGCCGCGCGACACCTCGTTTTCGATCAGCGCCACAATGTCGCGCTCTGACTTTTGAATGCCCGCCGCGTCCTGCTGGCTCACCAGATTGGCGCCCAGAATGTCGTACCAGGCGGGCATCACGTAGCCACCGTTGAGGGTGACCGGAATGCTGGGCGCGTGGGGAAACACAAAACGGATGGGCGCACAGCCAGTCAGGTTCAGCTCGGGCATCAGGCCCGCAAAGTCATTGCCGTCAGCGCCCAAACCGTGCAGCCAGATCACGGCGGCGGTGGCAGGGCTTGACGAGTGGGGGGCGCTTTCGAGTTGGATGGAGGGGAGGAGTTGGGTCATGGGTAGGATTATCCAGCGGACTGCTTTCGGGTACGGGCTTTAGGTTTGATAGGTTGAGTGGGTGCGGCATCTTCAAGCAGGTCGGGCATGGTTGGTGCAGGCAGGTAGTTGGCCTGGCTCACCACCTTTTTCCCCGTTTTGGTCTCCAGCGCCCTGCGGGCATTGCCTGCGATCTTTCCGCCTTCTTTGGCGGATGTGCGATTTTCGACAAAACCCAGGGCGTCGCTGCGCCGGGCAATCTCGGTGGTGCTGGCTTCGCCCAGCATGGTGAAGATCAGTTCCAGATCGGTCATGTGGTCACGCAGGTTGTTGCCGGTCTTTACTACGTCCAAGCCCTTGAGCTGGCTGTGCTCGCTGGGCGTCACGCCAAATGTAGCGCGGGCGATTTCGGCGGTCAGGATGGAATATTCCTTGCCCTCGGCTACGCCGCGCGCTTTCCACTCATCGGTCAGCTCCCCGCGCACGGAGATGGAGCGCAACCGCTTCTCAATCCACGCCTGCGGGTAGCCCTTGGCTTGGTACAGTTCACGCGCACGGGCGCTGGCCAGCTCGGGGTTTTCGATTTCCTTCACCCGCTCGTAGCCCACTTGAGCCAGCCAGCGTTTGAAGGGTTCGGCCTTAGGTGAGGGGATGGACTGGATGATGCGAAACAGCCCCTCGGTGTTGGCGCAATCCGTCTCGCGCTGCTTGCCGTCTGGGGCCAGCAGTTTCAACCCGTGACAAAACGTCACGGGTTGGCCGCTCTCGGCATTGAGCCGCTGTTTAAGTTTGCGCCAGTAGGCACCGGCATCCAAGCTTGCGGTCAGGATGGCACACACATCCACCACTGAAAACCACCATTCTTCGTTGTGCCAGACCCGTCGGATGCTGGATTCTTGAAAAATGGCGATGTGGTTTGCTGGCTCAGTGGCTTTTGCGCTTTTGACCATTTTGTTTTCCCTCTTGGACTTTATTGGCTAAAATCGACAGCGCAGGCAAGCGCAAGGTTTGTAGAGGCCAGTGGCAACACTGACAGCCCGAATGGGTGGGACACTCGAACTTGGGGCCTGCATTTTTCTGCCTGTTTGATTGCCAAGATCCACATCACTTCGGCTGTGCAAAGCACACCAAGTGCTCCATGCTCTCAGTCGGCGCCTCCAGGCTACCCGGCCAAAATTTCAAACCGTAGCCCAGTTCACCCGTTTTAGGGTGGCGATAAATCGTAGGCCTCAGCATCCTGAAATAGCGGTCTTCCACCAATCAGCCACCAAAAGGCGCTACGCTCCGTACCGCTTCAGCCACTCCCGCTCCAGCGGGTCCACCCAGCTGCCGTGTGGCTCGGGGATGGTGGGCATGACTTGCTCCACCTGGCCGGGCAGCGCGGCGCTGGCGAAGCGTGCGCGCTCGGCTGCGGGCAGTTTGTCCATGGCCAGCACGGTCGGGTCACCCCACTGCGCGATGTCGGCCTTGCGGGCCTGCGCCTCGGGTGAGAGCAGAAAGTTGGCCAGCACCTGCGCGCCTTCTTTGGCGGCCGAGTTGAACGGAATCGCCAGAAAGTGGGTGTTGCCCAGGGTGCCGCTACTCAATTGATAGCTGTACACGCTGTCAGACAGACGCTCGGCAGCTATTTCGTTGGCGGCTTCATTGGGATTGAAGGTGAGTGCAATCAGCAGTTCGCCGTCACTCATCATCTGGCGCACGGCAGCCGAGTTTTGCGGAAACTGCTTGCCCGCACGCCACAGGTGGGGGTGCAGTGCATCCAGATACGCCCATAGCGGCGCACCGGCTTTGGCCAGGGCTTCAGGTGTGGCGGGTTTGTAGAGTGCCGCGCGGTCGGCGTTCAACTCCACCAGTGCCTGTTTGACAAACGTGGTGCCGTGGAAGTTGGGCGGGCGCGGGTAGGTGATGCGCCCCGGGTTGGCTTTGGCAAAGTCCAGCAGCGCGGTCATGCTGCGTGGCGGGTTGGGCACACGTTTGCGGTCGGCAAAAAAAGTCAGCTGGGCCATGCCCCAGGGGGCTTCCATGCCTCCCACGGCTTCGGAGAAATCGAGGCGGGTGGTGGGTTTGCCAACGACATCCACATATTTGAAGCCGGGCAGGCTCTCGGCAAACGGGCCAAACAACAGGGCTTCGCGTTTCATGGCCAGAAAATTTTCACCGTTGATCCAGATCATGTCCACCGTGCCGTCCGTCAGCTTGCCGGCGGTTTTCTCAGTGCGGACCCGTTTGACGACTTCGGCGGTGTCGGTGATCTTGACGTGCACCAGCTTCACTCCGTATCGCACTTGCACCTGGCTGGCAGCCCACTGCAAATAGGCGTTGATCTGCTCGCTGCCGGCCCAGGCGTTGAAATACACGGTCTGGCCGCGGGCTTTGGCCTCAATGGCGGGCCAGGCCGCTCCGGTTTGCGCAAATAGAGGGAAGGGGCCGGTCATGCCCGCGCCCAGCAGGGCGAGCGTCTGGCGGCGTGACAAAGTCAGGGCTGGGTGTGGCGGGGTGGGTTGGGTCATGCTAGGTGTCGGGAATGAATGGTCGGGAATGAAGGGTAATGGGTCGGCCTGGCGGGCTGCTTTCTTACGTTTGCGTCGGGCCTTGTTTCTTCAAGACAGCAGTGCCTGCGCGAACTCGTGGGCGTTGAAGGTTTCCAGGTCTTGCAGCTTCTCACCCACACCAATGAAGTAAACGGGAATGGGCCGCTCACGGGCGATGGCGGCCAGCACGCCGCCTTTGGCCGTGCCGTCCAGCTTGGTGACGATCAGGCCGGTGAGCTGCAGGGCGTCGTCAAACGCCTTGACCTGGGTGAGGGCGTTTTGACCGGTGTTGCCGTCAATCACCAGCAGCACCTCGTGTGGCGCGCTGGCATCTGCCTTTTGCACCACGCGCTTGATTTTTCGCAGCTCTTCCATCAGGTGCAGTTGTGTGGGCAGGCGCCCGGCGGTGTCTACCAGCACCACGTCTTTGCCGCGTGCCTTGCCGGCGCTTACGGCATCAAAACTCACGGCAGCGGGGTCGCCGCCTTCCTGGCTGATGATCTCGACCGTGTTGCGGTCCGCCCAAACCCCCAGTTGCTCACGTGCCGCCGCGCGGAAGGTGTCCGCTGCTGCCAGCAAAACCGTAGCACCCTGCGCAGACAGGTGGCGGGTCAGCTTGCCAATAGAGGTTGTCTTGCCGGCACCGTTGACGCCCGCCACCATGATGACGGTGGGTTTGTGCTGGCCAATCACCAGGGTTTTTTCCAGCGGCGCCAGCAGCCCGGTCAGCGCCTGGGCGAGCAGGGCTTTGACATCCGCTGGATGGGTGGTTTTGGTCTCCTTCACCCGGCGCTTGAGGTCGTCCAGCAGATACTGGGTGGCCTTGACGCCGGTGTCGGCCATCAGCAGGGCGGATTCCAGCTCCTCATACAGCGTGTCATCAATCTGCGTGCCGGTGAACACCGTGGCGATGCTGGAGCCGGTCTTGCGCAGCCCGGTTTTGAGCTTGTCCAGCCAGGATTGGCGCTCGACGGGTGTTGCCGGGGCAGGCGCGGGCACTTGCACAGGCGTGGTGGCGGCCGGGGTTGCAGTGTGAACAACCATCTCCGGCTGGGCGGCAGGTGTCTGGGGGGGGGATTTTTTTTTGAAAAAGCTGAACATTGCGTGCGTTCTTAGAATCACACCATTCTATGAAACGTAACCCGTCCCGTCCGGCCATGGTAATTGGCCTCACTTTCAGTCTTGTTGCCCATCTTGCCTGTCTTGCCATCAGCTTCAGCGCCACCGCCCAAACCACCCCCAAAGTTGAGCAATTCACCCTGGCCAACGGCCTGACGGTGATTGTCAAACCCGATCACCGTGCGCCCACTGCCGTTCACATGCTGTGGGTGCGCACCGGTTCCATGGACGAAGTGGACGGCACCTCCGGTGTGGCGCACGTGCTGGAGCACATGATGTTCAAGGGCACTCCCGACCTGAAGGCCGGGGAATTTTCGCGCCGGGTGGCGGCCCTGGGCGGGCGTGAAAACGCGTTCACCAGCAAGGACCACACCGGGTTTTACCAGCAAATTCCGGCCGGTCGGCTGGAGGACGTGATGAAGCTCGAAGCGGACCGCTTTGCCCATCTGCAGTGGGCCGACGCCGAATTTGCCAAAGAGATTGAAGTGGTCAAGGAAGAACGCCGTCTTCGTACAGAAGATAGCCCGCGAGCCCTCATGGGTGAAGCGCTGGCAGCTACTGTTTTTGTAGCATCGCCGTATCGGCGGCCCATTGTTGGCTGGATGAGTGATCTGGATGCCATGACCCCTGGCGACGTGCGCGAGTTTTACCAGCGCTGGTACGTGCCGGGCAACGCCGCCGTGGTGGTGGCGGGGGATGTGGATGTGGCGCAGGTACGCCGGCTCGCCGAGACGTACTACGGCGGTATCCCGGCGCGCGCGGTGCCGACCCGCAAGCCGCGCACCGAGCCGCAGCAAACCGGTGTGCGCCGGATTGATTTCAAGGCCCCGGCTGAGCAGGCCTATGTGTCGATGGCGTTCAAGGTGCCCGGCATTCAGTCATTGGACGCCACGCAGGTGGCTGACCAGGACGCCTTGGCGCTGACCGTGCTGGCCGCTGTGCTGGATGGTTACAGTGGCGCGCGGCTGGACCGGGCGCTGACGCAGGGCGACAGCCGGGTGGCCGACAGCGCCGGGGCCTACAACGGCCTGTGGGGTCGGGGGCCGCAACTGTTCATGCTGGGCGGTGTGCCCGCAGCAGGCAAAACCGTGCAGCAGGTTGAAGCCGCGCTGCGCGAGCAGGTGGCCCGTGTTGCCCGCGAGGGGGTGACCGAGGCCGAACTCAGCCGCGTGAAAACCCAGTGGGTGGCTGGGGAGGTGTATCAGCTGGATTCGGTGTTCAACCAGGCGCGTGCACTGGGCAGCCACTGGGTGCAAGGCTTGCCGCTGGATGCGGGCGAGCGGCTGATTGCACGCCTGCGGGCCATCACCGCGGATCAGGTCAAAGGGGTTGCCCAGCGGTACTTTGGTGACGATCAGCTCACCGTGGCGGTGTTGCAGCCGCAGCCGCTGGACAAAACCCGCAAGCCCCGCACACCGCCAGTCGGGGCGCGGCATTGATTTGAGATGGACGTGAGACTGAAAACCAATTCATGATTACTATTAAAAGCATAGCTGCTTGCGCAATATTGACGGGGGCTAGTGGCCTATTTGGTATACAAAGTGTGCAGGCCGGCATCCCCATCGAGCACTGGACACAGGCCTCGGGTGTGCAGGTGTATCTGGTGCAAAGCCCCGGCATTCCCATGGTGGACGTGCAGATTGACTTTGATGCCGGTAGCCGTCGTGATCCGGCAGACCAGGCCGGACTGGCCAGTGTGACCGCCAGCATGACGGCCAAAGGTGTTCTGGCGCGCGCCAATGGGGACGCCGCTTTGGACGAAAACGCCTTGAGCGAGGCCTGGGCCGATCTGGGGGCATCGTTTGGCGCGGGCGCGAGTGGTGACCGAATGAGTTTTTCACTGCGTTCACTCACCTACCCGGACTTGCTCGCCAAAGCCGTTCAACTGGCTGCCCGGCAGCTGGGAGAGCCCGCTTTTCCCCAGGCTGTCTGGCTGAACGAGCGCGAGCGGCTGAACGCTGCCATCAAGGAGTCCAATACCCGCCCTGCCACGCTGGCGGCGCGTGCCTTCAACGCAGCGGTGTACGGCCAGCACCCCTATGGTTATGACATGACCGAGGCCACCCTGGCGCGCATCGGCGTGGCCGACATGAAGGCCACTTATAACCGCCTGATCTTGCCGTGTCGCGCCAAGGTGACGATGGTGGGCGCTGTCAATCGGGCCCAGGCCGATAGTCTGGTGACGCTTTTGTTCTCGCGCCTGAATCCGGCTGCCTTGGGGGGCACAGCGGGCGCGCCGGGTGCGTGTCCGGCCTTGCCGGCGGTGGTGGAGGTCTTGCCGCTGGACAAAGCCAGCGAGCAGCGCATCGCGTTTGACTCGGCACAGGCCCATGTGCTGATGGGGCAGCCGGGCTTTAAACGGGATGACCCTGATTTCTTTGCCCTGACGGTGGGCAACTACATCCTGGGTGGTGGCGGTTTTGTGTCGCGATTGACGAACGAGGTGCGAGAAAAACGGGGTCTGAGCTACAGCGTGTACAGCTACTTTGCACCGGGCCTGCACGCGGGGGCCTTTACCGTGGGCCTGCAAACCCGGCCCGATCAGGCCAGTCAGGCGGTGCAGGTGTCGCGCGAGGTGGTGGCCAGCTTTGTGGCCAATGGCCCGACCGATGCAGAACTGGTGGCCGCCAAAGACAACCTTATGGGGGGTTTTGCCCTGCGGATAGACAGCAACCGCAAACTGCTGGACAACGTGACCAACATCGCCTGGAACAAGTTGCCGCTGGACTACCTGGACACCTGGACGCAACGGGTTGAAAAGGTCACTGCGGCCGATATTCAGAAGGCCTTTGCGCGCCAGTTGCAGCCCGCCAGAATGGTGACCGTGGTGCTGGGTGGCACGCCCTGAAGCCGGATGTGTCCCCGGACCTGCTGGTTCACCGGGTGATGACCACCAGCACGCTGCAGGGTGAATGCTCAATCAGCGCCTTGGAGATCGAGCCACGCCACCAGCGTGCGGCCCAGCCATCCAGGTGCTTGTGACCCACCACAATCAGGTCCGCTGAGACCAGGCGTGCATGTTTGGTGACTTCGTCCACCGTATCGCCCACCAGCACCTGCCCCGATGCTTTGCGGCCCATCCCCCGCAGGCGGCGCAAACCTTCGTCCAGGACGTCTTGCAGCGCCTGTTTGTCCTTTTCCATGAGCTGGCGGTCGTAAATGCCGCCTTCCACGCCGATCAGGTCCATGTGCAGTGGTGTCACCGCCACCAGCGTCAGCTCAGACTGAGCCCATTGCGCCAATTCCTGACAGTCCAGCAAGGCCTTTTGCCCACTCTCAGAACCATCGTATGCCAGCACGATTCGCTTGTACATGATGAACTCCTGTTGGGGAACAGATTTCAATAGAACACCTTGCAAGCATAGACACTCTGCGTGTCACATGCAAATGAACATGCAAATGAAACCGCACCCGCAGGGATAATGGCGGTGACGCCCCCTTCCTGAGTAAGCTTTGCTGATGAAACCAAAAAAATCGACCGCTTCCCGTGCCACCACACGCCCACCCCGCCCCAAGCGGCCCAGTGCCCCCATGGCCCATGAGGTTCGCATCATCGGCGGGCTGTGGAAACGCACCAAGCTCCCGGTGGCAGACAAGCCGGGGCTGCGGCCCACACCCGATCGCGTGCGCGAAACGGTGTTTAACTGGCTGGGGCAAGACTTGAGTGGCTGGCGCTGTGTTGACGCTTTTGCGGGTACCGGCGCTTTGGGTTTTGAGGCGGCCTCGCGCGGTGCGGCCGAGGTGCACATGGTGGAGCATGACGCAGCTTTGGTGGCCCAGCTCAAAACGATTCAAGCCAGATTGAGCGCCACTGCCTTGACGATTTTGCGGGGCGATGGCGTGTCTGCGCTCAAGCAAATTTCGCCCGCCACCATGGACGTGGTGTTTCTTGATCCGCCGTTTGATGCCGGCCTGTGTGAAGCCGCCATGGCCGCGGCTGCGCGGGCCATCAAGCCCGGGGGTTATGTGTACCTTGAAACGCCAACGGTCTGGACCGATGAAGCCTTGGCGCCGTTCGGGCTGAAAGCCAGCCGGCACCTCAAGGCAGGTGCCGTGCACGCGCATTTGCTGACACCAGCCGGTTCGAACGCCGCATAATGCGGCGCATCAGCCCAGCGTTGCGCAGCCCTTCAGGAGCACACCATGTCGAATAATGTGATCGCCGTTTATCCCGGCACATTCGATCCCATGACCTTGGGCCATGAAGACGTGGTGCGCCGGGCTACCCAATTGTTTGACCGGGTGATTGTTGCCGTCGCGGCGGGGCACCACAAAAAATCCATGTTCACGCTGGACGAGCGGGTGGAGATGGCGCGTGAGGTGGTGAAACCTTATGCCCAGGTCACGGTGGAAAGTTTCGATGGCCTGATGCGTGACTTTGTGGTGGCGCGGGGGGCCAAGGCGATGGTGCGTGGCCTGCGCGCGGTGACCGATTTTGACTATGAGTTCCAGTTGGCGGGGATGAATCGCACGCTGATGCCGGACGTAGAAACCGTCTTTCTGACCCCCAGCGACAAATACCAGTTCATCTCCAGCACGTTTGTGCGGGAGATTGCCACGCTGGGTGGCGAGGTTGACAAGTTCGTGGAACCGCTGGTGCTCAAGCGATTGATGGAAAAAGTGCGCAGCCTGGAGCAGACGTAGACCACGAGTAAGCGTAGTATGGACTGTGTTGCGTAACCCGCATTCAATCCGGAGGAAATATGAAAATACTACTGCCTGTAGATGGTTCAGCGGTTTCACTGGAAGCGGTTCGTTTTGCAATACGGATGGCCCGGGACGGCCTGGCGATCAGCGTTGTGCTGGCGAATGTCCAGGAGCCCGCCACCTTGTACGAAATGGTGCTGGCACATGATCCCCAGGTGCTGGACCAGGTGAGTGCTGCCGCCGGAGCCCACACGCTGGAGGCGGCACAAGCCCTGCTGGAGGAAGCCCATATTTCTTGTGAGTGCGAGGTGGCTTCGGGTGATCCTGCGCACACCATCATCGATATTCTGGAGCGTTTTGCCTGCGATGTGGTGGTCATGGGGGCCAGTGGCACCAGCACCTTGCGCAGTGCCTTGCTGGGCTCGGTGTCCAATGAAGTCCTGCACGCAGCCGCTGTGCCGGTGATGATTGTCAAGCTGCCCGAAACGCCTGCCGCTGACGAGTCCGAATCAGAGGCTGCGTAACAGAGGCTAGGTAACAGAGGCTAGGTAACAGAGGCTGCATCAACCAGCCTGACGTTAACCTGGCGGAGCAGGCCAGGGTCTTTGTGCATCGCGTATCAGCTCGAAAGCGCGAGACACTTGCAACACGCCCAGATCGTCAAAACGTTGGCCGGCAATCTGCAGGCCAATCGGCAATCCGTCGCTGGTGTAGCCGCAGTTGATGGACGCCGCAGGCTGCTCAGACATGTTGTAGGGCACGGTAAAACCAATGTGTTCCAGGCCATGCAACGGGTCGTTGGTGGGGGATGGCAGCCCGGCTGCGAATGCCGACACTGGCGCCGTGGGCGAGATCACAAAATCAAATACGCGGCAGGCGTTGACGCTGGCCACACGGGTGGCGTGGGTCTGGCTGGCGGCCACAAAAACGTCGGCCCCGGTGAAGCCCGCTGCGCTGTCAGCCCATTGCAGGATGTAGGGCAGCACCCTGGCTTTTCTGTCAGGCGGCAAGGCGGCCAGGTCCAGATAGGAACGCATGCGCCAGAAGTGGTCCAGGCCGTCGAGCATGGTCTGCGTCATGAACGGTTTCATGGGTTGCACGATGGCACCGGCCTGTTCAAATAAAAGCGCTGCGCGTTGCACCGCGGCCTGAATTTCAGGCGCTACCGGCAGACCACAACCCGCGTCCATCAGCAAACCAATCTTGAGGCCCTTCAGAAAACCGGTGCCCTGGTCAAACTGATTCCACGCGATGGGCTGGACCGGCAAACTCATGCTGTCGCGCGTGTCGGCTTGTGCCAGAACCTGCATCATCAGGGCCGCATCGGCGACATCTCGTGTCATGGGGCCGGCTGCGCGGCCGGTGTAAGGTGGGTCAATCGGGACACGGCCCAGACTGGGTTTGAGGCTGAAGATGCCGCACCAGCCCGCAGGCAACCGCAGCGAGCCACCAATGTCGGTTCCGATGTGCAGCGGACCATACCCTGCCGCCGCCGCAGCCCCCGCACCGGCGCTGGAGCCGCCAGGCGTTTTGCTGATGTCCCACGGGTTGCGTGCCAACGGGTGAAAAGTGGACAAACCGGAAGACAACATGCCGTAGTCGGGCATGGTGGTTTTGGAAAAAATAATCGCGCCCGCTTCCCGCAAGCGGGCGGCCGGTGGGGCATCGGCAGCAGCAGGGACCAGGTCAACCGCGGCAGTACCGGCCGGTAGCGGGTCGCCTGCCGTGGCGATGTTTTCCTTGATGGTGGTGGGCACACCATCAAGCGGGCCGCAAGGTTCGCCTCGCAGCCAGCGTGCCTCGCAGGCCTGAGCCTGGTTCAGCGCATCTTCAGGGCGCAGCAGGTAGGTCGCCCGGATGTGGGGCTCCCAGCGCGCGACGTGGTCCAGAACGGATCGGATCACCTCCACGGGCGACAGGGTTTTGCGGCTGTAGGCCTCAATCAGCGCGTGGGCTGACAACTCGTGCAACTGCGTGGGGGCGTCGCTCATCAGGCGTCAGCTCACGACCATGACAGCGCTGACAGGTCATTCACAAACACCGGCATGTCTTTCCACAAGCCCTTGAGGTTCTTGCTGGCAACAGTGATCCACTGGGGCTGATAGAGGAAGGCGTGTACGGCGTCATTGGCAATCATGCGCTGCGCATCACCCAGCAACTTCGCACGGTCTGCGGCGCGGGGGGCATTCTGGATTTTGTCGAACAGCTCGTTGAAACGGGGTGATTCGTACCCCCAGTAATAGCCCGGTTTGGCATAGTTGCCCAGATCAAAGGGTTCGACGTGGGAGATGATGGTGAGGTCGTAATTCTTGTTGGTGTAGGTACCGCTGAGCCACTGCGCCCATTCCACATTTTCAATCCTGGCCACAATGCCAATTTTGGCCAATTGGGCGGCAATCACTTCGCCACCCTGGCGTGCATAAGGGGGCGGTGGCAGCGTCAGCGTCAGTTCCAGCGGGGTTTTGATACCCGCTTCACTGAGGAGTGCCTTGGCTTTTTCGATGTTGAACGGGTTGATACCTGTGGTGTCCACATAGCCAAACGCACCGGGAACGTAATGGCTGCCAATGGGCGCGCCATAACCATCACCCGCGCCGTCAATCACCGCCTTGCGATCAATGGCGGCTGCAATGGCGCGGCGTACACGCACATCACTCAGGGGCTTTTTCTTGTTGTTGATGGCCAGAATGGTTTTGGCCCGCGAGCCGCAGACGATCACCTGGAATTTCGAATTGTTTTTAAACTGCGGCACACTGCGGGGCGTCACCCGGGGGAAGGCATCCACGTCACCGGCAAGCAGCGCCGCTACCTGGGCGGCGGGGTCACTGATGAAACGAAAACTGGCCTTGTTCATCCTGATTGCCGCGGCGCTGCGAAAACCATCCCATTTTTTCAGACTGACTGAAGAGCCTTTGGCCCAGGTGTCGAGCTGGTAGGGCCCGGTTCCCACGGGTTTGGTTGCATTGGTGTCGGCGCTTTTGGGTTCCACCATGATGGCGGTGGCCTGACCCATCAGGAAGAGAAAATCGGGGTCCAAAGCCTTGTTCAGAATGACGACGGTGTAATCGTCCACCACGGCCACACGCTCCATGCTGGCAAACGTGCGTTTGTCCTTGTTGGTACTTTTTTCAGCCCCGGCGCGCTCGAACGCGAACTTGACCGTGCCGGCATTGAAAGGCTCACCGTTTTGAAACTTGACGCCTTTGCGCAGCCTGAAGGTATAGGTCTTGAGGTCAGGCGACACTTCCCAGCTTTCGGCCAGCAGGGGCGAGACCGTGCCGTCGCTGTTGATCTTGGTCAAGGTCTCGAAGATGTTGTACTGCACGATTTCTGCAATGGCTGAAGCAGCACCCGCAGTGGGGTCCAGCCCTGGTGGCTCCAGCGCCATGGCCAGAACGATGGTGTCCTTTTTGCGCTGGGCAAAAGAGGCCAGCGGCAATGCGCTTGTTGTGGCGGCTGCGGTGCCGGCGAGGAGGGTGCGTCTTTTCATCATGGCGGTGTGCTCCTGATAGGAGGATCCAATTTACATCATTCCTGCACGGCCCTGAGCAGCGCCTGCGTGTAGGGATGCGTTGCGGACTGGAGAATGGTCTGGGCGGGGCCTATCTCGACGATATGCCCCTGATGCATGACGGCGATGTCGTCACACAAATGATCCACCACGGCCAGATCGTGGCTGATCAGCAGGTAGGTGATGCCGTATTCGGCCCGCAGATCGTCCAGCAGGTTCAGTACCTGCGCCTGAACCGAGACATCGAGCCCGCTCACCGGTTCGTCCGCCACAATGAGTTTGGGGCGGGTGATCAAGGCCCGGGCGATGGCAATGCGCTGGCGCTGGCCACCAGAAAACTCGTGGGGATATTTATCCAGGTCACCCGCACGCAGGCCGACCGATGCCAGCATGGCCGCAGCCCGCGTGCGTTGTTCCGCACCGCTGGTGTCACCCCGGGCACTCAGCGGTTCAGCCACGATGCGTCCGACCTGTTGCCGGGGGTCCAGCGAGCCGTACGGGTCCTGAAAAACCATCTGAAAATCCCGCCGTGCTTCTTGCAGCGCTGCCGGTGGCAGGCGGTGCAGGTCATGGCCCTGGAATTGCACCGAACCCGATGTGGGCGGTTCCAGCGCCATGATCAGTCGTGCCAGTGTCGATTTGCCGGAGCCGGACTCACCCACAATGCCGAGGCTGCGGCCCGCTGTGACCGAAAAGCTGACACCGTTGAGTGCCCGCACTGTGCCCGGGGCTTCAAACAAACGCTGCCGGGGCAGGCTGTAGTGCCGCACCAGATCGGTGACCTGTAACAGCGGCTCATTCATGCGAATTGCCCAGCCGGATACACCGGGCCAGGTGTTCATCTGACAGCGTGACGGGCGGGGGCATTTGCCCGGCGCAGTCATCGATACCGACAGGACAACGACCGAAAAATGGGCATCCGGTCGGCAGATCGGCCAGCTCCGGGACCGTGCCTGCAATGGTGGCAAGCCGTGGCGCACGCCCGACAGCGTCACGGCTACCCAGGCGCGGTCTGGCCGCAAAAAGCCCCTGGGTGTAGGGGTGCGCCATGTACGCGAAAACGGCCGGCGTGGCACCACTTTCCACGACACTGCCGCCATACATCACCAGTACGCGAGCCACATTGCGGGCAATCACACCCAGGTCGTGCGAGATCAGCAGCAGGGCCATGTGACGCTCGGCAACCAGGTCATAGATAAGGCCCAGGATTTGCTGCTGAACAGATACATCCAGCGCGGTGGTGGGCTCATCGGCAATCAGCAGATCGGGCCCGCAGGCCAGTGCCATGGCAATGGTGATGCGCTGACGCTGCCCGCCGGAGAACTGATGGGGATAAGCGTTGATGCGTTTGGCCGGGTCTGGAATACCAACCCTGTCCAGCAATGCCAGCGCCTCTGCACGCGCTTGCCGCGCGGACAGGCGCCGGTGCAATCGCAAGGGCTCAGCGACCTGATGGCCAATGCTGTGAACCGGGTTCAGTGCCGTCATGGGTTCCTGAAAAATCATGCCGATGCGGTTGCCACGCAAGCCACACAACGTGGTTTCATCCGCACCCACCAGCTCATGACCATCAAACCGGATGCTGCCGGAGATTTGTGCGCTCTCGGGCAGCAAGCCCAGAAGCGACAGGGCGGTGATGGACTTGCCGCAACCCGATTCACCCACCAGGCCCAGCGTGCCACCCCGCTCAAGGGTGAAGCTCACGTCGCGCACAGCATCTGCCGGTCCGCGAAGGGTCTGCAGGCGCACCGAGAGGTTGTTGACTTCCAGCAAGCCCATGGGTGGGTGCCTCAGCGCTTTCTGGCCAGGCGCGGATCGAGCACATCACGCAAGCCGTCACCCATCAGGTTTAACCCCAGCACGGCCAGAACAATGGCCACGCCCGGAAAAACAGCCAGCAGTGGTGCCTGAAAAAGCAAGGACTGAGCCTCGCTCAGCATGCGTCCCCAGGAGGGTTGGGGTGGCTGCGTGCCTAGACCCAGATAAGACAGCGCCGCCTCGGCCAGAATAGCCAGCGCAAACTGGATGGTGCCCTGCACAATCAACACGGACAGGATGTTGGGCAACACATGCTCCAGCGTGATGCGCACCGGGCCCTTGCCGCAGGCGCGTGCTGCCAGAATGAATTCACGTGACCAGATGGTGTTGGCCGAGGCCCGCGTGACCCGGGCAAACGTCGGGATGTTGAAGATGCCGATGGCGATGATGGCGTTCACAATGCCCGCGCCAAACACCGCCGTCATCATGATGGCCGACAAAATGGCCGGGAAGGCAAAGGTGAAGTCTGCAAGGCGCATGATGAGTTCCTCCACCCAGCCTTTGCGCGCAGCGGCGATCAGGCCCAGCGAGGTGCCCAGCGTCATGCCAATGCCCACAGCAATGACACCCACCAGAATGGAATTTCCGGCCCCCACCAGCAGCAGGGACGCCACATCGCGGCCAAAGGGGTCCGTGCCCAGCCAGTGAGCGCCGGATGGGGTTGCCAATTTGGCGGGCATGTTGATCTCATAAACGGGCCATGGTGTCCACACCAGCGACAGTGTGGCGGCCAGGATGAGCAGCAGCGTCAGCACGCCGCCCACGCAGAAGCTGGGGTGACGCAGGGCCCGGCCCACGAAGCTGGCGTGGGTGGTGTGGGTATTGGCGTTGCTCATATGTCGCTGGCCTTGGCCCGGGGGTCGATCACGGCATAAAGCACATCCACCACAAAGTTCACGATCACCACCATGGCGGCCAGCAGCATGACGCAGTTGCGCACCACAATCAGGTCGCGGTTGGCAATGGACTGAAAAATCAGGCGGCCCAGGCCGGGTAAATAAAACACGTTCTCCACCACGATGGTGCCCGCCAGCAGGTTGGCAAACTGTAGCCCCATGATGGTGACGACCGGGATCATGGCGTTGCGCAAGACGTGACGCAGCAGCGTAGCCCGCCGTGTCAGCCCTTTGGCACGGGCGGTGCGCACAAAGTCTTCACGCAGTACCTCCAGCACGGCAGAGCGGGTGACGCGCGCCAGAATGGCCGCCTGCACCACCGCCAGCGAGATCGCAGGCAGGATCAGCGATTCAAGTGCGGGCCAGAACCCTTCTTCCCAGCCCGGGAACCCGCCCGCTGGAAGCCAGTTCAGATGGATTGAAAAAAGCAGAATCAGCAAAATGGCGAACCAGAAATTGGGTATGGCGATACCCATCTGGGTGAGCCCCATGACGGTCGCATCGCCATGACGGTTGTGGCGGGCGGCTGCGTAGAGCCCGGCTGACAGCGCCAGTGCACTGGTGAGCCCCATGGCCATCAGGGCCAGGGGTACCGTTACGGCCAATCGCTCCTGAATCAGCGCCAGCACAGGTGAGCTGTAGGCATAACTGCTGCCCAGATCCCCGGTGAGCAGGCCACCGATCCAGTGAAAGTAGCGCGTGAGGGCCGGTTGATCCAGACCGAGCCGTGTGGCCAGCTCACGCACGGCTTCGGGGTCGGCATCGGGGCCCATCAACATTTGGGCTGCGTTGCCGGGAAGAACCTCCAGGGCCAGAAAAACCACCAATGACGCCCCAATCAGCGTGGCCAGCAGCGTCAGGACTCGTTTGGCGAAAAACAGGCTCATGGTGCCAAACAGCATACCGCCAAAACCTGTTTAGTCACGCCGGCAAAGTGGATATTGCAGGGGGGACTCACCGCAGCGGATAATTGCACCATGGGCACACAACGCAAGCAACTTCATCCCGACAGTGGTATTTGGGCGGGCATATGGCCCTGTTGATTACCGACGAATGCATCAACTGCGATGTGTGTGAGCCCGAGTGCCCGAATGAGGCAATTTACTTGGGGAAGGAAATCTACGAGATCGATCCCCATAAATGCACCGAGTGTGTGGGGCACTTCGACGAGCCCCAGTGTGTACAGGTTTGCCCGGTGGCCTGTATCCCCATCAATCCACAGTTTGTAGAAAGCCAGGAGACGCTGTGGCAAAAGTTTCAGCGTCTGCAAGCGGGTCAAGCGGGCACTGGCTACTGATTGACCGACTTCCCGGGCGCTTCCTTTGCCGCCTCCTTGGGTGATTGTGCCGTGAAGTATTCGGGGCCGGTTTTTTTCTTTTTCTTCTTGGCTTTGGTCTTGTTCGGCGCGGCTTCGCTGGCCGTTGTGCCGGTCACGGTCGCTTTGGTCGATTTGGCCTTTTTGGAGGCGTTGCGGGGTGTTCCTGCGGCGAGATCCCGCGCCTCCTGCGCCAGCCGGTCTTTCTCCATCTGGTCTGCCAGTTTTGCGGTGCGAACTGTTGCGGTGTCGGCCTGGGCCTTTTGTGTACCGGTTCGGTTGTCGTTGGCGTCAATCAACGCGGCACCGGGGCAGGGGGTCTGGCTGTAACTGTCACCACATTTAAAGACATTTTGGGCATCAGCCCTCGTCAATATTGTGCAAGTAGCTATCAAAAATATAGCAAATCGTAACTGGTGGTGCCGCGAGCCTTGAGTAATTGGATACATGTCTTTTTGACCCTTGTGTTCGTTTGGGGTGTTTTTGCCGCTTGCCATGTCCGTGCGCCGGATCATGCGTCCGGCGCGGTCACTGGTTCCGGTTTCGGTGGTTTGGGCCGGGGTGGTTTGCTCGTGTGAACCATCATGGTTGCCTTGTTCCATTCACCTGAAATCAGCAAGGGCGCGGCTTTGACGGACCGTGTGATGCCTTGATCGATGGCCAGACGGTGGTCGAGTGAGGGTTTTTTTAAAACCCAATTCACCACTTCGGCCTTGATTCCGGGGTGCCCCACACCCAGACGCAAGCGCCAATAGTCGCCAGTTCCCAGTTGGGCGTGAATATCGCGGAGGCCGTTATGCCCTGCGTGGCTACCGCCCAGTTTGAGTTTGACCTCGCCCGGCACGATGTCGATTTCATCGTGGGCAACCAGAATTTCCTGTGGTTCAATTTTGAAGAACTTTGCCAGGGCACCCACAGATTTGCCGGACAAATTCATGAAGGTCTGGGGCTCAAGCAGCCACAGTGGCTGGCCGTTCAGGGTCGTGCGCGCCACCAGGCCGTGGTAGCTTTTGTCCATCGTCATGGAAACTTTTAATTCGCGTGCCAGTGCATCCACCCACCAAAAACCGGCGTTGTGGCGGGTGTGTTCATACTCTGGGCCAGGGTTACCAAGACCCACAAACAGCTTGATCATGTTCAAATTATCAGGGCAAGCAGGGGCCTGACTATTGCATCAACAAAAACGGCCCACCGAAGTGGGCCGTTGGCTAATCTCATTGACTAATCCGTCAGGCAGATTATTTCTTGGCGGCAGGTGCCTTTGCCGCAGGTGCTTTAGCGGCTGGCGCTTTGCCCGCAGCAGCTTTACCACCGGCGTCTTTGCCCGCAGGGGCCTTGGCACCCGCAGGCGCCGCAGCTTCTGCTGCCACTTCTGCACCGGCCACGGCCACAACCGAGACCAACACAGGGTTGTTTTTGCCATGAGAAACAACCGACACGCCTTTTGGCAGCGTGATGTCGGCCAGGTGCAGTGAGGCGCCTTTCTTCAGGCCGCTCAAATCGACGGCGATGAATTCAGGCAGATCGGCAGGCAGGCACACCACTTCAATTTCAGTCACGATGTGGTTAGCAACACAGCCTTCAGTTTTGACTGCTGGTGAATTCTCGTCACCGCTGTAGTGCAATGGCACTTTCATGTGCAGTTTGGTGCTGGCATCGACACGTTGAAAGTCAATGTGCAGAATGAGCTGCTTGAACGGGTGCATTTGCACGTCGCGCAGCAATACCTTGTTGGTCGTGGCGTTGATTTCCATGTCCAGCACGGTGGAATGGAAGGCCTCTTTCTTGATCGCGTGCCACAGTGCGTTGTGGTCAATCTCAATCAGTTGGGTAGCGCCGGTGCCACCGTAAACAATACCGGGCGTGCGGCCGGTGATGCGGAGACGGCGGCTCGCACCCGTGCCCTGCAGTGCGCGCTCAAAAGCGACAAATTTCATAATTCACTCCATAAAAGAGTCCACCGCGACCAGTGTGACTCCGGTTAAAAAGACCCCTAAACAGGCTTGTGCAGCCCGTGGATCAGCTTTTTGTCCCGATCAGGAAATCTCGTTTAGATGTCTAAAAAAGATTTTCCTGCTCCGAGAACAAACTCATGACCGACTCACCCTTGGCGATACGCTGGATCGTCTCGGCGATCAGCGGTGCTACGGTGAGTTGGCGAATTTTCCTGCATTCCGCGGCAGCAGCGCTCAACGGAATTGTGTTGGTGACGACCACCTCGTCGAGTGCCGAACCTTGTGCAATGCGCTCAATCGCCGGGCCCGAAAAAATCGGGTGGGTGCAATAGGCATAGACTTTCTTGGCGCCACGCTCTTTCAATACTTCGGCGGCCTTGACCAGGGTGCCGGCGGTGTCGATCATGTCGTCCATGATGACGCAGTTACGTCCATCAATTTCACCAATGACGTGCATCACTTCGCTGACGTTGGCCCGAGGCCGACGCTTGTCGATGATGGCCAGATCGCAATTGAGTTGTTTGGCCAGTGCACGAGCGCGCACCACGCCACCCACGTCGGGCGAGACCACAATCAGGTCTTCGTAGTTTTTCTGGCGCAAGTCGCCCAGCAAGACGGGAGACGCATAAATATTGTCCACCGGGATGTCAAAAAACCCCTGAATCTGGTCAGCATGCAGATCCATGGTCAGCACGCTGTCGACACCGACGGCCTGCAACATGTTGGCAACCACCTTGGCGGTGATGGGCACGCGGGTTGAACGCGGACGCCGATCTTGACGCGCATAACCAAAATACGGAATGACGGCGCTGATGCGCTCGGCCGAAGCGCGTTTGAGCGCATCCACCATGATCAGCAGTTCCATCAGGTTTTCGTTGGTTGGTGCGCAGGTTGACTGCACGACAAACACGTCGCGGGCCCGAACGTTCTGATTGATCTCAACCGTCACTTCGCCATCCGAGAAACGGCTGACGTTGGCCGCGCCCAACGCGATACCCAGGTGCGCGGCTATTTCTGCAGCCAGGACAGGGTTTGCGTTGCCGGTAAAAACCATGAAATCAGGGTGAATGGCCTGCATGAGCATCCCAGCGAATAGTTAACATTGAAGTCAGTACGTCTGACGTATTTGGCAGGGGAAGAAGGACTCGAACCTTCGCATGCTGGAATCAAAATCCAGTGCCTTAACCAACTTGGCGACTCCCCTACACAGGCTGACGGCTTTCGCCGCCCACCGAAACATCGTCGCTGGCGGCCCACCCAAGAAGGGGATGAACAGCCAGACTATTGCAGATACGGACCTGAGAACCGATTGGCGGCCCACTCAAATCAACATCATGCAAAACTTGCGCAAACACCGCACTACCAGAGCCGGTCATCCGGGCTTTCAACCCACGTGCTTCAAGCCAGGAAAGGGCTGAAGTAACGCCGGGACAAAGCCTTTGGGCAACGGGTTGCAGGTCGTTCCGGCCAAATCCGGTTGCGTTAGCAGCAAAGCCAGAAATTATAACGGTTTTGGTGTCGCGTTTGAGGGCAGGGTCCGAGAAAATCAGTCGGGTGTCCAATCCATCAAGGGGTTTGACGACCACAAATCGGGTCTCAGGCACTTCCAGCGGTGTCAATTTTTCCCCAATCCCTTCCACCCAGGCGTTACGACCATGAATGAAAAATGGCACGTCTGCACCCAGTGAAAGCCCGATTTGTGCCAAAGTTGTCGCGTCCAGTTTGAGTTGCCATAAACGGTTCAACGCCAGCAGTGTCGTGGCGGCGTCAGACGACCCGCCGCCCATGCCGGCCTGGGCCGGGATGCGTTTGTCCACTGTGATGTGCGCCCCTTTTGAGGTGGAACCGAATGTCTGCAGGGCCCGCGCCGCCCGCACAATCAGGTCATTCTCTGGTAGAGGGGTATTGAGGTCTTCACGGCTGACAAGGCCGTCGTTTCGGACCTCGAAGTGCAGGGTGTCGCACCAATCGATCAACACGAATGCAGACTGCATCAAGTGGTATCCATCCTCCCGCTGACCGGTGATGTGCAGGAAGAGATTGAGCTTGGCCGGTGCCGGTACGTCGTACAAAAAATTCATCGCAGGATTATCTTCCGGGGAGTCGTTTTTTTGCCTACTGATCCAGCAACAAGGTCAGTTCTGCAGATGGCAAGGGTAGGGCGCGGCGTGCAATCACGCGACCCATGCCAAACTGGGACAAATCCGCCTTCCAGCCAGGTGCATCTGCCTCTCGGCCCGATAACCAGTCAAATAGGGTGCGCACGGGAAGGGCTGTGCCAGTGGCATGAAAGGCGAGGGCGTCCAGCGAGTCAAATTTCTGCACCTCACCTTGGGCCCGCAGCTCGGCAGATTGAGGATTCCAGTGCAACACGGCCAGGATGGTCCCGATGGGTGTGTACAAGGTCAATTCCCCCTCGCCGGGTGTGCCCGCTAATTCGAATCCGGCCGAAAACGACTGGGGTGGCTCTGCATTCACCCGCAATGCAAGGCGCCCCTGCCATGCCTGACCTTTGGCGTCTTTTAGGCCATTAGCCCCCGTCCTGTATGCGCAACCAGCTATAAAAAGTATAGCGAAAAGAGTCAAACAAACCAGCAGCCTGGATGACCTGATCACAGTTTGACGCGCAGGCGTTTCAAGGTTTCCAGCAAGGTTTCGTTATCCGGATTGAGCTGCACACCTTCCTTCCAGATGGCGACTGCCTGATCGCGTTTGCCCAGGCTCCAGAGGATTTCGCCAAGGTGGGCTGCAATTTCGGCATCAGGCCTCTGGGTAAATGCGCCCTGGAGGAGACGCCGGGCCTCTTCCTTGTTGCCCATGCGGAACTCTGCCCAGCCCAGGCTGTCGGTGATAAACGGGTCACCAGGCGCAAATTCCAGTGCTTTCAAAATAAGCTGTTTGGCCTCCGGCAGGCGCACATTGCGGTCTGCCAGTGAATAACCCAAAGCGTTGTAGGCCGGGTGGTAATCCGGTTTGTCGGCGATCACGCCGCGCAGCAGGCGTTCCATCTCTTCCAGCCGTCCGATTTTTTCGGCCAGCATGGCCTGGTCGTAGACAAGCTCGGAGTCCTTGGGGTCACGGGTTGTGGCTGCGGCCAGCAGATCGTAGGCCTGCCGGTTTTGCTTGTTGTCACGCAACAGTTGCACTTCTGCTGTCAGTTTCAGGCGGGCGTCTGCCGGGCTGCGCTCAGGCAAGTCCCGTAAAAGTTTGCGCCCTTCTTCGAGTTTGCCCTGACCTGCAAGAATGCTGGCCCGGCGGGTTTGGGCGCGGATTATGTCTTGCGGGTTGTCAATTTGGTCCAGCCATTTGCTGGCTTGCGCATAGTCTTTTTTCTGCTCGGAAATCTGTGCCAGCAGCAGGTAAGCCTGAACCAGTCCCCGATTTGTATCCGCGCTGGCGGAGTCGGTCTTTTGACTGACTTCAAGCGCAACATACTGTTTGAGTGACTTTTCGGCTGCAGCCGCCTTGTTATCCTGAAGTTCCAGTGAGCCGCGGACCAGCCATGCGGGCGCATAGTCGGGTTTTTCTGCGTTGATGCGCTGAAGCTGGTCTGCAGATTCGGCATACCGCTGGGCGTCGAGCAATACGCGGGCGTAATCCATTCGCACGTCAAATCGCGGCTTGCCTGCCAGGTATTTGCGCACAATGGCTTCGGCCTGCGGCGCTTGTGGGCTGATTAGCGCCAGGGCCAGCAAGGCGGGTTCATCGGCCAGCGGTGACAGCGCCTGGCCCCGCACGGCAGCTTCCAGCGCGCCGGGCGCGTCCGTTGCCTCCAGGCGCATGCGGCCGATCGCAGCCCAGGCGGCGGCCCCGACGTCCGCGCTGTTGAGGTAATCTCCCAGCGCCTGTTCCACCACGGATGCCGACGCTTTTTTGTTGGCTGCACGGGCAAAAAATGGAGGAATCCCGGCCATCACTGCCGATCGGTCCTTGGGCTCGGCGGCCGCCAGTTCCCGCTTCAGGGGATCCAGCGTTTCACCCAGGCGGTTCAGGCCGATCAAAATCTGCAAAACAAAAAGATTGGCCTCCCGGGAATCGGGTAAAGCCTGACGCCACGCCCGCGCCGCCTGCAGCGCGGATTCGCCCTGCCGCGCGGCCAGTGCAACTTCTACCGCACGTTTATAGAGCCGCGTGTCGTTGGTGGTGCGGGCGGCATCCAGAATCAGTGAATAAGCCGCACCGGGGTCGCCATCCTGTGCGTTGAGCTCTCCCAGAAGTAACTGATAAAACAGGGTTCTGTCCATATCGGAATTGCTGATCGCACCCGGCGTTGCCGTATTGGTTTGTGCCGCAGCGCGCAGTGGTATACCCAGCGAAGCGGCCAGCAACAAGGCCAGCAACAAGCGTGAAGTGAGGGATGCAATGCCCTGGATTCGTCGATGGTTTCGTGACATCGGACCATAATAATCCAAGCCAGCCAATTATTTCCCACCATGCCTGAATTGCCCGAAGTTGAA
Source organism: Pseudomonadota bacterium (assembly GCA_041192445.1). Classification (GTDB taxonomy): domain Bacteria; phylum Pseudomonadota; class Gammaproteobacteria; order Burkholderiales; family Burkholderiaceae_C; genus Egaibacter. Next base: position 8,749 of record JBEEMW010000082.1, on the reverse strand, counting down.
GTCACTCGCCTGAGTTTTGCATCTCACATCGCCGGGGCGACAATTCTGTCGGTTCAGATGGGAAAACCCTTGCGCTGGCCTTTGGGCTGTTTGCCAGCGCAGTTAATTGGCCGGACGGTTGGCGGGGTCCGTCGACGCGGCAAATACCTGCTGCTTGATCTGGACCGGGGCATGGTGTTGCTTCATCTGGGCATGTCGGGGAGTTTGAGCTTTGCGCGGCAGCTGCCGCCAGCCGGTGTTCACGATCACTTTGAATTGGTGACCACCGCCGGAACACTGCGCCTGAATGACCCGCGGCGGTTTGGGGCCGTCGTTTTTGCGCAAGGGGAAGCGTCCCCGGTTGCTCAAAAATTGCTCGGGCGTCTGGGCATGGAGCCGCTGTCGGATGATTTTGACGTCAAGCTCTTTCACGGTGGTCTGAAACGCCGGTCGGCATCGATTAAACAAGTGCTTCTCGCCGGGGAGGTGGTGGTTGGTGTGGGCAATATTTATGCATCGGAAGCACTGTTTCACGCTGGTATCCGGCCTACACTGGCAGCATCCAAAGTCAGTGCACCACGTGCGGCCAGGTTGCATGCAGCCGTCAGGATGGTGCTGGCGCGGGCGGTTGAGAGAGGTGGCAGCACTTTGCGTGATTTTTCCAGTGCCGACGGGCAGGCCGGGCATTTCCAGCTGGAGGCCATGGTCTACGCAAGGGCGGGTATGCCCTGCAAAGTGTGCGGAACTGCTGTCAAAAACATACGCCAAGGGCAGCGTTCCACGTTTTTTTGCACCAAATGCCAGAAAATGTGACAGTCGAGACTATATTGAAAGATTACTGGGGGCATCTTGGGTACTTCATTTAACGAGCAGTTTGATCAACACGGTACGTGGCGGCGTGAATTTGCGCTTCGTCTGAAGCTGTTGGCTGAGTGGATGAAGGATCACGACCTGCTCGATGCAGCGGTTGAGGAGCGGCTGCGCCGGCTTGAAGGCCAGGTTCGCTCCGACAAGGTGATGGTGGCGTTTGTTGCAGAGTTTTCCCGTGGAAAATCCGAGCTGATCAACGCCATGTTTTTTGCTGGTTATGGTCGCCGGATCATGCCTGCCAGTGCCGGACGCACCACCATGTGCCCCACCGAAATGGGCTATGACGCCGATGTCCCGCCGTGCTTGCGCCTTCTCCCGATTGAGTCCCGGCTGCAGCCACAGGCCTTGATGGAGTGGCGCATGGCGCCAGAGAAGTGGACGCGCATCGACCTGGACGTCAACGATCCCCAGCAATTGGCGGCAGCACTTGAAAAAGTAGCTGAGACGCGTCGGGTCACCCAGGATGAGGCAAGAGCCTTGGGTTTCTGGCATAACCAGGCGCCCGAAGACAACCCGATGGTAGACGCCCAGGGTCTGGTCGAGGTGCCGAAATGGCGTCATGCGCTCATCAACATCGCCCACCCTTTGCTCAAGCAGGGGCTGGTGATACTTGACACACCTGGCTTGAATGCGATCGGAGCCGAACCCGAGCTGACCGTCAGTCTGATACCGCAGGCCCATGCCGTGGTTTTCATCCTGGGCGCTGACACGGGTGTCACGAAATCCGACTTGACAATCTGGCGTGAGCACCTGATTTCCGAGCCCGTGGACACCGATTCCAGGCTGGTGGTGCTGAATAAAATCGACACACTGTGGGATGAATTGAGCTCGGCCGAACAGGTTCAGGCCCAGATTGATCGCCAGCGTCTCTCTACCGCTGAAATTCTGGGAATTCCGAAACTTCAGGTGATACCGGTATCGGCCCAGAAAGGGCTGGTTGCCAAAGTTACCGATGATCTGGCACTGCTGCAGAAAAGCTGCCTGCCCATACTTGAAGACGCCCTGGGCCGCGGCATCATGGGCAAGCGCCAAAAAATTCTCGGGTCGGCGGTAGCTTCGGGTATTTCCGAGTTGCGTGCAGAGACCGGCCGTGTCATCAATATTCGTCGCCGTGACCTGGCCGATCAAATGATGGAGCTCAGGGGCTTGCAGGGCAAAAATGCTTCCGTTATCCGGCACATGCGTAGCCGAATTTCACAGGAGCAGGCTGAATTCGACCTGGGCGGGGCCAAGATTCACGCCGTGCGATCCGTCCACCTCAAGCTGTTGCGCGAAGTCTTTGGCATGTTGGGTTCCACCACACTGAAGATTGAGATGACACAGCTCACAGCGTCCTTGCACCAAAAAGGCCTGAAGCTCGGCGTCAAGAAAGCCTATGGTGAAACCTTTGGGCGCCTGCGTGAGGGCCTGCAGCGGGTGCAGGCCACTTGCGCCGAAATTCAGGCCATGCTGGGGGCCACATTCAAGCAATTGAATGGTGAATACGGGTTCTCGCTTCAAGTGCCGGCTGAGCCCCAGATGACGCGTTACCTGCGCGACCTTGACCTGGTGGAGCGAAGCCACTTGCAATATCTTGGCGTCGGCAATGCATTCCGGCTGGCCCAGCCAGAGTTTGCGGACCGCTTGGTACGTGCCCTGTCAACCCGTTTGCGCACGGTGCATGAAACCGCTCTGGGTGACGTTGAACTGTGGAGCAAGTCGGCCGCTGCCCAGCTGGATGCACAATTGCGTGAACGCCGCCGCAACTTTGGCCGGCGGATTGAGGCCATTGACCGGATCCAGCAGGCTGCAGGCGGGCTGGTTGACCGAATTCAGGAAATTGAGCACCAGGAGGGGACGCTCAATTTGCTGGACGGCAAACTATCCGAGCTGACAACCTACCTGATTGACTCGCAAGCCCCTCGTCGTCCTGAGGTGGCGTCCGTACTCGAACGGGTTTGACCCCGGTGGTGAATGATCTGGCGACCCATGTGGTGCGCTGGCAGAAAACTCACGGTCGCAACACCTTGCCATGGCAAAACACGCGGGACCCCTACCGGGTCTGGTTGTCAGAGATCATGTTGCAGCAAACCCAGGTTGTAACGGTTCTCGACTATTACGCCCGGTTTCTAAACCGTTTCAAAGACGTCGCGGCATTGGCTGGCGCTGAGCTGGACGAGGTACTTGCCTTGTGGAGCGGGCTGGGCTACTACAGTCGGGCGCGTAATCTGCACCAATGCGCCATTGCTGTTGCCGGTGTTCATGGGGGGGAATTTCCGCGCACAGCCGATGTGCTGCAAACCTTGCCGGGTATCGGTCGCTCCACCGCCGCAGCGATTGCGTCCATTTGCTTTGGCCAGCGCGTAGCCATTCTGGATGGCAATGTGAAGCGGGTGTTGACGCGTGTACTGGCGTTTGATGCCGATTTGGCCGTTGCTGCCAATACACGAGCGTTGTGGGAACGTGCGGACGCGCTGTTGCCACATTCAGATCTGAACCGAACGATGCCCCGCTACACCCAGGGTCTGATGGATCTGGGTGCGACTGTGTGTGTATCCAGAAAACCGGTGTGCGACGCCTGCCCGCTTGCCCAACTGTGTGTTGGCAGACAGTTGGGCAACCCACTAAAGTATCCCGTGAAATCACGCAAGCTCAAGCGCAGCACTCAGTCCATCTGGATGCTCTGGGCGCGGGGCCGTGACGGTTCGGTGTACCTGGCCAAACGCCCCACCCCTGGCGTTTGGGCGGGGCTGTACAGCTTCCCGCTGTTTGATGATTTCGAGGCACTTGAGGCCTTGGTGCCGGGCCGGTATCGTTCCAGACTGGAGGAGGGGGCTGTGGTTAAACATGTGTTGACGCACAAGGATCTCTATCTGCATCCGGTCCGGATCGAGCTGCCTGCCAGCGCGCTGGCAATGCCGGACGCCATGTGGTTTCAAGCTGGCCAGTGGCCAGCCATTGGCATGCCTGCACCCATTCGCAAGCTGTTGCTTGCCACCGACCAGATTCCAGCCTGATCCAGTCTGAGAAAGTTGGTGGTCAGCCCCTGCCGTCGATGGTGTCAAGTTCGCGGTGCCGTTTCAGGGTGATCCACTTTTCACCAAAGCTTGCCGCAAGTTGTTCGACGAGATACACGGACCGATGCTGGCCCCCCGTGCACCCAATGGCGACGGTGACATAACTTCGGTGGTCGCTTGCCATATTGGGAAGCCATTCATTGAGAAAATGCTCAATGTGTTGAAACATTTTGCAGACATCGGCCTGTTGCTTCAGGAAGTTGGCCACGGCTGGGTCCAGTCCGGTCAATGGACGTAAATCCGGCTCGTAATGGGGGTTTGGCAACATGCGGACATCAAACACGTAGTCAGCGTCTCCGGGGATACCGCGTTTAAAGGCAAATGATTCAAATACCAGCGTGAGTTGCCCGCCCTGGGTGGAAATCAGGGATTTGACGTAGCCTTGAAGCTGGGACGGCCGGATGATGCTGGTGTCGATCACGTGGGCGTTTTCCCGCAGATCCTCAAGTAGCTCACGCTCCAACTCGATCGCCTCGACCAAGGCGCGGCGGAAGTCTTTGGCAGAACCGTCGTGCTCTGACTGCGACAAGGGGTGTTTGCGTCGTGATTCGGAATATCGGCGAACCAGTGTGCCGGTTGTTGAATCAAGAAACAGTGACTTGACCGTAACACCCTGGCCCTGAAGGGTTTTGAGTTGCTCCGGCACCAGATGCAATGACGTGGCACTGCGCACATCCATGGCAATGGCTACGCGGCTGGCCCGATGCTGCTGCTCCAGGTCTATGAATGGCAGCAGAAGCTCAGGCGGTAAATTGTCAACGCAGTAAAAACCGGCGTCCTCCAGTGCGTGCAGCGCCACAGATTTGCCAGAACCGGACATGCCGGTGATGAGTACTATTTCCATGGTCAAACCTGGGTTTTCAACATTTCTTTTGCATGCGCGAGTGTGGTGCCCGACAGGTGTTCACCCCCCAGCATGCGGGCGATTTCAGCAACACGCAGTTCCCCATGAACATTTTCAACCGTGCTGTGAACCGTTTTACCCAGGGGCTGCTTCGCTACCACCAGATGGTGATCGGCGCAGGCGGCGACCTGGGGCAGGTGTGTGACCGCAAGCACCTGCCGGTCCAGACCCAGCTGGCGCATCAAACGCCCGACGGTCTCGGCAACAGCCCCGCCAACACCCGAGTCAACCTCGTCAAAGATCAAGGTCTGTGCAGATCCGAGCTGACTGGTCGTGACGGCAATGGCCAGCGCGATGCGTGACAGCTCGCCACCTGAAGCCACCTTGTTCACAGGCCTGGGCGTACTTCCGACATGCCCTGCGACCAAAAACGCCACTTCTTCCAGACCGTGTTGCGCAGCCTGGGTCAACGGGTCCAGCGCCACTTCGAACTGGCCACCCTGCATGCCAAGACCTTGCATGGCCTGGGAGATCGCTATGGACAACAGCGGCGCAGCCCTGGCGCGGGATATGGAGATTGTTTTTGCCTCGGCCAGAAAGGCGCTTTGGGTTTTTTGTTCTGCCCGTTCCAGATTGGCAAGATCAGCCGATTCATCCAGTATCAGCAGATCATCTTTCCATCCGGCGAGCAAGGCAGGCAGGTCTGCGGGTGCGCGTTTGTACCGCCGTGACAAAGACACCCACAACGCCATGCGTTCATCAAGTTGCGCCAGGCGATGCGGGTCGAGTTCGGTATTGCGGAGGTAGGCGCGCAGCGAGTGCACAACATCGTCAATCTGGGCAAGACTGGATGCCAGAACCTCGTTCAGCCCTCTGAAATCCTGCTCAAGGTGCTCCTGATTTTGTAGCAACTGGCAGGCGCTTCCCAGTGCACCAACAGCGCCCTGATCGTCACCTGCCAGCGCATCTAAAGCAGCTTGTGCGGCGTCCAGCAGTGTTTGGGCATGGGCCAGACGGCTATGGTTGGTGTTGAGCTCTTCCCATTCGTCAGTCTGGGGTGCGAGCTTCTCCACCTCACCAATTTGCCATGACAGGCGTTCGCGGTCACGTTGCAATGAGTCCTGCGCCGAACGCGCTTCCTGCAAACGGGATTGGGCCTGCCGCCACTGATGCCACAAATCCGCGAGGCCGACTGTATTGATTCTGCCGTAGGCGTCCAGCAAGCCCCGCACGGCGTCAGGCCGGGTCAGGCTTTGCCAGGCGTGCTGACCATGAATATCGAGCAACTGCTCGCCGACGTCACGCAATTGGGCGGCCGTGGAGGGGCTGCCGTTGATCCAGGCGCGACTTTTACCCTGTGTGTCGACCGTGCGCCGCAGCAGCAACAGCGGTTGGGCGTCGAACCCGGCTTCTGCCAGCCATGTCCGTACCGAATCTGAACAATCGAATTCAGCACTCACGTCGGTTCGACTGGCACCTTCGCGGATCACACCTGTGTCAGCACGCGAGCCGGTAACCAATTGCAGCGCATCAATCAAAATTGATTTGCCAGCGCCGGTTTCTCCGGTCAGCACCGTGAAATCGTCGGCAAGCTCGAGTTCCAACTCGCTGACGATGACGAAATCCCGTAAAACAATCCGTCTAAGACCCATGGTCAGGCAACCCCCTCGTTCCAATGAAGTTTTTGACGAAGGGTATCGAAATAAGTCCAGCCTTTTGGGTGAAGAAAGCGCACGTGATGATCGGACCGGTTAACAACGATGCGGTCCCCATGCACCAAAGATGCCAGTGACTGCATGTCAAAATTTGCACTGGCACCACGGCCTGCTACCAATTCGATAGCTATCTCCGTAACATTGGCGAGGACTATGGGCCTGTTTGACAATGTATGTGGGGCAATGGGAACCAATACCCAGCCTGGAATTGACGGATGCAACAGCGGACCCCCCGCAGACAGTGAATAAGCGGTAGACCCGGTGGGTGTGGCAATGATCAGGCCGTCCGCCCGCTGGTTGGCGACAAAGTGCCCATCCACCTCGACCCGCAACTCCACCATGCCGGATGTCGCACCCCGGTTCACCACCACATCGTTCATGGCCTGTGCATCGAATACACACTGTCCGTCGCGCATCACACGGGCATGCATCAGGCTGCGATGGTCTTCCTCGTATTCCCCGTATAGCATGGGCTCCAGCGTGGCCTGGAAGTTCTCAAATGGAATATCCGTAATGAACCCCAGCCTGCCCTGGTTGATGCCAATCAAGGGCACACCAAACCGGGCCAGGCGCCGGCCAATGCCCAGCATGGTGCCGTCGCCCCCTACCACCAGACCCAAATCGCAATGCGCGCCGATGGCATCCACATCCATGGTCGGGTAGCCTGAGATCGCCATGTTGGTGGCAGTATCCACTTCCAAAACAACCTCGCAGCCCTGCTGCTGCAAAAACTGGGCAATACTCTGCAGAGCATTCCGGGAGGGTGCGCTCACCGCGCCCGATGACACGACATGGTATTTGCCGATGAGTGCGATATGCCGGAATTTCGATTTCATCAGTAAATTACATCACTAAAATGCCTCCATGCTCGATGATCGTGCCAAGTTGTTGTTGAAAGCGCTGGTGGAGCGCTACATTGCCGACGGACAACCGGTGGGGTCGCGCACGTTATCACGGGCTTCGGGGCTGGAGTTGTCGCCTGCGACCATTCGCAACGTCATGTCAGACCTGGAGGAGATGGGGTTGATTGTCAGCCCCCACACATCGGCGGGGAGAATTCCCACCGCACGTGGTTACCGGCTGTTCGTGGACACCATGCTCACGGTAGGGCACGGCCAATTCGCATCCCACAGTCTGGCACCGGATCAACCCCAAAAAGTCATTTCGAACGCTGCCAATTTGTTATCCAGCCTGTCCCAGTTTGTGGGCATTGTGATTGCGCCACGCCGGTCGTCGGTGTTTCGGCATATCGAGTTTTTGCGATTGTCGGAGCGCAGGTTGTTGGTCATCATCGTTTCGCCTGACGGGGATGTCCAGAATCGGGTCATCTTCACGGAGCTTGATTATTCTCAGTCGCAATTGGTTGAGGCAGCAAACTACCTGAATTCAAATTACGTGGGTCTGGCGATTGAGCAGGTTCAGGAGCGCCTGAAGGCGGAAGTCGAATCACTGCGTTCCGAAATTGCGACACTGATGCAGGCTGCCGTGACGGTTAGTTCCGAGGCGATCACGGAAACCCGGGATGAGGTGGTGATCTCGGGTGAGCGCAATCTGCTGGCAGTTGCTGACTTTTCCAGCGACATGGGCCATCTGCGTCGGGCCTTCGAGTTGTTTGAACAAAAGGCCCAACTCATGCGTTTGCTGGACATTGCGGGACAGGCTGAAGGCGTGCGAATTTTCATTGGCGGCGAGAGCCAGGTGGTGCCGTTTGAAGAGCTGTCCATCGTCAGCTCCCCATATGAAGTGGACGGCCAGATTGTTGGCACATTGGGGGTCATTGGCCCCACGCGCATGGCCTACGACCGGATGATTCAGATTGTTGATATCACATCGAAGCTGGTGAGCAACGCGTTGAGCCACCACAAATAGCCGGCACGTCAGCCCCTTACAATCGGCATGGCGGTCGGGCCGTTAGCTCAGTTGGTTAGAGCAGAGGACTCATAAAATCTTAAAGTGGCAATTCGTAAGCCCTTGCGAGTGCTCATGAATTTCACTATTATCGGCATAAGTCTTTGATTTTAAAAGACTTTTCAGTACGCTGTGGTGTGCTGGACTTGGAAGGGCTGCGATCCCTTTGTCACTCGTTTGTAGCCTATGTGTAGCCTAGAGTTGGCTATGTGTAGCCTAGGAGAACCCAAGATGCCTAAGCTGACGCAGTCCTTCGTCAAATCCGTCGCACCGATGCCGGGCGAGTCCCAGACCTTCTACATGGATGATGAGTTGACCGGGTTTGGTCTGCGCGTCTCTTTGTCCAAGAAGGTCTTCTATTTGCAGATGCGTGTTGG
>JBEEMW010000081.1:0-31599 GCA_041192445.1 Pseudomonadota bacterium | reverse complement strand
AAGGTGCAACACAGTGCGCTGTGCAGATGTTTGTACCGCTGTTGCAGATTCATCTGGATACCATGTATCGGCATCAGCAACAACGCGGATTTCCTCATTCGACCTGTGACGCAACTGTGTTTGGTACTCACAAATAGGGAAGTTAGCTGCTTGACATAAAGTATTCCCCTGGATTCGGCGACGAACGACAACTGATTTGTTATATCAATAACGCTAGTGGACAGCCCAAAACTGCCCGCCGTGAATGGCTGGCAGCGCCCGTAAGCCGGTACTTTCCGTGCTCTCTTCACTGCGTTGCCGTGAACCCCCGTATGCTCCCCCCATGCCCCGCCTGACCCAAGCCCCCAATCTGGCCATCGCCACGTTGTGGGCAGACGCGCTCACGGCGGAGGGGGTTGACGCCAGCGTGCAGCGGCAATACCTGTCCAGCGTGGCGGGCGAGTTGCCGCCGGACCAGTGTTTGCCCGAGGTGTGGTTCAGGCATCCGGCGCAGGAGGCGAGGGCGCGTGAGCTGCTGTATCACCTGCAGCATGTGCCGCAGCAGCGCTGGCACTGCACGTGTGGCGAACTGGTGGAGGGCGGCTTCGAGCAGTGCTGGAGCTGCGGGGCGTTGATGCCGCGCTGACGCCTGCCAGCGCTGCAATTGCTTTTTCAAATGGAAGGGGGAGAATGGTGCTGCTAACGCAAGAATACACGTATCACCCGCAGACCGGAAATGGCCGACACCGAGGGGTTGTCCTGCCACCAGGGGCTAACAGGAGAATCACGTATGAAAGACTTCGAAATGGCATCCCGCATGTTGACCATGCGCGGCGAGTTTTATCCCACCGGTTTCATGTTTGTGATGTTGCCATCACTGGATGATGCCAGCCGGGTGGAGCGATCCCTGCTGGCGCACAACATTGGGGGCGACGATGTGATGCTGCTCAAAAGTCAGGACATTCTGGAGCAGCTTGTGCCCACCGCGGCCCAGCACAACAACACCCTGCCATCGGTCGGGTCCGAGAGTGCCATGGTCCAGCGCTACCGTTCGCTGGCATTGGAAGACCATTGCGCCCTGATGATTCGTGCAGGCTCTACCGACCACACGGAAGAGGTGATGGAGGTGGTGCGCACGGTGCCGTTTTCTCTGGCGGAGAAATACCGGTTTTTCGTGATTGAAGATTTGCACTAGCCCCGCACCGGGTCGCTGGGCCGCCTGCTGGCGGAGCTGCTATAAAAGCAGGCTTCTGCGCTGGTAGGACAAAATAGCCCCATGACCCTGACCGAACTCAAATACATCGTGGCCGTGGCCCGCGAGCGCCACTTTGGCAAGGCGGCCGAGGCCTGTTATGTGTCGCAGCCCACGCTGTCGGTGGCGGTTAAGAAGCTCGAAGAAGAGCTGGACCTCAAATTGTTTGAACGCAGCGCCAATGAGGTCACCGTCACGCCGCTGGGCGAAGAGGTGGTGCGTCAGGCGCAGGCCGTGCTGGAGCAGGCCGCCAACATCAAGGAAATTGCCAAGCGTGGCAAAGATCCGCTGGCCGGTGCCCTGCGTTTAGGGGTGATTTACACCATCGCACCGTATCTGCTGCCCGAACTGGTGAAAAACGTCATCGCCAACACGCCACAAATGCCGCTGATGCTGCAGGAGAACTTCACGGTCAAGCTGCTGGAAATGCTGCGCACCGGGGAGCTGGATTGCGCCATTCTGGCCGAGCCTTTTCCGGACGTGGGTCTGGCCATGGCGTCGCTGTATGACGAGCCGTTTCTGGCCGCAGTACCCAGCAACCACGCGCTGGCCAAACACAGCAGCCTGACCGCCGAGCAACTCAAGGCCGAGACCATGTTGCTGCTGGGCAACGGCCATTGTTTTCGCGACCATGTGCTGGAGGTTTGCCCGGAATTTGCCCGTTTCTCCAGCAATACGGAGGGTATCCGCAAGAGTTTTGAAGGCTCATCGCTGGAGACCATCAAGCACATGGTGGCGGCCGGCATGGGCGTGACCCTGGTGCCGCGCCTGGGCGTGCCGCCGGGGGCGCTGGGTACAAAGCCCAGGCGTCGCAAAGACGAAGACGCGTTTGTCAAATACATCCCGATCACCGACGACGCGGGCGGTGCGCCACCCACACGTCGCGTGGTACTGGCCTGGCGTCGCAGCTTTACCCGTTATGAGGCAATTGCTGCACTGCGCAACGCGATTTATGCCTGTGAGTTGCCGGGCGTGAAGCGCCTGTCCTGAACCTGTCGGGTCGATTCTTGAAAGATAAAGCGCTGCTCTATTTGCAACTGATCCGCTGGGACCGCCCGGCCGGCTGGCTGTTGCTGCTGTGGCCCACGCTGAGTGCCTTGTGGGTTGCCGCAGGCGGCTTCCCCGGCTGGCATCTGCTGACGGTGTTCACCCTGGGCACGATTCTGATGCGCAGCGCGGGGTGTTGCCTCAACGACGTGGCCGATCGGGAATTCGACAAACACGTGAAGCGCACCGCCCAGCGGCCGGTGACGCGGGGGGCGTTGTCGGTCAAAGAGGCGTTGGCGCTGGGGGCCGTGCTGGCTTTGGCGGCGTTTGGCCTGGTGCTGACGACCAATGCCGCCACGGTGGCCTGGTCTTTTGTGGCGCTGGCGGTGGCCGTGATTTACCCGTATGCCAAACGCTTTGTGTCCATGCCGCAGGCGGTGCTGGGCGTGGCTTTCAGTTTCGGCATTCCCATGGCGTTCTCCGCCGTGCGTGGTGCAGACGCGTTCAGCCTGTCGGCGATGCAGGCCAGCGTGCCGCTTCTGGCGTGGGTGCTGTTGCTGGGCAACCTGTTCTGGGTGCTGGCCTATGACACCGAATACGCCATGGTGGACCGCGACGATGATCTCAAAATTGGCATGAAGACCTCAGCCGTCACCCTGGGCCGCCTGGATGTGCCTGTGGTTCTGGCCTGTTACCTGATTTATATGCTTATTTGGACGCTAGCCCTCGCCAGCTATGCGTGGACAGCTCCGTTTTTTATAGCAATTGGTGTGGCCGCCGCGCAAGCGGTCTGGCATGGGTCACTCATCTGGACGCGCTCGCGTGAGGGATGCTTCAGGGCTTTTCGCCTCAACCATTGGCTGGGATTCACGGTTTTTGCGGGCATTGCCGCAAGTTATTCCCTGAAATAGGCTGGTCGTCGCGGCTCAGCCGAACTCGTCACCCAGTTCACGCGCCCGCACCTGTGCGGCGTGCAGGGCTTTTGTAAACAGGGCCTTGACATCACTGTCATCCAGGGAGGCGATCGCGGCGTAAGTGGTCCCACCTTTGGACGTCACCCGTTGGCGCAGAATTTCCGGTGGCTCATCGGCCGATCTGGCCAGCTCACCGGCCCCGATGAACGTGGCCACCGTCAGCTTGTAGGCTTGCTCGCGGGTGAGGCCCATGTCGGCACCCGCGGCTGTCATCGCCTCCATGAAGTAAAACATGTAGGCAGGCCCCGAGCCGGAAATGGCGGTCACGGCGTCCAGTTGGTCCTCATTGGTCATCCACAGAAATTCGCCGGTGCTGGCAATCACCTGCTCCACCTTGCTTTTGTCCCCCGTGCTAACCCCTGCGCGGGGGAACAGCGCCGTGATGCCTTTGCCGATCAGGGCGGGGGTGTTGGGCATGGCGCGCACCACCCGCTCGGTGGCCAGCCAGCGGGCAATGCTGTCGCTGCGGATGCCGGCAGCCACACTCAGGTGCAGACAATTTTTGGTATGGAAGCGCACTTGCAGGGCCGCTTCCTTGAAAACCTGGGGCTTGACTGCCCAGATCACCATGGTGGCGCCGCTCAAAAAGGGGCCGGGCCGCTCCTGGGCATCGATATTGAAATGGCCTTTCAGCTTGTCCTGTGCCTGCGCATAGGGCTCCACCACGTCCATCTGGTCGGCGGGAAAGCCTTGCTCAATCAGCCCGCTGATGATGGCGCTGGCCATGTTGCCCCCACCGATAAACGCTATGCGCTCGCTCATTGCTTCTCCTGTTAGGTCAATGCGGCAACATCGGCCGATAGTTTGCGCCAGATTGTCGCAGGTTGGGTGCCATTCTTCATTGATGCTTTGGCCCGGGAGTCGCCAAGTTGCGGTAACCTAGGCCAAGCATGGAATACATCCTTTCACTGGACCAGGGCACAACCAGCTCCCGGGCCATCCTGTTTGACCGCTTCGGCGGCATCGCAGCCAGTGCCCAGCAGGAGTTCGGGCAGATTTTCCCTCAACCCGGCTGGGTCGAACACGATGCCAACGCAATCTGGCAATCGCAATACGCGGTCGTGGTGCAGGCGTTGGGCCGGCTGGCCGTTCCCGCGTCCCGCGTGGCGGCCATTGGCATCACCAACCAACGCGAAACCACCGTTCTGTGGGATCGCCAGACGGGCGAGCCGCTGGCCCACGCCATCGTCTGGCAAGACCGACGCACGGCGGCACGCTGCGACGAATTGCGTGTGCAGGGCAAGGAGCGCGTCATTCAGCGCAAAACCGGACTGGTACTGGACGCCTACTTCTCCGCAACCAAGCTGGCGTGGTTGCTGGACCATGTGCCGGGCGCGCGCATGCGTGCCGAGGCGGGCGAGCTGGCCTTCGGCACCATCGACTCGTGGCTGGTCTGGAAACTCAGCGGCCACCGCCTGCATGTCACGGATGCCAGCAACGCGTCCCGCACCTTGTTGTTCAACATTCACACCCTGACATGGGACGACGAATTGCTGGCGTTGTTCAACATTCCGCGCGGTGTTTTGCCGCGGGTTGTGCCATCAAGCCAGGTTTTGGGAGAAACTGACCCCGCACTTTTTGGTGCGGCGATCAAAATTGCGGGTATTGCCGGTGACCAGCAAGCCGCCACATTTGGACAGGCGTGTTTTTCGCCGGGCATGGCGAAAAACACTTACGGCACGGGCTGCTTCATGTTGATGAACACGGGGCGGACTGCGGTGCCCAGCCGTCACAAGCTGCTCAGCACGGTCGCCTGGGTGGGGCCCGGTTCTGGCGCAGTCGGCAAAGAGTCCGAGGTCCAGCCGTCCCGCGCATGTTATGCACTCGAAGGGTCGGTGTTTATGGCGGGCGCGACGATTCAATGGCTGCGCGACGGGCTGCAGATGATCCGTTCGGCCGACGACATAGAGGCGCTGGCCGACACCGTGACTGACACCCAGGATGTTTATCTGGTGCCCGCGTTTGCCGGTTTGGGTGCGCCGCATTGGGACGGTCATGCCCGTGCCGCACTCTTGGGCATGACACGGGGCACCACCCGCGCGCACATTGCCCGGGCCGCGCTTGAAGCCATTGCGCTTCAAACTGCTGAAGTGTTTGACGCCATGGCCCGCGACTCGGGCATTGCCTTGCGCGAGTTGCGTGTGGATGGCGGTGCCTGCAAAAATAATTTGCTGATGCAGATGCAGGCTGACCTGCTCGGGGTGTCGGTTGTGCGCCCGCGCGTGACGGAGACCACCGCACTGGGTGCCGCGTACCTGGCAGGGCTGGCAACCGGATTTTGGTCGGGGGCGGATGAGGTTGCTGCCCAGTGGGCGGTGGATCGCCGTTTCGAGCCGCGCCTGAGTGCGTCAGGCCGTGCCGACAAGCTGGCCCGATGGCACCAGGCAGTGGCTCGTTCCAGAAGTTGGGCAAGAAAATAGCCATGTCTGGTGAATGCCGGCCCTTGCTGACGACGCGTGCAGAGTTGATCGCCCGCCTGGCACAGCCCCGTGAATATGACATTGCCATTGTGGGTGGCGGCGCTACTGGACTGGGCGTCGCGCTGGATGCCGCAGCCAGGGGTTTCAGTGTTGTGCTGGTCGAATCGCACGACTTTGCCAAAGGGACGTCGTCGCGTGCGACCAAGCTGGTGCATGGCGGCGTGAGGTACCTGGCGCAGGGCAACATTTCCTTGGTGTACGAGGCGCTCCATGAGCGAGCCACTTTGCTGCGAAATGCACCGCACATTGCCCAGCCCCTGGCCTTCATCATGCCGTCGTACGCGTGGTGGGAAACGCCTTTTTATGGCGCGGGGCTCAAGCTGTATGACGCCCTGGCGGGTCAATCGGGATTGGGACAAACCGAGTTTCTGAGCCGCACCCAGACCTTGAAATCCTTGCCAACCGCACGGCCCGAAGGTCTCAAGGGGGGGGTGAAGTACTGGGATGGCCAGTTCAACGATGCACGCCTGGCGCTGGCGTTGGCGCGCAGTGCGGCTGAGCGCGGCGCGTTGCTGGTGAATTATTGCGGTGCCTCTGATCTGCTCCATGAGCAAGGCAAGGTTGTTGGCTTGGTGTGCCAAGACCTTGAAACCGGCGTGACTCACCAGATCAAGGCGAAATGCGTCATCAATGCTACTGGTGTTTGGGTTGATGCGCTTCGCCAGAAGGACGGAGATGCCAATCGCGACGATGGGCGCCGGCCAACCCGACCGATGGTCGCGCCCAGTCAGGGGGTGCACATTGTCGTGGATCGTGATTTTTTGGATGCAGATGTTGGTCTGATGGTCCCCAAAACCGCGGATGGCAGGGTACTTTTTGCTGTGCCCTGGTTGGGCAAGGTAATTTTGGGCACCACCGACACACCCAGAAATGATTTGCCCCTGGAGCCCGAACCATTCAAGGAGGAGGTTGAATTTATTCTGGCGGAATCGGCGAGATACCTGCGTCGGGCACCCTCCAGAAAAGATGTCAGAAGTGTGTGGGTTGGGTTGCGGCCCCTGGTTAAGCCGCAGGATGACGATGGCGAAACCACCAAGACACTGAGCCGGGAGCACACCGTTCTGGTGAGCCGCAGCGGGCTGGTGACGGTGACTGGCGGCAAATGGACAACCTACCGTGCGATGGCTGAAGATGTTCTGCAGAAGTGTTTTGAAAACTCCCTGCTGAATGCCCGTCAAAGAGGTGTAACCACTCACTTGCAGTTGATCGGATCGGGTACTGTTCCCGGCAGGCGTCACAACATCAGTGAGCCACCCGGCCTGCATTCTTATGGGAGCGAGTACCCGGCGGTGCTGGCGTTGCCGGGCGTGGATGTGGCGCTGACCTCGGGACTAACCGAGGCCATGATCCGGTTTGCGGCCCGATATGAATATGCCCGGACTGTCGAGGACGTGCTGGCCCGCCGTTCCCGCCTGCTCTTCCTGGATGCGCATCTGGCGGGGACGTTGGCCACCAAAGTGGGGGAAATCCTGCGCGAGGAGACCGGACTGGACCCGCAGGTGGCGGCATTTCGTGCGCTGGCTGATGCCTATTTGCGATTGCCTGAATAAAGATTCTTGACGCAGGGCGGAAAGTTGTGCATAATCGTGGGCTTCGCTTGAAAAAGTATGAAGTGTCTGCCCAACTGAGGTGATGTGAGTGGTTCACATCACGGATGACGGGCCCAAGACTGATCAGGATATTCATATTCCTGATGCAAGTTGGGAATATTGAAATGATCCAAGCTGAATCTAGACTAGAAGTTGCCGACAATACTGGCGCCAAATCTGTCCTGTGCATCAAGGTGCTGGGCGGGTCCAAGCGTCGCTATGCGAGCGTTGGCGACGTCATTAAAGTAAGTATTAAAGAAGCTGCTCCACGCGGTCGCGTCAAAAAAGGCGAGATCTATAGCGCGGTTGTGGTTCGCACTGCCAAGGGCATTCGCCGTAGCGATGGCTCCCTGGTCAAGTTTGATGGCAACGCGGCAGTTTTGCTGAATGCCAAATTGGAGCCAATTGGCACCCGCATCTTTGGGCCAGTCACGCGTGAGTTGCGTACTGAAAAGTTCATGAAGATCGTGTCGCTGGCTCCTGAAGTTCTGTAAGGAATCGCCATGAATAAAATTCGCAAAGGCGACCAGGTCATCGTGCTGACCGGTCGTGACAAGGGTAAGCGTGGCACGGTGTCGCTGCGCAAGGATGACGCTCATGTGATCGTTGAGGGTGTCAACCTGGTGAAGAAACATGCCAAGCCAAATCCTTTAAAGGGTGTGGCTGGCGGCATTATTGAAAAAACCATGCCTATTCACCAGTCAAATATCGCAATCTTCAACGCGGCATCGGGTAAGGCTGATCGCGTTGGCATCAAGTTGCTGGCTGACGGTAAACGCGTTCGTGTTTACAAGTCGAGCGGCGAAGAAATCAAGGTGGCATGAGCATGGCACGTCTGCAACAACATTACCGCGAAAAAGTCGCTCCGGATTTGATGGCCAAATTTGGCTACACCTCCGCGATGCAGGTTCCGCGCCTGACCAAAATCACCCTGAACATGGGTGTGAGTGAGGCCGTGGCCGACAAAAAGGTCATGGACAACGCGGTGTCCGATTTGACGAAAATTGCTGGCCAGAAGCCGGTTGTTACCAAGTCAAAGAAGCCAATCGCCGGGTTCAAGATTCGCGAAGGCCAGGCCATTGGCTGCATGGTGACTTTGCGTGGCGTTCAAATGTTTGAATTCCTGGACCGTTTTGTGACCGTGGCTCTGCCGCGTGTCCGTGACTTCCGCGGAATTTCTGGTCGTGCTTTCGATGGTCGTGGAAACTACAACATCGGCGTTAAGGAGCAGATCATTTTCCCTGAAATTGAGTACGACAAGGTGGATGCCTTGCGTGGTCTCAATATCAGCATTACCACGACGGCCAGAACAGATGAAGAGTGCAAGGCGCTCCTCGCTGGCTTCCGTTTCCCGTTCAAGAACTGAGGTGACTCGTGGCTAAAATGGCTTTGATCGAGCGAGAGCTCAAGAGAGATAGACTGGTTGCCAAGTACGCGAAAAAACACGCGGAACTCAAAGGTATCGCCAGCGACATCAAGCGCAGCGAAGAAGATCGTGCAGCCGCCCGTTTGGGTCTGCAAAAACTTCCGCGTAACGCAAATCCAACGCGTCAGCGCAACCGTTGTGCAATCACCGGTCGTCCTCGTGGCACGTTCCAGCACTTCGGTCTGGCACGGGCGAAAATTCGTGAAATGGCTTTTGCCGGGGAAATTCCTGGCATCGTCAAGGCCAGCTGGTAAGCGGCAGGAGACATAAACATGAGCATGAGTGATCCTATTGCCGACTTGTTGACACGCATCCGCAATGCGCAAATGGTGGCCAAGACTACCGTTTCAGTGCCTTCTTCCAAAGTGAAGATCGCCATTGCGCAAGTGCTGCAAGACGAAGGCTACATTGACAGTTTCAAGGTCAAGACAGAAGGCGGCAAGGCCGATCTGGAAATTGTCTTGAAATATTACGCAGGCAAGCCTGTGATCGAGCGTATCGAGCGTGTGAGCCGCCCTGGTTTGCGTGTTTATCGCGGTAGCGACGCTATTCCCCAGGTCCAAAATGGCCTCGGTGTGGCCATTGTCACTACGCCAAAAGGCGTGATGACCGACCGTAAGGCGCGTGCTACCGGTGTCGGTGGTGAAGTTCTTTGCTACGTCGCTTAAAGCGTGACATTGAGGAGTATTAGAAAATGTCTCGTGTAGGAAAAATGCCCGTCGCCGTACCTGCTGGTGTTGATGTGTCCATCAAAGACGATCAAATCAGTGTCAAAGGGACCGGTGGCCTGTTGGTTTTGACCCAAAATGCGCTGGTCAAAATTGTGAATGACGCCGGCAAGCTGAATTTTCAGCCTGCCAACGATTCACGTGAAGCTAATGCCATGAGTGGCACCATGCGCCAGTTGGTGAACAACATGGTTGTTGGTGTTACCAAGGGCTTTGAGAAAAAACTCAGCCTGATTGGCGTGGGCTACAAAGCCCAGGCCCAAGGTGCCAAACTGAACTTGACGGTTGGTTATTCCCATCCGGTCAACAAAGATATGCCATCCGGCATCACCGTGTCGACGCCAACCCCCACGGAAATCGTGATCAAGGGTGCTGACCGTCAACGCGTTGGTCAGGTGGCCGCCGAGATTCGTGCGATTCGTCCTCCCGAGCCTTACAAGGGCAAGGGAATCCGTTATGCGGACGAAAAAATCACGATCAAAGAAACCAAGAAGAAGTAAGGGGCAGCTACATGTTGACCAAAAAAGAGCAGCGTCTTCGCAGATCACGTCAGACTCGTATCCGTATCGCCACCCAGGGTGTCGCACGGCTGACGGTGAATCGGACAAATTTGCATATCTATGCCAGCGTCATTTCCGGCGATGGCGGCAAAGTCTTGGCAACTGCCTCGACGGCCGAAGCAGAATTTCGAAAATCGGTCGGTGGTGCGGGCAAGGGCGGCAACGTTGCCGCTGCTCAGGCCATCGGCAAGCGCCTTGCTGAAAAAGCCAAGGCAGCCGGTGTCGAAAAAGTTGCGTTTGACCGTTCGGGTTTTGCATATCACGGTCGCGTTAAGGCGTTGGCTGATGCCGCGCGTGAAGCTGGCTTGCAGTTCTAAGCAGATCGGAAATTAATATGGCTAAAGTTCAAGCAAAGATGCAGGGTAAGCCTGAGGGTCCCGAAGACGGCATGCGCGAGAAGATGATCGCGATCAATCGTGTCACCAAAGTCGTTAAAGGCGGCCGTATCCTCGGTTTTGCAGCTTTGACGGTGGTTGGTGATGGCGATGGCCGCATCGGTATGGGTAAGGGCAAGTCGAAAGAAGTGCCTGCAGCCGTGCAAAAAGCAATGGAAGAGGCTCGCCGTAACATGATCAAGGTGTCATTGAAAAATGGCACGATTCATCACAAAGTAATGGGTCACCATGGTGCAGCCAACGTCATGATGGCGCCTGCCCCCAAGGGTACGGGCATCATTGCTGGCGGTCCGATGCGCGCAGTTTTTGAGGTGGTTGGTATCACCGATATCGTGGCGAAGAGCCATGGTTCAACCAATCCCTACAACATGGTCCGCGCCACTCTTGATGCCTTGTCAGTTTCCACCACGCCGGCGGAAGTGGCAGCCAAGCGTGGTAAGACTGTTGAAGAACTCTTCGTTTAACTTGCTGTAATGGCGGGAGTTTCAAAATGACTACTGAACAAAAATTAACGGTCCAATTGGTCCGCAGTCCCATTGGCTGCAAAGAATCGCATCGTGCAACGGTACGTGGCTTGGGTCTTCGCAAGATTCGTAGCACAAGCGAACTGGTTGATACGCCAGAAGTGCGTGGAATGATTAACAAGATCAGTTATCTGGTCAAAGTGCTGTAAAGGTTGATGATGGAACTCAATGGCATCAAGCCCGCTGACGGGGCAAAGCACTACAAACGTCGCGTTGGCCGGGGCATTGGCTCTGGTTTGGGAAAAACAGCTGGTCGCGGCCACAAAGGTCAAAAATCACGCGCTGGTGGCTATCACAAGGTCGGTTTTGAAGGCGGTCAAATGCCTTTGCAGCGCCGTTTGCCAAAGCGGGGTTTTAAGTCCCATTTGTTGCAATTCAATGCTGAAATCACGCTGACTACACTGGAAAAACTGGGCGTGCCCGAAGTTGATCTGTTGACGTTGAAGCAGGCGGGCCTGGTTGGTCAGCTTGCCAAGGTTGTCAAAGTCATCAAGACAGGCGAGCTCAGCATGGCTGTGAAACTGACCGGCATTGGTGCCACTGCTGGCGCGAAGGCTGCTATTGAAGCGGTCGGTGGCAGCTTTGCGTAATCTGACATCAGAAAAATAAGAGACGCTCGTGGCAACAAACGCAGCTCAAGTAGCGAAGACTGGCAAGTTCGGCGACCTGCGTCGCCGTCTGGTCTTTCTACTGCTCGCCCTGGTGGTGTACCGCGTTGGTGCGCATATTCCGGTTCCGGGTATTGATCCAGCGCAGCTGCAGCAGTTTTTTAAAGGCCAGCAAGGCGGCATTCTGGGCATGTTCAACATGTTCTCGGGTGGTGCCTTGTCGCGGTTTACAGTGTTTGCGTTGGGGATCATGCCGTACATTTCGGCCTCGATCATCATGCAGCTTCTGACCTATGTACTTCCTGCTTTTGAGCAGTTGAAGAAAGAGGGTGAAGCTGGACGGCGGAAAATAACCCAATACACCCGTTATGGGACTGTTGGCTTGGCATTGTTCCAGGCGATGGGGATTGCGGTTGCGTTGGAGAGTTCGGCTGGTTTGGTTATTACTCCGGGCTTTGGATTTCGGATGACAGCTGTTTGTACCCTGACGGCGGGCACCATGTTTTTGATGTGGTTGGGTGAACAGATTACCGAGCGGGGTCTGGGGAATGGTATTTCCATCCTGATTTTTGGCGGTATCGCGGCTGGCTTGCCAAATGCGATTGGTGGTCTGCTGGAGCTGGTGCGAACTGGTGCCATGAGCATCATCATTGCGCTGTTCATCGTTATTCTGATATCGCTGGTGACTTATTTTGTGGTTTTTGTAGAGCGTGGGCAGAGGAAAATTCTGGTGAATTACGCCAGGCGTCAGGTGGGCAATAAGGTTTATGGTGGACAATCCTCCCACTTGCCACTGAAACTGAATATGGCGGGTGTCATTCCTCCCATTTTTGCCTCCTCGATTATTTTGCTGCCCGCCACTGTTGTGGGGTGGTTCAGTACGGGTGAGTCCATGCGCTGGTTGAAAGATGTGGCGGGATCACTCACTCCGGGGCAGCCGATTTACGTGATGTTTTACGCTGCGGCGATTGTATTTTTCTGCTTTTTCTATACGGCACTTGTTTTCAACAGCCGTGAAACCGCAGACAACCTGAAGAAAAGTGGTGCGTTTATTCCCGGCATTCGTCCCGGAGATCAAACCGCCAAATACATTGACAAGATATTGCTGCGACTGACTTTGGCTGGTGCGATTTACATTACCTTTGTTTGCCTGTTGCCAGAATTTTTGATTTTGAAATACAACGTGCCATTTTATTTTGGTGGGACATCACTTTTGATTATTGTGGTTGTGACGATGGACTTCATGTCGCAAGTGCAAAATTACATGATGTCTCAGCAATATGAATCGCTCTTGAAGAAGGCAAATTTCAAGTCTTCGTAGAGTTGGGCAGCTATTCAGATCGGGTCAAAGTTAAATTGTGCCGGCCTGAGTTCGGCACTGATTTCAGTTAGAGACAAGTAACAGCGCATGTTCCGCGCGATTTAAAGTCGGAACGGGGCTAAAAGTTTTAGGAGAATGAAATGAAGGTTTCGGCTTCGGTCAAGAAAATTTGCCGTAACTGCAAAATTATCCGGCGCAAGGGTGTTGTGCGTGTGATCTGTACGGATCCGCGTCACAAACAGCGTCAGGGTTAATTGCAAGAGTTTTAGAGGACAAAAATGGCACGTATCGCTGGTATCAATATCCCACCGCAGCAGCATTCTGAGATTGGCTTGACGGCCATTTTCGGGATTGGTCGCACTCGCGCTCGCAAAATTTGTGAGGCCTGTGACATCGCTTATACAAAGAAGGTCAAAGATTTGACTGACGGCGATCTGGAAAAAATTCGCGATCAAATCGCTCAGTTCACTATTGAGGGTGATCTGCGTCGTGAGACAACCATGAACATCAAGCGATTGATGGACATCGGTTGTTATCGAGGCTTTCGCCATCGTCGCGGTTTGCCCATGCGCGGCCAGCGCACGCGCACCAATGCGCGGACCCGTAAAGGTCCCCGCAAGGCCGCACAGTCACTGAAGAAATAACAGGCATTGAAAGACAACTATGGCAAAAGCTCCAGCCAATAACGCCGCCCAGCGCGTGCGTAAGAAAGTTCGCAAAAACGTTGCGGATGGTATTGCGCACGTTCACGCGTCGTTCAATAACACGATCATCACGATTACGGACCGTCAAGGTAATGCTTTGTCTTGGGCGTCTTCAGGTGGTCAAGGCTTCAAAGGTTCACGTAAGTCCACGCCGTTCGCCGCTCAGGTGGCTTCGGAAGTGGCGGGTCGTGCTGCCGTTGAGCAGGGTATCAAGAATCTTGATGTCGAAATCAAGGGGCCTGGCCCAGGTCGTGAGTCTTCGGTTCGCGCACTTGCCGCTCTGGGCATCCGCATCAATATGATTGCTGACGTTACGCCCGTTCCGCATAACGGTTGCCGCCCTCAAAAGCGTCGCCGGATCTAATTTTTTTAACAAGCCCACCGCCATCGATCAATGATTGATGGCTCCCACAGCTTGCTGTGGCAGATGACAAAAAGGAAGTTCAAGTGGCACGCTATCTAGGCCCAAAAGCCAAATTATCCCGCCGTGAAGGCACTGACCTGTTTTTGAAGAGCGCTCGTCGCTCTATCGCAGACAAGGCCAAGTTCGACTCCAAGCCTGGACAACACGGCCGCACCTCTGGTGCCCGTACGTCCGATTATGGTTTGCAGCTTCGTGAAAAGCAAAAAGTCAAACGCATGTATGGTGTGCTGGAACGTCAGTTCCGCCGCTACTTTGAAGAGGCTGATCGCCGCAAAGGAAATACGGGCGCCAATCTGTTGTTCCTGCTTGAATCGCGTCTTGATAACGTGGTTTATCGCATGGGATTCGGTTCCACGCGCGCTGAGGCGCGTCAATTGGTGTCGCACAAAGCCATGACCGTTAATGGTCAGTCGGTGAACATTCCTTCGTACTCTGTCAAGACCGGCGATGTGATTGCTGTCCGTGACAAGTCCAAGAAGCAAAACCGCATCGTTGAAGCCCTGCAGTTAGCTCAACAAGTCGGCATGCCAGCCTGGGTTGAGGTTAGTCTCGACAAGGCTGAAGGTACTTTCAAAAAGGTGCCTGATCGCGACCAGTTCGCCGCTGATATCAACGAGTCATTAATTGTCGAGTTGTACTCGCGTTAATTCCGTTTATTGTTAGAAACCGTTCCTGAACTTCAGCCCGCTGGAGTTCAGGTGCTTCACCAGCCTTACCGGTGTAACGAGCTGGGGGTATTGAGAGGAAGTCTGCATGCAAAATAATCTGCTTAAACCGAAAACAATCAATGTAGAACAGTTGGGCATCAACCGGGCGAAAGTCGCGCTTGAGCCTTTTGAGCGTGGCTATGGTCATACGCTGGGCAATGCGCTTCGCCGGGTGTTGCTGTCGTCAATGCCGGGATTTGCTGCCACCGAAGTGACGATTGCAGGCGTTTTGCATGAATACTCGTCCATTGACGGTGTGCAAGAAGACGTGGTCAATATTCTGTTGAATTTGAAGGGCGTGGTATTCAAGTTGCACAACCGCGAGGAAGTGACTCTCAGCCTGCGCAAAGATGGTGAAGGTGTCGTCACTGCAGCGGATATTCAAACGCCACACGATGTGGAAATTATCAACCCCGGCCATGTGATTGCCAATCTTTCCCACGGTGGAAAGCTTGACATGCAAATCAAGGTCGAAAAAGGTCGTGGTTATGTCCCCGGAACAATGCGCCGCCATGGGGATGAGCCCAACAAATCCATTGGCCGAATTGTCCTGGATGCCTCATTTTCGCCCGTTAAACGCGTAAGTTACACCGTTGAGAGCGCTCGTGTCGAGCAGCGTACTGATCTGGATAAATTGGTTGTAGAGATCGAAACCAATGGCGCCATTTCTGCTGAAGATGCTGTGCGCGCTTCTGCCAAAATTCTCGTTGAGCAGTTGGCTGTTTTTGCTCAACTTGAGGGCAGCGAACTCGCTGCATTTGATTCGCCAGCGCCACGTGGCAATACGCAGTTTGATCCGATTCTTCTGCGCCCGGTGGATGAGCTGGAATTGACGGTTCGCTCTGCGAATTGCCTGAAGGCGGAGAATATTTATTACATTGGCGACTTGATTCAACGAACTGAAAACGAGTTGTTGAAAACCCCTAATCTGGGTCGCAAGTCGTTGAATGAAATCAAGGAAGTGCTGGCATCACGCGGCCTGACTTTGGGAATGAAATTGGAGAGCTGGCCACCGGCGGCTCTCGAAAAGCGTTAATTTTTTAGAGAGCCTTTAATAGAGGCTCAGTGCCATGGGCAGTACCTGATCCGGCTGCCTGTTAAATAACTTAAGGATAAGCACTATGCGTCACGGTCACGGCCTACGAAAACTGAACCGGACAAGCTCACACCGGCTTGCCATGCTTCGCAACATGATGAATTCAATCATCGAGCACGAAGTGATCAAAACAACATTGCCAAAAGCAAAAGAGTTGCGTCGCGTGATTGAACCCATGATCACCTTGGCCAAAGAAGCAACGGTTGCCAATCGGCGCCTTGCATTTGACCGTCTGCGTGATCGTGATAGCGTCACCAAACTGTTCAACGACCTCGGTCCTCGCTTTAAAGCGCGTCCAGGTGGTTATACTCGCATCCTGAAAATGGGTTTTCGCGTGGGTGACAATGCCCCTATGGCACTGGTTGAACTTGTTGACCGTCCTGAAGTGATTGAGGCGTCTGAAGCTGACGTTGTCAAAGCTTAATAGGTTATAATAATAGAATACCGCGCGATGGAGCAGCTTGGTAGCTCGTTGGGCTCATAACCCAAAGGTCGGAGGTTCAAATCCTCCTCGCGCAACCAAAATAGATGTGGGGCTTTCCCTATAAGCAAAATGCCAACTTTCGAGTTGGCATTTTGCTTTTTGACATGGTTTGTGTTGGCACACACATTTTTCCTGAACTGAGGCTTGTGGGCCTGTCACGGTTTGGGGGTGAACTAAGGCCGGGCCTTGTGAGGGGTGTCAGGCCGGTTCAACCTGCACATGACAGTCGTAAAACGTCGGTGCCCGGCCCAGGTCAGTCAGGCGTTGACTGGTTAGTTCATTCACGTTTTTGCCATCCAGTCCGAACTTGCGCCACCAGATGCCCAGCCCGTTTACCACACCAGGGCGTGCCCGGCGTGATATCGCCACGCGGCAACGGTACTCGCCGCGCTCATTGAAAACACGCACGATGCTGCCGGACTGGATGCCTCTGTGGGTGGCATCACTTTCATGAATTTCCAAAAGCGGTTCCCCTTCAATGTCGCGCAGACTGATGACATTGACGAAACTTGAGTTGAGGAAATTGCGCGCTGGCGGCGAAATCATCGCCAGCGGGAACGGCACAGACGATCCCGCTGACTCGTAATTGGGTATGTGATCGGGCAGGCCATCCAGCCCTTGCGAGGCCAGGCGGGCACTGAAAAACTCGCATTTGCCTGAAGGCGTGGGGAAGTGACCGTGCGCAAAAGGTGCCTCGGGTGTTTGCAGTGACGCGAACCCCTGGCCCAGAAGCTCCTCAAAGTTGACCGCGTTGCCAAAGGCTGTTCGGCAAAGGGATTGATCATCTTCGGAAAAGCAGCTGTCGGTGAAACCCATCAGGCGGGCCAGCTCGCGGAAAATGGCCGTATTTGGCCAGGATTCACCCATCGGGGCAATCGCCGGGCGATTGAGCAAGGCGTCTGTGTGCCCATAACTTGCGTGCACATCCCAGTGTTCAAGCTGGGTCGTGGCAGGCAGCACGTAATCAGCGTAGTCGGCGGTATCGGTCTGAAAATGCTCCAGCACAACGGTAAACAGATCCTCCCGCGAGAATCCCTGCACAACCTTGCCGGACTGCGGTGCGACGGCAACCGGGTTGCTGTTGTACACAATGAGCGCTTCAATGGCAGGCCCAAACGACTCGGACGCGGGCCGGAGCAGGTCGTCACCAATGGTGCTCATATTGATCAGACGGGGTGTTTGACCCGGGATCAAATCAGGCCGTTGCAGTGCCGCACGATCAACCGGAAATGCCCCCGAGCTTGACAAAAGAACACCCCCTGCACGATGACGCCACGCGCCTGTGAGTGCAGGCAGGCAGGCAATGGCCCGCACCGCATTGCCGCCACCGCGTACTCGCTGCAGACCATAATTCATGCGGATGGCGGCGGGCTCGCCCCGGGCAAAGCAGCCACCATAGTCTTTGGCCAGAGATCGAATCTGTTCCGGGGTGACACCGCAAATCGCCGCTGCACGTTCCGGATTCCAAAGCAGGGCGCGTGCCCGCAACAAGTCCCAGCCCAGAGTGTGTTGGTTCAGGTAGTCATGGTCCAGCCAGTCATGGGTGATCAACTCATGCATGATGGCCAGTGCCAGGGCTGCATCTGTGCCCGGCAGCAGCGCAATGTGTTCGTGGCATTTATCGGCAGTTTCGCTGCGGCGTGGATCGATGCAGATGAGTTTGGCCCCGTTGCGTTTGGCTTCTTGGGCGTGTCGCCAGAAATGCACGCTGCTGGCAATGGCGTTGCTGCCCCAGATCAGGATCAATTTTGATTCGGCGAAAAACTCAACCCGCATGCCTACTTTGGCGCCAAGCGTGTGGATCAGGCCTTCGGCACCGGCCGAGGCGCAGATGGTGCGCTCCAGCCGCGAGGCCCCCAGCTGGTGGAAAAAGCGTGCAGCCATGCTTTCACCCTGAACCAGCCCCATCGTGCCCGCGTAGCTATAGGGCACGATGGCCTGCGCCGATTCGGGCCCGCGTGACGCGATCCGCCCCAGCCGGGTGGCAATATCCTTCAGCGCATCTTCCCAGCTTACCCGCTCGAACTGGCCAGAACCCTTGGGCCCCGATCGTTTCAAGGGGTGCCGCAACCGGTCCGGGTGGTAAGTTCGCTCGGTGTAGCGCGAGACCTTGGTGCACAACACCCCCATGGTGTGCGGGTGCATTGAATTGCCGCTCACCTTGATCGCGACCCCGTTCTCAACCGTGGTCACCAGGGAGCAGGTGTCCGGACAATCATGGGGACAGGCGCCCAGCACTTTGGTGACGGTGTCCGGGGTTGAGGGGTTGGGGTTCATGATTGAATTGTGCGGGAATTTCCCCCGTGGCATAGTCTGAGTATTGACAATACGCTGCAATTCACCGGGTTAAGCATGAAAGTTATTGATTCCCTGGTTACCCAGGCGGCAGGCATGGCCAGCATTCGACGCGATATCCATGCCCATCCTGAGCTCTGTTTTCAGGAGGTGCGCACGGCCGACATCGTGGCCGAAAAGCTGACTGAATGGGGCATCCCCATCCACCGCGGGCTGGGTAAGACGGGTGTGGTGGGCGTTGTCAAAAGCGGCACGGGTACCCGGTCCATCGGACTGCGCGCTGACATGGACGCACTGCCGATGCAGGAGTTCAACACCTTTGACCACGCCAGCCAGCACACCGGCAAGATGCACGCCTGCGGGCACGATGGCCATACCGCCATGTTGCTGGCGGCGGGTCAGCATTTCGCCCAAAACCGCAACTTTGACGGCACGGTTTACCTGATCTTTCAACCGGCGGAAGAGGGGGGTGGCGGTGCCCGGGAGATGATCAGGGACGGCCTGTTTGATCTGTTCCCGGTAGAAGCCGTGTTTGGCATGCACAACTGGCCGGGTGATCAAATCGGCCAGTTTGCGGTCAGCGCCGGGCCGGTCATGGCCTCCAGCAATGAATTCAAAATCACCATTCACGGCAAAGGCGGCCACGCTGCGCTGCCGCACAACGGGCTGGACCCCGTACCCATTGCCTGCCAGATGGTGCAGGCTTTTCAAACCATCATCAGCCGCAACAAAAAGCCGGTTGACGCCGGCGTGATCTCCGTCACCATGATTCATGCCGGTGAGGCGACCAACGTCATTCCTGACCATTGTGAGCTGCAGGGCACGGTGCGGACCTTCTCGGTCGAGGTGCTGGACATGATCGAGCAGCGCATGCGGGAGATCGCCACGCACACCTGCGCGGCCTTCGGGGCCACCTGCGAGTTTGCGTTTTCGCGCAACTACCCGCCCACCATCAATTCCGCTCGCGAAGCGGCGTTTGCCGCCAAAGTGATGGGCGAGATTGTTGGCCCTGCCAATGTGATGGCGCAAGAGCCCACCATGGGGGCCGAAGATTTCTCCTACATGTTGCAGGCCAAACCGGGCGCCTACTGCTTCATTGCCAATGGCGACGGCAGTCACCGCGAGATGGGTCATGGCGGGGGGCCCTGCATGCTGCACAACCCCAGTTATGACTTCAATGACGACCTGATCCCACTCGGTGCCACCTACTGGGTGCGATTGGCGGAGGCCTGGCTGGCGTTAGACCGGACGGAGCCTGACGCATGATTGGCATCACCGACGCGTTTTCAAACCGTTATGCCAGTGCGCGCATCAAATTTCTGGAGGCCGCGGCCACTGCCGGCCTGGCCATAACGTCCTTTAACCATCCCCTCCCGGGCCGGGATGGTGAGACACTGGCCATGGATGTGGCGCTGGCGGGCCGCCAGGACGCGGGCCGTTTGCTGATTGTTTCCAGCGCCTGCCACGGGGTCGAGGGGTATTGCGGCAGCGGCGTTCAGGTGTTTGCCCTGCATGACGCTGAATGGCTGGACAAGGCCAAGCTGCAGGGGGTGGCCGTGCTGTACATCCATGCACTCAACCCTTATGGTTTCTCGTTCCTGCGTCGCACGACCCATGAAAACGTGGATTTGAACCGTAATTTCAACGACTTCTCCGGGCCCCTGCCGGTCAACGCGGCCTACCGGGATCTGCATGCCCTGCTGCTGCCAGACCACTGGCCACCCACGGCGGACAACACCACCGCCATCCAGCACTATGTCACCCGGCATGGGCTGCCCGCATTCCAGGCGGCTGTCACGCAGGGCCAGCACGAGTTTGCCGATGGTCTTTTTTACGGCGGAACCGCACCGACCTGGAGCAACCAGACCTTGCGGCAGGTTTTGCGCCAATTTGGCGGCCAGGCGCGGCGCATTGGCTGGATTGACCTGCATACCGGGCTTGGCCCCAGCGGCCTGGGGGAACGCATTTTTGCCTGCCAGGATGACCCCCTGGCCTTTCAGCGCGCCAGCGCCTGGTGGGGTGGTGCAGGCAGCACCCCCATCACGAGCGTTTATGACGGATCGTCAACCTCCGCGCTTCTGACGGGGCTGATGTGGGGGGCTGTCTATGCAGAATGTCCACGGGCCGACTACACCGGTATCGCGCTGGAATTTGGCACACTGCCCATTGCCGACGTGATCAACGCACTGCGGGGTGACCACTGGCTGCACAACCACCCGGATGCTCCGCCCGAGCTGGTCAGGCCCATCAAACAAGGCATGCTGGACGCGTTTTATGTGGACACGGACGCTTGGCGAGGCCAGATCATCAGCCAGGCGAGACAGGCGCTGTTCCAGGCCGTTGAGGGCCTGAGTCAATGATGAAATTGGCCATCAGCCCTCGTCAGGTATGCGTGAGCAGCTATTAAAATAGTAGCGATTGGTAAGGGTCAACCGGGAAAGCGATGCTCTGCCAAGACCAGCAGGCCGTCAAAAATCAGGTTGTCCACCAGCTCAAAGTGACCCCTCATGCTGGGGGCCATTTTCCAGCCGGCACCGCCGGTCATGACACACATCGGTGTGACGCCGCTATGCGCCTGAAGGTGCTGCACCATGCATTCCACGGCTCCCGCTATGGCATAGGTGCCGCCACTGGTCAGCGCATCGCTGGTGTTGGTGGGGAACTCCCGTACCTCGCCCGTGGGCACGTGCAGGCCCGCTGTGCCCGACTCCAGCGCGCGCAGCATGATGCCGTGCCCTGGCAGAATCAAACCACCCAGGAACTTGCCGCTTGCGTCGATGGCCTCGACGGTGACGGCCGTACCCACCATGACCACCACCATCGGCCGGGGCACACCGCGTTCGAGCATGTGGTGGCGTGCGCCCATCATGGCCACCCAGCGGTCGGCCCCCAGCCGGGACGGGTGGTCGTATCCGTTGACCAGCCCCGCCTCGGCTTCGCTGGACACCACCCATTGAGGGGCGACATCCCACAATTCCATTTGTTCCTGAACACGACGCTTCACCGCATCGCCTGCAACGATGCAGCCCAGCATGCGCTGGGGTGGGGGAAGACTTGCCCATGGCCCGTCACCGAGCTTCTCGATGTTTTCCAGAAACTCTGCCCCCTGCGCCAGCAGGTTTGCATTGGCGTGGGGCGCATCGTAGAGCGCCCACTTGAGCCGTGTATTGCCAACGTCGATTGCCAGAAAAATCATGAGCGCAATGGTTTGGGGCCTGCTGGTAAATGCCTGAGTGGCCTGACAGTGCGATAGTTTACGATTTTCTGACCCGTCAACGGCTTCCATGTCGGGGTGGGCAGGTATATTGATTTTTCGTATCAATCCACTCAAGAGGTCATTTCATGGGAATGTTCAGTTTTATCAAAGAAGCCGGTCAAAAACTGTTTGGGCACAAAGAAATTGAAGATGCCGCCGCCACGGCCGCCGCCGATGCATCGGCACAGTCACGCCTGGATGATCTCAATACCCAGGCGGCCACCGCGATTTCAACTTACATTGAAACGCAGCAGTTGGGGGTTGAAGGTCTGGACGTCGCGTTTGACGGCGCGACCGGCAATGTCACGGTGCAGGGGCAGGTGGCGTCACAGGAAGCCAGCGAGAAAGTGGCCTTGTGCTGCGGTAACGTGGGCGGCGTGCAAAGCGTCTCCAACCTGCTTGTCGTGTCAGAGCCGACCGACGAATCCCAGTACCACGACGTGGTCCGCGGCGACACCTTGTCGGCGATTGCCAAGACCTACTATGGCAATGCAGGCAAATACCCGGTCATTTTTGAAGCCAATCAGCCCATGTTGAGCCATCCGGACAAAATCTACCCGGGCCAGAAGCTGCGCATTCCACCCGCGGCCTGATTCAAATCAGGCCGAACCAGCAGGCCCGCTGAATGGCGGCAAGCTTGTTGTCCACTTTGAGTTTGGCCATGGCGTTGGCCACATGAAACGTGATGGTCCGTTCACTGCATCCCAGGCGGACACTTGTTTCACGGGCCGTCAAGCCTTCAAACGCGAGCGCCAGACACTCACACTCCCGCGGGCTTAAGGGGCTGCGCTCCTTGGCCAATGCACGTTTGAGCAGTGGCCAGATATTCAGCGCGGACCAGGTCAATGCGGCGGCATCGCTGCGGTCATGCCATTCGCGCGGGCTGAACATGAAGCACTCGAACGCCCGGTTGGCCGGCAGTGGAAATTCGACACGGACTACACTCTGAAAGCCATGCGCCAGCCACAGCCGACGCCACCGACCATGGGTTTCATAGGCCGATTTGGCAATGTTCTGCCAGGCGACCAGGGGTGCGTCCGAGTCTCTCCAGGGTGCACCAAAATCGCGACTGTCTGCCAGCGCCACGGCGGCATCCAGCAGGCGAGGCGGGTGTTGGGTCAAGACCAGGCGGTCCTCCTTGCCACCGAAGGGGTCGGGACCGAGAACGGTAATGGCTTCGACGGAGTGCTCTTGCAAGGCGCACAGCCAATCGTTCATGATGCCGTCTAGGCTCACGCTGTCAAAGTTAACAGGCACTTGCATGGTGAGTTGTAAATGAAGCGGGGACAATACCATCAAACAGGCATCTGGCATATTGCCCAAGGTGTGAATTCAGACAGAGGTGAAAACAGTTGGACAAGTTGGCACCCGGCACCTGGCTTTCCTTTCGCGCCGCGATCATGAACGTGCGCGAACGGTATGTGTTGCAGCCTCTGGAGCCGATCCTGCACCCCTCCCCCTGGAGACTGCGGTTGCTGGGGGCCGGACTGTTGGTGGGGCAACCACTCTTTTGGCTGGTGTGGGCGCAATGGCTGGTGCAGCCGTATGAAAATTTGTGGCTGAGGGCGATTCTGGGTGGTCTTGGTCTGGTGTTGATGCACCCCATGATCAGCACATTCCCGTTGAGCAAACCCGCACAAAGAATCGCGGTGGTGGTGATCTGGCTGGAGTTGCCCGTATTTTTCGGCTGGATGTTTTTGTGCAACTCGGGCAATACCGTGTGGCTGGCCAGTGTCGGCTCGATGATCCTGATTTACTACCATTTAACCGACTGGCGGATCGCCACCGTGGGCACCGTGACAGGTGCATTGATTTGCGGGGTGATTTTCTGGGTCATCGGCCCGGATGTTTCTGTTCAACCTGCTCACCAGATCGCCGTCAGCATGGTCGTTCTTGCCTTTAGCTGGTCCACTGCATTGCTTCTGGGCATTTCCTCGGCCAACCTGCGGCGTGAACATCTGGCTCACACGCTGGCCACGATTGGGATCATGGCCCATGAATTGCGCACACCCCTGTCCACTGCGGGGCTGATCAGCGATGCGCTGCAAATGCAGTCTGAAGTGGCGGGCGGCGGCGAGGTGGCAGAAAAAATGGCCAGGCTGGCGGACCGGCTGCGTACCATCACGCGCAACATGAATCACCAGATTGACACCCAGATTTCCAACGCCCGGCTGATGCAATTGCCGGGTGACGGCGATCTGATTGTGGCCAGTGAACTCGTCAGGCAGGTGATCCGTGATTACCCCTATCGCTCCAGCCGTGAGCGCCAATGCGTGGAACTGACCGTCTATCGCGACTTCCGTTTCCGGTCGTCGCAGGCGCAATTTTCCCAGGTGCTGGACAACCTCATCAAGAATGCGCTGCACTCCCTGCAGACGGCCAGCTCGGCGCTGCCGGTGGGTGACTTGCTGATTGAAGTGGGTGCGTCAGGCTCAAAAGGCCGCATTGTGGTGATCGATCGCGGCATGGGGATCAACCCGGAGTCATTGCCCCATATTTTTGAAGCCTTCTTCTCAACCAACCGGGGCACCGGCCACGGGCTGGGGCTGGCGTTTTGCAAGCGGGTCGTACAAACGGCAAAAGGCAGCCTCAGCGTCAAATCAGTGCCCCTGCAGGGCGCCACTTTCACCATCGAATTGCCGGTGCAAGCCTGAGCCAGACACCAAGATACAACGGAGATAACAACGCATGACTTTCCCTCTCTACCGTCGACCAGGCGCGGTGGCTTTTCTGGATGACGATCCGGCTTATCTGGAAATGCTCGCGGAGGTGATGCCTCGCGACTGGTCTGTGAAATTGTTTACGGATCCGCCACGCTGTATTGGCCACTTGCAGCAGGAGCCCGCGCGCTGGGAGGCAGACGCCTGGCGCCAGCATGACATGATTGAGCGCAGCCGCAACGGTCAGCCGCTCATTCCCCAGATTCTGGGCTATTGGGCAGAGGACGGAATCAGCCGGTTTGACCTGACCCGCGTTCTGGTGGTGGACTACTCCATGCCGGCCCTGAACGGCCTGCAGGTTCTGGACACACTGGCCGACTGGCCGGGCTCCCGCATCCTGTTGACCGGGCAGGCGGACGAACAAATTGCCGTCAAGGCCTTCAATCAAGGCTTGATCGATCAGTTCATCCCCAAACAATCTGTCGATATCACGCGGCGGCTCACCGACGCCATCAAGCGCTTGCTTGAGCTGCCTACCCGCGGCCACAACCAGATCTGGCGTGCGACCTTGACGCGAGAGCAATATGCCTTGTTGTGCTCGCCGTCCGTCGCCCCTTTGTTGAACGCCCTGGTAGCAAGGCAGCGCTGGATCGAACACGTGGTCATTGGTGCGCCCTTTGGTGTCCTGGGGCTGGACGCTGTGGGGCAGGCCAGCTGGATTCAATTGGAGCACCGTGACAATTTGCGGGATCTGGCCGAACTGGCCTGGTCGCAGGGACTGCCTCCCGCCGACGTTGAGGACGTCCGTACAGGCAAAAAATTGGTGGACCTTGAGCTGCAGCTGGCCCTGAACAGTGGCAACGCCGCGCGTTTGGCGCCTGCTGTCGCGCTGGGGGACGACATCCCGTTGTGGGCCGCGATATTCACACTGGATGCGGCACTTTGCCCGGGGCCTGCCGTGGCCTATGCCGCGTATCTGGCCGCGCAGGGCGAGCGCGTGTTGCCCGGCTGAGTGCGCCGCGTGACGCGCTAATCCGCAACTCGTCCACGTCGTGCAATAGGCCAATCCCACGGTTTCACCAGAGGGGCCACTTCGCGGGCGGCGGTCTCGATGTGGCTCATCTCGGCATCCGTCAGGCCGGCATTCAGCGTGAGCCGTACCATCGCCCGGTTCCGGCTGGTGGCTGGGGCACAGAAAATGGCGCCAAAGACGTTGCGTGCTTCCAGGTGATCACGCAGCACCATGGTGTCGGGCTCCAGCCCGGCTTCGAGGGAGATGATCTGTTCGCTGCCCTGATGGATCGGGTAGCCCAGTTCGGTCAAGCTGTTGCGCAATCGACGCGTGTTGGCCCGCAGGCGGGTTCTTTCATCGTCGCAGCTTTTGATGACGTTCAGCGTGGCTGCCAAACCGGCAATCTCATGCGGCAACAAACAGGAGCTGAAGATGTTGGGGTAACTGTGGTGAAGAACGTAATAGCGCAGTTCCGCCGGCACCGTGAAGAAGCCGGCACGTCCGGCGAATGCCTTGGCCAGGCTGGCAGTGATGAAGTGAACCCGGTCGACCAGCCCCAGCTCGGCACACAGACCCGCGCCTTGTGGACCGTGCGTTCCCAGAGAGTGGGACTCGTCCACCAGAATGGTGCAACCCTGCTGTTCTGCCACCTCGACCATGTCAGCCAGCGGGCACAAGGCCCCCGTCGTGCTGTAGACCGAATCGACCACCACAATACCGGGCCCATTGCGGGCAATCACGCGCGACAGATGCGTCGGGTCATTGTGTCGAAACGGGTGAGCCGGTGCCCGCGCGGCGCGAACCCCCTCCCACAAGGAGGTATGGGCCAGCGTGTCAAGGTAGACCGGCGTGTGTTCGTCAGCAATGGCTTGCAAAAGCCCCACATTGGCTGCATAACCTGACTGGCAGACGAAGCCGTCCTCCTTGCCTATCCAGGCGGCCAGCGAAGCCTCCAGTGTCCGGCTGGGGTGTGCATCCAGCAAGAATGCGCCGGACTGGATCACGCTTTCATTGCTGCGTCTCAGTGTGTCGATTTGCGAGCGGATGATATCGGGGTGCCCTGAAACATTCAGGTAGTCGTTGCCATCAAGACGGATGGCACCGGGCCCCGGATTTTTGCCATGGAGAATGCATTTCCCGCCCCACTGCGTATTCCAGTGGGGCATGAACTGGTTGTCCAGCCGCTCTCTCAGGCGTGGCAGGAGTGGCGGGTTGTCTGGCGTCCTGTCAGGAGCCAGCGGCGACTTTTCGAGAACTTGCATGTGACACTCCGTCAAGGACATGCGTCACATTGAATCCGCGATCGAGAACTTGTTGGTGGGTACCCCTGTCATATATGACAGGGGTAGGCCCTCAAGTTTGGCGGTTTTCTGCCGGCCCCTGCACCGTGCCTAACCCTGGCGCCAGGGCAGGCCATGAAAACGCCACCCCCCTTTGCGGCCACGCTGGGCCTGGCTATCCGGATCGCCCTCAAAGCCTTCAAGGATGTTGTAGGCCTCGATTCCCAGCTCGGTCGCCCGTTTGGCCGCGGCAATCGAGCGCACGCCGCTGCGACACAGCAGCACGACTTTTGCGCCCTGGGGCACCGCAGCGCGCAAACCCGTATCAAATGCCGGATTCATGGCCATGCCGGGCCACTGTTTCCAGGCCAGTGCCACCGAGCCCGGCACAAATCCGACCCATTCGCGCTCGGCATCGGTGCGCACATCCACCAGCACGGCCGTGCCATCCTGTACCCAGCGCAGGGCGAGGTGAGGCGACACATCGCCCGCATAACCGTCGGCCGGGCGGGGTGTTTGCGCACCCGTGAGGGGTGGTGGCCCCGCCGGGGCCCCCGCGTCATGTCGCAGGCCGGAGCTGAGGTTGGCCGGTACGGCTTCGTCCATGCGTTGGGGGCGTGGCAGGTTCAAAGCCTCCATCACGGCGATGAATTCTGCCTCGGTTTTGCCGGCGATCCGCCTGTTGCCCGCTTTCTCGGCACCGATGGTGGATGAGGTCTGCCCCTGGTAGTCATGTCCGGGCCAGACGGTGGTGTTGTCCGGCAAGATGAATAGCACCTGTGTCAGGCTGTGGTACAGATCGCGCGCGCTGCCAGACTGGAAATCCGTTCGCCCACACCCGTTGATCAGCAGCGTGTCCCCGGTAAAGACATGGCTGCGCCACAGGTAGCTCATGCTGCCAACCGTGTGCCCCGGTGTGTGCAGCGCGCAGAGTTCTTCGGCGCCAAACTTTAATATGTTGTTGTGCTGGATTTGCAGCGCCGCCGTGGTGATGTCGCAGCCCGCAGGGGCAGCGGTGCGGGCCCCCGTGTGCTCGGCCAGCAGGCCTGCGCTGGTGATGTGGTCGGCATGCGCGTGGGTTTCTATCGTCCACGCCAGTTGCAACCCATACTGGCGCAGTACGCGCAAGTCGCGCTCCAACTGCGTGTCCACCGGGTCGATGATCAGGGCCTGGCGGGATGTTTCGTCAAACAGCACATAGGTGTAGGTGCTGGAGGCGGGGTCAAATAGCTGGATGGGATTCATGGTGACTTTCTGCACTTTTGAATGGTGATGTGAACGCCTTGATGCGTATCATGATGCTTTAACCTCCTGACTTTCGGGGCAGGGCCCTCTTTTTTTCGTACAAACACCATGCATTCTTACTTGCAGGCCGCCATGGGCGGCGTTCTCATTGGCCTGGCCAGTTGGGCCATGCTGGCGGGCCTGGGTCGCGTGACGGGTATCAGCGGCATTGCCAGCGAGGCCCTGACGGACCGCAGCCGGGCGTCTGCCTGGCGCTGGGCCTTCCTGGTCGGGCTGGTTGGCGGTGGCGCCGGGTTCACGCTGCTGTTGGGGACGCCCATGACCGCCGTTCGTCCCCGATGGTTGTTGATGGCGGCGGGCCTTCTGGTGGGTTTTGGGACCGTGCTGGGCTCGGGTTGCACCAGTGGCCACGGTGTGTGTGGATTGGGGCGGCGGTCTGTGCGCTCGCTGGTGGCCGTGTGTGTTTTCATGGCAACCGGATTTGCTACTGTTTTTATAGCTAACCACGCAACAAACTAGAGGGCTGGTGACCAAAATGATTACAAAGAACTCAATTCACGCAACTTGGGGCCTGCTGCTGGCGCTGGGTGTTGGGGTGTTGTTCGCGGCCGGTCTGGTGGTGTCCGGCATGACACAACCGGCCAAGGTCATTGGTTTTTTGAACCTGGCGGGCCTGTTCACGGGGCCGTTCCCCGGTCAGTGGGACCCGTCCCTTGCCTTTGTGATGGGCGGTGCCGTGATGGTGACGCTGGTGGCGTTTGCCGTTTCTGCCCGCCCCGGCCACAAGCCCTGGTTTGCCGAGCGGTTTGTGCTGCCCACCCGCCAGGACATTGACCTCCCCCTGATCCTGGGTGCGGCCCTCTTCGGCATTGGCTGGGGCCTGAGTGGTTATTGCCCGGGGCCGGCACTGGCCTCTTTGTTGTTGGGTGGCGTCGACGTTGCGCTGTTTCTGGCCACGATGGTGATCGGCATGGGCTTGGCGAAGTGGCTGCGCCGGTAAGTGACGCCTGACACAGCAGGACACCGCTGTAAGTGACACGAAAGCCTGGTTAGGCTAAGATTGACGTTTACGTAAACGTCAATTAGCGCGCAGCCATCTGCGTTCATCTGACCCCAGAGGCAAAACCATGACCGACCTGTCCGCAGAATTCAAGGCGCTGGCCAACTACCGTCCCTCGCACAAGGTGCGTTTTGTCACGGCCGCCAGCCTGTTTGACGGGCACGACGCGGCCATCAACATCATGCGGCGCATCCTGCAAAGCATGGGTGCGGAGGTCATTCACCTGGGCCACAACCGCAGTGTGGACGAGGTTGTCACCGCGGCCCTGCAGGAAGACGCGCAGGGGATCGCCATCAGCTCCTATCAGGGCGGGCATGTCGAGTATTTCAAGTACATGGTGGATCTGCTCAAAAGCCGGGGTGGTGCCCATATTCAGGTGTTTGGCGGCGGCGGTGGTGTGATCGTGCCGCCCGAGATTCGCGAACTGCATGCCTACGGCGTCACCCGCATATACAGCCCCGAGGATGGCCAGAAGATGGGTCTGGCCGGCATGATCGGCGAGATGGTGATGCGCTGCGACAAAGACCTCACGGCACTGGCCCCCACTGATCTGGCCGCCATTCAGGGCCATACCGGGGCGAGCTGGCGGGCGCTGGCCCAGCTCCTCACCGCCATTGAGGCTTTCACGGTAAATGAGTCACTAGCCCTCGCCATTAAAACGCAGGCAGCTACTAAAAAGATAGCGGTTGTCGGCATCACCGGCACCGGTGGTGCGGGCAAGTCGTCGCTCACCGACGAGTTGATCCGTCGCCTGCGCCTGGATCAGGACGACAGCCTGCGTGTGGCGGTCATCTCCATTGACCCCAGCCGTCGCAAGAGTGGTGGCGCGTTGCTGGGCGACCGCATCCGCATGAATGCCATCAGCCCCTGGAGTGCCACCGTTCGCCCTGAGCTTGTCGAAAGGATTGCGCAGGCTTCGACAAGCTCAGCCCGAACGGAGAAAGACTCAGCCCGAACGGAGAAAGATTCAGGCCAGCGCGTTTTCATGCGCAGCCTGGCGACGCGTGACTTCGGCTCCGAGATCAGCAAGGCGTTGCCTGACGTGA
This sequence comes from Pseudomonadota bacterium, assembly GCA_041192445.1. Lineage (GTDB taxonomy): Bacteria > Pseudomonadota > Gammaproteobacteria > Burkholderiales > Burkholderiaceae_C > Egaibacter. Next base: position 1,507 of record JBEEMW010000081.1, on the reverse strand, counting down.
TTGCGGCCTGCAAATGCGCCGGGTTCGATCTGATCATTGTGGAAACCTCGGGGATCGGGCAGGGTGATGCGGCCATCGTGCCCCACGTGGATGTGCCTATTTATGTGATGACGCCCGAGTTCGGGGCCGCCAGCCAGCTTGAAAAAATCGACATGCTGGACTTTGCCGAGTTTGTGGCCATTAACAAGTTCGACCGCAAGGGCTCCCTTGACGCCTTGCGTGATGTGTCCAAACAGATGCAGCGCAACAAGGAGGCGTGGACGGTTCCGGCCGACCAGATGCCGGTGTTTGGCACCATGGCGGCGCGGTTTAACGACGACGGTGTCACCGCCTTGTACCAGGCGCTCAAAGTTCGCCTGGCCGGGTTGGGCTTGAAGCTGGTGGGTGACAGCGCTGGGCGGGGTGTTTTGCCCCATGTCAGCGTGCGTCACAGCACCAACCAGACACCGGTTGTGCCTGCGGCCAGAACCCGTTATCTGGCCGAGATCACGGACACGGTTCACAACTACAAAAAGCGCGCCCGGGAGCAATCCCGCCTCGCCCGTGAAATCCAGCAATTACGTGCCGCTGCCGCCATGCTGACCGTGGGCAAGCCCGACAAGGCGCGCGCCGCCGAGGCGGCCATTGACCTGGCCGTGCAGCGCGAAGCCGGGCAAGACGGCGCGGCCAAAAAACTGCTCACGCAATGGCCCGAGATGCAACGCGCCTATGCCGGTGACGAATATGTGGTGAAGATCCGCGACAAGGAAATTCGCACGGCGTTGACCACCAAGTCGCTGTCCGGCACCACCGTTCGCAAGGTCGCCCTGCCGCAATACGAGGACCATGGCGAAATCCTCAAATGGCTGATGCTGGACAACGTGCCCGGCAGCTACCCTTACACCGCCGGCACCTTCGCCTTCAAGCGCGAGGGTGAGGACCCGACCCGCATGTTCGCCGGTGAAGGTGACGCCTTTCGCACCAATACCCGGTTCAAGCTGCTGAGCTCGGGCATGGCGGCCAAACGCCTGAGTACCGCGTTTGATTCGGTGACGCTGTACGGCAACGACCCCGATCCGCGCCCGGACATTTACGGCAAGGTGGGCAACTCGGGTGTATCGATCGCCACGCTGGACGACATGAAGGTGCTCTATGACGGGTTTGACCTGTGCAGCCCCAGCACCAGCGTCAGCATGACCATCAACGGCCCGGCCCCCAGCATTCTGGCGATGTTCATGAACACGGCGATAGACCAGAACATCGACAAATTCAAGGCCGATAACGGCCGTGACCCCACCGACACCGAGCTGGCAAAAATCAGGGAGTGGGTTCAGGAAAACGTGCGGGGCACCGTGCAGGCCGATATCCTCAAAGAAGATCAGGGCCAGAACACCTGCATCTTTTCCACCGAGTTCAGCCTCAAAGTGATGGGCGACATCGCCGAGTATTTTGTGCACAACCGGGTGCGCAACTTTTACTCGGTCTCGATCAGTGGTTACCACATTGCCGAAGCGGGGGCCAACCCCAT
>JBEEMW010000080.1:0-28166 GCA_041192445.1 Pseudomonadota bacterium | reverse complement strand
ATCGACAGGCCCATCAGCTTCATGCCATAAGGTTCGACTTTCACCGAACCATCTTTGGGCAGGGTCTGCTCAAACCAGCGCATGTGGTAAATCTGTGCCTGGCTGGAGCCCCACATCATGTAGCGGTTGTCCGCGGCTTTGGCGATGGTGAAGTCACCAATGATCTTGCCGTTGTGGTTGAGCATGGGCGTGAGCATGATGCGCCCCTGTTTGGGCATGGTGTTGGTCATCACCTTCAGCAGCCAGGCTTCAGCGCCGGTGCCCCTGATTTCGTACTTGGCAAAGTTGGCGATTTCGGTCACACCCACGGCGTTGCGCACGGCCAGACACTCGGCCTTGATGGGCTCGAAATCATTGGAGCGGTGGAATGAGACGATGTCTTCAGCTTTTTCACCGGGTGGCGCAAACCACAGCGGCGTTTCCATGCCCCACGAGTCACCCATCACCGCGCCCTGTGCCCGCATGATGTCGTACAGCGGCGTGGTTTGAAGCGGGCGCGCTGCCGGCAACTCCTCATTGGGAAAACGAATGCTGAACCGGCGCGAATAGTTCTCACGCACCTTCGCATTGGTGTAGGTGCGCGTGGCCCAGTCACCATAACGCGCCACGTCCATGCCCCAGATGTCAAAACCGGGGTCACCGTCCACCATCCAGTTGCTCAAGGCCAGCCCGACGCCACCACCCTGGCTGAACCCGGCCATGACGCCGCAGGCAGACCAGAAATTGGTGCGCCCCTGCACCGGACCCACCAGCGGGTTGCCGTCTGGTGCGAAGGTGAACGGCCCGTTGATGATGCGCTTGATGCCCACATTTTCCAGACGCGGAAAATGTTTGAACGCCACTTCAAGCGATGGCGCAATGCGGTCGATATCGGGTTGCAGCAGCTCCTGACCAAAGCTCCACGGTGTTTCTTTCGGCGACCACGGCACACAGGCCTTTTCATAGGCGCCCAGCACAATGCCCTTGCCCTCCTGGCGCAGGTAACACTCGGCACCGAAGTCGATGACGTGGCCAATTTCCTTACCGGTTGATTTGTTGTATTCAACAATCTCGGGAATCTCTTCGGTCACCAGATACATGTGCTCCATGGCCAGCACGGGCAGTTCAATGCCCACCATGCGACCCACCTCCCGCGCCCACAGGCCACCCGCGTTCACCACGTGCTCGCACTCGATAACCCCCTTGTTGGTGATCACGCGCCAGGTGCCATCGGGTTTTTGCTCCAGACTCTCGACCTTGGTTTGCACCTCAATCGTCGCGCCACCCAGTTTGGCCGCCTTGGCGTAAGCGTAGGTTGTGCCGGATGGGTCCAGATGGCCTTCATTGGGGTCCAGTAACGCGCCGACGAAGTGGCGGTCTTCAATGAACGGGAAGTATTTCTTGGCTTCCTGCACGGAAACGATTTCAGTCGCCATGCCCAGATAGCGACCTTTCGCGACCGTGGTTTTGAGGAATTCCATACGCTCGGGCGTGTCTGCCAGCATGATGCCGGCAGACAAATGTAGCCCGCAAGACTGGCCCGAAATTTCTTCCAGTTCCTTGTACAGGCTCACGGTGTAGCTTTGCAGCATGGCCACATTGGGGTCGCCATTCAGGGTGTGAAAGCCGCCCGCGGCGTGCCAGGTAGAGCCGGAGGTGAGCTGGTCGCGCTCCAGCAGCATGACATCTTTCCATCCCTTTTTGGTCAAGTGGTACAGCACCGAACATCCCACCACGCCGCCGCCAATTACCACCACGTGTGCCGTTGTTTTCACTATTCAGTTCCTTGTCCAGAATTCAGTTCAATGTAGAGCTTCAAAAGTCGGTGGGTGCGCCGCCCTCGGATTTTCGGCGAGCCACAAAGGCATCAAGCTCTTCTTCAATGGCCTGGTCCATCGGAGGTCGTTCATAAGCCGCCAGCTCTTTTTGCCAGACCGCATTGGCTTTTTGGTAGGCGGTGGGGCTGCCGGCTTCTTCCCATGTCTCGAAATTGCGCCAGTCGGAAATGATGGGTGCGTAAAAAGCGGTCTCAAAGCGCTCCAGCGTGTGGGCCGCACCAAAGTAATGCCCACCCGGGCCCACCTCGCGCACGGCGTCCAGGCCCAGGCCGGCGGAACTCACGTCCAGCGGGGTGAGGAACTCGGCCACCATTTGCAGCAGGTCGCAGTCGAGGATGAACTTCTCGAAGGAAGCCGTGAGACCGCCTTCCATCCAGCCGGCCGCGTGCATGATGAAATTGCCGCCCGCCTGTGTCAGCGCCCACAGCGAAAAAACCGATTCATACGCCGCCTGCGCGTCCACCGTGTTGGCCGCGCAAACATTGGATGTGCGATACGGAATGCCGTACTTGCGGCACAGCTGGCCGCCCGCCAGCACGGCTTTCATGTATTCGGGCGTGCCAAACGCGGGGGCGCCGGTTTTCATGTCCACGTTGGACGTAAAACCACCGTACACCACCGGTGCACCGGGTCGCACCAGCTGGGTGAAAGCGATGCCTGCCAGCGCTTCGGCGTTTTGCTGTGCCAACGCGCCTGCAATCGTCACGGGTGCCATGGCCCCGGCCAGCGTAAAGGGCGTGAGCATGATGATCTGGTTGCGTGACGACATCTCCATGATGCCTTGCAGCATGGGTGTGTCCAGCCGCAGGGGTGACGAGCTGTTGATGATGGAAAACAGTGATGGCTCCCGTTCCATCTGCTCGGCCGTGATGCCACGGGCAATGCGGGCGATTTCCAGACCATCCTGATTGCGCTCCTTGCCGAGTGAGTAGGCATGAAACGGCTTGTCGGTCAGCTTGGCAATATCAGACAAACAATCCAGGTGGCGAATGGAGGCATGGATGTCCACCGGCTCTACCGGGTACCCACCACTGCAATGCACGATGTCATAACGCTGTGCCAGCCTGACCATGTTGCGGAAGTCGGTCTGGTTGCCCGCGCGTCGGCCGCCCTGCATGTCGGAGCAGTTGGGCGGACTTGCAACCTGGGCAAACGCCAGACTCTTGCCGCCGATATGCACATTGCGCTCGGGGTTGCGCGCGTGAAGTGTGAACTCGGAGGGACAGGTCTTGATGGCCTCCAGGATCAGGTTGCGATCAAACCGCACCCGCTCGGAGCCCTCACGCACATCTGCACCGGCTTTTTTGAGAATCGCCCGGGCCTCGGGGTGCATGAAGTCCATGCCCATTTCTTCCAGAATGGTCAGGGACGTGTCGTGAATCGCTTCCAGTTCGTCTTCCGACACCACGGGCGTGGGTGGGAAGCGGTGTTTGAGCTTGCGGTATTTGACGGTAGAGGGCGCTGCACGTACCGTGCCACTGCCGCGCCCCGCACGTCGTCTGGGGGTCGCGCCTGGCGTCGACACGTCGTCGGTCATGCGGTTGATCTCCGTGGGGAATGGATGAATCCTTACGAAGTATCAAGGAAAAGCGAAAGCCCAAAAAGCCATGTTTTTTCGCACACTGCATGAGTTTTTCTCATGAGGAGGGTGAAAACCCGGCCGCATGCCAAACGTGGCCACGCAATGACCGAAAAATTCAATAGAGGGAGAAGCTGAACTTGAGGGTTTATTCAGGAGACAGTCGAGGTGACGTCTGAAAACCGCTGGTGCCCGGGGCCGGAATCGAACCGGCACGCCTTGCGGCGCGGGATTTTGAGTCCCGTGCGTCTACCAATTCCACCACCCGGGCGACGCTGTGTACAGTCCTAAATTATGGCACAGTGCAGGCTATGAATTATCCAACCCTTGAAGATGTGATCGGAAAAACCCCGCTGGTGGCATTGCAGCGCATCGGTGCTGCCGACAATATCGGTCGTCACAACGTGCTGCTGGGCAAGCTGGAAGGCAATAACCCGGCCGGTTCGGTCAAGGACCGGCCTGCTTTGTCCATGATCCGGCGTGCCCAGGAACGCGGCGAGATCAAGCCTGGCGACACCCTGATTGAGGCGACGTCGGGCAATACCGGCATTGCCTTGGCCATGGCGGCTGCCATCATGGGTTACCGCATGGTGTTGATCATGCCGGAGGACTTGTCGATTGAGCGTGTGCAGACCATGAAAGCTTTTGGTGCGGAACTGATTCTGACGCCTAAAAGTGGTGGCATGGAGTACGCCCGTGATCTGGCCGATCAGATGGAAAAAAGCGGCAAAGGTCGTGTACTGGACCAGTTTGCCAACGCCGACAACCCGCGCGCGCACTACGAGACCACCGGCCCGGAGATCTGGGCTGATACCAGGGGCCAAATTACCCATTTTGTCAGCGCCATGGGGACCACCGGCACCATCACCGGTGTTTCGCGGTTTTTGAAAGAGAAAAATCCGGCCATCCGGATCATCGGCGCACAACCGTCCGAGGGTTCGCGCATACCGGGCATCCGCAAATGGCCACAAGAATATTTACCGAAAATCTATGACCCCTCTCACGTGGACGAGCTGGTTTATGTGAGCCAGAGTGATGCCGAAGAGATGTGCCGCCGCCTTGCGCGTGAAGAAGGCCTCTTTGCCGGCATCTCGGCTGCAGGAGCCTGCTGGGTGGCGCAGGAAATTGCCAGGCGCGAAGAAAATGCAACGATTGTTTTTATCGTCTGTGACCGGGGCGACCGCTACCTGTCAACCGGCGTATTTCCGGCGTAAATTGGCATGAAAAGAAGCGCTAGCCCCCGAATACATTGCGCAAGTAGCTATCAATAACGTAGCGTTTACAGCTCATGACCAACGAATTCAACTATTGCCCCCAGTGCGCTACCCCACTACAACTCATCACGCGGCTGGAGGACGGTGGTGATACTGAGCGCCTTCGCTGCAGCGCCTGCGATTTCACACACTGGAACAACCCGACGCCGGTGCTGGCAGCCGTGGTTGAATATGAAGGCAAAATTTTGCTGGCCCGCAACGCCGCCTGGGCTGGAAAGATGTATGCGCTGATCACCGGCTTCATGGAAGCGGGAGAAACGCCCCAGGGCGGCATCGCACGTGAGATTCTGGAGGAAACCAGTTTGACCGCCCAGGAAATCAAACTCATTGGTGTCTATGATTTTCAGCGCATGAACCAGGTCATCATTGCCTACCACGCCGTGTGTAGCGGCACGGTTCAACTCTCCCCCGAACTGGTGGACTACAAGCTGTATGACCCCGCCGATGTGCTGTGCTGGCCCGCAGGCACGGGTTACGCCCTGGCAGACTGGCTGACGTCGCGTGGTTACAGCCCCAGGTTTGTGGAATGGGCCCGCAAGTAGTCGCAGCCGGTGCGACCACCTGGACGATCGGGTCAAAGAACTGCTTAAAATCGGGACAACCGAAGGAACTGTGATGAATATCGACAAAGACCTGGACACCCGCGGCTTGAACTGCCCCTTGCCGATTTTGAAAGCAAAAAAGGCGTTGACAGACATGTTGAGTGGCCAAACCCTGCGTGTGGTTGCCACCGACGCCGGTTCCATGCGTGACTTTCAGGCGTTTGCCAAGCAAACCGGCAATGAGCTGCTGGAGCAGCACACGGCCGGTAACGACTTCATTCACGTCCTGCGCCGTCGCTGAGCGCACGGGCAGCCTACAGGGCAACAGACGCGCACGCAAGGCAGGCTGCGCGCCTGCCCGGCTCGCGGTTTAGCCCAGCCGGCTGAGCTGTTCTTTCACTTTGGCCACGGTTGCGACGAAATCCGCCACCCGTTTGCGTTCCTGATCAATCACCGCGGGTGGCGCTTTGGCGACAAACGCTTCATTTGACAGCTTGCCATTGGCATTGCTGATCTGGCCTTCGAGTCGGGTGATTTCCTTGCCCAACCTCAATTTCTCGGCCGCCACGTCAACTTCCATGTACAGGCACACACGTGCTTCGCCGACCACGGCGACCGGTGCACCTTGCGCCGCGGTCGACCAGGTGATCTCGTCGTCAAATACGCGCACTTCGCTGAGTTTGGCCAAGGCTTGCAACACGGGTGCTGATTGTCTTAAAAAGTCGGCTTCACCTGGCGAATTGGCCACCACGAACAGGGGTAGTCGGGTCGCGGGCGACACACTCATTTCGCCACGCAGGTTACGGCAGGCGTCAACCAGCAGTTTGAGTTTGGCCACGTGCGCGATGGCCGTCTCGTCGATGCGTTCAGGCTGGCTGACCGGGTAATTGGCGATGCTGACCGATGCGCCTCCCCGACCCGCAACGGGTGCCACTTTCTGCCACAGCTCCTCGGTGATGAAGGGAATCACCGGGTGGGCCATGCGCAAAATCGTCTCCAGCACCCGGATAAGGGTGCGGCGCGTCGCACGTTGCTGGGCCAGACCCGCTTGCTGGTCCTGGGCATTCGCACCGGTTTGAATCTGTACCTTGGCGATCTCCAGGTACCAGTCGCAAAATTCATTCCAGACGAAGTCGTAAACCGCGTTGGCCACGTTGTCCAGGCGATAGTCTTCAAAGCCTTTGGCGACCTCGGCCTCAGCTTTTTGCAGTAGCGACGTGATCCACCGGTCGGCCTGGCTGAAACTCAGGTACCCATGGGCGGGGCCGCCAACGGCACATTCCTCCTGGGTGTGTTCGTTCAGGCCGCAGTCCTGTCCCTCGCAGTTCATCAGCACAAAACGTGTGGCGTTCCAGAGTTTGTTGCAGAAGTTGCGATAACCCTCGCAGCGCTTGGCATCAAAGTTGATGCTGCGGCCCAACGAGGCCAGAGAGGCAAAAGTGAAGCGCAGGGCGTCGGCGCCGAAAGCGGGAATGCCGGTGGGAAATTCTTTCTCGGTGTTTTTGCGCACTTGTGGTGCCGTCTCGGGCTTGCGCAGGCCTTCTGCGCGTTTCACCAGCAACTCGGGCAGGGCGATGCCGTCAATCAGGTCCACCGGGTCCAGCACATTGCCCTCGCTCTTGCTCATCTTCTTACCTTGTGCATCCCGCACCAGGCCGTGGATGTAGACGTGTTTGAACGGCACCCGGCCCGTGAAGTGTGTGGTCATCACGATCATCCGGGCGACCCAGAAGAAGATGATGTCGTAGCCGGTGACCAAGACGCTGGATGGCAGATAAAGGTCGTAATCCGACAGACCCGTTCGCGCTGAGCGGGTCGAAGCACCTTTGTCTTCACCGCGTCCCGCCGCTGCGTCGTGATCGGGAGCAGCATGTGGCCAGCCCATGGTGCTAAAAGGCACAAGTGCCGAGGAGTACCAGGTGTCCAGTACATCCTCGTCGCGTTTGAGCGTTTTGCCCGGTGCCTGGGCTTGTGCTTCGGCTTCGTTGCGGGCCACGTAAACCCTGCCATCTTCGTCGTACCAGGCCGGAATCTGGTGCCCCCACCAGAGTTGGCGGCTGATGCACCAGTCCTGGATGTTGTTCATCCACTGGTTGTAGGTGTTGATCCAGTTTTCCGGGACGAACCGCACGTCACCGGACTGCACGGCGTCGATGGCTTTTTGTGCAATCGATTTGCCGGTGGGGTCTGATTCGCTGACCTTGTTCATGGCCACGAACCACTGGTCGGTCAGCATGGGTTCGACCACCTGCCCGGTACGGGCGCAAATCGGCAGCATGAGCTTGTGTGCCTTGCTCTCGATCAGCAGGCCCTGAGTGTCCAGATCGCTCAGCACGGCCTTGCGGGCGTCAAAGCGGTCCAGGCCCTGATAGGCGGTGGGGCCGTTTTCGTTCACCCTGGCATCGAGCGTGAAGATGGTGATCAGTGGCAACTTGTGGCGCTGGGCGCAGGCATAGTCGTTGAAGTCGTGGGCACCCGTGATCTTGACGCAGCCGGAACCGAAGGTGCGGTCCACAAAGTCATCGGCAATGATGGGAATGCGCCGGTCGCACAGGGGCAGATCGACCAGTTTGCCCAGCAGGTGGGCATAACGTTCGTCTTCAGGGTGAACCGCCAATGCGCCGTCGGCCATCATGGTTTCGGGCCGGGTGGTGGCAATCGTCATGCCGCGCTGCGGCACCCCGTCAATCATCTGCGGGCCGTCGGCAAACGGGTAGGTGATGTAGTGCATCTTGCCCTGCGCTTCGGTGCTCTCCACCTCCAGGTCACTCACCGCGCTTTGCAGCACCGGGTCCCAGTTCACGAGGCGCTTGCCGCGGTAAATCAGGCCCTGCTCATACAGGCGCACAAAGGTCTCGGTCACGGTTTTGGACAGCTTGGGGTCCATCGTGAAGTACTCGCGACTCCAGTCCACGCTGTCACCCATGCGGCGCATTTGGGTGGTGATGGTGTTGCCGCTTTTTTCTTTCCACTCCCACACTTTGGCGACAAAATTCTTGCGTGCCTCAAAGGGCGTCGGCCCCATGTCGTGGCGGCTGATGTTTTGGGCCTGCAACTGGCGCTCCACCACGATCTGGGTGGCAATGCCGGCGTGGTCGGTGCCGGGAATCCAGGCGGTGTTGGACCCTTTCATGCGGTGGTAACGCGTGAGGCTGTCCATGATGGTCTGGTTGAATGCGTGACCCATGTGCAGCGTGCCCGTGACGTTGGGGGGCGGCAACTGGATGGCAAACGAGGCCACATTGGCCTGGGCGACACCCGTGCCGCGAAAACCGGCCACGCCATAGCCACGTTTTTCCCACTCCGGCCCCCAGTGGGCTTCCAGTGCGGCGGGCTCGAAAGACTTGGACAGGCTGTCCAGGCCGGGTTGGGCGGGCGATGTGGACAAGGTCGACGTGGTAGGCAGGGTTTCGGTCATGGGGGCAATCAGGCGCGGGTCAGGGGAAAACAAAAACGGCACCCCAGAGGGCGCCGTTGGCAGCAGAATGCCGGGTAACCTGATTTTACCGGGCGGCGGCTATGCACTCGGCCAGCACCCTGGCGTCGCCAATCTGATTGGCCAGCAACAGGATCAGTCGCGCATTGAGCAGCTCGGAATCTTCCCGGCTCAGATTGAGGTGCGCGTCCAGCAACAGCTCGTAAAACGTATCCGCGTCAACCAGGTTGGCATGGGTTTTCATGGTGTTCCCCTTTCCCCGACAGGGCGTGACAGGCCGAGCGACTTTTCAATCGCCGATACAAGGTCGCCGTCCACCACCTCGCCAGTGGCAGCCAGATAACCGTCCGGGCGCAACAAGGCCCACGCGTGACCAAACACGTGGCAGGCACCCTGCAGGTGGCCCTTGGGGTCGTGCACGTGTTCCCGGGCCTGCGCGACCTCGTCTGGCCCGACCACCTGCACACACCGCACAGGCGCGCTGACAGACAGCCGTTGCAGGCGTTCCTGCGCCGTCGCAGACAGGGTGCCAAACACCAGCACCAGCAAGCGGCTTTGTGCCCACGCCAGCAGATCGTTCACCACGCCTGAGGCACCGGGCTGGGTTGCGTTGCTGCCCGCCAGGCTGTCGGCACCGTGCGCCCAGGTAAAGGCCACGTTTTGTACCGACTGGCCACCCGTGGCCTCGCAGATGCGCGAGTGGGTGTAGGTATTGGCCACCGCCATACGCCCGGTGTTGATCAGGGCACGGGCGAAGACATGCCGCTTGGCCAGGTTGATGGCCGCGCTGCGAAACACCCGCTCCATGCCATCGGCCGGGCGCAGAAAGCGCGCCGTGCGGTTGGTGACCAGCACGTTTTGGGTAGCGGCTTCGTGGCGCTCATCGTGGTAACTGTCCAGCAGGGCGGGTGCCGCGCTGCCTCGAATCACGGCGGCGAGTTTCCAGGCCAGGTTGTCGGCATCGGCAACACCGGTATTGCCCCCGCGTGCACCAAACGGGCTGACGATTTTGGCGGTGTCGCCCATGAAGAAGACGCTGCCGATACGAAGGTGGTCAACACACTGGCTGCGGTAAGCGTAAGGTCCGACCCAGACGATCTCGCATTCCAGGTCGTCGCCGAACTGTTTGTGCAGGCGCTGGCGGACCTGTGTCTCGCTGCTCGTCAGGGCTGGATCGGCATTCGGGGCCATCTGGTAGTCAATGCGCCACACATCATCGGCCATCAGGTGTTGCCACACGGCCCGGTTGTCGTTGAACGGGGCTTCAATCCAGGTGTGGCGCTCGGTGGGTGGATGTTTGCTGAAACGCACATCTGCGATGCACCAGCGGTCATCGCCTTTTTTGGCCTTCAGGGTGGCCCCGCACCAGGCATGAAATGGCGTGTGTGAGCCGCAGGCATCGATCACATGATTGGCCTGCAGGTCATAACGGCCCGCTGGCGTGTCGACGGTGAGTGTGGCGAAACCGTCGTTTTGTTCAAATCCCACAACCCGCGAACACCAGCGCATGTCGATGCAGCCCCCGGCAAGCGGGCTTGCCCGATTGAGCTGCTGTATGCGTTCAACCAGAAACCCTTCAATGTAGAACTGCTGGATATTGATGAAGGGCGGCTGGGCCGAAAGCTGAAAGTTGCTCTGCTGGCGCAAATCAAACGAATACACCTCGTCCTGGCCCGCGAAGGTGCGGCCCACACTCCACTGCACACCCTTGGCCGCGATTCGCTCGAAAACCCCAAGCTTGTCGAAGATTTCCAGCGATTTCTGGGTGTAGCAAATGCCGCGTGACGACGCGCCTTTCACGCCCACCGTGTTGTCCTCATCCAGCAGCACAGCCCTGACCCCTTGCTGGGCGAGTGAGCAGGCCAGGGTGAGCCCGGTGAGGCCTCCCCCCACGATCACCACGGCGTGACGCAACACGACGCCTGATGTGATCTCGGGTGGCTCCACAAACGGGTATTCGGGCAGCTTGTAGCCAGCCCCCCGGGCGAACTCATAGCCGTTGGTGAAAGCCGTCGTGCCAAACGAAGCGGTAGAAGCGGTATTTGCGGGATTGACCTGTGCCATGAAATGGGTGCTCCTGCCTGCTTGTTATGAACGAAATTGGGCTTTAGCCCTCGTGGATTATGCGTGAGTAGCTATGAAAATAATAGCGTCATTCTTCTGCCGATGCCGCCAGAAATTTTGGCGCATGCCCAGTCGCACGGTCTTTTCGCCACTGTACTTTGCGTGCGGTCCATTCGCTGAGCCGGGCGTGCGCCGTTTTGCTTTCCTGGAGCATCTGGAATTCGTCGGCCAGTTGGGCGGTGAGTTCGAGCCGCACGCCATTGGGGTCGAAAAAATAAATGCTCTTGAAGATGTGGTGGTCGGTGACACCCAGCACCTCAATGCCCTCGGCTTCAAGCCGGGCCTTCATGTCCAGCAGGTGCTGCACGGTGTTGACACGGAATGACACGTGGTTCACCCAGGCCGGTGTATTGGGCGAGGGCAGGGCGGCCTCGTCATTACCCAGATCGAAAAAGGCGATGAATGAGCCATCTTGCAGACGGAAAAAGAAATGGGTGTAGGGGCAATATTCACCCGTACTGGGCACGATGTCACTCTGGATGATGTGGTACATCGGCAAGCCCAGAATGTCTTCATAAAAATGCCGGGTTTCCTCGGCATCCCTGGCGCGATGGGCGAAGTGGTGCAGCTGCTCAATGGGGGCCGGGGCAGGCAGGGAGGCCAGGGGGTTCGAAGCGGCAGCCATATCTCGGATCTCCAATCATCTTAAATTCACTTATGCGTAACGCATTTACTATATCGTAATCCAGATGATCTGCCCATGGTCCGAGGCAGGCGCTTGATGCGCCATGGCGGGCGGCGGCGGGCGGTAAATATTATTGAAAACTGTCATCGATATTGGGTGATTAATAGTCAATTCCAATTTTGAGTATTGAGTCAGTCAATTAGACGCAGGGGTTTATCTGCGCTACGCTGGTCGCTCTTTGGCCGAATGGGTCCAAGGCAGACGCGTTTGTTTTATTAACCACTAGGAGATTTCCATGGCAGCACTCAAAGGCTCCAAGACGGAAGACAACCTGAAAGCCGCCTTCGCAGGCGAGTCACAGGCCAACCGCCGTTATTTGTATTTCGCGAACAAGGCCGACATTGAAGGTCAGCCTGACGTGGCGGCATTGTTCCGTTCCACCGCTGAAGGTGAGACCGGTCACGCACACGGTCACCTGGAGTGGCTGGAGACCTGTGGCGACCCCGCTACCGGCATGCCCTTTGGCGCCACCCGTGACAACCTCAAATCAGCCGTGGCTGGTGAGACCCACGAGTACACCGACATGTACCCCGGTATGGCCAAGACAGCCCGTGACGAAGGCCATGACGAAGTGGCCGACTGGTTTGAGACGCTGGCCAAAGCCGAGCGTTCACACGCCAACCGTTACACCAAAGCGCTTGCAGAACTGGTCGACTGATCTTGACTGAAACGTATTGATTGGTTTGTGTTGGGCGTTGTTACCTTGCGGTTGCAGCGCCCAATGCAGAGCACTTAAAAGTAATCCCAAGAACTACCCACGAGACCCTCACCATGGCACGCGAAGGCAATCTTTCAGCTCCCACCCGCCATCCCATAGACTGGAAGGGTGCGGACTACTACAACGAAGAAGCTTGCCTTCACGAGATGGAGCGTATCTTCGACATTTGCCATGGTTGCCGCCGCTGTGTGAGTCTGTGCGGCTCGTTCCCCACCCTGTTTGACCTGGTGGATGACAGCAAAACCATGGAGGTGGATGGGGTTGATAAAAAAGATTACTGGAAAGTGGTGGACCAGTGTTACCTGTGTGACCTGTGCTACATGACCAAATGTCCTTATGTGCCGCCGCATGAGTTCAACCTGGACTTCCCGCACACCATGCTGCGGGCCAAAGCCATCAAGTTCGAAAAAGGGGAGGTCGGCTTTGGTGAAAAGCTGCTGGCTTCGACCGACGTGCACGGCTCGCTGGCCGGCATTCCCATTGTGGTGCAGACGGTCAACGCCGTGAACAGGACGGCGGCTGCGCGCAGCGTGATGGAGTCGACATTGGGTGTGGACAAGGATGCCTGGCTGCCCGCATTGGCTACACGCAAGTTTCGCTCAGGCACACCCAAGGCGCAATCTACCGTTGTGAACGATGGTGCCAAGACCCCTGGCAAGGTTGCCATCTACGCCACCTGTTACATCAATTACAACGAGCCCGGCATTGGCCATGACCTGCTCAAGATCCTGGATCACAACGAAGTGCCTTACGTGATTGTGGAGAAGGAGAAATGCTGTGGCATGCCCAAACTGGAGCTGGGTGACCTGGCGTCGGTCAACGCCAGCAAGGAGTCCAACATTCCCGTGTTGGCCAAATACGCCAAAGACGGCTTTGCCATCCTGGCAGCAGTGCCCAGTTGTGCGCTGATGTTCAAGCAGGAAATCCCGCTGATGTACCCGGATGAAGCCGATGTGCAGCTCGTCAAGGACGCGACGTGGGACCCGTTTGAATACCTGATGCAGCGCAAGCGGGATGGTCTGCTCAAGGTTGATTTCCCGGTGGCCCTGGGCAAAATCAGTTACCAGATCCCATGCCATGGCCGTGTGCAAAACATCGGCAAGAAAACCGAGGAAATGCTCAAGATGGTGCCCGGCACCAGTGTGCACACGCATGAGCGCTGCTCGGGCCATGCCGGCACCTTTGGCGTGAAGAAGGCCACGCACCAGCAGGCCATGAAAATTGGCAAACCCCTGTTCAAAGCCATGGCCAACCACAAGGACGGCGGCCTGCCCGATGTGATCAGCAGCGACTGCCCGCTGGGCGGTCACCACATTGCGCAGGGCTTTGAGGTGAATAACCTGGCCAATGGACAAGATATGCCACCACAAAAACACCCGCTCACGCTCATTCGTGAAGCGTACGGACTGAAGTAGAGGCAGCAACACCAGCTGCAATAGAGAACACCATGCAAACTACTGGACACATCACGATAGACAGCCTCATGACCTTGGAGGCCTACACCAAGTATCGCAAGCTCCACAAGCCCGACATCATTGCGCACCGCAAGCTGCGCAGCGTGCGTCTGGGTGAAAACATCAACCTGCAATTTGAGTCCGAGACCACCATCCGTTATCAGATTCAGGAGATGTTGCGCATCGAGAAAATATTTGAGGAAGAAGGTATTCAGCAGGAGCTGGATGCCTATGTGCCGCTGATGCCCGAAGGCAGCAACTGGAAGGGCACCTTGCTGCTTGAATACCCTGACGTGAACGAGCGAAAACGTGAGTTGGCGCGGTTGATCGGGGTTGAAGACCGCATGTTCATCGAAGTGGAAGGCCACTTGCGGGTCTATGCCATTGCCGATGAAGACCTGGAGCGCGAGAACGACGAAAAGACCTCGGCAGTGCATTTTGTGCGTTTCGAGCTGACACCGGCCATGTGTGCGGCGGTCAAGGCGGGCGCGGGCGTCAAGCTGGGGTGTGACCACACCAACTACCCGGCCCACACGATGATTGCGCCCGAAACGCTGGCTTCGCTGGCTGGCGATTTGCGGTAATTTTTCAACCCCAGGTTGAATTTCCTGTCTGGCATAAGGGATGGGTCGGCATTCCCTGGCGTCGTGGAGCAGCGGGAAACGAGGAGGGGATCCGATTTTCCGGAATGGCTGAGAAACAGCGCTTCACGTGCTCAAGACACTTGCACCCGCGACGGCATTGCAGACATAGATCGACGCAGGCTCGCCTCCAGGGGCCCGATAGTGGGTTGCTACCGCAAGGCGGGCTGCGGTGACGTGAGCTTCGGGCATCAACGCCACCACACAGCCGCCGAAGCCGCCCCCGGTCATCCGTGCGCCACCCATGTCACCAATGGCTCTTTGCAAAATATCCACCAGCAGGTCGATCTTTGGAACGGATATCTCGAAATCATCACGCATTGACGCGTGGGATGCCGCCATTAATCGCCCCATGTGTGTGAGGTTGCCAGCGGCGAGTGCCTGCGCGGCATCCTGGGTGCGCTGGTTCTCCGTAACAATATGGCGGGCACGCCTTAAAACCAGCGGGTCCAGGCCGTGGGCCCCGTGTTCCAGTCGCTCCAAGTTCACATCACGCAGAGCTTTGACGCGGAAATGACGGGCCGCGGTTTCACATTGCACACGACGGATGTTGTATTCGCCATCCAGCAAGCCACGTTTGACGTGGGAATTGACAATCATCACCGCCATGCCGTGGGGCAGGGCCACGGGGCGCGGGACCAGTGAGCGGCAGTCAATTAACAGGGCATGGTCACTTTCACCATTCGCGGAAATCAATTGGTCCATGATGCCGCAGTTGACACCGACAAACTGATTCTCAGCCTGCTGGGCCATCAGCGCAATGTCTGTGGCGCTCACGTTATCCAGCCCCATCATCGTCTTGAATGCCCATCCCACCGCAACCTCTAGAGATGCGGACGACGACAAGCCGGCACCCTGGGGTACGTTGCCCGCCACCACGAGGTCGAGGCCGTTGAGTGCGAGCCCGTGTGACAGCAAAACCTTGACAACCCCTCGGACGTAGTTGGTCCAAAGCGCATCACTACGGGGTTCGATCGGCTCATCCAGTGAAAATTGGTCGAAGGCCTCGCCATAGTTGCAGGCCACCACCCGTACTTGACGGTCCTCGCGTGGTCCTACGGCAATAAGCGTTTCGTAGTTGATGGCGCACGGCAGTACAAAGCCGTCGTTGTAGTCGGTGTGTTCGCCGATGAGGTTAACTCGGCCAGGTGCACGCACATGCTTTGATGGAGTCCGACCAGTGTGGCGTACAAAGGCGCTGTCTGCCCGTTGTCGCAAAGTGACATCCATCATGGTGTGGTTTCCCGATAGTGAGTGTTGTTCTGGGCGCGCAGTTGCTGCGCCGCTTGTTCGGGAGTCAGGTCACGCTGAGCTTCGGCCAGCATCTCGAAGCCGACCATGAACTTGCGAACTGAAGCCGAGCGCAGCAGCGGCGGATAGAAGTGCGCATGCAGTTGCCACGGTGTGTTGTCGCGTCCATCAAACGGTGCGCCGTGCCAGCCCATGGAATAGGGGAATGAACACTTGAAAAGGTTGTCATATCGCGAGGTCAACTGCTTGATGGCAAGCGCCAGGTCCTCACGCTGCAGGCAGTTGAGCTGGGGAAGTTGCTGAACCGGGAAACGTGGCAATAACAAGGTCTCGAATGGCCAGGTGGCCCAGAAAGGGACGATGGCGAGCCAATGCTCGGTTTGCACCACCACGCGCTCGTCCAGAGCGGTTTCACGCTTGGCCAAGTCAAGGAGCAGGGCGCGCCCATGCTTTGCATACCACTCGCGTTGGCGCAGATCTTCGGTGGCGGGTTCGTTGGGAATGTATTCAGTGGCCCAGATTTGGCCATGGGGATGGGGGTTTGAGCAGCCCATCAGCGCACCCTTGTTTTCGAATACCTGTACCCATGGATAGGTTGCGCCCAGTTCAGCCGATTGAATGCACCAAGTGTCGATCACTTGACCAATAGCTGCCAGCGACAATTCAGGCAGTGTTTTGCTATGGTCCGGAGAGAAGCAGATGACCCGGCTGGTGCCACGGGCATTGGCCACCTGGAACAGGTCTTCGACATTGTCGGGTGCATCAGGCGCACCTGGCATCATGGCGGCGAAATCATTGGTGAAAACGAAGGTGCCGGGATAGTCGGGGTTGGTGTCACCGTTGATACGGACATTGCCCGCGCACAGAAAACAAAGTGGATCAAGCCGCCGGAGTTCTGTGGTGTCGGGCTGCTCCTGCTGGCCTTGCCAGGGGCGTTTGGCGCGATGAGGAGAGACCAGCACCCACTGCCCATTGAGCGGGTTGTGGCGGCGGTGCGGGTGTTCAGAAACGTCGAAAGTCTGGCTCATGTGTCGTCCCTTCGTCAATTGACCTTGCGAAGCCGCACGATAAAACAGGTCTCTGCCGTGGCACGTGGCATCGGTAGACCAGCGTGGACAAGCCAGGCGCCGTCGAATGCCACGCCACCGTTTTGCAGATCGGCAAAGAACGGTGCCGGCGACTGCACCGCACCATCACCCTCAATGGAAACCAACTGCTCAACGTGATAGCGGCTGGTGGCATCCAGCATTGGCAAACGAAGCGGTGGCGTGTAACGGTGCGTCGTGGGTTGGCAGCGGAAGACAAACAGCAGCAGATCATGTGTAGTCTCATTGCCGTGCGCCTGCCAGACCAGGCCATCGTCTCCCGTGCCGCGCCACACCCGTCCATGGTGTATCTGGTCGCGCCATGCCTTGTACCGTCCGATCCACTCACTTAACTGCTGGCGTGTGGCATGGTCCAGGTGACGTACGTCCAATTCCACGCCCAGATGCCCGGTCATTGCCACGGCTGCCCGGAATGCCAGCGCCTGGCTGCGTCCAGTGGTGTGGGCGGGGGCTGTGCCGATGTGTGAACCCAGAATCTCGGGCGGGAAGAATTGCCCGAAACCACGCTGAATCTCAATGCGTGACAGTGCGTCAATGCAGTCGCTGCCCCAGACCCGGTGCGTGTGCTGCAATATCGCAAAATCAATCCGCCCGCCGCCGCCCGAACAACTTTCTATTTCCACAGCCGGA
Organism: Pseudomonadota bacterium; assembly: GCA_041192445.1. Lineage (GTDB taxonomy): Bacteria > Pseudomonadota > Gammaproteobacteria > Burkholderiales > Burkholderiaceae_C > Egaibacter. The sequence continues at coordinate 10,909 of JBEEMW010000080.1, read as the reverse complement.
TGGGCGGCACGCAAGCGCGCCAGCAAGGCATAGACCGCCAGCACCTGTGCCCGGTATCCGGCACCACCCACGCCACCGGCCAGCGCCGCATTGGTAAGGTCGCGGTTGTGGTCCCATTTCAAGTAACGGATGGGCAAGCTGTGCAACAAAGCATCGATCTTGTCGAACAGATACTCCGAGGCCTCGGGTTGTGCGATGTTGAGGACAAGCTGGTTGCGAGCCGTGATCATCGTGCGTCCGGCAATCTGCAGTGCCCAGTCGGGGTGGGCCCGGTACAGTTCGCTGTCGGGGTTGACCATCTCGGGTTCTACCCAGAGGCCGAACTCCATGCCCAGGTTGTTGACATGCCGGGCTAGCGGAGTCAGGCCGTCAGGGAACTTGACGGTATCGGTCCACCAGTCACCCAAGCCTGCGCGGTCATGGTGGCGGCCATGAAACCAGCCATCGTCAAGCACAAATCGCTCAATGCCGATCTCGGCGGCGGCCGTGGCCAGGCCCATGATGTCCTCGGGCCCCAGATCGAAGTAGAACGCCTCCCATGTGTTCAGGTGTACCGGGCGAGGTCGCATGTTCCCTTCAGGCCAGGCCATCCGCGCGCGCAGGGCACGATGGAAATTCGCCGCGAGACCGTTTAGTCCCCGCAAGGAACAGGTGGCAATGATCTCAGGCGTTTGCAGACTCTGGCCAGATTGCAGAAGACCCTCTCCTGGAGCCAGCCATTCGCCCAGTTGCCATTGGTACTGGCCATCGTGCAGCCATTCAATGCTTTGCTGATGGTTGCCCGACCACGCCAGATGTGCACCGAAGACCAGGCCACAGTCATCTGTACTGCCCGGTGTGGTCACTACCGCACCGGGGAAGCAATCGTGCGAAGTGCGGCCACGGCGGTTTTCACGCCGCCACAGACTGCGGTTCAATGCGTTCGTCTGCAACATGAATTCGTGGTTATGCTGGCCCGCGTAGGATCGCACGGTGTCTGCGTGGCCCGGTAAGGGCAGCGTGCCCGCAGCCAGCCATTGCACGTCAAGTGCTGTGTCGGCGAGATTGGTGATGCGGGTCTGCATGCTGAGCACGTCGCTGACATCGTCAAGCGAGAGGGTCACGTCCAGACGCAGCTGCGCAACCGCATCAAAGAGATGCAAAACCACGGCGCGCGCCGGTTGAGTCCATTCGACTTCGCAGCGTGTAATGGCCTGGGCGAAGTCGAGTCCAGCGCGGTGGGTCAATAAGGCGCTCTGTCCAAACCAGCCAACCCCGAAGGTTGGAACCAGCGTAAGCGGTTGGTCAAAGTCCAGCATGAACGAAGGCAACGGGCGTGAACCACGCAGCGCCTGGGACGGTGTGCCTGCATCCGGCAAGCGCGGACCCCAATAGCGCCAGAGTGGCGCTTCATCGGCGTGATATTCCAGGACAATCGTGCTGTGTTGGCTGTGCAGGGTAATGAATTCGGTTGATGCAGCTGTCATGATTCAGATACGGATAACGGCGAGACACCGCTTTCAAGCTGCGTGTGGCACGCGCAGATCGGCAATGGGGATACGGCGCTCCAGTGCGTGCCCCCTGTCGTCAAACACATGCAAGTCGGCGGCGGGTAGCGAGATGGCCACGCGTTGACCGGTGTCTGCATGGGCATGGCCTGGGGCCTTGACCACCATTGGCTCGTGGGCAACGCTGCTGCCAAGAAAGAGGTAGGTGGATTCACCCAGGCGCTCCTGCCATTGCACCTCACGCACAATGGATTGGGTGGCGGTTCCGAGCTGAGCGTGTTCGGGTCGAATGCCGATGGTGACCGGCTGACCAGGGCGCAAAGCACTGGCATCCACCATCGCTCCCAGAATTTCGCCCCCCGCCAATTGAACCCGTGCGTGATCGCTATAGCCTTCGAGGAGTTGTCCGCTCAAGAAGTTCATTTTGGGTGAACCGATGAAGCCTGCGACAAACAGGTTGCGCGGGCGGTGGTAGAGTTCCAGAGGTGAGCCGCACTGGGCTACGCTGCCTTCAGACAGCACCGCGGGCCCGGCGTTCAGCAGCAGAATGCGATCAGCCAGTGTCATGGCCTCGACCTGATCATGGGTCACATAAATAGTCGCTGCGCGGCCAAAGTCGCGGTGGATTTTGGCGATTTCAAAGCGAGTCTGCACCCGCAGCGACGCGTCGAGGTTAGACAAGGGTTCATCAAATAGAAAGACACCCGGTTCACGTACGATGGCGCGACCAATGGCGACGCGCTGGCGTTGCCCGCCTGAGAGTGCTTTGGGCTTGCGATCCAACAGGAGTTCGAGCTGAAGCACTTTTGCAGCGGCGGTGACCTTTTGGCGAATCAAGGCTTTGTCCATTTTGGCAAGGTTCATGCCAAAAGCCAGATTGTCATAAACACTCAGGTGCGGAAACAGGGCATAGCTTTGGAACACCATGGCAACACCGCGTTTGGCCGGTTGCGTGTCGTTCATGCGCTGGCCGTCGATCAACAGGTCACCGCTCGTGATGTCCTCCAGACCGGCAAGCATGCGCAATAGCGTGGACTTGCCGCAGCCTGAGGGTCCGACAAACACGCAGAACTCCCCTTCTTTGACGTGCAGGTCGACGTCACGGATGACCGCAATGTCTTGTAGATAATTTTTATTGACGGAGCGAAGTTCGATGCTGGCCATGGTGGTACGCGCTTTCAGTCTTGGAGGTATTCGGGGAGGAAGGTGCGGTGGGCCACCAACAGTTCATCCACCATCGCGCGGATCTGCTCCAGATCGAGCACTGCGGCGGTGTGGGGATCGAGCATGGCGGCGTGGTAGACATGCTCGCGTTTTTGCTGGGTGATGGAGGCCACGACCAGTTCTTGCACGTTCACGTTGGTGCGCATCAGCGCGGCCAGGTGGATCGGCAGCGCGCCCACCCGCGTGGGCTGCACACCATTGGCATCTACCAGACAGGGTACTTCCACCGCACAGCCCTGTGGCAGGTTGTCGATCAGTTGGTGGTTGCGCACATTGCCGTACACCACGCGCGGCGTGCCGCTGACCATGGAATGGATGATTTGCCCACCATATTCCAATGAGCGGGTAACGCTGTTCAGTCCCTCGAGCAGGTGTGCGGCGTTGTTGACTTCGCGGGGCAAGACATGGATGTTGGCGGCCTGCAGTTCGGCCAGCAGCAGTTGAGCGTCCTGGGTGCCGGGAGCTTGCAGTTCGCGTTCAATGTAAGGCCAGGCGTGTTCAAAAATCTGGCAGCGGCCAGGGTATTCGTCCAGCGGGATGTTGTATTTGGCCAGCAGGTCTTCGCGGCCTTTTTTGATAAACCAGGGCACGTATTCGGCAAAGTGCTCGCTCGACTCGGTAGGAAAGTGGCCCAGCTGGTGCAACATTTCGTAGCGCACCTTGTTCCATGCCGGGGACTTGCCTTCGGCATGAATTTGGCGCAGGCGCGGGTACAAGTCCACGCCCTTGTGCTCGAATTTGGTATAGAACGACATGTGGTTGATGCCAGCGCAGTGGTAGTCGATCTCGCCGGCGGGAATGCCCAGGTCGTGTGCCAGTTCATGGGCGGTGTGTTGCACGCTGTGGCACAAGCCTATGGTGGGAATACGCGTGCTTTCCTGGTTCAACGCCCAGGTAATCATCGCCATAGGGTTGACGTAGTTGAGGTGGATGGCGCCTGGCGCACACACGTCTTCCATGTCCTTAAGCATCGCCAATTGCACAGGAATTGTGCGCAGTCCACGCATGATTCCACCAATGCCCAGAGTGTCGCCAATGGTTTGCTCCAGGCCAAATTTCTTCGGTATCTCGAAGTCGGTCACCGTGGCGGGCTTGTAGCCGCCTACCTGGATGGTGCTGATGACGAAGCGTGCATCGGCCAACGCGCGGCGGCGGTCGGTGCTGGCGGTGATGATGGGCGTCACCCCCAGTTTGGCGGCCACCCGCGTGGCGACCATTTCAGCCAGGTGCAGGCGATGCGCATCAATGTCGTGCAACGCCACTTCGCAATCAGCCAATTCGGGGTAGGAAAATATGTCACCCAGCAGGTTGCGGGTGAAGACAATACTGCCAGCTCCGATGAGTGTGATTTTGATGTGGCGTTTGCTCATGCGCGTGCTCCGGGTTACTTCTTGACAATCTCGTTGACCTTGATGTTTGCAGCCTTGAGTGCGGTGGTGGCATCCGAACGGCCCACCAGAACGGCTTCCAGCGCAGACTTCATGACCTCGTCGATTTCCGATCCACCGTCAGCAATGGGTGCCAAAAAGGTTTTGGATTTGGCCATGGTGAGAAATGCTGACGAGTCAACACCCTTGGCCTTTTGCACTTCGATGGCGCGCTCGGCTTGTCCCTTGATGGCGGGGAAGACGACACCATAGCTGGCGACCACACTTTGGCATTCCACAGAGCCGAGGTGCTTGACCCATTTCCATGCCTCGGGCTGAACCTTGGAGCCGACCCAGATGGAGTCAGCCAAACCGTTGAACATGGTTGCGCGTGTTCCAGCAGGGCCGGTGGGCAGCGGTACCCACGCGTGTTCGAACTTTGCGTTGTCCTTGAAGTAGGTGATCATCCATGAGCCCTGGGGCACGATAGCGACCTTTTTGCCAACGAACATGGCGTCTGATCCCAGGGACTTGCTGTTCTCGAAGCTGGCTGACACACCTTTGGCTGGCAGGCCCGCGATGTAGTCGATGGTTTGGGCCAGTTTGGCATCGTCGTAATAGAACTTGGCATCCCAGGGTTTGTCCTGGAATTTGAATCCGTTGGACACCGCGAAGTGGCTCCACTCGGTCTGTCCCATCATGCCGCCGGCACCGGGGTTCTGATAGCCGTAAACAGCGACCTTTGTTTTGTCAAATTTGGTGTTGGTCGCGTTGTTGCCCGTGGTGTCAACGCTGAGTTTGCGGACGATCTGCTCAAAGCTGCCGCCGTCTTTGGGGTTCCATGTCATGGCTTGCAAATCGGCCATCGACACGCCGGCTTTCTTGGCCATTTCCATGTTGACTACGAAGCCAATGGTGTCCCAATCTTTGGGCAGGCCGTATTGCTTGCCGTTACGGCCCCAAATGTCGAACAGGCCGCTGGAGTAAGCACCGGTGTCCACCTTGTCGCGTTGGATCAGGGGGGCAAGGTCTAACAGTTGCTCATTTTTTGCAAATTCAGGGTATTTGGCAAGGTGGTTGGTGAATACATCGGGAGCGGTGCCCGAGACGAACCCTGTGGAAACAGCGGTCCAGTAGTCGTTCCATCCGGATTGCGTGATCTTGATTGTCGTGCCGGGGTTCTTTTTCTCGAAATCGGCTGCGCATTGTTTGTAGGCTGGCAACTGGTTGGAGTCCCAGAGCATGTATTTGACTTCGGCAGCGTTGACACAGCCGGCCGTTGCAGCTATCAGGGTGGTTAGGGTTGTGAGTTTAAGTTTCATGGTTTGTCTCCTTTAAAGGACGGTTGGGGGAATGGTTTTGCGCTATTTGCCGCCGCTGAATTGCACGGACTCAACAACCCTGCGGCCAAAGGCGATGAGCATCAAAATGGTGGGCACGACGGTGATGGCGGTGGCGGCCATCAAGCCCGTCCAATCGGGTTGGCCTTGTGGTGTCTGGCTCTTGAAAGATTGAAGAGCCACAGGCAGAACCTGCTGAATTTCGTCTTTGGCTACAAGGTAGGGCCAGAAAAATTCATTCCACATATTGATGCCCGTGAGCATCGAAATAGTGGCCAGCGGGGTAATGCTCAACGGAATCACAACCCGGGTAAAGATGTAGAAATATGAGGCGCCGTCAAGCAGCGCTGCTTCTTCAAGGTCACGTGGTATGGACAGGAAAAATTGACGCAAAAAGAACACCGAGAAGCCCTGCATCAGACAGAACGGCGCCACCATGCCGACCATGGTGTTGAGCAGGCCCAGGTCTTTAATCAGGATGAAGTTGGGAATGAAGGTGACCACCCCCGGGACCATCATCGAACCGACGAATAAGGCAAACAGCGTGTTGCGCCCGGGAAAGCGAAGCCGGGCGAAGGCATAGGCCGCCATGGACGCAAAACTCACCTGCAGGACGACGATCGTGCAGGTGAACACCAGTGAGTTGCCCAACGCCCGCATGAAGTTGATTTCGGCTCCGGAGCCCCCCAGTGCCCTGCTTTCAGCCTGGGTCATCAAGCCGAGGACCCGCTTGAAGTTGTCCAATGTGGGCCCTGTGGGCAGGAGTTGAGCCGATTCGGTGTACAGATTGGCGGTCTGCATGAGTGCGGTTTTTACGACCATCCACAGCGGTGCGAGCGTGATGATGAGCATCAGGCCCAGGGCAAGCCAGGCTGCAATGCGGCCCGGGGTCAAGAAGTGGATGCGGTGCTCAACAGCGTTATTGTTGGGGGCAAGGCGGGTCATGGCGTTTCCTTTAAGCCAGATCGTTTTGTGACGCCCGCATCACGCGCATCTGGAATACGGTGTAGAGCATCATCACAACGCATAGGGTCATCGACATGGCGGAGGCATAGCCCATCTTGTAGAAGCTGAAGGCGTTCTGCACGATGTAATGCACGATCACGCGTGTCGAATCCAATGGCCCGCCATTGGTGGTGACAGCGATGGTGTCAAAGATCTGGAACGATCCGGTCACACTGGTCACGAGCACAAAAACCATCACTGGGCGCAACAGTGGTAACGTGACGCGCCAGAACATTTGCCATTCGCTTGCACCTTCCAGTGCTGCCGCCTCGTAGAGGTTGCGTGGAATGTTTTGCAGCCCCGCCAGAAACAACATGGCGACCAGCCCCATATGGCGCCAGATGTTCACGGCAGCCACCGTGAAAAGTGCCTGATCTACACCCCCAAAGAACGGTTGACGATCAAATCCGAGACCGTCAATCATGGCGTTGACCAAGCCCAGCAACGGGTCCAGCATCCACAGCCACATCATGGCCACCAGTACATTGGATAGCAGGTAGGGCAGCAGAACGATGGACTTGACAAACAGCGATTTCGTCAACCGGTCCATGGAGACTGCGAGGAACATGCCCAGCACAATCTGCAGCGGAATGTTCAGCGCCACATAGAGGGCCGACAGTTTCATGCCCTGCCAGAACTTGCCATCCTCGAGCATGGTTGCATAGTTGGCCAGGCCAATGAACTTGGGTGCCCGCAGCAAGTTCCAATCGGTAAAACTGATTTCAATCGCGCGCAGCGTGGGCAAGGCATAAAACACCGCGAAGCCAATAAAGGCAGGCAGCACCAGTGCCCAAGCTGTCAGTGTCTCGGCGCGGCGGGTACTGCTCAAAGCATGGGCTGATTGGCTTGCCATGGGATCTTTCTTTGGTTTTCAGCGTTACTAACGCGGGTTAGTTTTGATGATATGTGAAACTAACTCGCGTTAGTATTAGGGTTTACACTGTTACGATCACATATTCCTGAATTGCCGACCGTCACCAAAGAATTCACATCGCATCGACTACGATTGCTGTTCTCATGCCCCCATCTCTGAAATCCCCCACCAGTAGCGAAGTTGCCCGGCGTGCAGGCGTCTCGCGCACGACCGTGTCGTTCGTACTCAACAACGTGCGGGACCAGGGGATCAGCGAGGCCACTCGAGACCGGGTGCTTGTGGCCGCCCGGGAATTGGGTCACGAGCCCAACGCTGCCGCACGGACCTTGGCGGGAGGTGCCACAGGCACTGTGGCCCTGGTCATTCCCAAGGCCGCCCATTTGTATGTGGATGTCTTTCTTGGCCAATTGGTGGCCAGCATCAACCAGGAGTGCCATCGCCATGGTTTGAAGATGCTGATCGAGTCCACCGATGAAGAAGGGCGTGATCCCGGTGGCTTCGTGGACTTGGTGCGCAGCCGTCGCATTGACGGTTTGATTGTGGTGAACCCCAGTCTGGCGGGGCGCACACACCTGGGTGGGATTGCCGATGCCAAGATCCCAATGGTGGTTTTTGGTGCCGGTTTACCCGATGTGGAGCGTTACCACACCTGCGGCAACGACACCTCTGCGGCTGCCAGGTTGGTGGTGGATCATCTGGTTAGTCTGGGCCATCGAAGCATCGCGTTCGTCAATTTTGCGCAACCCGAATACCTTGCCGTCAATGAGCGCGAACGGGGCTGGAGGGAGGCCATGAAGGGCCACGGCATCACGATAGATCCCAATTGGGCGGTCAACGCCGACATCAGCGCCGCAAGCGGGTACCGTGCCACCCGGGAGTTGTTGGCACGGGGCGTGTCATTTACCGCTCTTTTTGCGGGCAACGACACCATTGCGTTCGGTGCCATGCGTGCGCTGGGAGAAGCCGGTTTGCGTATCCCGCAGGACATTGCGCTTGTCGGTTACGACGATATTCCAATGGCGGAGTTCGCTTCGCCACCACTGACCACGGTGCGTACCGACACGATCGGTTTGGGCCGCGATGCGATGAACATGTTGCTCGCCTTGCTGCGCCGCGAGCCCGGCCTGCAGACCATGCGGCATGAGCTACCCGTCGAACTGGTGATCCGGGATTCATGTGGTGCGCGGATGCACCGGACTCGCACAGCCTGATCAAGCGGCCCAGATCGCTAACTGTTGGCCCGGACACTCAGGCTACCTTGATCAGCGCGAACGAGAACACTTTGCGCAGGTTTGTCCCTGCAGGGATAATCAGAATTCCCCTGTGAGGTCTTTATCCCCCATGTTGTTTCTCCTTTCTCCCGCCAAATCACTCGACTATGAAACGCCCGTTGGTGATGTGCCCCACACGCAACCCCTGTTTGTCAAACAATCAACACAGTTGATCAAGCTGCTGCGTGAAAAAACGCCACAGCAGATTGGTGAGCTCATGAGCTTGAGTGAGGCTTTGTCGGACCTGAATGCGGCGCGATACAAGGCCTGGCGTCCGAAATTCACCGCCATCAATTCCAGACAGGCGGTGCTGGCATTCAACGGGGATGTTTACGGTGGACTGGACGCCAAAACCCTTAAACCCAAAGACCTGGAATGGGCGCAAGACCATGTGCGTATTTTGAGCGGTCTGTACGGCGTGCTGCGTCCGTTGGACCTGATGCAGCCGTACCGCCTGGAAATGGGCACACGGCTTGCCCATGGGGGGGGCAGCAATTTGTACAAATTCTGGGGCCATCAGATTTCGGATTATCTGAATCGGGAACTGACCGACAACCGCCCTGCGGCAGGCAAGGCGCCAATCGTAGTCAATCTGGCTTCGCAGGAGTATTTCAAGGCGGTTGACCTCAAAGCGCTCAAGGCCCGTGTGGTGGAGTGTGTTTTTGAAGAATACCGCGACAACGTCAAGGGGCCGGGCAGCAGCGATGGCTACAAAGTCATCAGTTTCATGGCCAAGCGGGCCCGCGGCCTGATGGCCCGTTACGCGATCACACACCGGCTGACCAGTGTCAGGAAACTGGAGGCATTTAACCTTGAAGGTTACGCCTACGCCGGCGCCGTATCGACACCTGACCGCCTGGTTTTTCGCCGCAAGGTGGCCTGACTCCATGAACACACCTGAGCAGTCCCAACTGGGCAAACCATCGGCCTATATTGACCACTATGACGCGTCGCTGTTGTTCCCCATTCCACGTGCCGACAAACGAGCCGGGATCGGGGTCACCGCCAAGGCACCGTTTTTCGGGGCAGACATGTGGACCGCGTTTGAACTGAGCTGGCTCAACAGCCGCGGCAAGCCGCAGGTGGCGCTGGCCCACATCACCGTGCCTTGCGAGACGACCCACATTGTGGAGAGCAAGTCGTTCAAGCTGTACCTGAATTCGTTCAACAACACGCAGTTTGCCGATGTGGCCGAGGTGCAGCGCCGCATTCGCACGGACATCAGCGAGGCCGTGTGGCACGGTGGCCCCATGCAGGCCAGTGTGGGCCTGACACTGGTTCTGCCGGAGCTGTTTGACCGGGAACCGGTGTATGAATTTGACGGTTTGAATCTGGACCGGCTGGACATCGAATGCACCCGCTATACCCCCGCACCCGACCTGCTGCAAGTGGTGTTTGACGCGCCCCCGGTGACCGAAGTGTTGTGCAGTAACCTGCTCAAAAGCAACTGCCTGGTGACGGGTCAGCCCGATTGGGGCAGTGTACAAATCAGCTACACCGGGGCCCCGATCAATCAGGAGGGGTTGCTGCAGTACCTGGTGAGTTTTCGCAACCACAACGAGTTTCACGAGCAGTGCGTAGAGCGCATATTCATGGACATTTGGAGCCGCTGCAAGCCGCTCAAACTCAGCGTGTATGCACGCTACACCCGCCGCGGTGGGCTGGACATCAACCCGTTTAGAACCAGCCACCCCCAGGCACTGCCGGGCAACACCCGCACCGCGCGGCAGTAAAAGCGAGCCCATCGCGACCTAGTTTGTCAGCTGCGCGAAGGCCCTGATTCTGCGAAAGAAATTACCGGGGCGAGCGCTGGAAATTCGCCAGACCGCTTGGCCTTCATGGCGGTTACCGCTTCCATTACATGTCGATTGCTCCAGATGGCTCCTTGCAGCCAGCCCATTTGCTTGAGCGACTCGTCCACTGAATGGTCGCGCGCGTAGTGAATGGCTTGTTTGGTACCCCATATGGCCACTGGTGGCTTGGTGGCAATCTCGGCGGCGCATTGCATTGCGGCGGCCAGCGTGGCCTCGGGTGAATCAAACACCGCGTTGACCAGGCCGTAATCCAGCGCTTTGGCGGCAGATAGCCTGCGCCCGGTGTAGGCCAGCTCTTTCACCACGGCCAGCGGTATCAGTTTGGGCAGGCGCTGCAGCGTACCCACATCGGCCACCATGCCGATGTTGATTTCTTGAATGCAAAAGAACGCATCCGCCGTCGCGTAGCGAATGCAGCAGGCGGTCACCATATCCACCGCGCCGCCAATGCAGCCGCCCTGAATGGCCGCAATCACTGGTATGCGCAGGGTCTCAAACTTGGTGAAAGTGGCCTGCAACTCGCTCAG
>JBEEMW010000079.1:0-42426 GCA_041192445.1 Pseudomonadota bacterium | reverse complement strand
AACGGGCCCCTTGAGTGTTTATGGCCAGACCAAGCTCGAAGGCGAACAAGCAGTGGCGCAGTGCCAAAAACACCTGATTTTTCGCACCAGCTGGGTTTACGCCGCCCGTGGTGGCAACTTTGCCAAAACCATGTTGCGGCTGGCCAAAGAACGCGACAGGTTGACGGTGATTGCCGACCAGATGGGGGCGCCCACGGCGGCAGAGTTATTGGCTGACGTGACGGCACTGGCCTTGCGCACAGTCCGCAAACAACCTGAACTGGCTGGCCTGTACCATTGCGCCGCCAGCGGCGAAACCAGCTGGCACGGCTACGCCTGCCATGTTCTGGCGCGGGCACGTGCTTTGGGCTTGCCGCTCAAGGCCGGGCCAGACGATGTGGCAGCGATACTGACCAGCAGCTACCCGACACCGGCCCAAAGGCCACTCAATTCAAGGCTCAATACCGACAAGCTGGAGGCTGCGTTTGACTTGCACATGCCCCACTGGCAGGTGCACATGAACCGAATGCTAGACGAGATCTGTGGAGGCATAACGCAATGAAAAAAATCCAGACAAACCAGCGCAAAGGCATTATTTTGGCCGGCGGCTCGGGCACCCGCCTGTACCCGGCCACGCAGGTAGTAAGCAAGCAACTGCTGCCAATTTTTGACAAACCCATGATTTATTACCCGCTCAGCACCCTGCTGCTGGCGGGGATTCGTGACGTGCTGATCATCTCGACCCCGCAAGACACACCGCGGTTTGAGCAACTGCTGGGCGACGGTAGCCAGTGGGGCATGCGATTGACCTATGCGGTGCAACCCTCGCCCGATGGCCTGGCACAGGCCTTTTTGATTGGCGAGAAGTTTCTGGGTGACGACACCTGCGCACTGGTGCTGGGCGACAACATTTTTTATGGCCACGACTTTGCAGGCCTGCTGCACAACGCCAACCAGCAAACCCACGGGGCCACCGTGTTTGCCTATGCCGTGCATGACCCCGAGCGCTACGGTGTGGTGGAGTTTGACGAAGCCGGGCGCGCCATCAGCCTGGAGGAGAAACCCAAGGCACCCAAATCACGTTATGCGGTGACGGGGCTTTATTTTTATGACCGGCAAGTGGTGGAGCTGGCCAAACAGGTGAAGCCCTCGGCCCGGGGCGAGCTGGAGATCACCGACCTGAACCGCCTGTACCTGGAGCAGAACTCGCTGGATGTGCAAACCATGGGCCGGGGCTACGCCTGGCTGGACACGGGCACACATGAGTCCATGCTGGAGGCCAGCCAGTTCATCTACACCATTGAAAAACGCCAGGGCCTGAAGGTGGCGGCACCGGAAGAAATCGTCTGGCGCAATGGCTGGATTGACGACGTGCAGCTGGAGAAACTCGCCGGGCAACTGGCCAAGTCGGGCTACGGGCAGTATTTGCTCGGCTTGCTCAATGAAAAGGTGTTTTGATGACGGTCACACCCTGCAGTGTTGCCGATGTGCTGCTGATAGAGCCCCGTGTTTTTGGTGATGACCGTGGTTTCTTTTATGAGAGCTTTAACCAGCGGGCGTTCAACGAAGCCACCGGGCTGAATCTGGCGTTTGTGCAGGACAACCACTCGAAATCGGCACGCCATGTGTTGCGTGGTCTGCACTACCAAATTCAACAGCCCCAAGGCAAGCTGGTGCGGGTGGTGGCCGGTGAGGTGTTTGATGTGGCGGTGGATTTGCGCCGCAGCTCACCCACGTTTGGCCAGTGGGTGGGTGAAGTGCTTTCTGAAAAAAACCGGCGCCAGCTTTGGGTGCCGCCCGGGTTTGGGCACGGCTTTCTGGTTTTGTCAGAAACAGCGGAGTTCCTGTACAAGACCACCGACTACTACGCGCCCGCACACGAGCGCTGCATTGCCTGGAATGACCCGACCTTGGCCATCAACTGGCCATTGGGTAGCGCCGCACCACTGCTGTCGGGCAAGGACGCCGCCGGGCAAAGTTTTCTGCAGGCTGAGGTGTTTGAGTCATCGGGCCTGTCATCGGGCCTGCCTACACCGGGCTGAATGACCGCCCATTCGCGCTACCGCCTCGCGATTGCGCTGGTGTTCATCACGCCAGCCCTGTGGTCTGTCAACGCCCTGGTAGCCCGTAGCGCGCCAGGCGTGATTGAGCCCCACGTTCTGGCCCTTATGCGCTGGTTGACGGCCAGCCTGTTGTTTGCCCTTGGCGCACACGCACAACTTTGGACCCATCGCCGGGCCATTGCACAGGACTGGAAACACTACCTGATGCTGGGTGCGCTGGGCATGTGGATCTGTGGTGCCTGGGTCTACATTGGTGGGCGCACAACCGGGGCGGTGAACATTTCCCTGATCTACAGCGTGTCGCCAGTGCTGATTGTGGTTTTTTCGGCCCTATGGCTGCGCGAGAAAATTACCATGTGGCAAACCTGTGGTGTGGCATTGGCACTGGCGGGTGTTGTGCATGTGGTGCTCAAAGGCCAGTGGACCACGCTGGCCAAGGTGCAGTTTGTGCCCGGTGACGGATGGATTCTGGCGGCGACCCTGTCCTGGACGGTTTATTCCCTTTTGCTCAAGCAATGGCGCAGCCCCTTGGGGCCCAGCGCCCGGCTGGCCGTGATCAGTTTTGCAGGGTCCTGTGTGATTTTGCCCTTTGCCATCTGGGAGGCGTTGCACAGCCCACTGCCGGTTTTGACACCCCGCGGTGCGGGTTTGGCGCTGACCGCAGCGGTTGTGCCGGGATACTGCGCCTACCTGGCCTATTCGGTCATGCAGCGTGAGCTGGGGGCCGCACGGGTCAGCGTTGTGCTGTACCTGGCCCCACTTTACGCGGCTGTGATGGCCTGGCTGGTGCTGGCCGAACCGCTGCAAGCCCACCACGCCTGGGGCATGGCCCTGGTGCTGCCGGGCATTTATCTGGTGACGCGACAAACCACAAAGCGCCAGGCTCAGCTATGACGCTTGTCTTTTGAGGTCGCTGTAGAAGTTTTCGTAAGTACCCAAGCTCAACAACACAATCTCTGTGGGGTCCAACTTGCCCGGCCGGAGCCTGTATGACATCAAGGTCTCCTGCTTATTGATCTTGAATTTATAGACAAACACATCTGCCAAATCACCCTTTTTCTCTTGTCCGATTGTTGGATCGACAGCAATCTCGCGAATCGCGTTGTCAACAATCTTTTTGTCCTGTGGGTGCAACTTCTTGACGACACGTCTAAACGTCGGCGTATCGAGAATTTTCAGGGCCATTGGTCTACCCGAACTTGTACTCGGAAACTTGCCCGGCTTTGGCCTCTTCGATTGCAAGCATGGTGTCTTTGATGAATTGCAATGGCAACTCTGGATTTTCCAAAACAGCTTTGCCCATACGCGCCCAATACTCGATTTGTTTGGGCACAGAACGATGCTCAGCCGCAGCATGCGATTTAGCGTCTTCCACCAATTCGTCAGATAACTTCAAGGCAACAGCCATATCGTCCTTTGATAACAAAGGCTTCATTTTGCAACTTTTTGCAACTTTTAGCAACTTTTGGAAGCCAGCAAAACAGGCATGTATTGCCCGGAACGCTGAATCGAGTCAGGGTTTGGGAGAAGAGAGCCCCAGGCGCCTGCAGATCTCCAGCGTGGCCACGCTCTGGTTCATGGCGTAGAAGTGCATGCCGGGTGCGCCGCCCGCGAGCAACTGCTCACACAGGTCAGTGACCACGTCCAGACCAAAGGCCTTGATAGAGGCCACATCGTCACCAAAACTCAGCAGGCGCAGGCGAATCCAGCGCGGAATCTCGGCCCCGCAGGCATCGCTGAAACGCATGAGCTGGGTCGAACTGGTGATGGGCATGATGCCGGGCACCACGGGGATGGTCAGACCCAGCGCATCCACCTCCTCGACAAAGCGGAAATAGGCATCCGCGTTGTAGAAATACTGGGTGATGGCGGAATTGGCACCGGCGTTGACCTTTTCGGCAAAGGCCTGCAGGTCACTGGTGGGTGATTTGGCCTGGGGATGCACTTCCGGGTAAGCCGCCACCTCGATCTGGAAGTCATCACCGGTTTCGGCGCGGATAAACGCGACCAGATCGCTGGCGTAATGAAACTCGCCACTCGCGCCGTAGCCACTGGGCAAATCGCCCCGCAAGGCCACCAGGCGCTTCACACCCATGGCTTTGAGTGTGGCCAGTTGTGCCCGCACCGTGGCCCGGGTGGCACCAATGCAGGAAAAATGCGAGGCGGCATTCACACCCTCGGCCAGAATGTCGCGCACGGTGTTGAAGGTCCCCTCTTGCGTCGAGCCCCCCGCACCAAAGGTGACCGAGCAAAACTCGGGCGCCAGGGTATAGAGCTGCTGGCGAACCAGGCGCAGCTTGTCCACACCTTCCGGCGTTTTCGGAGGAAAAAACTCAAAGCTCAAGGGCGTCTGGCGGATATCTGTCATGGCTGCGTCACTTGCTTTGCTGGCATCATCTGCCTGAAAAAATGAAAAACTCACGGTTGCCATCACCCCCCTGAACGGGCGATTCGAACCAGGCTTGAACAGTCAGGCCCAGCGCCGTGTGGGCGGCGCGAACCCGCTCTTCCACCACGGCGTACATGGCGGGGTCGGTCACGATGCCGCCCTTGCCCACCTGCCCCGGCTGCAGTTCAAACTGCGGTTTGACGAGCATCAGCAGGGATCCACCGGCCTTGAGAAGCGGCACAATGGCCGGCAGCACCAGGGTTTGCGAGATGAACGACAAATCACCCACAATCAGGTCGAACTCAGTGCCAAATTGGCCCTCAGCCCCCGTCAACATTGCGTAAGCAGCTATTAATTCAGTAGCGTCCAGCGATCGGGCATTGATCTTCTCAAGGCACAGCACCCGCTCGTCTTCACGCAGCTGGGGGTGCAACTGGCCTTGCCCTACGTCCACCCCCACCACGGAAGCCGCGCCGCTTTGCAGCAGGCAATCGGTAAAGCCCCCTGTTGACTGGCCAACGTCCAGGCAGGCCAGCCCGGTGACGGCCAGGCCTGTGGTCTTGAGGGCGCCTTCGAGCTTCAAGCCGCCGCGTGACACGAACCGGGCTTCCGAATCGTCCAGCAGCTGGATTTCAGCAGCCTCGGGCACGTCATCACCGTTCTTGACAACGCGTTTCCAGATGTCGCCACTGAGCCATTGCACACCGCCCGCAATCAGGCGCTGGGCCTGTGAGCGGGTGCTGGCCAGCTGGCGGTGGACCAGGAGTTGATCAATACGCATCAATAGCGATACGTATTGGCCTTGTACGGGCCGGATTTGGAGACGCCAATGTAGGCGGCCTGCTCGTCTGTGAGCTCGGTCAGCATGGCGCCGACCTTGCCCAGGTGCAAACGGGCGACTTTTTCGTCCAGGTGCTTGGGCAAGACATAGACCTTGCCATTTTTGTATTCCTTGGGCTTGGTAAACAGCTCGATCTGGGCGATGGTCTGGTTGGCAAAGCTGGACGACATCACAAAACTGGGGTGGCCGGTGCCGCAACCCAGGTTCACCAGACGGCCTTTGGCCAGCAGGATGATGCGCTTGGAAGGGGTTTTGCCCTTGGCCGGGAAGATGACGTGGTCAACCTGGGGCTTGATCTCTTCCCACTTGCATTTCTCAAGTGAGGCGACGTCAATTTCATTGTCAAAGTGGCCAATGTTGCAGACGATGGCCTGGTCTTTCATGGCCGCCATGTGTTTGTAGGTGATCACATTCTTGTTGCCGGTGGCAGACACAAAAATGTCGGCCTTGTCAGCGGCATATTCCATGGTGACAACCTTGTAGCCTTCCATTGCCGCCTGCAGGGCGTTGATGGGGTCCACTTCGGTCACCCAGACCTGGGCGCTCAGGGCACGCAGTGCCTGGGCCGAGCCCTTGCCCACGTCGCCGTAGCCCGCGACCAGGGCGACCTTGCCGGCAATCATCACGTCCGTGGCGCGCTTGATGGCGTCAACCAGGGATTCGCGGCAGCCATACAGGTTGTCGAATTTGCTCTTGGTGACGGAATCGTTGACGTTGATGGCGCGGAAGGCCAGCTCGCCTTTGGCCGACATCTCGTTCAGGCGCAACACGCCGGTGGTGGTTTCTTCGGTCACGCCGACGATGTTTTTCAGGCGGCGGCTGTACCAGGTGGGGTCAAGCTTGAGCTTGGCCTTGATGGCGTTGAAGAGGCAGACTTCTTCTTCGCTGCCGGGTTTGGCCAGCACCTTGATGTCTTTTTCGGCCTTGGCACCCAGGTGCATCAGCAAGGTGGCGTCACCACCGTCGTCCAGAATCATGTTCGGGCCTTCCGCGGCGGAGCCCTTTTTGCCGCCAAACTCAAAAATGCGGTGGGTGTAGTCCCAGTAATCAACCAGGTTTTCACCCTTGTAGGCAAACACCGGTGTACCGGCGGCAACCAGTGCGGCGGCGGCGTGGTCCTGGGTAGAAAAAATATTACAGGAAGCCCAGCGCACCTGTGCGCCCAGGGCTTGCAGGGTTTCGACCAGCACGCCGGTCTGGATGGTCATGTGCAGCGAACCGGTGATGCGGGCACCTTTGAGCGGCTGCGCCTTGGTGAATTCTTCGCGGATGGCCATCAGACCGGGCATTTCGGTCTGGGCAATGTTCAGCTCTTTGCGGCCCCAGGCGCTGAGGCTCAGGTCGGCAATCTCATAGTCCTGATTTTTGATGGATTTCAATACGGCACTCATGGCTCACTCCAGTCGTTGGTCAAAATAAATTTGAAAAACCACTGACTGCGCCGGGAGACTCGGGGAAGAGGCTCACCACACACAAACAGTGGGTGAGCGCGGTTGGTGCGGTGATGGGGCTCCAAAAAGCCTGGTCACGCTGTCCGAGCCTCGTTCAATCGGTATGAACTGCATCGCTCCTCGGAAGTGTCTGATTCTAACGGGTTCAGCCTGTTGTTGCTCATGCGGCTTGTTGGCAATCTTTGCCAACCGGGCTAAAATTGAGGCCATGACCACTGTCACCATGAACATCTCCCTCACCGACGACCTGAAGGCGTTTGTGGATACGTGTGTGAAAACGCGCGGTTACAGCTCTTCGAGCGAGTATGTACGCGACCTGCTTCGGCGTGACGAGGAGCATCAAAAGGAAGAGCAATTCAAGGCACTGATCCAGGCAGGCCTGGACTCTCCGATTGACCCACGACCATGGGAAGAGATCAGGGAAGAGTGGTCCAAAAAAATCAACACTGCGCGAGCAGTCCAAGCCAGAAAATCCGCGTGAAGCGGCTTGTCAGACGAGCCCAGGCAACGCAGGATCTGGAAAACGCTTTCGACTATTACCTTGAGGCCGCCAACCTCGACGTTGCAGAGCGCTTGCTAAACGAGGTGGGCGATGCCATGGCCCATATCGCAAGGCATCCCGGAACGGGATCACCCCGTTATTCTTTACTCATCAAAGGCCATGAGTTTCGGTTTTGGACCTTGAATAAGTTCCCCTATTCCGTTTTCTACTTTGAGCATGACGACTTCATAGACATCATCCGCGTGCTGCACCAATCAGCCGACATTCCAAATCACCTTCAACCCTGATTTGTTAGTCATTTTTCCCTGAATTTTCTGGATTTTCCCCTTGTCTTTCGAAACCGAAACCCGCCGCCGCCGCACCTTTGCGATCATCTCCCACCCGGACGCGGGTAAAACCACGCTGACCGAAAAACTCCTGCTGTTCTCGGGCGCGATCCAGATTGCCGGTTCGGTGAAGGCACGCAAAGCCACGCGCCACGCCACCAGCGACTGGATGGAAATCGAGAAGCAGCGTGGCATCTCGGTCGCCAGCTCGGTCATGCAAATGCTGTACCGAGACCACGTCATCAACCTGCTGGACACGCCTGGCCACAAGGATTTCAGTGAGGACACCTACCGCGTTTTGACCGCTGTTGATTCGGCCCTGATGGTGATTGATGCGGCCAACGGCGTGGAGGCCCAAACCCGCCGCCTGATTGAAGTCTGCCGCCAGCGTGACACACCCATCATCACCTTTGTGAACAAGATGGACCGCGAGGTGCGTGAGCCGCTGGACATCATGGACGAGATTGAACGTGAGCTGGGCATGCCCTGCGTGCCCATGACCTGGCCCGTGGGCCAGGGCAAAACCTTTGGCGGCATCATCAACCTGCGCACCCACGCGATGACGGTGTTTGAACCCGGCAGCGACCGGGGCCCCAAAGACTTCACCACCATCCCGCTGACCGATCAGGCCAGCTTGCTCAAGCGTTTCGGGCATGAGTTTGAGACGGCGCATGACAGCATGGAACTGGCCACCGGAGCCTCTCCCGCCTGGGACCACGCGGCGTTTCTGGCGGGCAAACAAACCCCGGTGTTCTTCGGTTCGGGCGTGAACAATTTCGGCGTGATGGAAGTGCTGGATGCGCTGGTCGATCTGGCACCTAGCCCCCGCTCACGCACCAGTTCATTCGTGGTGAACAAGCAGCCCGTCATCAAGGAAATTCAGCCCGAAGAAGAGGCTTTTTCAGGCGTGGTGTTCAAGGTGCAGGCCAATATGGACGCCAACCACCGCGACCGCATTGCCTTTGTGCGCATGGCCTCGGGCAAATACACGCCGGGCATGAAACTCAAGGTGATGCGCACTGCCAAAGAGCTGCGCCCCACCAGTGTGGTGACCTTCATGAGCCAGCGCCGCGAGGCGGTGAGCGAGGCCTTTGCCGGCGACATTGTGGGCTTTACCACCCATGGCGGCGTGCAGCTGGGCGACACCATCACCGATGGCTCGGTCAACCTGCAATTCACCGGCCTGCCGTTTTTTGCGCCGGAGCTGTTCATGACGGTGGTGCTGAAAAACCCGCTGCGCACCAAACAGCTGCAGCAGGGCCTGGCCCAGCTGGGCGAAGAAGGCGCGATCCAGGTGTTTCGCCCCGAGATGGGCGGCAACATGCTGCTGGGGGCCATCGGGCAATTGCAGTTTGAAGTGGTGCAGCACCGCCTCAAAGGCGAATACGACGCCGACATCCGGCTGGAGGGCAGCCAGTATACGGGGGCACGCTGGATCACGGCCGACACCCCGGCTGAATTGACCACTTTCGTCAATGCCTACCCGATGCGCATGGCGCGTGACGCTGCCAACACACTGGCCTACCTGACCACCTCGCAATACGATGTGCGCCTGGCGCAGGAGCGGTTCCCGAAAATCCACTTTCACCCGCTGCGTGAGCACGCCGGCCTGGCACTGCAAAGCGCGGGTTAAAGGATTTCCGGCATGCAAGCCCTGGTTGACTGGCCCCTGGCGGACCGCCGCCAGATCATTGGTGTCTTCACCGACATTGATGACACACTTACAACAGACGGCGCCATCACGCCTGAGGCGCTGCTGGCCCTGGGCGCATTGAAGTCTGCGGGCCTGCAGGTGATTCCGGTCACTGGCCGGCCGGTGGGCTGGTGCGAGGTTTTTGCGCGGGGTGATGTGGTGCGGGGTATCGCACCCTGGCCGGTTGATGCCATCGTGGCCGAGAACGGCTCTGTTGCGCTGATTATGAACAAAAACACCCTGCAGCCCCCGTCGGCTATGCGTGAGCAGCTATCAAAAAGATACCAACAGGATGCCGTCACCCGATCCGACAACCGGGGGCGGATGACGGCCGTGGCAACCCGGGTACTGCGCGAGGTGCCGGGCACGCAGTTGTCACAAGACTCCGCTGGCCGTGAAACCGACATCGCCATCGACCACAGCGAATTCACGCACCTGGCCCCGGACAAAATAGAACACGTCGTCCGGATCATGCAAAGTGAGGGCATGACTGCGACGGTCAGCAGCATCCACATCAACGGCTGGTTTGGCACCCACAACAAACTCGGCGGCGCCCGCTGGATCGTGCGCGAACTGCTCCACCGCGACCTCGACGCCGAGATCACACGCTGGGCCTACGTGGGTGATTCAACGAACGACCAATTGATGTTTGAACACTTCCCGCACAGCATCGGTGTGGCCAACATTCGACGCTTCGAGGCCAGCCTCCGGCACCGCCCCCGCTACATCACGCCCAGTGAACGCGGGCCCGGGTTTGCCGAGGTGGCACGCGCCATTCTGGATGCCCAAGGCGGATGCCATGACCACCCAATTTGACGGACGCTGGTCCCCCGGCATTGGTGACCCCACGGTCATTGGCTGGGTTACGGTTGCAGCCTATGGTGTGGCGATGGTGCTGTGCTACCTGTGCTGTCGCACAGCACCATCGGGCCCACATCGCCGGTTCTGGTTGTACATGACGGTCGTGATGGCCCTGCTTGGGCTCAACAAGCAACTGGATTTGCAAACCTGGTTCACCCAGACCGGGCGGGACATCGCGTTGGCCCAAGGCTGGTATCAACACCGCAGACTGGTCCAGGCCATCTTTATCGCCTGGCTGGTGTTGGTGGGGCTGGCAGCGCAGTTTTGGCTGGTCGATTTGCTGCGCCATCTGGACAAATATGCCCGACGGGCGGTGACAGGGTTGGTGCTGCTCACTGTTTTTGTGATCGTGCGCGCCACTTCGTTCCACCACGTCGACAAAATGCTGGGGTTCACGATTGAGAACCTGAGCATCAACGCCCTGCTGGAGTTGAGCGGTATTGGTCTCATAGCCCTGGCAGCGGGCTTGCGCTGGCGTGCAACGCGCAGGTCAGCGGACCCAGACGGGGTCAGGCGCGCTGCTTGAACCCTTCCAGCACATTGACCGCATTGACACCGACCTCAGCCACGGCATAACCGCCTTCAAAAACGAATACCGTGGGTAAACCGGCACGGGCCAGATCCTCACCCACCTGCAGGTAATCGTCACTTCCAAGTGTGAAGCCCGAGATGGGGTCGCCCTCAAAGGTATCGAGCCCGAGTGACACCACCAGCGCCTGGGCCTTGAAGTCGGCAATGCCTTGCAGGGCCTGCTGGAGTGCTGCGCGCCAGGTGGCAAAGTCGGTACCCCGTGGCAAGGGCAGGTTGTGGTTAAAGCCCAGCCCGGCACCCGCACCCCGCTCATCCGCATAGCCCAGAAAGAAGGGGTATTCGGTATGGGGGTCGCCATGAATGCTGGAAAACAAAACATCCGGGCGTTCATAAAAAATGGACTGCGTGCCGTTGCCGTGGTGATAGTCGATATCCAGCACCGCCACCCGCGCAAAACCGCGGTCCCGCAGGGCCTGCGCTGCCAGGGCGGCATTGTTCAGGAAGCAATAACCACCAAAAAAATCAGCCCCGGCATGGTGGCCTGGCGGGCGGCTGAGCGAGAACGCGGCACGCTCACCGTTCGCCACGGCATGGGCGGCACTGAGTGCGCAGCAGGCCCCGGCTCGCGCAGCGACCCAGGTGCCGGAGGTGAGGGGTGAGCCCGCGTCATAAGAAAACAGGCCCATGCGCGCCGAAAAATTGGCCGGCAAGACATCGGTTCTGAAGGTCCGCGCCGGCCAGACTGAAGGCAGCGCGTCGCGTGTGGCGTTGTTAACCGGGTCCAACGCCACCCATTCGTCCCAGGCATGCGTCAGGAAATCAAGGTAGCGTGGTGTGTGAATCGGGATCAGGGCTGAATCGTCAAACGCCCGAGGCAACTCGACCGGACCCAGGCCGCGCTGCTGCAGCTCCTGCAAAACATAGTCAGCCCGCGCCGGCACCTCGAAACAGGGCACGAGCTGGCCCCGAAACATCTCGAATTTGCCCTGGTGCAGGGCATGTTGCGCGTTGTAGAAGGTGATCATGGTGCGGGTTGTTCAGTTGATTGTGTCAGATTTCAGATCAGGTTCGGGCCAATACCGCGTGCAGTGCCAGGCCCGTGGGGGTGCCCAGACGCACCACCTCTTCAGGCATGGCTGCCGCCACAATGCGGCCACCCGCGTTGCCGCCGTCGGGCCCCAGATCAATCACCCAGTCGGCTTCGGCGATCACATCCAGGTCATGCTCAATCACCACCACGCTGTGCCCGCCATCCACCAGCCGATGCAGGACACGGATGAGTTTTTCAACATCGGCCATGTGCAAACCCACCGTGGGTTCATCCAGCACATACAGCGTATGCGGTGCTTTTTGCCCACGGCGCGTGATGTCGTCACGCACCTTGCTGAGTTCGGTGACCAGCTTGATGCGCTGGGCCTCACCGCCGCTCAGGGTCGGTGACGGCTGGCCCAGGGTCAGGTAGCCCAGGCCCACATCCTTGAGCAGTTGCAGGGGGTGACTGATGTGGGGCATGGCGGCAAAAAAGTCCACCGCTTCATCCACTTCCATTTGCAAGACGTCGCCAATACTCTTGCCACGCCAGGTCACGGCCAGTGTTTCGGGGTTGAAGCGCGCGCCACGGCAGGTTTCACACAACACCTTCACGTCGGGCAGAAAACTCATGCCGATGGTTCGAATCCCCTGCCCCTCACAGCCGGGGCAACGGCCTTCGCCGGTGTTGAAGCTGAAGCGGTTGGCCGCATAACCGCGGGCGCGGGCTTCAAGGGTGTCGGCAAACAATTTGCGAATGACATCCCAGAAACCGATGTAAGTGGCCGGGCAACTGCGTGGGGTTTTGCCAATCGGCGTTTGATCGACTTCGAGAACACGGTCAACTGACTCAAAACCGGTGACCGATGCACAACCCACCCAGTTGATGGCCTCCCCAGCGGCCAGCGCATCACGGCCGGCCTTGGTGCTGCGTTTGCCGACGGCCGTTTGAACATTGGTCAGCAAGACATCGCGGGCCAACGTGGATTTGCCGGAACCGGAAACACCCGTCACGGCGACCAGGCGTTGCAGGGGGACCTGTGTTGTGACGTTTTGCAGGTTATGCAGGTTCGCGCCAGTGACCTTGAGCCATTTTTGCGCTTCGTCCGCGGCAATGCCTCTGCGGGCCTGCACCGGGTGTTTCATGGCATGCAACAGGTAGCGGCCGGTTTGGGAATCACCGGCTTTCTGGATATCGGCGACGGCACCTTGCGCCACCAGACGACCACCGCGTTTGCCGGCACTGGGGCCGATGTCGATGATGTGGTCTGCGTGGCGAATGGTGTCTTCGTCATGCTCCACCACCACCAGCGTATTGCCTTTGTCGCTCAGATTCTGCAGGGCGCGCAGCAGGATTTTGTTGTCACGCGCATGCAGGCCGATGGTGGGCTCGTCCAGCACATAACACACACCTTGCAGGTTGCTGCCCAGTTGGGCAGCCAGCCGAATGCGCTGGGCCTCGCCGCCGCTGAGGGTGGGTGCACCCCGGTCCAGGGTGAGGTAGCCCAGACCCACTTCTGCCAGAAACTCAAGGCGGCTTTTGATCTCGGGCACCAGGTCGCGGCCAATCTCCGTTTCGCGCTGGCTCATGCGGCCTTTGACTGCCAGCGTCTCAACCCACTGGCGAATATCGGTCACGCTCATGCGGGCCAATTCGGTGATGGCGATTCCGGGTATGACCTTGACGGCGCGCGGGTCACCTGCGGCTGGGGTGGCCAGTTGAATGCCGAACTTCACGGCACGCGCCGTGGCGTTGAGGCGCGTGCCCTGGCAGCCAGTGCACGCGGTATCCACCAAGTCGTCAATCTCGGGCTCGGCAAAGGTTTGCTCGCGGCCTTTGTTGTCATCGTCACGCACGGAGTCGTCAAACACCTGGCGTTGCTCTTTGGTCAGGCGCACACCGGTGCCCACGCAGTCAGGGCACCAGCCATGTTTGCTGTTGTAGCTGAACAGGCGCGGGTCAAGTTCGGCATAACTGGTACTGCAAACCGGGCAAGCCCGTTTGGTGGAGAACACCTGCAACTGGCCGATGGCATGCGTCGGGGTACCCGCCAGCATGGCGGCGCGCAGACCGGTCAAATGGCTGAGCACATGCACCACACCCTTGCCATGCACCAGGGCAGACGCCAGTGCCGCGCGCAGCAGTGCTTCGTTGTCCGGCGTCACATCAAGGCTGGCGACCGGCAGCTCGATGGTGTGCTCCTTGAAGCGGTCAATCCGAGGGAAACCGGTGGTCGGCAAAAAATTGCCATCCACCCGCAGGTGCGTATGACCACGCGGGCGCGCCCAGTCGGCCAGCTCGGTATAGACCCCTTTGCGGTTGATCACCAGAGGCGCGAGCAACCCAATGTGCTGGCCCCGAAATGTCTGCATGAGCTGCTGGGCAATGCTGTCAGGGGTTTGCGGCTGCACCGGTGCATCATCGTGAATGCAGTGTTGTGTGCCCAGCTTGACATAGAGCAGGCGCAGAAAGTGCCAGACTTCCGTGGTGGTGCCCACCGTGCTTTTGCGGCCACCACGCGAGAGGCGCTGCTCAATGGCGACCGTGGGCGGAATGCCATAAACCGCATCCACCTCCGGCCGGCCGGCAGGCTGCACAATGCTGCGCGCATAAGCGTTGAGGGACTCCAGGTATCGGCGCTGGCCTTCGTTGAACAAAATGTCAAACGCCAGCGTGGATTTGCCGGAACCCGAGACGCCGGTGATGACGTTGAACTTGCCGCGCGGGATATTGACACTCAGCGACTGCAGGTTGTGCTCTTTGGCGTTGACGATCTGGATGTGGTTTTCGGCGCCAGCGACTGAATGGGGGTCAGCGGAATTGCCTCTTGCTTCTTGCACCGATTGCACGCCGACGCCCAGTGTGCTGTCGTAATCACGCAGGGCCCGGCCGGTGTGGGATGTCAGGTGCTGGCGAACATCGTCGGGAGTACCCACGGCGACCACTTCACCGCCTGCGTCACCGCCCTCGGGACCCAGGTCTATCAGCCAGTCGCTGGCGCGGATGACGTCCAGGTTGTGTTCAATCACCAGCAGCGAGTGCCCGGCGTCGAGCAGCTTGCGCATGGCGCGCATCAGCTTGGCGATGTCGTCGAAATGCAGGCCCGTGGTGGGCTCATCAAACATGAACAGCTTGCCGCGTCTGGCGGTGGCCTGACGGCTGGCCGTGGTGCTTTTGGCGGCCTCCGCCAGAAACCCGGCCAGCTTGAGGCGCTGCGCCTCGCCACCGCTCAGTGTGGGCACCGGCTGCCCCAGCTTGACGTATTCCAGGCCCACATCCACGATGGGTTGCAAGGCACGAATGACGTCGCGATCCGCCGCAAACAGTGTGGCGGCCTCACTGACCGTCAGGTTCAGGACATCGGCGACATTCATCACGCGGAAATTGGGGGAATTGGGGTCTGACCCCATTTTTCTCTCGATCGTCACTTCCAGTATTTCCGGGCGATAACGCTTGCCGTCACAGTCCGGGCAACGCAGGTACACGTCGCTCAAAAACTGCATCTCCACGTGCTCAAAACCCGAACCACCGCAGCTTGCACAACGCCCATCACCGCTGTTGGTGCTGAATTTGCTGGCGGTATAACTGCGCTGGTGTGACAAGGCGGCATTGGCAAAAATCTCGCGGATTGCGTCCCAGGCCCCAACATAACTCACCGGGTTGGAGCGTGCCGTTTTACCGATGGGGGACTGGTCTACAAACACCACATCACTGAGTTGATCAGCGCCCAGCAGACGGTCGTGCAAGCCCGGCGACTCGGTTGATTTGCCAAAATGCCGCATCAAGGCGGGGGCCAATACATCCTGAATCAGGCTGGACTTGCCCGAGCCGCTGACCCCCGTGACACACACCATGCGTTGCAAGGGGATTTCGACGGTGACGTTTTTGAGGTTGTGCTCACGCCCGCCCTCCAGAATGAGCCGGGGGGTGTTGGCGGCCACCAGCCGCTTGAAACCCATGCCCACCTGTTTGCGCCCACCCAGATAAGCGCCGGTGAGGGTGTCGGCCTGTCGCAGATCCTGCGTGGAACCGTCAAACACGATCTGGCCACCGCGCTCACCCGGACCGGGGCCCATGTCAATCATGCGGTCGGCCGCCAGCATGACGGCGGGGTCATGTTCCACCACCACCAGCGTGTTGCCAGCGTCGCGCAGGCGCTGCATGGCCACAATGATGCGGTGCATGTCGCGCGGGTGCAGACCAATGCTGGGTTCATCCAGCACAAACAGGGTGTTCACCAGCGAGGTGCCCAGCGCCGTGGTCAGGTTGATGCGCTGCACCTCCCCGCCCGAGAGTGTGCGACTTTGACGGTCCAGTGTGAGGTAACCAATGCCGACATCGCACAGGTATTTCAGGCGGGTGGTGATTTCTTCAAACAGCAGCTTGAGCGCCTGCGTTTCCCCCTTGCTGTGTGTGGCCGACAACGCGCCAGAGTCCAGCTCGTCGCGGCGCACCTGGTCGAAAAACCGCCGCAGGCGATCCAGCGGCAAAAGCATCAAGTCATGCAGACACAGGCCAGGCAGGGCTTCCAACTGGTCACGCGTCCATTTCACGCCCTGGGGCATGAACCGCCGCGAGGGTGGCAGTGCCGCGTCGGCATCGGCCTTGCTGCCGATTCGCCACAACAGGCTCTCGGTCTTCAGACGCGCACCACCACAGGTGCCACAGGGCGTGTAACTCCGGTATTTGGACAGCAGCACCCGGATGTGCATCTTGTAGGACTTGGTTTCCAGGTACTCAAAGAATCGCTTCACACCAAACCAGTGCTGGTTCCACTTGCCGTTCCAGTTGGGGGAACCGTTAACCACCCAGTATTGATGCTCGGGGGTGAGTTTGTAGTAAGGCGTGTCTCGTGGAATGCCGGCCGCCTCGGCGTGGCGCATCAGGTCATCCTGGCACTCCTGCCAGGCCGGTGTCTGCATCGGCTTGATGGCACCCGCACGCAACGTCAGCTTGTCGTTGGGGATAACCAGGCCGTAATCCACCCCGATGACGCGGCCAAAACCGCGGCAGGCCTCACAAGCCCCCACGGCCGAGTTGAAGGAAAACGCCGACGGGATGGGATCGGTATAACGCAGATCACTGTCCGGGCAATGCAGACCGGTAGAAAACTTCCAGATGTCTGCGGGTTGGTCGTCTTGCAGACAGTACACGCTCACACGCCCGCCACCCCGCTTGAGGGCGGCTTCAATCGCCTCCACCACCCGTGCGGGCTCAGTGCCATGCAGGCGAAACCGGTCAGCCACCACGTCCAGCACTTTTCTGCGGGATGCCCCTTCCACCTCGCGCTCGGCCTGCACCTTGGTGTAGCCGCTCACAGACAGCCATTGCGTGACTTCTTCTGCGCTGGTGTCGATGGGCAACTCCACCGGGAACGTCACCACCAGCCGGGGCGGCGCCTCCAGCGGCAAAGCGGCGACCCGGCGCTGGAGTTCAGCAAAGATGGTCTCGGGCGTGTCATGGCGCACGGGTTGCGCGGTATCCCGATCAAACACCTGACCCGCACGGGCAAACAACAATTTCAGATGGTCGTTGAGCTCGGTCATGGTGCCCACGGTGGAGCGCGAGCTGCGCACCGGGTTGGTCTGGTCGATCGCGATGGCGGGGGGCACCCCCTCGACCTTGTCGACTGCGGGTTTGTCCATGCGATCCAGAAACTGGCGCGCATACGCCGAAAAGGTTTCTACATAGCGCCGCTGCCCCTCGGCAAACAGGGTGTCAAACACCAGGCTGGACTTGCCCGAGCCACTGGGGCCCGTGACCACCGTCAATTCGCCGGTGCGGATGTCCAGATCCAGGTTTTTGAGGTTGTGCTGGCGTGCACCGCGAATTCGGATAAGACCGTGTGGCATGGCTGGGTGTCTTTGCTGTGGGGGCCAGACATTCTAGGCAGTTCACCATGCAGGGCGACGCGAAGGGTCATCGCGGCGAAGGGCCGCACGGACGACCGGCGCGGCCAAACTTCTAGTCTTTAAGCGCCTTGGCCAGCGCAACACAGGCTTTGCTGCCTGCCGCTTCCTGAATTCTGGGCAGCAGCGCCAGCAAATCATCAAAACCACTGGCCGCCTCGACCGCCAGATTCAGCCTGAAGCCCCGCAGGCCGAGGCTTGCGGTGACTTGGGTGGCCAGGGGCATGCTGTCCCGGTAGCGCTCTTGCGGTGTGCGGCCGCTGCTGCCCAATGTGGCGGGCTCGGCAGCAGGTCCGGTATTGGCAACTACCGGCGCAATAGGCGCCACGGCTTCAGGCACAACCAGGAGAAAGCCTTGCTGGATCAGGTGGTCAACGTCGCTTTGGGTGATGCCCAGCCCGGCGGTAGCCGCCAGAACCTGCTCGGTTGACTTGACCCCGTCAAACAAGATAAAAGCGGATCGCTGTCGGGCAGAGAACAAGGCTGATCGGGCTTTAAACGCTTGCTGCCCTTCTTCTGATTTGGAGCATTTCATGACCCGATTCTAATTTGTAAATTTCTTCACAAACGCGGGGAAATACCCTTGTGCGGATATGAAACCCGAGTCTGCGGCTATTTACCGGCGCTGGCAGCAGCGGATGCTGGTGCCGCAGCAGCAACAGCAGCAGGTGCGTGGGCCTCGTCAGCACCATGCTTCTCACCACTTAAATCGATATCGCCGCCCTTGCTCAAAATGAACAATGACAGACCGGCAAACACAACGAAACCCACAACAATTTTCCACATGGTATTTTTCCTGAATTGATCAACACTCAAAAAAAAGCCTTCACACAGTGGAAGGCCTTTTGTTGAATGGCCGGACACACAGCGTGCGTCCGGCAATATCAGGTTCAGTCGTTGGCG
This sequence comes from Pseudomonadota bacterium, assembly GCA_041192445.1. GTDB lineage: Bacteria > Pseudomonadota > Gammaproteobacteria > Burkholderiales > Burkholderiaceae_C > Egaibacter. The sequence continues at coordinate 23,948 of JBEEMW010000079.1, read as the reverse complement.
TAGATGTCCACGTCTTTGGTTTCCTTGATGAACAAGGTGCCGATCACGAAGGTCGCCGCAGCAATGATGATGGGGTACCACAGGCCGTTGTACATGTTGCCGGTCTGCGCCACGATGGCAAAGGCAGTCGTTGGCAGCAAGCCACCAAACCAGCCGTTACCGATGTGGTAAGGCAGGCTCATGGAGGTGTAACGGATGCGGGTCGGGAACATTTCCACCAGCATGGCGGCAATAGGGCCGTAAACCATCGTCACCAGCAAAACCAGGTAGGTCAGGATCGCAACAATCATGACTTTATCCAGCTTGGCAGGATCAGCCTTGGAAGGGTAACCAGCCGCTTTGAGCGTGTCTGCCACAGACTTCTTGAATTCGCCGTCTTTCTTCTTGGCATCATCAGGGGTCAGGCCTTTGGAGGTGTAGCCCTGGATCAGGGTCTCGCCAATCTTGATGGTTGCAGGTGTACCTGCAGCGGCAACAGCGTTTTCGTAGCTGACCGACGCGCCAGCCAGAACCTGTTTGGCAATGTCACATGAGCTGGTGAACTTGACGGTACCGGTCGGGTTGAACTGGAATGAGCACTCTGCAGGGTCAGCGGTCACTATGACCTGGTTCTTGGCTTGTGCCGCGGCCAGATCAGGGTTGGCAGCTTTGGTCAGCGCGCCGAACACCGGGAAGTAGGTCACAGCGGCCAGCAGGCAACCGGCCATGATGATGGGCTTGCGGCCAATCTTGTCAGACAGTGAGCCGAACACGATGAAGAACGGGGTGCCGATGACCAGCGATATCGCAACCAGAATGTTGGCGGTAGCACCGTCCACTTTGAGCGACTGGGTCAGGAAGAACAAGGCGTAGAACTGACCCGAGTACCAGACCACAGCCTGGCCGGCGGTGAGGCCGATCAGCGCAAGAATCACGATTTTCAGGTTTTTCCATTGGCCGAACGACTCGGACAGCGGTGCTTTGGAGGTCTTGCCTTCCGCTTTCATTTTGGCGAAAGCGGGTGATTCGTTCATGCTCAGGCGAATCCAGACCGAAATGGCCAGAAGCGCGATGGACACAATGAACGGCACACGCCAGCCCCAGGCGGCAAATTCAACTTCGCCGATGGCCGTGCGGGTTCCGAGAATCACCATCAGGGACAGGAACAAACCCAGCGTGGCCGTGGTTTGAATCCAGGCCGTGTAGGCGCCACGCTTGCCGTGAGGGGCATGCTCGGCCACGTAAGTCGCGGCACCGCCGTACTCACCACCGAGAGCCAGACCTTGCAACATGCGCAGGGCAATCAGGATGACCGGAGCGGCCACGCCAATTGACGCATAGTTGGGCAGGACGCCAACAATGAAGGTGGACAGGCCCATGATCAGGATGGTGACCAGGAACGTGTACTTGCGGCCGATCATGTCGCCCAGGCGGCCAAAGAAGATGGCGCCGAACGGACGAACAATGAAGCCCGCGGCAAAAGCCAGCAAGGCAAAGATGAAGGCAGAGCCGGCATCCACGCCGCTGAAGAACTGCTTGGCAATGATGGGTGCCAGCGAGCCGTAGAGATAGAAGTCGTACCACTCAAATACTGTGCCCAGTGAAGAGGCGAAAATCACCTTCTTCACTTCGGGCGTCATGGACTGGTCAGTCGATGGTTTTGCCATTTTGATGTCTCCAAAAGTAGGGTGCCCCCAACGAGGGAACTGCACGCATTGTTAGAGAATGCTCTGACCCTGCTCTGACACGAAACCAACCCCACCTTACGCGTAACTGAATCCATACTGACAATCTAGGGCGTAACCCTTAGATCACATTTCGTCATGTGGAGAATGGCTATTTTTGACGGCTTGAGCCGGTCGGGACGTGTTGGGCAAGTTCCCATTCGGGGCCCTGAAACCAGTCGTCGCCCCGCAAATAATCGCGCAGCATCGGCAAGGCATCCAGGCCCCAGAACACTTTGTGGTCAACAACACAGGTGGGCACACCAAACAGGCCCAGCGCGATGGCCTCATCGGTATGGGCCTTGAGCTGCGCTTTCACCGCCTCGCCGTGGGCATCACGAGGCGGCGCCAGGCGCAGCTTGAGCGACTGCAGGCGATCCGGGTCCACGGCCTGCGCACCGCCTTGCCACACATGACGAAACAGGGTTTCGCACACCTGGCGGTTGGGCAAGCCCTGCGCCTGACAGGCCACGGCCAGACGCAGCAGGGCCAGCGGATTGAACGGGTGCGCCGCGGGCAACTCCAGCGCCACGCCCTGGTTGTGGGCCAGCCACAGGACCTGCCGGTAAGTCCAGTCGCGTTTGGGCACGATCTCGGCAGGGCCGAGTTGCCCATGGTGCCTGAGCAAGGCGGCAAACAAAATGGGTTTGTAGGTGACGCTGTAACTCAGGCCCATCAGGGTCTGGGGCAGTTTCTCAAACGCCAGGTAGGCGTAGGGTGAAATGACGTCGAAATAAAAGGTGATGTGTTTCATGAGATGCCTGCCCGCTCCTCGATCAAGCCCCAAATCACGCGCTTGGCATCATCGCCCAAACGGCTCCAGGCGGTGATTTCATCCAGCGTGCGAAAGCAGCCCTCGCACCAGTCGCTTTGGGCGCTCATGCGGCAGGTTGAAATGCAGGGTGATGGCACATTTTGGCCACCCGCCCTCGCCAACACTGCGCGAGCAGCTATTAAATTAGGAGCATTCATGGGGTTTCAAGTTGCTGACAGGCCGGTGCGTTCAGGCCAGCCGTTGATTGAGCAAGGCCGTGGCGGCGCGTGAATTGGGTTGGCGCGCCAGAAAATCACTGATGAATTTGCCTGCATCGATCAGCTTGTCCAGATCAATGCCGGTCTCGATTCCCATGCCGCGCAGCAGGTAGACCACATCTTCCGAGGCCACATTGCCGGTGGCACCCCTGGCGTAGGGGCAGCCGCCCAGGCCGGCCACCGAGGTGTCAAACTGCCACACGCCCATTTGCAGGCACATCAGGGTGTTGGCCAGCGCCTGCCCGTAGGTGTCGTGGAAATGCCCCGACACCTGGTTGATGTCGTAATGTTTGAGCGTGGCCTCCATCGCCCGCTGTACCTTGAGCGGGGTGCCCACGCCAATGGTGTCGGCCACGCCCACATGCTGCACCCCAATGTCTTTCATTAGCCCCGCCAGCATGGACACCCGTTCGGGGGCAATTTCACCCTCGTAAGGGCAACCCACGGTGCAGGACATCGCGCCGCGCACGGCGATGCCATTGGCAATTGCTGCGGCAACCACCGGGCGAAAACGCTCGATGCTCTCGGCAATCGAGCAATTGATGTTGCGCTGGCTGAAGGCTTCACTGGCCGCGCCAAACACCACGATTTCATCCGGACGCGACGCCAGTGCCGCCTCAAAACCCTGCAGGTTGGGCGTGAGCACCGAGTAGCGCACGCCGGGCACGCGCCGGATACCGGCCATGACCTCGGCGTTGTCGGCCATCTGCAGCACCCATTTGGGGCTGACGAAGCTGGTGACCTCGATCTGCTGCAGCCCCGCATCCTGCAAGCGGTGCACCAGCTCGATCTTGACCGACGCGGGCACGGCCTGTTTTTCGTTTTGCAGGCCGTCGCGCGGCCCCACATCGACCAATTTGACGCTTGAGGGCAGGCTCATCTGGATTCCCCGGTGGTGATCATGTCAACCAGCCTGATCAGCTCGGCACCTTCGGTGACCTGATCGCCTGGTGCGTAGAGCAGCTCGGCCACCATCCCGTCATGGGGTGCGGCAATGGTGTGCTCCATTTTCATGGCCTCCATCACCGCCAGCGCCTGGCCTTGAGCGACGGTGTCACCGGCCTTCACGGCAAACGACACCACCTTGCCCGGCATGGGGGCGGTCAATCGCCCCGCCTCCGCATGGGTGTCTCCGGCGTGGGCCAGCAGATCAATTGCTATTATTTGTGTAGCGCCCTGCGCAGTGAATACGTGGGCTACATCGCCATTTAGATAAACATTTGCGGTTTTCCGCTGCCCGCCAAACTGAAGCTCAATGGCCCGGCCCGCGGCAGAAAAAACCAGCAAACCCGCTGTATCGCCCACCGCCAGGCTCAGCGCCCCATCGTGCAGGTAGGTGAGCGCCGCCTTGACCGGTTCGCCGTGGAGCTCAAACTCGAAGCGGCGAACCGTCACACCATGTGCACACCAGCCATCGCGGCGGCTGAACGGGTCTGCGGCCTCCAGTGCGCGTTCGTCCAGCAGGGTTTGCGCCACCACTGCCGCCACCGCCATGGCCTGGCCCACGGGCTCCTGTCCGAAGAGCACCGCCTCTTCACGCGGAATCAGTCCGGTGTCCAGATTGGCCTGCGCAAAGGACGGGCTGCGCACCACGTAGCGCAGGAACTGCACATTGGTCTGCAGGCCGACGATGTGGGTTTGCGCCAGCGCCGCATCCAGTCGGGCCAGCGCCTCCTCACGGGTTTTGCCGTGCACGATGAGCTTGGCCACCATGGAGTCGTAATAGGGCGAAATGGCGTCCCCCTGGCGCACGCCGTCGTCGATGCGTACCGGCACGGCCTCAGTAGCCCGCGCAAAACTGGTGCACACCGGCTTCTGGTAGGTGTGCAAAGTCCCGGTGGCGGGCAAAAACTGCTTGTCCGGGTTTTCAGCGCAAATACGCGCTTCAATGGCGTGGCCGATGATGCGCAACTGGTCTTGCCTGAGTGGCAAGGCCTCGCCGCAGGCCACACGCAACTGCCACTCCACCAGATCGAGCCCGGTGATGGCTTCGGTCACGGGGTGTTCCACCTGCAGGCGGGTGTTCATCTCCATGAAGAAGAAAGTCATGCTGCCATCGGGTTTTTGCGCCACGATGAATTCGACCGTGCCGGCACCCACATAGTTCACCGTCCGGGCGGCCGCCACCGCCGCCTCACCCATCTGCTGGCGCAGGGCCGCGGTCATGCCTGGCGCAGGCGCTTCTTCCAGCACTTTCTGGTGGCGGCGCTGCACCGAGCAATCGCGCTCAAACAGGTAGACGTAGTTGCCATGGGTGTCGCCAAACACCTGAATCTCGATATGGCGCGGGCGCTGCACGTATTTTTCGATCAACACCGCGTCATCACCAAAACTGTTGCTGGCCTCCCGCTGGCACGACGCCAGCGCCGCCTCAAAGTCTTCGGCCCTGTCCACGGCACGCATGCCCTTGCCGCCGCCACCGGCGCTGGCCTTGATGAGCACCGGGTAACCGATGCGGTCAGCCTCGGACTTGAGCAGGGCAGGATTCTGGTCAGCGCCGTGGTAGCCCGGCACCAGTGGCACACCGGCCTTTTCCATGAGCTGTTTGGACTCGGCTTTCAGGCCCATGGCCTTGATGGCCGAGGGCGGTGGGCCGATGAACACCAGCCCGGCATCGGCACAGGCTTGCGCAAACTCCTCGTTTTCGCTCAGGAAGCCGTAACCCGGATGGATGGCCTGTGCCCCCGTGGCTTTGGCCGCCTCGATGATGCGCGCCCAGCGCAGGTAGCTGTCTTTGGGTGCACTGGCACCGATGTGAATGGCTTCATCACAGGCGCTGACGTGTTTGGCGCGGGCGTCGGCGTCCGAGTACACCGCCACGGTCTGGATCGCCATGCGGGCAGCGGTTGCGGCGACGCGGCAGGCAATTTCGCCACGGTTGGCGATCAGGATTTTTGTGAACATCGTGTTGTCTCAGTGAATGGGCGCGGGGCTGAGCCAGCCCCCAATACGCCGGGCAACCGTTTTCAGGAACCTGAACAGCGTGACCAGCAAAATAACCATCAGCACCAGCGTGATCACCAGCGCAATGCCAAACGCGACCGGGTGGTTGGTGGCCAGCCACATCGCGCCCACCACCAGACCGTCTTCCATCAGGCTCACCGCGATGTTCGAGAACGGCTCGGGTGAGGTGTTCACCGCGGCGCGTGTGGTGACTTTGGTGGCGTAGGAGGTCGCGGCCAGCGAACCGCCCAGCACGGCGGCAACGGTGCCCATGGTGGCGCTGTCCGCCCCGAAAACACCGGCCGCCAGCGCAGCCCCTGCCGGCACCCGGATGACGGAATGCACGATGTCCCACAACGAATCCACACCGGGTATCTTGTCGGCAAAAAACTCCACGAACAGCATGAACCCGCTGCCCGCCAGCATGGCCGGGTGCTGCAGCAGCAGCAAGCCCTTGGGCAGGGGTATCCAGCCCATCACACCGGCCAGGCCGGTCATGAACACCACGGCATACAGACGCAGGCCACTGGCCCAGCCCAGCACGGCAGCCAGCGCCAGAAGCTGGGGCATGTCCATCATCCGGGTGCCGTGTTCAACCGCGCTGGTGGCAGACCCCGCAAGGGTTTGCCAGAACTGAAGCAGGGTTTCCATGTGCGATCTCCTTGATACCGGTGTCGGCGAGGGGTGGGTGAGTGGTGGGTGAGTAGCGCGTTAGCGCTAGTTAACGCGCCACACCACGTCATCGTCTACGGCGTACAGCTTGCAGGTTTGCCCGCTTCGCTGGCAGTTTCCGATGGCCCTGCCTGTAGCGTAGTCTCCGCTGGCATAACCCCAGCCACCGCGCTCACCCACCGCAAATGCGCGTGGGAGCTTGAGCTCCAGAAATTTCGCGTAGCCATTGGTCTTGCTCTGGGCGTTGATGGGCACTTTGCCAGCGTCTGCCACCTCAGCGAACCCGCTGGGTGCCGGTTTGACAACGATGGCGGGTTGACTGAAGCCCAGCTTGCCCAGGAACTCGTCGACAACCGGCAACCAGGTGTTCATGTCCATGCTCAAACCACTGTGCCCGTCCTCTCCCACCGGCGGGAAAGACCTGAATTCAGCCCGGCCTCCCCCATCCTGCCAGGCTTTATGCCAATCTTTGGGAATGTCTTCACCCCAGTACTTGTCGTTCTGCCAATACAACCACAGCATGGGGACCGAGGCGCTTTTTGCCAGACTGCCCCAGTATCTGGCCAGATTGGCAGGACTGCAGGGACGCCCGGGATTGGCATCCGGATTGCCGCCAGAGCCACCGGAAAAGTTGATTCCTCCCAGCAATCCTTTGGGGTTGCGCCCGACCGTCGCAATCGACGTCAGCCCGCCCACTGAAACGCCTGCAACAAGCCAGCGCGACGCATCGATGTAGGGCTGGGTTTTGGCATAGTCAACCGTTGCCAGCACCTGATCCGACGCCGCAATCGACATGGGCTCAACCCGTGTGCTGTTGCACTGGCCACTTTGTTCGGGGTCAAAATCGCCGTAGGTCTCCCAATAACCCACGCGGGTCGGCACCAGCACCACAAAACCTTTGGCCACCAGATACCGCGCTGCAGACTCCGGCCGGTAACGCCCTTGCGCCGCCCGTTTATCCGGTGTGGCGCGACCATGGTTAAACACCACCAGCGGAAACGGGCCCTCGCCGGCCGGGCGGTAGATGGTGATGGGCATCGCGCGGGTTTCCTGCCGGTTGAACATGTCTTTCACCGTCACGTTGATGCGGACTATTTCCTCGCGCATGTCTTTGGCAAACACCTCGGGGACGGGCGTTACTGTCGTGGGGGTGGCGGTTGTGGTCTGGGCCAGCAATCCTGGCGTCAACACCACGCATGACACCGCCATCAAGCATCGCAAAAAAATCATCATTCACCTGCCTTTTGAAATGCTTGTTCCGCGGACCCGGTGGCAGGCCTCAATCCCAGATGCAGCCCCAGGAATTGCATCATTTCACGGGCTGAAGCGGCGCGTGCCGCCGGATTGCCACCCGCCATGGCACGACCCGTCTTGGTACCCGCCGCGTTATTGCGTTCCGTCACCGGGCTGGCGCTGTCAAATGCGTGGTAACTGCCCTCGTACTGCACATAACGAACCGGCTGACCGCTCGCCTGCAGGCGCTGGGTCAACCGCTGGCAAGGCGCAGCAGGCGTCCAGTTGTCCAGCTCGCCACTCATCACCAACAGGGGCGTCACCACCTCATAACGAGAGGCTTTTTCATAGGCAGAACACCCCGCATAAAACGCCACCAATGCCGCCGGCTTGACCAGTGCCTGCCGCATGGGATCCGCATTGGCATCTGCGACAGCCAGCACGGTTTGCCCCCCATGCGACCAGCCCACAACACCCAATTTGCCGGAATCGATGCCGGGCTGGTGGGCCAGCCACTGCAACGCCCCCACAACATCCAGCCGTCGATTGGCCTCGGTGATGTCGCGCAGGGCAGGCTTCTGGGCGCAGAGGTTGCCCTCCCCCCGCGAACCAAAACTGTCAACATACAGCACACCGGCGCCTGAATCGTTGAGCAGTTTGACGTACCGATTACGGGGATAGGCCAGCCGGGCGCGATCAGACGGCAAGCCGTCGCAGCCATGCAGCGCAATGACGGCAGGCGACCCCGTGGTGCCGGAAACCTGCGGTGGGGTCCAGAAAGCGGTCAACTCGACCCCCTTCTCGGCGCTGGGCAGCCGAACTTCCACTGTGCGGACATCGGCGGGCAGGGGCGCCTGGGCGCCAACAGCACTCACAGCACTCACAGCACTCACGGCCATCACCAGGCCATACCCTGTCATGAAACGTTGCAACCAGGTCATCTGTAATCTCCCTTGTGCCTGGCCCGGCATCACATCCGGAAGAGGCCAAACCGGGTATCCGGAATCGGCGCATTCAGCGAGGCGCTTAATCCCAGGGCCAGCACCCGCCGCGTGTCAGCGGGGTCAATCACACCGTCGTCCCACAGGCGCGCGGTGGCGAAATAAGGATGGCCCTGGCTCTCGTACTGGCTGCGAATGGGCGCCTTGAAGGCCTCTTCCTCCTGTGCGCTCCATTTGCCGCCCCGGCCCTCGATACCATCGCGCTTGACTGTGGCCAGCACACCGGCCGCCTGCTCGCCACCCATGACCGAGATACGCGCGTTGGGCCACATCCACAGAAAACGCGGGCCAAAAGCCCGGCCACACATGCCGTAGTTGCCCGCGCCAAAGCTGCCACCAATGATGACGGTGAATTTGGGCACCGCGGCCGTCGCCACCGCCGTGACCATCTTGGCCCCGCTGCGGGCGATGCCCTCGTTCTCGTATTTGCGTCCCACCATGAAGCCGGTGATGTTTTGCAGAAAAACCAGCGGAATCTTGCGCTGGCAACACAGTTCGATGAAGTGTGTGCCTTTCAAGGCCGATTCGCTGAACAAGATCCCGTTGTTGGCGATGATGCCGACCGGCATGCCTTCAATGTGGGCGAAACCACAGATGAGGGTGGTGCCGTAGCGCGCCTTGAACTCGTCAAACTCGGACGCATCCACGATGCGGGCGATGATTTCACGCACATCAAAGGGCTTGCGGGTGTCCACCGGAATCACGCCATACAACTCGTTCGCTACAAATTTAGGAGCTACCGGTGCAACACTGACGAGGGCTGAAGGCTTTTTTATATTGAGATTCTTCACCGCTTGACGGGCAATGGCCAGCGCGTGCAGGTCGTTTTGGGCCAGGTGGTCGGCCACGCCGGATAAACGCGTGTGCACATCACCACCCCCCAGGTCTTCGGCCGTGACCACCTCTCCCGTGGCGGCTTTCACCAGCGGCGGGCCACCCAGAAAAATCGTGCCCTGATTCTTGACGATGATGCTCTCGTCACTCATGGCGGGCACATAGGCGCCACCGGCCGTGCAACTGCCCATGACCACGGCAATTTGCGCCAGCCCCAAGGCACTCATGTTGGCCTGGTTGAAAAAAATGCGGCCAAAGTGGTCCCGGTCGGGAAACACCTCATCCTGATTGGGCAGATTGGCGCCGCCCGAATCCACCAGATAAATACAGGGCAGGCGGTTTTGCTGCGCCACCTCCTGCGCCCGCAGGTGTTTCTTGACGGTCAGCGGGTAATAGGTGCCGCCCTTGACCGTGGCGTCGTTGCAGACCACCATGCAGTCCACACCATTCACCCGGCCAATACCGGTGATGACCCCGGCGCAGGGCGCGCTGTCGCGGCCATCCTTGTCCGGGTACATGCCCAGTGCCGCCAGCGGGCTCAACTCCAGAAACGGCGTGCCGGGGTCCAGCAACATCTGCACCCGGTCACGCGGCAGCAGCTTGCCCCGCGCCGTGTGTTTGGCCCGTGCCGCATCACCGCCACCATTCTGTGCCCTGGCCACCTGTGCGTTCAGATCAACCACCAGCGCGCGCATGGCTGTGGCGTTGGCCAGAAAATCTGCCGAACGGGGTTTGAGTTGCGTTTCCAGCACGGGCATAGAGGGCTTTCCAAGGGTCAAGGACGGTGGCGCATTCAGCGCCATTGTCTACTCCCGACAGCATAGAGCCTGCAAGGGTTTCGGCCGGGTCAACCAGGTTGCAAATTGTGCCAAATATTGTCAACAATTGCTCTACACTGATTCTCACCGACCTCCACGGCCATGACCCCCATCACACCGATTGCATTTGTCAAAAGCATAGTCCACGCTTACGGGCAGCGCGGCCTGAGCCCGGCGCAGGTACTGACACTGGCACAAATTGCGCCAGAATCCCTGCTTGATCCCGCATCACGCATCACGGCGGCGCAAATGGAGTGCATCTCGGGCGCCGCCATGCAGGAGCTGGACGACGAGGCGCTGGGCTGGTTCAGTCGCCGCCTGCCCTGGGGCAGCTACGGCATGCTGGCCCGTGCGTCCATCAGCGCGCCCAGCCTGGGCGTGGCGCTCAAACGCTGGTGTCGTCACCACGGGCTGATTGCCGACGACATCCGCTTGACACTCACCGTCTCGGGCGACAAGGCCACGCTGGCCATTGCCGAGCACAAAGACCTTGGGGCTTCGCGCGAGTTCTGCCTGGTCTCGGTGCTGCGCAATGTGCACGGTGTGGCCTGCTGGCTGATTGATTCGCGCATTCCCCTGGCGGGCGCACAGTTTCCGTTTGCCGCACCACCACACGTCGAGGTTTATGACGTGCTGTTCTCCGGCCCCACCGCGTTTGACACCGGCCCCGCGTGCATCCGGTTCGACGCCCGCTACCTGGCCCTGCCGCTGCGCCGTGACGAGCCCGCCCTGCAGCAGATGTTGCAACGCGCCCTGCCCCTCACCGTGCTGCAGTACCGGCGCGACCGCCTGCTGGTGCAGCGCGTGCGCCAGGCGCTGGCAGCGCATCCGGCCGACACCCACAGCGCCGCCGACCTGGCGGCCCGACTCCACGTTTCGCCCCGCACGCTGCACCGCCAGCTGAAAGACGAAGGCGCGTCGCTTCAGGCCCTGAAAGATGAGGTCCGCCAAAGCAGTGCGCGGGCGCTGTTGCTGCGCACAACACGCCCGGTCAAACAGGTGGCCGAAGCGGCGGGGTTCCAGAACGAGAAGAGCTTTATCCGGGCGTTCAAGGGCTGGACCGGCCAGTCACCGGCGGCGTTCCGGCGGCTGGGGTGAAGGTGGACCTAATTTTTCTTGAAAAATAATAACCGTGTAATTTACATTTTTTTTGATAAAATTACACGGATGAAATTAAGCAATCCGTCACCCAGTCGCGCCATCACACCGGCTCTGACCCAGCTTCTGGACGAATTCCCGGCTGTGGTGCTACTGGGGCCAAGACAAGTTGGCAAAACAACCTTGGCACGCCAATGGGTGGATGGCCATGCTGGCGACGGCGCATTCAAAGCCATCTACCTCGACCTGGAGTTACCGTCTGCCCGCCGTCAACTGGAAGACGCAGAAACCTTTTTTGCTGCGAATCACCAGCGGCTGGTTGTTTTGGACGAAGTTCAGCGCGTACCCGAACTGTTTGCCATACTGCGCGGCGTGATTGACCAACGCCGCCGCGAGGGAGAGATGGCCGGGCAGTTTTTGTTGCTCGGCTCAGCCTCGGGGGTGCTGCTTGGGCAGGCGTCCGAGAGTCTGGCTGGCCGTGTTGCCATGCTGGAACTGACGCCATTTCAAGAGCGCGAACTGCCGTCAGAGAACGAACGGGTGGGTGTGTTGGCCGAGGCCGGCACACGCCAAAACCGCCTTTGGGTGCGCGGCGGCTTCCCGCTGTCCTATCTTGCCAAAACGGATGCGGCCAGCCTGCGCTGGCGCGATGCGTTGATCACCAGCTACCTGGAGCGAGACATTCCCGCACTGGGCCTGCGCATCCCGGCTGCCACACTGCGCCGCTTGTGGACCATGCTCGCTCACCACCAGGGCCAAATGCTCAATCAATCGCAGTTGGCGGGGGCACTCGCGGTTTCCGGGCAAGCCGTGGCGCGTTATATCGACGTGCTGTGCGACCTCATGCTCGTGCGGCGCTTGCAGCCCTGGAGCGGCAACGTGGGTAAGCGACTGGTTCGCGCACCCAAGGTTTACGTGCGCGACAGCGGCCTCACCCATGCGTTGCTGGGTTTGCCCACGCTGGATGCCGTGTTGTCACACCCCATTGCAGGGCAAAGCTGGGAAGCCCATGTGGTGGAGCAGCTCATTGCCGCCGCTCCTCAGGCGCAAGCCAGCTTTTACCGCACCTCGCACGGTGCCGAGTGTGATCTGGTGTTGACCGCGCCCAGTGGCCAGACCTGGGCGTGTGAGATCAAGCGCTCGTCCGCACCCAGCGTCTCGCGCGGATTTTATGAGGCCACCAAAGACGTGGGTGCCAGCCGCAAACTGCTGATCGGGCCGGTGCCGGATAGTTACCCGGCCAAAGAGGGCATCGAGGTGATGCCGCCGATTGAAGCGGTGCGCTTATTGAGTCAGCTGCGTTAATTGCGCTTGCGCATTTCCACGGATACCTTCCAGCAAGCCCGGCAATTCGGCCATGTCGGCAAAAACATGGTGCGCGCCCGCCCGGCGCAGCGCCGTGGCGTCAACATGGGTGGTGCTGGCGGGCAGGTAGGCAAACACGGTGGCCCCGGCAGCGGCCCCGGCGGTCACACCGATCACCGTGTCTTCCACCACCGCACAACGTTGGGGGTCTGCCCCCAGTGCGGCAGCAGCAGCCAGGTACACATCAGGGAAGGGTTTGGAGCGCGGCATCTCATAACCACTGAAGATGCGGCCGTCAAAGTAATCAATCAGCTGCAGCTTGCGCAACATGAACTCCACCTTGAACCGGTCTGCCCCCGACGCGCAGGCGATGCGCCCGGCAAAGAGCGCGTGAATCTGCGCCAACGCGTCGTGAATATTGGCAATGGCGGTCAGGCCCTGCACCAACGCGGTGTTGCGCCGGCCACGGAATCCGGCCAGCCACTCTTGCGTGACCGGGTGGCCTGTTTTTTGTTCTATCAGCGCGGCTTCGTCCTGCACCGTTTTGCCGATAAAAATTCCCATGCATTCAGCCAGCGTCAGGTTCCAGCCACGCTCCTGCAGCATGTCGCGCAAGATCTGGTTGGCGATCGGCTCGCTGTCAACCAGCACCCCGTCACAGTCAAACAACACGGCTTCAAATTTCATGTTGGATCATCGCCTCTTTTTAACGTTCACCGGCCCACCAGACAGACAAGGGCACCGCCCACAAATTCTCGCCAAACGGAACCACGTCACGCCCGGTGTACAACACAATGCCGCGCTGGAAAATGGTGGCTTCCGTCTCTTGCAAATGCCGCAATCCTTTAAAGTCCTTGCTGTCCACCGTGGCGCTGGCCTTGACTTCAATCCCCGTGATCTGGCCCAGACGGTTTTCAAGAATGAAATCGACCTCGATGTTGGTCTGCGTGCGGTAGTGCCAGAGCGAGAGCCGTTGCACAGAAAACGCCACGTGCTTGAGCAACTCGGTCAACACAAAAGTTTCCACCATTGCGCCGGGCAAGCCTTGTTTGGCAGCCAGGCTCTCCGGCGTTGCTGCCATCAAGTGGCCGAGCAAACCGCTGTCCGGCAAAAATACCTTGGGCGCCTTCACCAGCCGTTTGCCGGGGTTGCGCTCCCACGACGGCAGACGCACGACCAAAAACAGCATTTCCAGCAACGCAAAATAGCGTTTGAGCGTGCTTTGCGCCAGCGCTGCAGTGCGGGAAAGCTCTGCAAAATTGAGCAGCGTGCCGCTGCGCGTGGCCAGCAGGTGCAGCAAGTTGGGGATTTCGGTTAGCTGCTCAATATTGGCGAGCTCACGCACGTCCCGTTGCAAGATGGCCTGCAGGTAGCTGTCAAACCAGGCTTCGCGCCGACGCGTGCTGGTGCGTGCGACCGCGTCGGGAAAGCCCCCCGCCAGAAGGCGCGCAACGATGTCGCCCCGCTCACAGGGGGGTACCGACAAGCTGGCCCAATTTCCCTGAAACAAGGCGTCGGCCCGATTCAAACCGGCGCTGTTGGCCATTTCAGCGGTCGAGAGCGGCCACAGGGACAATACTTCCATCCGTCCGGCCAGTGAATCGGCAATACCCGGCAGAAGCAGCACATCGGCAGAACCCGTCAGCAAAAACTGCCCTGGCTGGCGTTGCCGATCCACGGCCGCCTTGATGGCCAGGAAAAGCTCGGGCACGCGCTGCACTTCGTCCAGCGTGACGGCGCCCGCAAGGCCATTGATGAAGCCCGCCGGATCAGATTTCGCAGCGTTGAGCACCACCGCGTCGTCCAAAGTCAGGTACTGACGCGCAGCAGCACTGGCAACCACTTGTGATTGCACCAATGTGCTTTTGCCACTTTGCCGCGCCCCATTGATCAGAACGACTGGCGTGTCAAGCAAGGCATCGCCTAGCAGCGGATCGATATGTCGAGGGTACATGCCATTATTTTACTGGTTGAATTTCAACCATGCAATGGTTAATATTCAACCATATTTCCTGCTTGGCACAGGCACACCCTTCAAGCCAGCGCCCGCTGAATGATGATTTTCTGCACATCACTCGTGCCCTCATAAATCTGGCACACGCGCACATCGCGGTAGATACGCTCCACCGGGAAATCACTCACATAACCGTAACCCCCCAGGGTCTGGATCGCGGCGCTGCAGACTTTTTCGGCCATCTCGCTGGCAAACAGCTTGGCCATGGCGGCTTCTTTCAGGCAGGGGCGGTTGGCATCACGCAGGCTGGCGGCGTGCCAGATGAGCTGGCGGGCGGCTTCAATCTGGGTGGCGCACTCGGCCAGTCTGAACCCCACAGCCTGGTGGTTGAAGATGGTCTGGCCAAAACTCTCGCGCTGTCTGGCGTAGGCCAGCGCACACTCAAACGCACTGCGCGCCATGCCCACACTTTGCGCCGCAATACCGATGCGCCCGCCCTCCAGGCCGCCCAGCGCAATTTTGTACCCCTCACCTTCAGCCCCGATCAGGTTCTCTGCGGGCACACGGCAGTTGTCAAAATTGATTTGCGCGGTGTCGCTGCTGTGCTGGCCCAGCTTGTCTTCCAGCCGAGCCACCACATAGCCGGGTGCGCTGGTGGGGACGATGAAGGCGCTCATGCCCTTCTTGCCCGCGCCCTTGTCGGTCACGGCAATGACGATGGCCACATCGCCGTATTTGCCACTGGTGATGAACTGCTTGACACCGTTGATGACGTATTCATCCCCGTCTTTCACGGCGGTGGTTTTGAGGGCCGAGGCGTCCGAGCCCACATGCGGCTCGGTCAACGCAAATGCGCCCAGCAATTGCCCCTGCGCCAGCGGGATGAGCCACTGCTTCTTCTGCCCGGCATTGCCGTAACGCATCAGAATGGCATTGACCGGGCAGTTGGTCACACTGATGGCGGTGCTGGTGCCGCCATCACCCGCAGCGATTTCTTCCAGCACCAGCGCCAGCGTCATATAGTCCAGATGGGCACCACCAAACTCCTCCGGCACACAAATGCCGTAGGCCCCCAGCGCGGCCAGGCCTTTGTGCGCCGCCCTGGGAAAGGTGTGGTCCTTGTCCCACTGCGCGGCATGCGGCCACAACTCGGCTTGGGCAAAGTCGCGCACCGCGTCGCGGATCATTTCCTGGTCTTGGGTCAGCAGCATGGATCAGGCCCGAGGGCGTCCGTGAAAATTCATAACAAATAGAGCTCAAGCCCTCGTCAACATTGCGCAAGTAGCTATTGAATTTATAGCATTTCCAGCGCTACGGCAGTGCCCTCACCGCCACCAATACACAGCGTGGCCACGCCTTTTTTCAGGCCCCGCGCCTGCAGCGCGTACATCAGGGTGACCATGATGCGGGCGCCGGACGCGCCAATCGGATGGCCCAGCGCACAGGCCCCGCCGTTCACGTTCACGATGTCGTGGCTCAGGTTCAGCTCATGCATCAGCGCCATCGGCACCACGGCAAAGGCTTCATTGACCTCCCACAAATCCACGTCCTTGACGGCCCAGCCGGCCTTGGCCAAAACCTTGTTCACGGCACCCACCGGAGCAGTGGCGAACCAGTTGGGTTCCTGCGCGTGCACCGCGTGGCTGACGATGCGCGCCAGCGGCTTGAGACCGAGCTTGTCGGCGGTCGAGGCCCGCACCATCACCAGTGCGGCCGCGCCGTCGCTGATGCTGGAGCTGCTGGCGGCGGTGATGGTGCCGTCTTTTTTGAACGCGGGTTTCAGGGTCGGGATTTTTTCCAGCTTGACCTTGCCGGGCGCTTCGTCGGTGGCAATCACGGTGTCACCAGCGCGGCCTTTGACCGTGACAGGAACAATCTCAGACGCAAACGCCCCTGACCGGGTTGCCGCCTGCGCGCGCTGCACACTGGTGATGGCGAAGTTGTCTTGTTGCTCACGGGTGAAGCCGTACTTGGCAGCGCAGTCTTCACCAAAAGTGCCCATGGAGCGGCCGGCTTCGTAGGCGTCTTCCAGGCCGTCGAGCATCATGTGGTCAAACATGCGGTCGTGGCCGATGCGGTAGCCGCCACGGGCTTTTTGCAGCAGGTAGGGCGCATTGGTCATGCTTTCCATGCCACCAGCCACCACCACATCGGCACTGCCGGCCAGCAGCATGTCGTGGCCGAACATGGCGGCACGCATGCCCGAGCCACACATTTTGGACAGGGTGACGGCGCCCGCGCTGATGGGCAAGCCGCCCTTGAACCCGGCCTGGCGCGCGGGGGCCTGGCCCTGACCCGCCATCAGGCAGTTGCCAAACAGCACCTCATCGACCAGCGCCGGACTGATGCCGGCGCGCTGCACCGCCGCCCGGATGGCCGCACCGCCCAGATCATGGGCCGCGAGCGTTGAAAAATCGCCCTGAAAACTCCCCATGGGGGTGCGGGCCGCACCCACGATCACGATTGGTTCAGTCATGTCAAAAAACCTCTCAATAAAAATCAGCTTAAAACTGGCCGGATTGCCGGTTGGCAGGAGAAAACCGTTTCTCCCGGTCATACGGAAAAACGTCGAGCACATGGCCTGCCAGAATGCGGTCCTTGTGGCCCTGCCAGAAGCTGGCTTCCAGCAGATCGGCGTGGTGTTTCATGAAGATTCCGCGCACCGCCGGATTGCCCAGCAGGAAGGGGCCGAAGGTTTCGGGGAAAACATCTTTGGGCCCCACGCTGTACCAGACCTCGCCCGACATTTCGTCTTCTTCATTGCGGGGTGTGGGCACCTTGCGAAACTTGCAGTCGGTGATGTATTCGATCTCGTCGTAGTCGTAAAACACCACCTTGCCATGGCGCGTGATGCCAAAGTTTTTCCACAACATGTCGCCGGGAAAAATATTGGCGGCAACCAGATCCTTGATGGCATTGCCGTACTCGACGACACCGCGCTCGATCTGTTCACGTCCCCGCACCGCCACCGGTCCCTGGGCGTTCACGTCGGCACCGCCCGCGTCAAAGGCTTCCTGCAGGTAAATGTTGAGCGGGATCATGCGGCGCTCGATGTACACGTGTTTGATGATGACTTCCACCTCACCATCACCATCGCGGTCGCTGATTTCCAGCTGGCTGGGTGCAAATTTCTCTATTTCCGCAATCAGCTCGTCTTCAAAACGTTCACGCGGAAACGCCACCTCGCTGTACTCCAGCGTGTCGGCCATACGCCCCACGCGGTCATGCTGCTTGACCAGCAGATACTTGCCCTTGATCTGCTCGCGGGTGGTGTCTTTTTGCGGCGGGTAGTAGTCTTTGATGACCTTGAACACGTAGGGAAACGAGGGCAGGTCAAACACCAGCATCACCATGCCCTTGATGCCGGGGGCAATGCGGAACTTGTCAGTGGAGTGCCGCAGGTGGTGCAGAAAATCACGGTAAAACAGGGTCTTGCCCTGCTTGGCCAGGCCCAGGGCGTTGTAGATTTCATTGCGCGGCTTGCGCGGCATCATGCTGCGCAAAAACTGCACATAGGCGGACGGGATTTCCATGTCCACCATGAAATAGGCGCGGGCGAAGCTGAACAGCATCAGCAAATCGTCTTCGCCAAACAGGGCGGCATCGATGGCCAGTTTGTCATCCCGGCCGGTGTGCAGTATGGGCAGGGCAAACGGGAATTCATTGAAACCGTTGATCAGCTTGCCCACGATGTAGGCGCCCTTATTGCGGAAAAACAGGCTGGTGAGCACCTGAAACTGGAAGTTGGCACGCAGCTTGGCGTCCCCCAACACGGCATTCATCGCCGCCACCACCAGCGCGGCGTCGTGCGCCAGGTCTTCGAAGTTGCGGCGAAGGTCGAAGTCTTTCACCATCTGCATCAGCGCATCCTGCATGCTGGTGGTCGAGGGGTAATAAGCCCGGTAGGTGGGGCGCGACTCGATCTCGCCGTTTTCAATGTATTCGGTGCTCACCGCGGGGCGCACAAAGATGAAGTCGTTGTGGAAATGGGTGCGGTGCAGGATTTTGGTGGTGACCGAGTTGAAAAAGGTCTCCGCCAGCTCGGGCTGGTGGTGGTTAACCAGCAAACCGATGTAGTGCAGCTTGACCTGTTGCCAGATGTCCATCGGCTGCTCCCCGGCCTTGTACTCACGCTCCAGCCGGTTTGAGCACTCCTTGACGCGCAAGTCGTAAAACTCGATGCGTTCCCGCTGGGCGCGCTGCTGGCCGTGCCAGTCTGCCACCTCGAACCGGTGTTTGGCGCGGGCCGACTCCGTGCGAAACAGCCGGTAGTGGCGGTTAAAACCATCCATCATGGCTTTGGCAATGTCGTACGCAACGGTGGAGTCAAGTCTTTGGGGAAACATGGTCGCTATTGTTTTGGTAGCTGCTTGTGCACTGTTTACGAGGGCCGGGAGCTTGAAACACTATCAACTGCCGAGCGGTACAGGGCCTCCAGGGTGTCCAGCCCGGCGACCGTGATGTGCAGGTCCTGCAACAGGCCGTCATGCACGCCATACACCCAGCCATGCACCTGCACCTGCTGGCCCCGGGCCCAGGCGTCCAGCATCACGGTGGACTGGCAGACATTGACCACCTGCTCAATCACGTTGAGTTCCACCAGGGCATCGTGTCGTTTGCCGGGCACCGTGGCTTCCAGCAAACCACGGTGGCGGTCACGCACGTCCTGGATGTGGCGCAACCAGTTGTCTGCCAGGCCAATGCGCACACCGTCCAGCGCCGCCTGCACGCCCGAGCAGCCATAGTGGCCCACCACCATCACGTGCTCGACCTTGAGCATCTCCACGGCAAATTGCACGGTGGACAAGGCATTCAGGTCGGAATGCACCACCACGTTGGCCACGTTGCGGTGTACAAACACCTCACCCGGCTCCAACCCGGTGATCTGGTTGGCGGGCACCCGGCTGTCGGAGCAGCCTATCCACATGTATTTGGGTTTTTGCTGGCTTTTCAGGTTGGTGAAAAAGCCGGGGCGCTCGCGCTCCATCTGTGCCGCCCAGGCACGGTTGTGGGCAAAGAGATCGGGTATGGATGTGGTCATGGTTTCCGCTCAGGCCTTTGCAAACATTTCGCGAAGCACGTCAAGCGCTTCTTCGGGGTCAATAACGGTCATTTTTTTGACCAATCGGCTGCGATCAACCACACGCAGCTGATCCAGCGCAATGGAACTGGCTTGCCGTTGCAGGCGGATCGTCACGCGGGTAGGCCATTCCCGGATGGTGCTGGTGATGGGGGCCGCAATCACGGTGCCCAAGTGCTCATTCATGTCGTCAGGCGAAACGACCAGACAGGGGCGCTTTTTGCTGATCTCCCGGCCCACCGTCGGGTCGAGGTTGACCCACCAGATTTCGCCTTGCCGGGGAAAGCGTTTGTCGGCCACAGTCAGTCGTCCCAGGCATCCGTCACCGGCAGATCACCCCAGAGGTTTTCAGCCTCCGGTGCGGGCGCAGCAGCAAATGCCGCCGCCCAGCCGACGCGTGGCGCCTTGATGGGTTTGAGCACAATGCTGTCGGCGCGAACCTGAATGCTCAGTGCCGATGCGCGGACAAGGTGCAACGACTCCAGCACCGCCTTTGGCAAACGCAGGCCGAGTGAGTTTCCGATGGGGACAATGTGGGTTTGCATGGTGCACACATGTAATTACAATGTGGTCATTATAGATTACGGACAAAAACCTGTTCAGCAAGTCTCGGCGAACAGCTCACGCCCGATCAGCATGCGACGAATCTCGCTGGTGCCCGCGCCAATTTCGTACAACTTGGCATCACGCCACAGGCGGCCCAGCGGGTAGTCGTTGATGTAGCCATTGCCGCCAAAGATCTGCACGCCTTCGCCGGCCATCCAGGTAGCTTTTTCGGCGCACCACAGAATCACGGAGGCACAGTCCTTGCGCACCTGGCGCACATGCTCCACGCCCAGCAGGTCCAGGTTCTTGGCCACGGTGTAAGCGAACGAGCGCCCAGCCTGCAGCACGGTGTACATGTCGGCCACCTTGCCCTGGATCAACTGGAATTCGCCAATGCTCTGCCCGAACTGCTTGCGGTCGTGAATGTAGGGAATCACGTTGTCCATCACCGACTGCATCACACCCAGCGGCCCGCCGGTGAGCACGGTGCGCTCGTAGTCCAGTCCGCTCATCAGCACCTTGGCGCCACCGTTGAGGCCACCCAGAATGTTTTGCGCCGGCACTTCAACATTCAGGAACACCAGCTCACCCGTGTGTGAGCCGCGCATGCCCAGCTTGTCGAGCTTTTGCGCGACGCTGAAGCCTTGCATGCCTTTTTCGATCAGGAAGGCGGTCACGCCACGCGCACCGAGCTCAGGTTCTGTCTTGGCGTAGACCACCAGCGTGTCGGCATCGGGGCCGTTGGTGATCCACATCTTGCTGCCGTTGAGGACGTAATAGCCGCCCTTGTCTTCGGCTTTCAACTTCATGCTGATCACATCGCTGCCAGCACCCGGCTCGCTCATGGCCAGTGCCCCCACATGTTCGCCACTGATGAGCCGGGGCAGGTATTTTTGCCACTGCTCGGGTGTGCCATTGCGCTTGATCTGGTTGACGCACAGGTTGCTGTGCGCGCCGTAGCTCAGCCCCACGGAGGCGGAAGCCCGCGAGATTTCTTCCATCGCAATCATGTGGGCCAGGTAGCCCATGTTGACGCCGCCGTATTCCTCGCCCACCGTGATGCCCAGCACGCCCAGGTCACCCATCTTGCGCCACAGGTCCATGGGGAACTGGTCGCTCTTGTCAATTTCTGCGGCGCGCGGGGCAATCTCGCGTTGCGCAAATTCATGCACCGTGTCACGCAGCGCGTCGATGTCTTCGCCAAGTTGAAAGTTGAGGCCAGGCAGGTTCATGTTGTCTCTCCGAATGGACTGCGTCAGCAGGTGATGGGTCAGTAGGGGGTCAGTAGAGGGTCAGTAAATTTTGGGCACGGGCATGATCGTTTGCTGCATCACCGCGCAGTCGGTGGTTTTGCCCGACTCGTCGATATGCACCACGTCGGCGGCGGTGACGATGATGCGCCGGCCCGCCTTCAGCACGCGGCCGGTGGCGCGCAGCTCGCCGCCCTGAAACCCGGCCAGAAAATTGATTTTGTACTCGACTGTGGTCACTTCCATGCCCTCGGGAGCCACCGTCAGCGCAGCATACCCCGCCGCAATGTCAGCCAGCGCGCCCATGGCACCCCCATGAAAACCGCCCTGCTGCTGGGTCACCTTGTCTGAATATGGCAAAGCCAGCTCACACAGCCCGGGCGCCACGCGCACCAGTTGCACACCGAGGTGGCGCATCATGCCCTGACGCTCGAAACTGGCCTGTACCCGTTGGGTCAGGGCGGCATGATCGGGATCGGGCAATGGCGCAGAGGTGTTCATGTTGAAGCAGGCCAGCAGGCCGGGTTGACATTGAAGCCGGAGTTGACGTTTACGTAAACGTCAACCAAAACCCGGATTATGCGCGAAGACCCGCGCCAGCGCCAGTGTCAGGCGGCCTGCCGCGCTTTTTCGGATTTGGTCAGCAGGGCCCGTGCCTCTTTTTCATGCGTTTTGACCTCATCCAGATTGGCCACCAGGTCGGCCATCTGCTCTTCCAGCTCTTTGCGGTGCGCGGCCAGAACGGCCAGAAACTTCTTCAACTGCGGCCCGGTGTCGCGCGGGCTGTCGTACATGTCGATGATTTCCCGGGCCTCGGACAGGCTCAAACCCAGGCGTTTGGCGCGCAAGGTGAGCTTGAGGCGCGTGCGGTCACGTGGTGTGTAAACCCGGCTGCGCCCGCCCGGCCCGGTGCGTTGTGGTTGCAGCAGCCCCATGTCTTCGTAAAAACGGATGGCACGGGTGGTCAGATCGAACTCTTTGGCCAGATCGCTGATGCTGTATGTCGTCGCCATGGTGATATCCCTACAATGCGTCCATTACATCTGACGTTTACGTCAACGTCAAACTTGGACCGCATCGTACATGAACGTACTTGAACAAGCACTGCACTACCCTTTTGGCGACAAGCTGCCGGCGCCCGGTGCCACGATGGTGGTGGCGCCCGGCGTCAAGTGGATCCGCATGGCCTTGCCGTTTGCGCTGGACCACATCAACCTGTGGCTGCTGCGTGACGAGGTGGATGGCCGACAGGGCTGGACGGTGGTGGACTGCTGCATTGCCAGAGACGAATCCAGAGCGCAGTGGGCGCAGGTGTTTGCGACCCAGCTTGAAGGCCTGCCGATTGTGCGGGTCATCGTCACCCACATGCATCCGGACCACATCGGGCTGGCCCACTGGTTGTGCGGGCACTGGACCACCCCTGAGCATGAATGCCGCCTGTGGATCAGCGCCACCGACCACGCCATGGCCCGCCTGGGCTCGATCGGGCCGGCCGGTTTCGGGGGTGGTGACGCCGCTGCCGCCTTTTTTGCCTCTCACGGCCTGAACGACCCGGAATCGGTGGCGCAGATCCGGGGCCGCGCCAACTACTTCCCCACGCTGGTGCCAGACGTGCCACGCCAGTTTCGGCGCATGCAGGACGGTGATGTGATCACCATTGGCGGGCGCTCATGGGCCTGCATCAGTGGCTACGGCCATGCCCCCGAGCACATTGCGCTGTACTGCGGGGCACTGCAGGTGCTGCTGGGTGGCGACATGATGCTGCCGCGCATCTCCACCAACGTGAGTGTGTACGACATGGAGCCCGAGGCCAACGCGCTCAGGCAGTTTCTGGATTCGATCGACAAATTCAAGGCGCTGGACGAGCAGACACTCACCCTGCCATCCCATGGCAAACCGTTCACGGGCTTGTACACGCGCATCCAACAACTGCATGACCACCACCGTGACCGGCTGGCCGAGGTGATGCAAGCCTGCCAGGAGCGGCCCTGCAGTGCGGCTGACATCCTGCCAGTGCTGTTCAAGCGCAAGCTGGACATGCACCAGACCACCTTTGCCATGGGTGAATCGATTGCCCACCTGCACAAGCTCTGGTTTGACGCCCGCCTGACCCGAACCCGCGGCAGTGACGGGGTTTACCGGTTCCAGCCCACTTATTGAGCGGGCTGAACGCCAACGCCTCTACCAGACTCAGGTCGGCGTGGCATTCAGCGCAGCGGCATCAAGGGGGAGCCCACAGGGCGGAGGACAGCCGCGGAGCTGAGTGCCGCGTCGGCCTGTGCCCGCCAAAGAATGCCCTTATCCCAAGGTCTCAAAAAAAGCCCCGCAATCACAATACTAGGAGTCTGGGCGGCAGAAACTAGGGTTCTCACTCACAACGGAAGTTGAGCGGGATCGTTAATTAGGGATGAACACCAGCTACGTTCCCTACCAGCCCGATCAGCAATACCTTATGCCCTGCGCTTTGCAGGAATGGTTG
>JBEEMW010000078.1:0-44476 GCA_041192445.1 Pseudomonadota bacterium | reverse complement strand
CTATTTTTCCCTTCGATGCGCCAGCCGTCTGGGCCTATGGCGACCTGCGCGCGAATCTGGAGCGCCGTGGCACGCCCATTGGCTCTCTGGACACCATGATTGCCGCCCACGCCTTGAGCCAGCAGGCCCTGCTGGTCACCAACAACACCCGCGAATTTGCCAAGGTACCGGGCTTGCAACTGGATAACTGGGTCGCTACCCCTTGAGGCATACGAAGAGATTGAATACATGAACGCCCGACTGGGCGCCAAGTTGCCGTTACTCCCACTCGATGGTCAACCCGCGTGAAAAATTGAACGCCTGCGCTTTGCGTTGCACCGAACAGGACAATGACTGTAGATAGTCCAAGATCGTCCATACCGTCAACTTTACCGTCCCCTGCTTTGATCATAAATCACTGCTGCCCGGTCAAAAACCGAGGCCGACAAAATCTGTAGGCAAATGTAAAGGGAGGTATCGAGTTGAAGCTCCTTTTTGACGATGGCTTCCATTCAGCGCTACAGCTGGCCGACTACACGATTTTCGGAAATTTGCGAAAAATTTGGACTTGCTTTAGAAGTCCTGTCACTCCAACTCGATTGTTTTCGAGGCCCGGTAACCAAACAATCCGGAATGGCCTCGTTCACTAATGCCATTGCTTTTCCCAAGCGACCGTTGGACCCGCAGCTCAGCAAACCTACCCAGAACAAGTCGCGTTTCGCTCGACAACTTGTGTGCCGCTCCCTGCGGTTCGACGATCTTGCATTTACGAGTGAGGCCTTTGCCGCCGAGTTCGCTCCGCAAGAGGACCACCGCGCCGAAGTTACGCGCCACGTCGATCGCGTCTATCCGATCATCCCATTGCACCTGCGTCGCGTGGGTTTGAGTCAGGTCAATAAACAGAAGGGATTCGCTCCCTCTCATGGCTTGGTCCGTCTTGTCTCTAATCTTGTTCTCAGCTCCCAGATCGGGTACGCGAAGGTATGCAACACCGAATGACATCATCGTCACGTCACCATTTGAGATGCAAGAAACCGGACCTGCGAAGCGGGGCAAGACGAGTGGCGTCTCATCTTGGCCGTGCGGAACTGAACCAACAAAAGCGTAGTCCTTGAACCGCGAATCTGGAGCGCTGTTTGGGATCCAAGCCACCAATTCTTCAAATTCCTGCTCCGAAAAGCCGGGATCCATAGGTCGCGTCACAGCTACGAAGTTTCGTCGTGAAGGATCTCGGGCTGCCACCAGAGCAGCAAGCTTCCTGCCGCGTTCCAAAAGCAGATCACCCACTTTCCCCGGATTCTTTCGTGTCACTTCCACATAGGTCCAATCGTCGTCGGGACGGGACTTGAACCGCAAATCTGCAAATCGACTATTGCCGACACTTGGCTCCAATTCAACCTTGGCAGTCAAACGGCAAAGGTCCGCTGCGACCGAAATTTCGAGATCGACATCGTTGGATCGCTTACCTTGCTTTAACTTCTTTTGGAGTTTGTCAAAACCATTGAGGTCGCGAAGAACCTCAACGTCTTCCCAAAGAAAAACGAGGTCATCAAAATCAGCCCATTGGTGGATCAATGTGTCCACCGGGATGCCCAGTTCGCGACTGCGTTCTGCCGGGCCAAAGCCGTAAAGATTGGCTTCAACCCAAGTTTGGCCAAAGTCGTTGGTCAATCCGTTCATTGCAGATGCCACCCGAAGGAGCTCATGCTCGGCAATAGGATTAATAGACAGGCGTCTCACCGTTTCTGGAGCGTACATTCTTATCTCACGGAGGCAGTTGCTGGAGTAGATCATGATCACACTGGCATTGCAACGAATCGCAGCGACAGCATCCAGTGAGGATGACAGTACACGCGGTCTTGGAATTCTCGTCGAAACTTCTACCGCTAGATTTACCGTCGGAACTTCGCGTGGCCCGAGCAACACTCTTCACGGCAAAAGCGTCAGAAGCCTTTCGACATCAATTGCGTGCCGCCGCAGAGCTGTGCAAGTGACCATGTGGTATCACATGATCAATCAAAACCTTCAAGTCTCTGACGGCGCTGAAGAAAATTCCGACTCCTCGCCGCAGCCCCTCACTCCCACTCAATCGTCGCCGGGGGCTTGGAACTCACGTCATACGTCACCCGGTTAATCCCGCGTACTTCGTTGATGATGCGGCCCGACACTTTTTTGAGCAGTGCGTAGGGCAACTCGGCCCAGTCTGCCGTCATGAAATCACTGGTCTGCACGGCGCGCAGGGCAACCACGTAGTCGTAGGTTCGGCCATCGCCCATCACGCCCACGCTCTTGACCGGCAGGAACACGGTAAAGGCCTGGCTGGTGGCGTCGTACCAGGTCTTTTTGGGGTGACGCAGGTTCACAGGCTCGTTTGCCGCGGGGGTGTAGGGGAAGTTGCGCAGTTCTTCGATGAAGATGGCATCGGCACGGCGCAGCAAATCGGCGTATTCCTTTTTGACCTCACCCAGAATACGCACACCGAGGCCCGGGCCGGGGAACGGGTGGCGGTAGACCATGTCGGCGGGCAAACCCAGTGCAACACCCAGCTCACGCACTTCATCTTTAAAAAGTTCGCGCAGCGGCTCCAACAGCTTCAAACCCAGCTGCTCAGGCAGGCCACCGACGTTGTGGTGGCTCTTGATCACCACCGCTTTTTTGCTCTTGGCACCACCGGACTCGATCACGTCCGGGTAGATCGTGCCTTGGGCGAGGAAGCTTGCTCCTTTTTTGCTAGCACCCGACGCAGTCAGCTTGAGGGCTTGCGCCTTAAATACCTCTACAAACTCGCGTCCGATGATTTTGCGCTTGGCTTCGGGGTCGCTGACGCCTGCCAGATGACCGAGGAACTGGTCGGTTGCGTCCACACGAATCACTTTGGCGTGCAGCTTGCCGACAAACATGTCCATCACCATGTCGCCTTCATTGAGGCGCAACAGGCCGTGATCCACAAACACGCAGGTCAGCTGGTCACCAATGGCGCGGTGTATCAGCGCAGCGGCCACGGATGAATCCACGCCACCCGACAGGCCCAAAATCACCTCTTCGTCACCCACCTGGGCACGAATGCTGGCGACGGCCTCGGTGATGTAGTCGCCCATGATCCAGTCCGGCCGGGTGCCACAGATGTTGAGCACAAAGCGCTCCAGAATCGCCTGGCCCTGCACGGTATGTGTCACCTCGGGGTGGAACTGCACGGCGTAAAACTTGCGCACCTCGTCGGCCATGCCGGCAATCGGGCAGGCTTCGTTGGACGCCATCAGCTTGAAGCCGGGCGGCATGTCAACAACTTTGTCGCCATGGCTCATCCATACATCCAGCAGGCCGTGGCCATCTGGCGTGGTGTGATCAGCGATGCCATCAAACAGGGCCGTATGACCGCGGGCGCGGATCTGCGCAGCACCAAATTCACGGGTTTTGCCCGCCTCAACCTTGCCGCCAAGCTGCTGCGCCATGGTCTGCATGCCGTAACAAATGCCCAGCACCGGCACGCCCAGCCCAAACACGGCTTGGGGTGCTTTGTCGGTCTCAATCTCGTAAACGCTGGCGTGGCTGCCCGAAAGAATCACACCCTTGAGCGTGCCGTCACTGGCATACGCACGAACCCAGTCGTCCGTCACATCACACGGATGCACTTCACAAAACACGTGGGCTTCACGCACCCGACGGGCGATGAGCTGGGTAACCTGAGAGCCGAAATCAAGGATGAGGATTTTTTGATGCATGAGAGAAATTTTGCTTAAAGAGCGTGTCCCCCTCCCGCAGGGGGGTGGCCCAGCGACACAAAGTGCGCGAAGCCTGGGGGTGTGACACTATTCAGCCCGGTAGTTGGGCGCTTCTTTGGTAATTTGCACGTCGTGAACATGGCTTTCACGAATGCCGGCGGTGGTGATCTCTACAAACTCGGCCTTGTTTTGCATGTCTTCAATGGTTGGGCAGCCGCAGTAACCCATGCTGGCGCGCACGCCACCGGCCATCTGGAACACGATGGAAACCATAGAGCCTTTATACGGCACGCGGCCTTCAATGCCTTCGGGCACCAGCTTGTCGGCATTGGGGTTGCCGGTAGTGGACTCCTGGAAATAGCGGTCTGCACTGCCTTGCTGCATGGCACCAATGGAGCCCATGCCGCGATAACTCTTGTAACTGCGACCCTGGAACAAAATGACTTCTCCCGGTGCTTCTTCTGTGCCGGCAAACATGCCACCCATCATGACGGTGCTGGCGCCAGCCGCGATGGCTTTCGCAATGTCACCGCTGTAACGGATGCCACCGTCGGCAATCAGGGGCACGCCCGTACCCCTTAAGGCGGTTGCCACGCTGTCGATTGCCATGATCTGCGGCACGCCAACACCTGCCACGATGCGGGTGGTGCAAATGCTGCCCGGGCCAATGCCGACCTTGACCGCATCAGCGCCGGCTTCAACCAGCGCCAGTGCGGCCGCGCCCGTGGCGATGTTGCCGCCAATCACATCGATATGGGGATAATTTTTCTTGACCCAGCGCACACGCTCGATCACACCGTGGCTATGGCCGTGCGCCGTGTCCACCACAATCGCGTCAACCCCGGCACGCACCAACGCATCAACACGTTCTTCGGTGCCCTCGCCCACACCGACCGCCGCACCCACGCGCAACTTGCCATGGGCATCACGCGCGGCATTTGGAAAACTGGTCTGTTTGGTGATGTCCTTGACGGTAATCAGGCCTTTGAGCTCAAACGCATCGTTGACAACCAGCAGGCGCTCCAGCTTGAATTTGTTCAGCAGCGCCTTGGCATCTGCCAGCGTCGTGCCGTCGGGCACGGTCACCAGCTTGTCGCGCGGGGTCATGATCTGGCTCACGGGGATGTCGTAACGGGTCTCAAAGCGCAGATCACGTCCGGTCACAATGCCGACGACCTTGCCGCCATCACACACCGGGAAGCCTGATACACCCAGCTGGTCTGACAGGTCAATCACTTGCCGTACGGTGAAGTGTGGCGTGATGACCACCGGGTCACGCAGCACACCAGACTCATAGCGCTTGACCTTGGCAACCTGGGCCGCCTGCTCGGCCGCTGTGAGGTTTTTGTGCACGATACCGATACCGCCCTCCTGCGCAATGGCAATCGCCAGGCGGGCTTCCGTGACCGTGTCCATGGCGGCGGACACCAGGGGCAGATTCAGGGCGATATTGCGGGAGAAACGGGTCGAAAGGGATGTGTCCTTGGGAAGGACCTGGGAGTACGCTGGCACCAACAACACGTCGTCGAAGGTGAGCGCTTTGCCGAGAAGGCGCATGTCAAAGCTCCAAAAAGTCGATTGTACCCGTGCGTTTGGTGGTTGCCGGGCAACAAGTGTCGACAAACGGTCCGTCACGGGGGGCAAACGGGCTGTGAATCATGTGAAATTCGCGGTGTCCGCGCTAAACTTCGCCCATGAACATCCTTCGATTTTTTCTTTGTACGCTGGCCTGCGTGTTCTCCGTGGCAGCGTCGGCCCAATGGCAATGGATTGACAAGGACGGCCACAAAGTATTCAGCGATCGGGGCCCACCACCGGATATTTTGCAAAAAAATATCCTGAAACAGCCGGGTAATCACACCAAAGTAATTTCCGTGGCCACAAATGAAGACGCCGTGGTACCCGCTCAAACAGTCTCAAATTCGGCTGGGGCCGTCAACACGCCAAAGATCGCTTCTGGCGACAAAGAGCTGGAAGCCAAAAAGAAACAGGCAACCGACGCCGAGGCCGCCCGGCGCAAAGCTGACGACGAGAAGCTGGTGAAGGCCAAAATTGAAAATTGTGCGCGTGCCAAACAGGCTAAAACAACGTTTGATTCCGGGGTTCGGGTCGCCCGAACCAATGCCAGCGGCGAGCGCGAGATCATGGATGACGCAGCCCGCGCGGCCGAAGCCAGGCGAATTCAGGGCATCATCGCGACTGACTGCGTATAAGGCAAGCAGGCTGCGTCAATAGCCATCTTTCGCACCGGGACGTTTTTTCGCAAAGAGAC
Source organism: Pseudomonadota bacterium (assembly GCA_041192445.1). GTDB lineage: Bacteria > Pseudomonadota > Gammaproteobacteria > Burkholderiales > Burkholderiaceae_C > Egaibacter. Next base: position 38,503 of record JBEEMW010000078.1, on the reverse strand, counting down.
CCGTGGTTCGTGCACCCTGCTTCGCGAAGCGTTCGCGCCGCGCAAGCTTGGGGTCAACCTGGAGCGGCCGGTAAATCTCTACGCGGTCCTGGTCCACCAAAGACCGGTCGGGGTCTGCCTCCCTGCCCCAGACACCAATAACGGCGTGGCTTTGCCCAATTTCAGGAAACCGGGTTAACAAACCACTCAGATTCAGAGCTTGCACCACCGTTGTCCCCAATGACACCGTCAGCGCCATTTCATGAACGACTCGCGGTGCCGGGGAATAGACCACCGTGACCTGAATTTTCATGTCACTCACCCAGAACCTGCTGGGCCCGTTTGACGAATGCATCGACCAGGCTGGCCGCAATTTTGTCAAACACCGGGCCCACCAGTTTACCCAGCGTGCCATTGGCAAAGCCATAGTGCAGCGTCAACTCCACCCGGCAAGCGCGCTGCGAGCCATCGCCCACTGGCAGAAAGTCCCACTGACCATCAAGCCGTGAAAAAGGGCCCTTGATCAGTGTGAGGCTCACCTGGCGAGCTGCAACATGCTGGTTGCGGGTGGTGAACGTCTGGTGGATGCCGCCAAACGAAATGCCGACTTCCGCCGTCATGCCGGTGTCGTCCTCGGCCAGAATGGCACTGTGGTCGCACCAGGGCAAAAATTGCGGGTACGCCGCGACATCGGTCACCAAGCCATACATTTCTTGCGGGCTGTACCAGATCAGGACGGACTTCTTGACAGTTTTCATAGAATGGGGGGCTGCGCGGGATTGTAGACAAGCCTTGTACGCATGACTGACGACCCCACTTGTACCTTATGGCCAATAAATCTGATCCATCCGCCAAAAAAGCGGCACCGAAGCTGTCACCCAAACAGACCGAAAAGGCAACGCGGATTGCCGACAACAAAAAGGCGGCTTACAACTACTTTTTTGAAGAACGCCTTGAGGCCGGGTTGGTGCTGGAAGGATGGGAAGTCAAATCCCTGCGCGAAGGCAAAGTACAGCTGACCGACGGCTATGTGGTGATTCGCAACAGTGAACTCTTCCTCATCGGCCTGCAGATCACCCCCCTCAATACCGCCTCCACACACATCAGCCCGGACAAGGTGCGGACCAAAAAACTGCTGTTGCACAAGGAAGAGATCAAGCGGCTGAGCACGAAGGTCGAACAAAAGGGCTACACCCTGGTTCCCCTTAACCTGCACTGGAAAACCGGCAAGGTGAAGTGCGAGATCGCGCTGGCCAAGGGTAAGGCCGAACATGACAAGCGGGACACCATCAAGGATCGTGAAGGCAAACGCGAAGTGGATCGCGCCATGAAATCACGCAATCGTTGAGCTATTTTTGGGATCCGTGGGAATAAACAGCACCTGCCGGGTGTTTACCTCGTTGCAGGCAACTTCTGCGAACCCACCCAACCGGAGAAAACCATGAAAATTGTAGCCATTTCAGTCTTGACAGCAGCCATTCTTGGCGGCTGTGGTTCCATGGCCTACACGTCGCCTGCCAAAGTGGCAAATGGCATGTTGGCAGGACCTAATGGAATGACGCTGTACACCTTCGACCGTGACACCGAAGGTAGCGGCAAATCGGTGTGCAACGGTCCATGTGCCGTCAATTGGCCGCCCTTGATGGCACTCGAAACCGACAAAGCCAGCGGCGACTATTCGATCGTGACGCGTGACGATGGCAAGAAGCAGTGGGCCGCCAAAGGTAAGCCCCTCTATTACTGGATCAAGGACACCAAGCCAGGCGACAAGACGGGTGATGGCGTCAATGACGTCTGGCATATCGTCAAGCCCTGATCTGGCGCTACCACCCCGAAGTCCTGCCATCTGGACATGGATCGATCCGAAATCGTCGCCCAAATACCTGGCCTGCGCCGCTATGCACGGGCGCTGACCGGCAACACCTGGGCGGCGGACGATCTGGTCCAGGACACGCTGGAACGTGCGTGTTCAAAATGGCGTTTGTGGACTGCGGGAACCGATTTGCGTGCCTGGCTTTTCACCATCATGCACAACCTGTTTGCCAACGACACCCGTCGTCTGTCCCGGCAGCGGCAGGCCGGGACACAGCTTGACCTGGACGACGTGCCCAATGAGCTTGTTGCCCCTGACGCCGCACTGAACCTGTCGCTTGATCTGCAGCGCTGCCTGTTGCAGTTACCGGAGGAGCAGCGCACCGTGCTGCTGCTGGCCAGTCTGGAGGACATGCGCTACGACGAGATCGCCCGCGTGACGGGCACACCCATGGGCACGGTGATGTCACGCCTGTCCCGCGCCCGCACACGGTTGCAGTTACTGCTGGATGCGCCCACGAATGCCGATGGTTTGGTGGGGGCCTCAACAGTATCGCCTTTGCGTCGCCTGAAATGACGGCAGGATGAACACCATGGACCAGAAAACACCGCAATCACTGACCGAAGACGAGTGCCACATGTTGGTCGATGGTCACCTGTCTGAGTCCGGGCGCATGGTTTTGGAACAACGCCTCGCCCAGGACCCGGCTTCACAGGCCACGGTAGACCAGTGGCGCCGCCAGCGTGATGCCCTTCGTCGCCTGCATCTGCGGGTGCTAGACGAACCGGTCCCCCCAACCCTTCTGGCGGCGGCCCGCAGAAGCACCGATTCGCAGCAGGTGATCAACCAATGGTGGCGCTGGGGTGGTATGGCCGCTGGCGTGGTGCTGGCTTTTGGGTTGGGCTGGTTTTCCAATACCGCCTGGTATGGTGAAGGGCTGCCGCTGTCATCCGGGCATACGCTGGTGAAAGCCTTGACGCCGCGGGATTTTGCGCGGCAGGCCAGCCTTGCCCATGCGGCCTACGCGCCCGAGGTCAGGCACCCGGTGGAAGTTGCCGCCGCCGAGCAGGATCATTTGGTGCAGTGGTTGTCAAAACGCGTGGGCAAGCCACTCAAAATTCCCAAACTGGGCAGCGAAGGGTATGAGTTGGTGGGCGGGCGCATGTTGCCAGGTGAGTCGGGTGCGCGGGCGCAATTCATGTTCCAGAACGCGGCAGGTACCCGCATCACCCTGTATCTGGGGGCCATGAACCCGACTTCGGCCGGGGCTCACACACGCGAAACCGCCTTCCACTTTGCCACTGACGGTCCGGTACCCAGCTTTTATTGGGTAGATCAGGGTTTTGGTTATGCCCTGACAGGGCCGGTGTCGCGTGACGTGCTGATGAAACTGGCGGAAGCTGTGTATCGCCAGTTGTAGTTAGTTGTAGTTGTCGCCCACCGCAGGTTCGGCGGGGTGTCTCTCTCAAGACAAATGCTGCAGGGGGTGCGCGTGGGCTGGCCAGGGGCTTTGAAAGAAAGGGGCCACCATGTCCGCCGTGACGTCTTCAATTCGCCCCGGGTTCCATTTCGGACTGTGATCCTTGTCAACAGCGAGCGCACGTATGCCCTCAAACGTCTCGCTGGCTGTGCCTGGACGCAGCGAGAAGCAGTGACGCACCAGGTCCCGCTCCATTCTCAAATCGTCACTCAGGGTCATGTCGCGGGCACGGCGAATCTGCGCCAGCGTCACATGCAGCATCAGCGGTGAGTGTTTTCGCAGCGCCGCTGCGGTATGCGTTGTCCAGTCACGGCCACCCGCCTCCAGTGCCTCAATGATCTCGGGCACGGACTGGAGCGAGAAATAATGATCAATATCGGCCTCAGCCCCCGTCAAATATGCGCCAGAAGCTATCGAATAAATAGCAAGCCATGCTGCGATTGGAGAGGTGCCATCCCATGCCAGCTGGGCCAGCGCGTCCCAGGCATCGGGCAAACGAGCGGATTCCATGCAGGTATCGGCCAAACCAAATGCCACCGCAGCATCAGCGCCGATGGGCTCACCGGTCAAGGCCAGCCATTCACCCACGCGGCCAGGGCAACGGCTGAGGAAATAGCCACCACCCACGTCGGGAAACAGGCCAATGTGGGTTTCCGGCATGGCCATTTTGGTGCGCTCGGTCACGATGCGCAGGTGCGCGCCCTGACTGATACCCATGCCACCCCCCATCACAATGCCGTCCATGAACGCCACCGTGGGTTTGGGATAGGTGTGAATGAGGTGGTTGAGCGCGTACTCCTCAGTGAAAAAGTCTTCCAGTGCAGGGTTGCCAGTCAACACCGCCTGGTGAAAGAACCGGATGTCACCCCCCGCGCAGAAAACCCCAAAGGGCCCGCTTTTCCCCATGCCCCGCATGGCCACCGCCTTCACTTGCGGATCATCACGCCAGGTCAGCAGCCTGGCCGTGATCGCGCGGATCATGGCCAACGACAGCGCATTGAGCGCCCGTGGCCGGTTCAGCGTTATGAAGCCAACGTGACCGCGGACCTCTGCCAGAATTTCGTCCGACGACGCACCCATGGAACCCATTGAACTCATGAGGAACCCCTCTCACGGCACCCCGGACCGCTTTAAAGGCCGCGACCCGCTTTCTTGCGCTCGCTCTCGGTGAGGTGGCGCTTGCGCAAGCGAATCGACTTGGGCGTGATCTCGACCAGCTCGTCGTCTTCAATGAATTCCACACCGTATTCCAGCGTGCAGTCGATCGGTGGCGTGATCTTGATCGCATCTTCCTTGCCAGACACGCGGAAGTTGGTCAGCTGCTTGGTGCGTGTGGCGTTGACCACCAGGTCGTTTTCACGGCTGTGGATGCCGACGATCATGCCTTCATACACAGGGTCATTGGCGCGCACAAACATGCGGCCACGGTCGTCCAGCTTGCCCAGGGCGTAGGTGAAAATTTCACCGGCGTCCATGGAAATCAACACACCGTTCTTGCGGCCACCAATATCGCCACGGTGAGCTTCGTAGCAATCGAAGATGTTGGAAATCAGGCCGGAACCACGCGTCAGATTCAGGAATTCATTGGTGAAACCGATCAGGCCACGCGCCGGGATACGGTATTCCAGGCGCACACGTCCACGGCCGTCCGGCTCCATGCTGTTGAGTTCGCCTTTGCGTTCACCCAGGGCTTGCATCACACCGCCCTGATGCTGGTCTTCGATATCGACGGTCACCAACTCGATGGGTTCATGCTTTTCACCGTTGACGTCTTTCATCACCACACGGGGCTTGGAAACCGCCAGCTCGTAGCCTTCGCGACGCATGTTTTCCAGCAGGATGGTCAGGTGCAATTCGCCACGACCCATGACTTCAAAGATACCCTCTTCATCGGTTTCCTTGACGCGCAAGGCCACGTTGTGCTGCAGCTCTTTTTGCAGGCGGTCCCAGATCTGGCGGCTGGTGACGTACTTGCCTTCGCGACCAGCCAGCGGGCTGGTGTTAACGCAAAAATTCATGGTCAGGGTTGGTTCGTCCACCTTGAGCATGGGCAACGGCATCGGGGTGACGGGGTCGGTAATGGTGACACCAATGCCGATGTCGGTCAGGCCGTTGATCAACACGATTTCGCCTGGACCGGCGTCGGTGGCCTGCACCCGTTCCAGGCCCTGGAAAGTCAACACCTGGTTAATACGGCCTTTGACGGGCTTGCCGTCCAGACCTTCCATCACAACCACGTCCATCATGGGCTTGATCGTGCCCTGGCTGATACGACCAACACCAATCCGGCCCACAAAGGTCGAAAAGTCGAGCGCAGAAATCTGCAGTTGCAGCGGCGCTGCAGGGTCACCCTGCTGGTGCGGCACATGCTCAAGAATGGTGTTGAACAGGGCCGACATGTCGGGACCCCACTGTTCGCCCTGCCCGCCCTCGACCATCGACGACCAACCGTTGATGCCTGAGGCGTAAACCACGGGGAAATCCAGCTGTTCATCGGTGGCACCGAGCTTGTCAAACAAGTCAAACGCGGCGTTGACCACCCAGTCCGGGCGCGCACCGGGTTTGTCCACCTTGTTCACCACCAGGATGGGCTTCAAACCCAGGGCCAGCGCCTTCTTGGTCACAAAACGGGTCTGGGGCATCGGGCCTTCTTGTGCGTCAATCAACAGCACCACACCGTCAACCATACTCAGTGCACGTTCAACTTCGCCACCGAAGTCGGCGTGGCCAGGGGTGTCAACGATGTTGATGTGCGTGCCTTCCCAAGTCACGGCGCAGTTCTTGGCCAGAATCGTAATGCCACGCTCTTTCTCAATCGCGTTGTTGTCCATCACGGTGTCGACCACTTTTTCGTGTTCGGCGAAGGTGCCGGACTGGCGCAGCAATTGGTCGACCATGGTGGTCTTGCCATGGTCAACGTGGGCGATGATGGCGATATTTCTAATCTGTTTATGGCTCATGGTTCACTTTCTTAAATCTGTTCTATCACAGCGGCCACTGGCTGGGCACGCCCTGTTGGGGTCTGTTGCGATTGAGACTGCTTCACCTCGATCGGACTCAACAGACGTGTCGGTATTAACTCGCCCGCCTTGATATGGGCCGTTCCAAGCAAGGCCGTTTGGGTTGTCGTTGTGCCGTCAGATGACGGCCCGTACACGGCAACCTGCCCGGCGTCAGGCCAGCTTCCCCTTCGGCGCAAACCGCTCAGGAAACGTCCTGCATTTTCTTCATCCAGCGTGACGACCATATGACCCTGCAACAGGGAATCAACGGGCATCAGGCACGCCAGCCGTTCTTCATCCGACATGGCTTCAAGGGCATCCAGGGTCACACACCGGGACACCGGAAAACCACCAGTTTCCACTCTGCGCAACGCGGTCAAATGCGCACCACAACCCAAGGCCTCACCCAGGTCTTCACCGAGCGTGCGAATATAGGTTCCCTTGCTGCATTTCACTATCATTTTTATAGCTGGTTGCGCAATGTTCTCGGGGGCTAGCGCCACATTCAGGTCATAAATCGTGATGTTGCGCGCTTCCCGTTCAATTTCAATCCCGGCTCGCGCGTATTCATACAACGCTTTGCCATCTTTCTTCAAGGCACTGTGCATCGGTGGCGTCTGTTGTATCGGGCCTGTAAACAGGGCCGATACACGCGCCAGATCACCCGCGCCCACATTCACGGGTCGCTCGGAAATCACATCCCCTTCGGCATCACCCGTCGTGGTTTTGACCCCCAACTGCGCGATCGCCTCATACGTTTTGTCTGCATCGAGTTGAAGCTGACTGAACTTGGTTGCGGCACCAAAACACAAAGGCAGCACACCGGTCGCCAGCGGGTCCAGCGTGCCGGTATGGCCGGCTTTCTCGGCACGCATCAGCCACTTCACCTTCTGCAAAGCATCATTGCTGGACCAACCCAATGGTTTGTCCAGCAGCAGCACCCCATGCACGGGGCGCCTGGCAACCCGTGCACGCGGCGCATTCATGGGGTCAGTCTTCCTTGGCCCGCGAGGCCACCGCGCGCGCAATCAAGGCATTCATGTCTGCCGCGTTCTCCGTGGTCCGGTCAAACAGGAAGTGCAATGTTGGCACCGTATGGATGTGCAAACGCTTGAACAGGCCTGCGCGCAAAAAGCCCGCAGCCTGGTTCAAACCCGCCTCACACGCCACGTGGTCGCCCGCCAGCAAACTGAAAAACACCTTGGCGTGGGCATAGTCAGGCGTGACTTCCACAGCCTGAATCGTCACCATGCCCACCCTCGGGTCTTTCAACTCACGCGCGATCAACTCCGTCAGATCACGCTGGATCTGATCGGCGACCTTGAAGGCACGGTTGGGGGTACTGGACTTTTTTCGCACGATTTATGTCAGCCAGATCAAAGCGTACGGGCTACTTCCCGAATCTCGAAGAACTCCAATACGTCACCTTCCTGGATGTCGTTGTAGTTCTTGATATTCAAACCGCATTCAAAGCTTTCCTTGACTTCCTTGGCATCGTCTTTGAAACGCTTGAGCGAGTCGAGTTCACCGGTGAAGATGACCATGTTTTCGCGCAACAGACGAACACGTGCGGTACGCCTGACCACACCTGTGGTGACCATACAGCCGGCAATCGAGCCGATTTTCGACACCTTGAACACCTGGCGAATCTCGGCCATGCCGATGACTTCTTCTTTCTTGTCCGGCGTCAACATGCCCGACATGGCCAGCTTGAGCTCATCAACCGCGTCATAGATGATGTCGTAGTAGCGAATATCCACACCGTTGTTTTCAGCCAGCTTGCGTGCTCCGGCATCTGCCCGGGTGTTGAACCCGATGATGACCGCCTTGGAGGCAATGGCCAGATTGACATCTGACTCGCTGATGGCACCCACGGCTGAATAGACCAACTGCACTTTGACCTCGGTGGTCGAGAGCTTGAGCAATGACTGGGCCAACGCTTCTTGTGAGCCTTGCACGTCGGCCTTGACAATAATGGGCAACAGCTTGACTTCGCCTGCGGTGATGTCGGAGAACATGTTCTCCAGTTTGGCGGCTTGCTGCTTGGCCAGCTTGGTATTGCGGAACTTGCCTGCACGGTAAGTGGCAATCTCACGGGCACGACGCTCATCGAGCATGATCATGAATTCATCACCAGCGCGTGGCACTTCGGTCAAGCCCTGAATTTCAACCGGAATCGAAGGCCCAGCCGTTTTGATGGCCTTGCCGTTTTCATCCAGCATGGCGCGCACGCGGCCATAGGTTTGTCCGGCCAGCACCACGTCACCCGTTTTGAGGGTTCCGGACTGCACCAATACGGTCGCCACGGGACCACGCCCCTTGTCCAGACGGGCCTCGATCACCAGGCCTTTGGCCATGGCATCCACCGGCGCCTTGAGTTCCAGGATCTCGGCCTGGAGAAGCACCCGTTCGAGCAAGTCATCAATACCTTGCCCGGTCTTGGCAGACACCGACACAAACGGCGACTCGCCACCAAACTCTTCGGGTATCACCTCTTCCACCACCAGTTCGTTTTTCACGCGCTCCGGGTTGGCATCAGGCTTGTCGATTTTGTTGATCGCCACAATGATGGGAACGCCTGCCGCCTTGGCATGCTTGATGGCTTCCTTGGTCTGGGGCATGACACCGTCGTCGGCAGCCACAACCAGAATCACGATGTCGGTTGCATTGGCACCCCGGGCACGCATGGCCGAGAAAGCCTCGTGACCGGGTGTGTCCAGGAAAGACACCATGCCACGCGGTGTTTCCACGTGGTAGGCACCAATATGCTGGGTAATGCCACCGGCTTCGCCAGAGGCCACTTTGGCACGACGAATGTAGTCAAGCAACGAGGTTTTACCGTGATCCACGTGGCCCATGACGGTCACCACAGGTGCCCGCGGCAAGGACTCGGATTCTTGCTGGGACACTTCATCGACCGTAAACGCTTCGGGATCGTCCAATGAAGCGACGATCGCTTTATGACCCATCTCTTCCACCAGAATCATGGCGGTATCCTGGTCAAGCGGCTGGTTGATGGTGACCATCTGCCCGAGTTTCATCAAGTGCTTGATCACCTCGGAAGCCTTGACGGCCATTTTGTGCGCCAGCTCAGCCACAGTGATGGTTTCAGGCACATGCACTTCGAGGATCCGGGCTTCAACCGCAGCCACAGGTGCATGGTTGTCACGGTCGCGGTCATTGCTGCCACGCCGACCGCGTGGCCCCGTGCGCCAGTTGGTCGCACGGCCCGCACCTGCGCCAGTGTCACCACGGGTAGGGATCGCCTTTTTCTTGGCCGGATCACCCGCCCAGCTGGACGACAATTTCGCTGATTTCACCTCTTTGCCAGCTCCCGCCGGCCCTGTGGCAGGCGCTCCTGGCGCGCCGGGTTTGGCCGGCTTTGCAACGGCTGTACCGGCTGCAGGTTTGTGTAACGTGCCTTTCATGCCCGCTTTTGCGTCAACCGCACCGGGTTTGGCAACCGGCTTCAATTCCTCAGGCTTCTTCGCAATCTGAACCTTCTTGGCCGGCGCTGACATCATCAAGCGGATGGCTGCGGCTTCTGCTTCGGCCTTGCGCCGCCGGTCACCCAAGTCAGCGGCTCGTGCAACTTCTTCTGCGGCGCGCGCCCTGGAGTCTGCGGCCGCTTTTTCGCGTGCATCGGATTTCAGTTTTTCGGCGTCGGCCTTGGCTGCGACTTCCGCAGCAGCAGGCTCATCCGGGGCGTCATGATCAACCGAAGAAGGAACGAGCGTGGCGGCTTTGGCAGATTCCGCCAATGCGTGGGCAGCCGCTTTTTCGGCTACGTCGCGGGCCTTGCTCTCCTGCTCTTCGCGCAGCCGGCGTCTTTCGGCCAGATCTTCTTCCTGGCGACGGATCAGCTCGGCCTGATGGCGAGCCTCTTCTTCGCGACGGGCCAATTCGGCGTTGTCAATGACAGAGACCGCTTCGACCTCTTGCTCGTGCTCTTGTACCGATTCCGACACATCACCAGCGCCATCAACACCATCTTCACGGCGAATGAAGGTGCGCTTTTTGCGGACTTCAACCTGAATGGTGCGCGCTTTCCCTGTGGAGTCGGCCTGCTTGATCTCGCTGGTGGATTTTTTCACCAGCGTGATCTTCTTGCGCTCTGCACTCACGGTGCCATGGCTGACCTGCAAGTGATTCAGCAAGCTGTGTTTGTCGGCGTCAGACAGTGTGTCTGACGCAGCCGACTTGGCTACTCCGGCAGCTTTGAGCTGCTCAAGCAACGTATCGGTTGGTTTTTTGAGTTCGATTGCAAACTCGGCGACGGTCGTACTGGACATTTGTTGTGTAACCTTTCATGACCATTACTCTTGAGAAGCGGCGTCATTGGTAAACCAATGCTCGCGCGCCTTCATGATGAGGGTCTTGGCATCGTCCGCAGACTGGCCGGTGATTTCAGTGAGTTCGTCCACGGCCAAATCGGCCAGGTCGTCGCGAGTGTGCACGCCGCTGTCGGCCAGCTTGCCGATCAGTTCAGGGTTGAGGCCTTCCAGGTCACGCAAATCCAGCGAGACTTCGTCGACGTTTTCCTCGTGCGCAATTTCCATCGTCAGGAGTGCATCCTTGGCGCGGGTGCGCAGTTCATTGACGGTGTCTTCGTCGAAGCTCTCGATCTCCAGCATTTCCTCAAGTGGAACGTAGGCGATCTGCTCCAGACTGGTAAAGCCTTCAGCGATCAGCAGATCGGCGATTTCTTCATCGACGTCAAGCTTTTCCATGAACAACTTGCGACCAGAGTCGGTTTCAGTGGCCTGTTTCTGAGCCGATTCCGCCGCATCAAGAATGTTGATTTTCCAGCCGGTGAGATCAGATGCCAGACGAACATTCTGGCCGCCACGTCCGATGGCAATTGCCAGATTTTCCTCATCGACCACAACGTCCATGGCATGGCGCTCTTCGTCCACCACGATAGACGACACATTGGCCGGAGCCAGCGCACCAATCACAAACTGGGCCGGATCTTCGCTCCACAACACGATGTCCACACGCTCACCCGCGAGTTCGTTGGTCACGCCATTCACCCGGGTGCCACGGACACCCACGCAGGTGCCAATCGGGTCAACCCGCTTGTCATGCGACAACACGGCGATCTTGGCGCGTGAACCGGGGTCACGGGCGCAGGATTTGATTTCCAGCAGACCCTGCTCAATCTCGGGCACTTCCTGACGGAACAGCTCGATCATGAATTCAGGTGCAGAACGCGACAGGATGATGGGCGCGCCCCGCAGCGTCAGGTCAACTTCCATGATCATGGCGCGAACCCGGTCACCTGAACGCAAGTTTTCCTTGGGGATCATTTCGCTGCGGCGAAGACGGCCTTCAACGCGACCGCTCTCCACAATGATGTCGCCCTTGTCCATGCGCTTGACGGTGCCGACGAAAATCTTGTCGCCACGCGACATGAAATCGTTGAGCAGCATTTCGCGCTCGGCGTCACGGATTTTTTGCAAAATGACCTGCTTGGCGGCCATCGCACCAATACGGCCAATAGGCACCGACTCAATGGTTTCTTCGATGTATTCGTCTACCTCGATGTCGGCGATTTGCTCAACCGCTTCAAACAGAAGGATCTCCTGGTCAGGCAACTGCAACCCGGCCTCGTCAGGTACAACGTGCCAGCGACGGAAAGTTTCGTAACTGCCGCTGTCGCGGTCCACCGCCACACGGATGTCCACATCACCCGGGTACAGTTTTTTGGTAGCCTGCGCCAATGCTGCCTCAACAGCACCAAAGACCACATCACGCTCGACGCTTTTTTCGCGCGAGATGGCTTCCACCAACATCAACATTTCGCGATTCATGCCATGACTCTCCTGAACACTCGATTCAACAAATACAACTAGCGACAAAACAGGTCATCAGGTTGCGCCGTCTTGCGGCAGCACACCATCAGCCCCATCTTTTGCCCCACGCCCCTTGAAACTCACTATCGGAGCCAGACGAGCTTCTCGCAGCTCATCCAGCGTAAAACCCAAAACCTGCATCAGCGCAGGTGGCCGCTTCTTGCTCACCCGCTGGCCCGGCTTGGCCGGCGGCTCATCGCTCCAGACGATTTGCCATGACACGGGCCCAACCTGACCCGCTACGGCCGGCACACGCTCCAGTGTGCCGCGAAACTTTTTCCGCAATGGGCTGACCTGGCCGGCGGCGGCAACACCCATTGGGGCTTTCAGCGTGACATCCACAATCTGGCCGGCAAACCGCTCAAAATCCTGCACATTGCGCAACGGGCGATCAATACCCGGCGACGACACCTCAAGACGCGCGTATTCGGCGCCATCCACTTCCAGTGCAAACTGCAACTGCCGGATGACCTTTTCGCAATCTTCCACATTGACAAACTTCTCGGCAACATCCGTTGCATCGCCAGAAGGAGCCCAAGGCAGATCAATGGTGATGCGCAACAAACCGCCAGACGAGCGAACGACCTCCACCAGGTCATACCCGAGGCCAGTCACTGTTTGCTCAATAATTTCCTGTTGCGCCACTTGATTTCAACTCGCCTTTTCACTCTTGCGAAACACCAACCCAAAAACAATCGCCCAAAAAAAACGGGCGGTAAATACCCGCCCGTTTGGTCGTGAGCTTGGATTGTATCGTAATTTCGAGCTAAGTACCTTGATTTTTAAAGGATTATTCGTGCGCTACGAGCAGGCTGCGGGTGTATTCATGGGCCGGGTTAGCAAACACCTGCGACATCGGGCCCGACTCGATAATTTCACCGTCTTTCATGACGATGACATCATGGGCCATGGCGCGAATCACATCCACATCATGGGTGATCAGCAGATAGCTCAGGCCTTTTTCCCGTTGCAGGCGTTGCAGCAACTGCAAAACCTGTTTTTGGATCGTGACATCCAGTGCACTGGTCGGCTCGTCCAGCACCAGCAATTTCGGCTGTACGGCCAGTGCACGGGCAATGGCGATGCGCTGGCGCTGTCCACCAGAAAATTCGTGTGGGTAACGCGCCAGCAGGCCTGCGAGTTGCCCGCCATCCATCCCGACATCGGCCAGGGCCAACGTCACCCTGTCCTGACGCTGGCTGGCAGAAAGATGGGGGAAATGGACCAATAAGCCTTCCCCAACGATTTCTTCCACCGTCATGCGTGGTGACAGCGACGAAAACGGGTCTTGAAAAACCACTTGCGTGGCACGGCGAATGGCCGTGTCGTGTTGGCGGCCTTGCCCCCAGGATTGCCCCATGACCTGCAGCTCACCCGTGAAGGGCTGCAAACCCAGTGCCGCCAGAGCCAAGGTGGACTTGCCCGAACCCGACTCACCGATGACACCCAGCGTTTGCCCCGCTTGCACCCGGCAACTCACCTGCCTCAACGCCGCAAACTGGCCCTTTTTGAACCAGCCCTGCAGGCCTGGCAAGGAAATGGGGTAATTGACCCGCAAGTCTTTCGCATCCAGCGGGATGACTGCCGCCGCGTGCGGACCGTTTTGCAGGTTTGCAGGATCAGGAGGGCCGGGGTCGGACAACGTGGCGTCCACCACGTCACGCACCGGTTTGCTGTCAATCAGCTTGACCGTGTAGGGGTGCTGCGGATGTGCAAACACCCCAACCGTCATCCCCTGCTCCACGATATGCCCCTGCTCCATCACCGCCACGCGGTCGGCAAACCTGCGCACCAGATTCAAATCATGGGTGATCATCAACACGGCCATGCCATAGGCTCGCTGCAGGTCCGACAGCAGGTCAAGAATCTGGCCCCGCACGGTGACGTCCAGCGCGGTGGTGGGCTCGTCGGCCAACAGCAGTTTTGGCCTGCAGGCCAGCGCCATGGCGATCATGGCGCGCTGGCGCTGGCCGCCGGAGAGCTGATGCGGATAGGAACGCGCCCGACGCGCAGGCTCCGATATCCCGGTATCTGCTATTAATTCAATAGCTGCTTGCGCACAAGCTGCGGGGGCTAGACCCTGTTTTAGCTGCAAAACTTCAGCTATCTGGGCACCAATGGTGAACAGGGGGTTCAGCGCCGTCATCGGCTCCTGAAAGATCATGGCGATGTCTTGCCCGCGAATGCCGCGCAGGACGTGCTCGGAAGCCGTCATCAAATCAACCGGCTCCGGGCCAGGTGCATCATTGGCGCCTGCAACGCGCCCGCCGGTGAAAATCGCGTGGCCACCGAATTGGGCATTGGTCGCAAGACGCAGCAGGCTCAGGGCGGTGACGGTTTTGCCCGAGCCAGACTCACCCACCAAAGCCAGTTTTTCTCCCGGTGCGATGGAAAAATCGATGCCCTTGACCACTTCTTTGCCGCCAAAGGAGACGCGCAGGCCTTTCACGTCCAGGAGAGGCCCGGAGGGCAGTGAGGACACATCTGTGCCGGGCTTGGGGGCACTCATTGATCGGCCTTTCGCGGGTCCAGCGCATCACGCAAGGCATCACCCATGAACGTCAACAGCATCAAGGTCACCACCAGCACGCCAAAGGTGGACAACGATATCCACCATGCATCGATGCTATTTTTGCCTTGTGACAGCAGCTCCCCCAAAGACGGGGTTCCGGGCGGAACACCGAGACCCAGAAAATCCAGAGACGTGAGCGCCAGAATGGCGCCACTCATGCGAAACGGTAAAAACGTGACGACCGGGGTCAGGCTGTTGGGCAAAATGTGCCGCGTGATGATTTGCCAATTGCCCACCCCCAGAGCCCGGGCGGCCCGCACGTAGTCAAGCTGGCGGTTGCGCAGAAACTCGGCCCGCACATAGTCAGACAGGCCCATCCAGCCAAACAGGCTGAGCAGGATCAACAGCAGCGCCAGACTGGGCGAGAAAACGGCACTGAAAATAATCAGCAGGTACAGCTCTGGCATGGAACTCCAGACCTCGATGAATCGCTGAAATGCAAGGTCCGTCTTGCCACCAAAAAAGCCCTGAATCGCGCCGGTGATGACACCCAGCACAACGCCCGTAAAGGTCAGGGCCAGCGCGAACAGCACACTCACCCGAAACCCGTAAATCAACTGGGCCAACAGGTCACGGCCCCGGTCATCGGTGCCCAGCAGGTTGTCACGGGTGGGGCGAGACGGGTTGGGCTCTTTGGCGAAATAGTTCAACGTTTTGGGACCGTAAGGGTTGGGGGCAAACAGCGCCCAGTTCCCGTCCTTGGCGAGCCGTTCCCGAATGAAGGGGTCCAGGTAGTCGGTGGTGGTCTCAAAATCGCCGCCAAAGGTTTTCTCTGAATAGTCTTTGATCATCGGAAAATAGGTGGTTCCCGCGTAGCGGACCAGCAGTGGCCGGTCATTGGAGATCACTTCAGCGAACAGGCTCAAGCCCACCAGCGCACAAAAAATCAGCAGGCTCCAATAGCCCAGCCGGTTACGTTTGAATCGCTGCCAGGCCCGCTGCGAGGGAGACAAGGAAATAGCACTCATCTCAGTTGCTCCACCGTGCATACCGCAGCGCACTCAATGATTTAGATGGAGAACGCCGTGGAACCGGCTCTGCCGGACCACTGGCATTGTCCCCTGCAAGGGGCGTGGCGAAGCGACACGCAGTGCGCGCAGCCTGGGGGTGTTCAATCAAACCGTACACGTGGATCTACCCAGACATATGACAAATCGGAAATCAGCTTGGTCACCAAGCCAATCAGCGTGAAGAAATACAGCGTCCCCATCACCACCGGGTAATCCCGGCGAATCACGCTCTCGTAACTTAGCAAACCGAGTCCGTCCAGTGAAAACAGTGTCTCAATCAAGAGGGAACCTGTAAAAAATGCACCAATAAAAGCGGCAGGAAAACCGGTGATGATGGGGATCAGGGCGTTGCGAAACACATGCGTCCACAGCACCTGCCGCTCACTCAAGCCCTTGGCCCGGGCCGTCACCACGTACTGTTTGCGAATTTCTTCCAGAAACGCGTTTTTGGTCAGCATGGCCGTCACGGCAAAGCTGCCCAGCACCATGGCGGTCACCGGCAGGGCGATATGCCACAGGTAGTCCACCACGCGCGCACCCCAGCTCAACTCGTCCCAGTTGCTGGAGGTCAATCCCCGCAAGGGAAACCATTGCAACTGGCCGCCAAAAACAACCAGCAGCGCCACGCCCAGTACAAAGCCGGGAATGGCATAACCCAGCAGCACGATCAAGGTTGTCACCAGGTCAAAGCGCGAACCCGCCCGCACCGCCTTGGCAACACCCAAAGGCACGGCAACCAGGTAACTGATGAAAAACGTCCACAACCCCAAACTGATGGACACGGGCAGTTTTTCCCAGATGAGCTGTGACACGCTTTTATTCTGGAAAAAACTCTTGCCCAGATCGAAACTGGCAAACTGCCCCAGCATCTGCACAAAGCGCTCATGCGGGGGCTTGTCAAAACCGTAAAGTGCCTTGATCTGTTCGATGCGCTTGGGGTCTACGCCCTGCGAGCCGCGATAACCCAGCCCGCCGCCCTCAGCACCCGAACCAGACCCGGCACCGGCTTTGGTCCTGGCTTCCGCCAAATATTGCTCCACCGGGCCACCAGGCACAAACTGGACCACCATAAAGGTGATGAGCAGCACCCCCAGCAACGTGGGAATCATCAACAAGAGGCGTTTGAGAATGTAGGTCAGCATGATTATTTCGCCCACCAGGTTTCAATCGCCCAGCTCTCGCCCTGGGCATAAGGTGGCATGGTGTCGGGTTTGGCAATGCGCCAGCCGTTGTACACCATGCGGTGCGTTCCCGCCGTCCACTGCGGAACCAGCAGGTGGCTGTGGCTGATGACACGTTCCAGGGCGCGGCAGGCCGGCAACAGTTCCGCCTTGGTTTTGGCGCCGGTCATTTTGCTGATGAGTGCATCGACTGCCGGATTTTTAACCCCCGACAGATTGCCGGAGTCTTCCGTGTCTGCCGCCTTGGAACCAAAGATGTCGGCGTATTCCTGGCCCGGGTTGTGTGTGCCGCCATAGGCCAGTGAGGTGATGTCGAACTCAAATTTCTGCAGTCGTTGCTGATACAGGGCAAAGTCCACCGGGCGAAAATTCAACTGGATGCCCAGTTTTTCGAGGTTGCGTGCCCAGGGCGTGACCACCCGGGCACCAGTCTCATTGCTGTCCAGGTATTCAACCTCAAACGCCTTGCCCTGGGCATTGCGCAAGGCACCATCACGCACCACCCACCCGGCGGACTGCAGCAAGGCCTGCGCCTGGCGTAGGTTGGCTCGCAGTGACGCATCACCATCGGTGCGTGGTGCAACGGCCATCTGCCCAAAAGCGGCGGCCGGAATGTCCTTGCGCCAGGGCTCCATCAATGCCAGCTCTTGCAGCCCGGGCGTGCCCGTTGCATGGCAGTCCGTATTGCCAAACAGACCATTGACCCGTTGGTAGGCGCTATAAAACAACTGGCGATTCATCCACTCATAGTCCAGCGCCAGACCCAGCGCCTGGCGCACCCGCACGTCCTTGAATTGATCACGCCGCGTATTGAGCACATAACTCTGAAAACCAGACGGCAGCTGGTGTCTGAATTCTGCCTTCACCAACTCGCCGGACTCGAACCGTTTGCCGGTTACCCGCCGGGCCCAGTCACCCGCAGAAAAAAACCGCATCAGGTCAAACTCCCCCGCCTTGAGTGCTTCCAGACGTGCCGTGTTGTCTTTGTATATCTTGACGGTGATGCGATCGAAGTTGCCGGTGCCACGCTTGACACCCAGATCATTTGCCCAATAGGTCGCGTCACGCACATAGGTGATGTCCTTGCCAAACCGGACCGGGCCAATCTTGTAGGGCCCGCTGCCGATCGGGATATCCGTCACCACCTGGTCAAACGGTTTTGGCTTGCCGTTCTCCACGCCCCATTGGCGGCTGAAAACCGGCAGACCACCGACGGTGAGTGGAAGCTCCCGGTTGGGCTTCTTGAAGCGGTAACGCACTGTGCGTTCATCCAGCACATCCAGACCAGCCACGTCTTCCAGCAAACTTTTGTAGGCTGGCGAGGTATGGGGCCCCATCAGGGTGTCAAAACTGTGTTTCACATCAAACGCCAGCACCGGGTCGCCATTGTGAAAACGCGCCTGTGCCCGCAAGCGAAACGTGGCACTCAGGCCGTCGGTGGCCACATCCACGTCGTTGGCCAGCAGGCCATAACCGGAGCCGGTTTCATCCAGCGAGCCGGTCAGCAACGAATCAAACATCAGGTCAGACAAATACGCGGGCGCATTGCCCTTGATGGTGAACGGGTTGTATTTGTCAAAGGTGGACACCCGCAGGTTGCTCACCAGACGCAACTCGCCGCGTTTGGGGGCGTCCGGGTTGACATAGTCAAAGTGGGTAAAGTTTGCGGGGTACTTCAGGTCACCCCACAAGGCGTAGCCGTGCGCCGCCCAGGAAGGTGCGCAAGCACCCAAAAACAAACAGATCAACAAACTTCGCATGCGACAATTCTGCAGGAATTTCACTGGAGACAAATAAATGGGTTTTCTGACTGGTAAAAAATTGTTGATCACGGGTGTTCTGAGCAACCGCTCTATTGCTTACGGTATCGCCAAAGCCTGCCACGCGCAAGGGGCCGAGCTGGCCTTCAGTTATGTGGGCGAGCGTTTCAAGGAACGTATCACGGAGTTTGCGGCTGATTTTGACTCCAGCCTGATTTTTGACTGTGACGTGGGTAGCGACGAGCAGATTGACCAGTTGTTCAAGGATCTGTCGGCGCAGTGGCCCACATTCGACGGCTTTGTTCACGCCATTGGTTACGCACCCCGGGAGGCGATCGCCGGCGACTTTCTGGACGGCCTGAGCCGGGAAAGTTTCAAGATTGCCCATGACATCAGTGCCTACAGCTTCCCCGCGATGGCCAAGGCCGCGCTGCCCATGCTCAACCCCAAGTCGGCCCTGCTCACGTTGACCTACCTGGGTGCGATGCGCACAGTGCCCAACTACAACACCATGGGTCTGGCCAAGGCGTCGCTGGAGGCGTCGGTGCGCTACCTGGCCGAGTCGCTGGGCCCCAAAGGCATGCGTGTCAATGGCATCAGCGCCGGACCCATCAAGACGCTGGCCGCCAGCGGCATCAAGGGTTTTGGCAAGATCTTGAGTGTGGTGGCGGAAACATCGCCTATCCGCCGCAATGTCACGCTGGAAGACGTGGGCAACGCTGCCGCGTTTCTGCTCAGCGACCTGGCAAGCGGCGTCAGCGCGGAAATCATGTATGTCGATGGGGGCTTCAGCCAGGTGGTTGGCGGCATTGCAGAGCCTGCCGCATCCGCCTGACACGTCAGGGTGCCCGGCCACGAAGAAAAAAGCCGTGTCTACAAGCCAAATTGGCCATTAGCCCTCGTGGAATATGCGCAAGAAGCTATCAAAACAATAGCGGCTTGCGCCAGTCCCCGGATCAGTTTTCAGGCTAGGCGCGCACGCAATCCGCGTAGTAATGCTTCTTGCCGTCTGCGCCCTCTTCTTCCACCAAACCGTGGATATCAGTCTCAAAGCCTGGGCACTGGGCGTTGAATTCACGTGAGAACTTGAGGTAATCCACGATCTTCCTGTTGAACACTTCGCCAGGAATCAGCAGGGGAATACCCGGCGGGTAGGGGGTTACCAGACCCACCGTGATGCGGCCTTCCAGTTTGTCAATTTCTACCCGCTCGGTCTTGCGCTGGGCAATGTGTGCGTAGGCGTCGCTGGGTTTCATGGCCGGGGTCAGGTCACTCAAATACATGTCGGTGGTGAGCCGGGCAATATCGTATTTGGCGTACAGCGCGTGGATGTGCTGGCACAGGTCTGCCAGACCCATCTTCTCGTACTTGGGGTAGCGCTGGCAAAACTCGGGCAGGATGCGCCACATCGGCTGGTTTTTGTCGTAGTCATCCTTGAACTGCTGCAAGGCGGTCAGCATGCTGTTCCAGCGGCCCTTGGTGATGCCGATGGTGAACATGATGAAGAAGCTGTAGAGGCCGGTTTTTTCAACCACCACCCCGTGCTCGGCCAGAAACTTGGTCAGAATGCTCGCCGGAATGCCGGTTTTGGCAAATTTGCCATTCAAATCCATGCCCGGGGTCACGATGGTGGACTTGATCGGGTCCAGCATGTTGAAACCGGTCGCCATCTTGCCAAAGCCGTGCCAGTTCACACCGGCCTTGGCATTTTTGGACTCGCCCTTGATGACCCAGTCGTCCGCGCGGCCAATACCTTCATCCGCCAGTTTTTCGGGGCCCCAGACCTTGAACCACCAATCGTCGCCGTACTCCGCGTCGATCTTGCGCATGGCGCGGCGAAAGTCCAGCGCCTCGGCAATACTCTCCTCGACCAGCGCTGTGCCGCCTGGTGGCTCCATCATGGCGGCCGCCACGTCGCAACTGGCAATGATGCTGTACTGCGGCGAGGTGGAGGTGTGCATCAAATAGGCTTCATTGAACAAATGCCGGTCCAGCTTGGTGTTTTGCGCGTCCTGCACCAGCACATGGCTGGCTTGGCTGATGCCGGCCAGCAACTTGTGGATGGACTGGGTGGCATACACCACCGCATGTTTCGGACGCGGACGCTTCTTGCCCATGGAGTGATAGGAGCCATAAAACGGGTGAAACGCCGCGTGGGGCAGCCAGGCCTCGTCGAAATGCAGGTTGTCCACGTAACCATCCAGCATGCCCTTGATGGTCTCGGTGTTGTACAACACGCCGTCATAGGTGGATTGGGTGATGGTCAAAACACGTGGCTTCACCATGTTGGCATCCACCCCTTTGAGCAGCGGATTGGCCTTGATCTTGGCCTTGATGGCGGCCGGCTCAAACTCGCTCTGCGGGATGGGACCGATGATGCCAAAGTGGTTGCGCGTGGGCTTCAGGAATACCGGGATGGATCCGGTCATGATGATGGCGTGCAGGATGGATTTGTGGCAGTTACGGTCCACCACCACCACGTCACCAGGTGCCACGGTGTGGTGCCACACCATCTTGTTGCTGGTGCTGGTGCCATTGGTCACAAAGAAGCAATGGTCAGCATTGAAAATGCGTGCGGCGTTGCGCTCGCTGGCACCAATGGCCCCGTCGTGGTCCAGCAACTGCCCCAGCTCCTCCACTGCGTTGCAGACGTCGGCACGCAGCATGTTTTCACCGAAAAACTGGTGAAACATCTGGCCCACCGGGCTTTTCAGGAACGCAACACCACCCGAGTGACCCGGGCAATGCCAGGAATAGGAACCGTCCTCGGCGTAATCCAGCAGGGCCTTGAAAAACGGCGGCTGCACGCCTTCGAGGTAACTTTTCGCCTCGCGGATGATGTGGCGTGCCACAAACTCCGGCGTGTCCTCAAACATGTGAATGAAGCCATGCAGTTCGCGCAGGATGTCGTTGGGTATGTGCCGCGAGGTTTTGGTCTCGCCATACACATAAATCGGTACATCCAGGTTTTTTCGGCGAACTTCCTCAATGAAGTGGCGCAGGTTCAACACGGCAGGATCAAGATCCGGGCCCGGCGTAAATTCTTCATCGTCAATCGACAAAATGAAGGCGCTGGCGCGGCTCTGCTGCTGGGCAAACTGGCTCAGGTCACCATAACTGGTGACACCCAAAACCTCAAACCCCTCACCTTCAATGGCCTGTGCCAGGGCGCGAATACCCAGGCCCGATGTGTTCTCGGAGCGAAAGTCCTCGTCGATGATGACGATGGGGAAACGAAATTTCATGAAATGCTCCGTGCCGACAGGCAATTGCCGAAAAAAGTGGAAATCAGGCGCGAAGTGTAAGGAATTAATGCGCCCGCTATTCCGCTGGGGGCGACATTTGCCCCAGAATGTGGTGGAACGAAGACAAAGGAGTGTTTATGGCCCCATCAACCTTCTGGTGGTTATTGGCTGGTGCCGCCGTCGCGGTGGAGCTTTTGACGGGTACTTTCTATCTGCTCATGCTGGCAATTGGCCTGGCCGCCGCCGCCCTTGCCTCACACCTCGGTGCCAGTACCGTCGTTCAGTTGCTGGTCGCAGCGGGTGTGGGTGGTGGCGCTGTGGTGGTGTGGTACCAGCTCGGCAAAAAGCGGGCGTCGGACCCGTCAGCCAGAGCGATGCGCAGCGTCAATCTGGATGTGGGCGAAACCGTTCAAATAGACTTTTGGGCCGCTGACGGCACCGCCACCGTCAAATACCGGGGTGCCAACTGGACCGCCATTCACAGGGCCGGGGTCTCACCTGCGGCGGGTGCACATCGGGTTTCAGAGCTCGTGGGCAGCCGTCTTCTCGTCGACAAAATTTAATCAAGGAGCATCATGGAAGTCGCACTGGTCATATTTGTTATTGCAGTTATTTTTATCACACGGTCCATCAAGGTCGTGCCCCAGCAAAATTCCTGGGTGGTTGAACGGCTGGGTAAATACCACGCCTCACTCACACCGGGCCTGAACTTTCTGGTGCCGTTTATTGACCGGGTGGCCTACAAACACAGTCTCAAGGAGGTACCGCTGGATGTACCCAGCCAGGTGTGCATCACGCGCGACAACACCCAGTTGCAAGTCGACGGCATTCTGTATTTCCAGGTGACCGATCCGATGCGGGCCAGCTATGGTTCGTCCAACTACATCGTTGCCATCACCCAGCTGGCCCAGACCTCACTGCGCAGCGTCATCGGCAAGCTGGAGCTGGACAAAACCTTTGAGGAGCGTGACATCATCAATGCCCAGGTGGTGCAAGCCATTGACGAGGCGGCATTGAACTGGGGCGTGAAAGTGCTGCGCTACGAAATCAAGGACCTGACGCCACCCAAGGAAATTTTGCACGCGATGCAATCACAAATCACCGCTGAACGCGAAAAACGGGCACTGATTGCCGCCTCGGAGGGCCGTCGCCAGGAACAAATCAATATCGCTACCGGTGAGCGTGAAGCTTTTATTGCCCGCTCTGAGGGCGAAAAACAAGCCGTCATCAACAAGGCACAAGGTGATGCCCAATCCATCACCGCCGTGGCCGAGGCGACGGCACAAGCGATTGAACGCATCGCATCAGCCATTCGCCAGCCAGGCGGTGAGCAAGCCGTGCAGCTTAAAGTGGCCGAAAAAGCCGTTGACGCCTACTCGCGTGTCGCATCAAGCGCCACCACCACACTGATCGTTCCCAGCAACATGACAGAAGTTTCTGCCCTGATTTCATCCGCGATGAAGATGGTGCAGGTGCAAAAAGCCTAGGCCATCACCCTGCTACAATCACGGCACTCTGGAGCGGTGGATGAGCGGTTTAAGTCGCACGCCTGGAAAGCGTGTGAGGGTTAATAGCCCTCCGCGGGTTCGAATCCCGCCTGCTCCGCCAGAAAAAGAAAAAGCCCCGCAATTGCGGGGCTTTTTTCTTGGATTAACCGCTGATTAGCGAATAACTGCCAAGTCGACTGGCTTTCCACCTTTGTAGGTTTTGAGCGTCAAGGCACCGTTCTTGATGTCGCCTTTTTCGTCAAAGGAAATGGTACCGGTCACGCCTTTGTAATCGGTCGTGGCAGCCAGCACAGGCAGGTACTTGGCTGGATCAGCCGAGTCAGCCTTCACCATTGCAGCAACCATCACGTTCAAAGCGTCATACACGTAAGGTGCATAAACTTGCACGTCAGCGTTGTATTTGGCCTTGAAGTCGGCCTTGAATTTGTCCATGCCAGCTTTTTGCTCGCCTTCGACACCGCCAGCTTCAGCACAGTAGACCATGTCGTCTTTCATGGCGTCACCAGCCAGCTTGCCCAGTTCGCTGGAGCAAATGCCATCACCACCCATGAATTTGGCCTTGATGCCGAGCTGGGCCATCTGCTTGATCATTGGGCCGGCTACAGCGTCCATGCCGCCGAAGAACACGATGTCAACTTTTTTGCCTTTGAGGGTGGTCAAAATGGCATTGAAGTCAGTCGCTTTGTCGGTGGTGAATTCATGTCCAGCAACTTTGCCGCCAGCAGCTTCAACCGCTTTTTTGAACTCTTCAGCAACGCCCTGGCCGTAAGCGGTACGGTCATCAATCACGCCGATTGACTTGCCCTTGAGGGTGTTCACTGCATATTTACCCAGGGTGCTGCCCAGATGCACGTCATCAGCCACCACGCGGAACGTGGTCTTGAAGCCTTGACGGGTGAACTTCGGGTTTGTGGCCGAAGGAGAGATTTGGGGGATGTTGGCAGCGCTGTAAATGGCGGAAGCCGGGATGGAGGTTCCAGAATTCAGGTGACCGATCACGCCGGCAACTTTTGCATCAGCCAGCTTTTGAGCAGCGGCAGTGCCCTGCTTTGGATCGCCAGCATCATCTTCAGCCAACAACTCAAATGTAACTTTCTGGCCACCAAGCATCACGCCTTTGGCGTTGAGCTCTTCGATTGCCATCTTGGCACCGTTTTCGTTGTCCTTGCCCAGGTGAGCAATCGCACCGCTGGTGGGGCCAACGTGACCAATTTTGACCACGTTTGCAGCTGGTGCAGCGGCAGCTGGTGCAGCTGCAGGGGCCGCGGCTGGTGCAGCGGCTTCCTCTTTCTTGCCGCAAGCAACCATCAACGCAGCGGCCGCGCAAAGTGTCAAGGTAGTACGAAATGTCATTTGCATAAGATCTCCAAGGGATTTTCAAAAAGTTGAAAGACGAGTATTCATCTCAACAGCGCGGAAGGATATCTTATTTTTAGCCCATGCACCATAGGCCATCGGGTCATCCCCTAGAGGGGAAACCCTGCCCGCACAATGGGGACAGGAAACGTAAAAAGGCAACCGGCAAAAGGTGTGCGGGTTACCGTTTCCTCTCGCTATCGAACTCAAGTGCGACAGCATCGGCCACGGCTTGCCGGACCACGGCCTCAACTTCAGGCCGAAGCCGGGTCGCCATGGCAACAATTTGCTCGACCACCAGCGGGCCAATGGCCTCACGCAAAAGCGGTTCAAGCGCCAGATCAACCCGCTGCAAAACCCGATGAATCATCAGCTCGGGGTCTTCCAGCGCTTGTCGGGTTTGTGGTTCCGCGTCTGGACCAGAGGGCCTGACTACCTCTGTCAGGGTAGGCAGGAAGCGGGGCAGGTTTTTAGGTGGCGCAGACATTAGTGAGCTGCCTGTAACGCCAGGTCATGTCGGGTGATGGCATAACCCCGGTCAGCGTAGTGCTTCCAGCGCTGGCGCGCGTTGGCACGGTCCTGATCGTCTGCTGTCACCAGCTCAATGAGCCGCTCAAACTGCTCGAAACCTTCGGGAACCCGTGCGCCCAAATTCAGCAGCACTTGCCGATGCGGCGCAGGCAAAGGCGTTTCAATCAGTACAACGGGAGAATGTGCACTGACCACGGGATCTGACAGCCCCAGACAGTGCGGCACAAAATCTAGCGCAGAAAAAGCCCACAACGCAACATCAACTTGACGCAGCGTTTGTGCATCACCCGTGACGACCACCCGGGAGCCGCCCAGTACCGCCTTGCGCAACAGGCGACAGGTGTAAGCGACCCTTTCAGGCACATTGAAATGAAATGCAACTTCTGTCATGGACCTGGGGCTTGCAGAGGCACCTTAAGCGGCTTTGGTTGATTTTTTGAACCCGGTCTTGGGCACCGGATCAGCGGCCCCCCGCTCGACCAGGAACTCCACCAGCATGCCCACCGGACGGCCGGTTGCGCCCTTGGCAAGACCGCTTTTCCAGGCCGTACCCGCTATATCCAGATGTGCCCAGGCAAATTTGGACGTGAATCGCTGCAAGAATTTTGCAGCCGTAATGGCACCACCGGCCCGCCCCGCCACATTGGCTACATCGGCGAAGTTTGTCTTGAGACCTTCAGCATAGTCTTCATCCAGCGGCAAACGCCAGCCAGCGTCCTGTGCTGCTTCGCCAGCGGCAAGCAATTGCGCGGCAAGTTCGTCGTTGCCCGAAAAAAGGCCGCTGCGGACCGCCCCCAGCGCAATGACACAGGCGCCGGTCAGCGTGGCAATGTCGATCACCGCAGCGGGTTTGAAACGCTCGGCGTAGGTCAGCGCATCACACAGCACGAGTCGGCCTTCCGCATCTGTATTCAGAATTTCAATGGTCTGCCCACTCATGCTGGCCACCACATCGCCCGGCTTGATGGCCTTGCCGTCAGGCATGTTTTCGCAAGCCGGGATCAGCCCAATCACATTGACCTTGGGTTTGATGTCTGCCAGCGCCCTGAAAACGCCCAGAACGCTGGCCGCACCGCACATGTCAAACTTCATCTCATCCATCTCGGGGGCGGGTTTGATCGAGATGCCTCCGGTATCAAACGTGATGCCCTTGCCGACGAGTACCACGGGGGCCTGGGATTTGGCTGCCCCGTCATAACGCAGCACAATGAACCGCAAGGGCTCTTGCGAACCTTGTGCAACGGCGATAAAAGCGCCCATTCCCAATTTCTCTACCTGCTTGGGGCCAAGTACCTGGCATGAAACACCCGGCAACCGGGCCAGCCCCTTGGCGGCCTGAGCCAGTAAAGTCGGTGTTGCGTGATTGGCCGGACGATTGGCCCACTCTTTGGCCAGCTCAACGCCATGAACACAGGCCACGGCCCGTTCAAAGCCTGACTTCACCACAGAGGCATCCGCCACGCCCCAAACCACTTTTTGCAGCACACGTCCTTCGGGTTTTGATTTTGTCGTGGTGTAGACGTAACTGGCCTCAGCGGCCGCCATCACACCCGCACGCACAGCACCTTGCGGGGCTGGCCAGGCGCAGCAGATGGTCAACCGCTTGGCGCCACTGGTTTTAACGGCAGCCACAGCAGCCAGGACCGACTGACGAACCTGCCTGACCGAACCCTCCCCAACACCCACAAGCCAGAGCCGGGGGCTTGCCACGCCTGGCTGGCGGTACACGTGCAACAGCTTGCCAGCCTTGGTGTCCAGGTCACCGGCTTTCAGGGCAAGCGTTATCAGCGCCCCCAAAACGCCGCGACCGGGTTTAAAAGTTTGTGCCACCAGGACAACCAGGGCATCGCACTTTTCGTCAGCCGCGCCATCCAAATCCAGGGTTTTGAGTTCAAAGTTCATAATTCGTGTTTTCTTTGAAACCGATGTTATTCCATTCTTCCATCCGCAGAGAGCTGGCACGCAGTTTTGGTGCCACGTTTGTGGGCCTGGCAACCATTGTCATGACCATGATCCTGATCCGCACGCTGGGCCAGGCCACGCGGGGGAATGTCAACCCCACGGAAGTGATGCTGGTCATGGGTTACACCGTGTTGGGGCATTTGCCCACCATTCTGACGCTCAGTCTGTTCATATCCATTGTGAGCACCCTGTCGCGGCTTTACCGGGACAGTGAAATGGCCGTGTGGTTCTCAAGCGGGCAGGGACTCATCAGTTTTGTGGGGCCCATCGTCCGGTTTGTCTGGCCGATATTGCTGGTCGTTACCCTGCTTGCCCTGTTTGCATGGCCCTGGACGCAGCAAAAGTCGCAATATCTAAAAGACCGGTATGAACAACGCGGCGATCTTGACCGGGTGACGCCAGGTCAATTTCAGGAGTCAGCCGACGGAAGCCGGGTTTTTTTCATCGACAAAGACTCACCCAATGGGAAAACCGGTGGGGAAATCCTCATCATGTCCAACGAAAAAGGCAAGCAGTTGGTCACTTCGGCGCGCAGCGGCCGAATTGAGACCATTGATGGTGACCGCTTTTTGATACTCAGCCGGGGGCAGCGGCTGGAAAGTGCGCCGGGCAAACCCGACCTCACCCTCAGCGAATTTGAAGGTTACGGTGTGCGCATTGGGGAAAAAGCACTTGCGGCAGCGGCCGATGTTCCCGCCCGGGCTTTAACCACCCAAGTGTTGCTGCGTGAGCCAACCGCCAGAAATTTGGGTGAATTGTCCTGGCGCATCGGCCTGGCGGTAGCGGCCGTCAACCTGGCACTCATCGGCCTGGTGGTCTCCAGCGTCAATCCCCGTGTGGGTCGAAGTGGCAACCTCATTTTTGCGTTATTTGCATTCATTCTTTATTACAACCTGCTGAGTCTTGGGCAAAGCTGGATCGCTTCCGGAAAAACTGATTTCATGCGTTTCATGTTGTCGTTGCACGGCGGGGTATTTGTGATCGCCATGGCCTGGTTGTGCAAACGCCATTTCAACTGGACTCCCGGCCTGCTTTTCCGGCATAAAACCGGGGTTGTCACGGCCACACTCAAATCATGAAAACAGTACGACGACTGATTTACGGTGACGTCATCAGCTCGGTTGGCTTTGTCACCCTGGCTTTTCTCGCCCTCTTTTTCTTTTTTGACCTGGTGGATGAACTGCGCTGGGTGAACCAGGGTGTTGAAGGGGGTTACCACCTCAAACACGCCCTGCTTTTTGTGTCACTGCTGGCACCGAGCCGCCTGTACGAGCTGCTCCCGATCACGGTGCTCATTGGCACCATTGTGGTCATGGCGCGTCTGGCTCAAAACTCCGAGTTCACGATTCTCAGAACCAGTGGTCTGGGCCCCTGGCGGGCGCTGCATACCCTGTTGGGTCTGGGCCTTGTTTTCACCCTGCTGACATTTGCAGTTGGTGACTACCTGGCACCTGCAGCCGATCATTATGGGCAACTCTTGCGGTCGCGTTTTCTGGGCCAGCCGTCCATCGGGCAAACCGGCGCCTGGCTGAAAGACAAGCAGGCCTACCATTCGTATGCGGTCAACGTCGGCACCTTGCTGCCAGACGGCGGCATGCGTCAGATCCGGATCATCGAGTTCAACAACCAGGGGCACCTGGTTTCCAATACGCTGGCAGAGAAAGGGCGTTTTGGCGTTGACGATGCCTGGAATCTGGAAAACGTGGACAGAACCGATTTCATGGGTGATACCGACGGACAAAGCAAGGTCGCCCGTGGCCAGGCTGCCGCGTCCCGATGGCCAACCGCATTGACAGCCGAGATGGTGTCGGTGGCGCTGCTCAATCCCGACCACATGCCCATCGTGGACCTGTTCCAGTACATGCGGCATCTGGACTCGAACGGCCAGGCATCCCAGCGGTATGAGATCGGGTTCTGGCGCAAGGTGTTTTATCCCCTGAGCTGCCTGGTGATGGTGGTGCTCGCCCTGCCCTTTGCCTACCTTCATTTCCGCGCAGGCGGTATCTCCACCTACGTTTTTATCGGGGTGATGACGGGCATCAGCTTTTTCCTTCTGAACAACCTGTTTGGCCATTTCGGCAACTTGCGCAATTGGCAACCCTGGCTGGCAGCCGCCGCGCCGGGCATGATTTACTCCCTGCTGTCGCTGTCGGCCTTCGGCTGGCTGGTGTTACGCAGGTAATTGGTGACAGTCACGATGAACCCACGCGGCATTGTTCTTTTTGCACACGGCTCCCGGGATCCGCTTTGGCGCAAGCCGGTTGAGGCCGTCGCGGCGCGCATGCGCGAGCGTGAGCCCGGCGCGCTGGTCATCTGCGCCTACCTGGAGCTGACCGAACCCGATTTGGTGGCAGCCACCCAAAACCTGCTGGCGCAAGGGGCCCAAACGGTCCGCGTGGTGCCCATGTTCCTCGGGGTTGGCCGGCACGCACGGGAAGACCTTCCCCTGTTGATCGACGCTTTGAAGGCCAGTCACCCGCAGGTTGTTTTCACGCTGCAGCAAGCCATTGGTGAAGATGAACGGCTGATTGATTTGATGGCAGACATAGCCTTGTTATAGGCCTTAAGGGCATAATAAAACGAAGCTTTAGCCAAAATTCGTTATGAACCTTCATCAATTCCGTTTTGTACAAGAAGCCGTCCGGCGAAACCTCAACTTGACCGAGGCCGCCAAAGCGCTGCATACCTCGCAGCCCGGTGTCTCAAAGGCCATCATCGAACTGGAAGAAGAGTTGGGCATCGAGATCTTTGCCCGACATGGCAAGCGTCTCAAGCGTGTGACCGAGCCGGGTGAGCAGGTTCTCAAAAGTATTGAGCTCATCATGCGCGAGGTAGGCAACCTCAAGCGCATCGGTGATGAATACAGCGCTGAAGACAGCGGCACCCTGTCCATCGCCACCACCCATACCCAGGCACGTTACGTGTTGCCGGAACCGGTTGCCAGACTGCGCGAGGCCTATCCCAAGGTCAACGTGAGCTTGCACCAGGGCGCGCCGGATCAGGTTGCCCAGATGCTGATTGATGAGGTGGCCGAGATCGGTATTGCCACCGAGTCGCTGGCGGCCTATTCCGAACTGGTGACGCTGCCCTGTTATGAATGGCAGCACATGCTGGTTCTGCCCGTGGGCCACCCGCTGTGCCTGAAAGAGCGCCTCACGCTGGAAGACATTGCGCAAGAGCCGCTCATCACCTACCACCCTTCTTTTACGGGCCGCACCAAGATCGACAACGCTTTTGCCACACGCAAACTCACCCCCCGTATTGCCCTGGAAGCGATTGACTCGGATGTGATCAAAACCTACGTCCGCCTGGGCCTGGGCGTGGGCATTGCTGCGGAAATGGCGGTGCGTGACTTGCTGGACGATGGTGGAAAAAGCGGTCTGGTGGCACGCCCGGCCGGCCACCTGTTTGGGCAAAATGTGGCCCGTGTAGCCTTCAAACGCAGCGCCTATCTGCGCAATTTTGTGTACAAGTTTGCAGAGCTTTTGAGCGACCGCCTGAACCGCGGCCTGATTGCCCGGGCCATGACCGGCCATGTCAACGACTATGAGTTGTGAAACCTTGCGGAGCAAACCTTCAGCCTTGCCCCCAACCTATTGAACCAGCATGACTACCGCCCGAACCCCCCTCATCCAGACCAAGCTGCCCGCTGTGGGCACCACCATCTTCACGGTCATGTCCACACTGGCCACCGAGAAAGCCGCCGTCAACCTGGGTCAGGGTTTCCCGGATTTTGACTGTGATCCCCAGTTGGTCAATGCCGTCACGGATGCCATGACCAGGGGCCTGAACCAATACCCGCCCATGACGGGCGTGCCGGTGCTGCGCGAGGCCATCGCCGCCAAGCTCAAAGCCCTGCACGGCCCCTTTGGCGGGCGGGTGTACAGCGCCGCAAACGACATCACCGTGACCGCAGGTGCCACACAGGCCATCATCACCACCATTCTGGCTGTTGTGCGGCCGGGCGACGAAGTCATCGTGCTGGAGCCCTGTTATGACAGCTACGTGCCCAACATCGAACTGGCGGGCGGTACCGTGGTTCGGGTGCCCCTGATTCCCGGCACGTTCAGGCCTGACTTCGACAAAATCGCCGCCGCCATCACTGCCCGGACCCGCGCCATCCTGATCAACAGCCCGCACAACCCCAGCGCCACGGTCTGGACGGTTGATGACATGCTGAAACTGCAGGATATTCTGGACCCGACCGATGTGCTGCTGATCAGCGACGAGGTCTATGAGCATATGGTTTTTGACGGCCAGGCACACCAGAGTGCTGCGCGTTTTCCCGGCCTGGCAGCACGGGCCTTCATTGTGTCCAGCTTCGGCAAAACCTACCATGTCACCGGCTGGAAGGTGGGATTTGTTGCCGCCCCCACCCCGCTGACCACCGAGTTTCGCAAGGTCCACCAGTTCAACGTGTTCACCGTCAACACACCGGTGCAATATGGTCTGGCCAGTTACATGGCCAGCCCCCAGCCCTACCTGGACCTGCCCGCTTTTTACCAGCGCAAGCGGGACCTGTTCCGTGCGGGCCTGCAACGCACCCAGTTCAGGCTGCTGCCCAGTGAAGGCAGCTACTTTCAGTGCGTGGATATCTCGGGCCTGGCCGTGCCCGAGCGCCATCTGCCCGAGGCAGACTTCTGCAAATGGCTGACCACCGAGATCGGTGTGGCAGCCATTCCCCTGTCGGCGTTTTACGGCAACGGGTTTGACCAGCGGGTCGTTCGTTTTTGCTTTGCCAAAAAGGATGAGACCCTTAATACGGCGCTGGAGCGGCTGGCCCGGCTGTAATCTGCAAGTGCGGATTTGCTACTGAATTAATAGCTGATCAGGCATATTCCTCGAGGGGCAAGTGCCAATTTCATACTGATAATTACGCTTATCCGTATTTTTTGTAAATACAAAATTGCACAAATTATGAATATTTGTTATTCTTTGTGTTATGCCAAAGCCATCACACGCATCCGAACTGCTGCCTGCCTCAGCCGCCAAGGCACTGCATGAGCTTGGCGACAACCTGGCGCTTGCCCGACAGCGAAGGGGTGAATCACTGAGGGCATGGGCTAGCCGAATGGGCGTCTCGGTACCCACGCTGGTTCGCATGGAGCAAGGCGATGCATCCGTAGGCATGGGTGTTTACGCCACCGCTTTGTGGTTGATGGGGCGGCACCAGGCCCTGCCAGACGTTGCGGCACCCGCGCATGATTTGATCGCGTTGGAGCAGGACATTCAGGTCGTCAAAGCACGACAAGCCCGACAAAAGCGCGCAGGACGCCAACCCGATGCCTGATCACCCAGCCAGTCACTACATTCCGCAAAACGCCATGTCACTGTGGTGGCTGGGCGACCCCTTGAGCCCCCGATTGATTGGGCAAATTTCACTGACCGACGGAAACCGCAAGGTAGCGCTTGAATACGCCCCCGAATGGCTGGCGACCAAGCCAAGAGGGGCCACAGTGTGGTCAGGTGGCTTCGCGTTGAGCGAAGACCTGCCCATGCACCGGGGCATTTTTATACCGGCCGAAAAGGATATGGCCGCAGGTGCCGTGGACGATGCACGGCCTGATCGCTGGGGTGAGCGGGTCATCCGCCTGATTGACCGGCCCCAGCGCCTGTCTTTGCTGGAGTTCCTCTATTTCGCCGGTGAGAACAGATTTGGCGCGATGGGCATCTCATTGAACGCGAATACTTATGCACCCCGCCAGCAAGACCCCGTACCCACGTTTGAGGGCCTGGCCGACATGGAAAGGGCCATCAGAAACGTGCTGGCAAACGAAGCCGTGCCCGAGGTTCACCGACGCCTGCTGCAACCCGGTGCATCCTTTGGCGGCGCGCGACCCAAATCCCTGATTCAGATCAATGACCACCCGTGGGTTGTCAAGTTCTCCGAAGGCGAAGACCTGGACACCCCTCTGGTTGAGCACGCCACGATGCAACTGGCCAGGCGCTGCGGCATTCGCACGGCGCAGACCATGGCCCTACCCGTTTCCAGTGGCCATGCCATAGCTGTGAGCCGGTTTGACAGGGCCCATGGCCAGAGAGTCCACGCGATCTCCGCCCAGGTTGCCTTGCGCGCCTGTGGTGAAACCTTTGGATACCCTGAACTGGCACAACTTCTGCGGCGCCTGGGTCGGCCCGAAGCTATCCGTGCCCAACAGGAAGAGCTGTTTCGCCGCATGGTGTTCAACATCCTCATGGACAACACCGATGACCATGAGAAAATCATGCACTGGTCAGAGGCCCTGACGGGTTTTATGCCCTGTCAGAAGCCTTTGACGTGGTGCCGTCAGTCCAGGGCTTGCGCTACCAGCAAATGCGAGTAGGA
Organism: Pseudomonadota bacterium; assembly: GCA_041192445.1. GTDB lineage: Bacteria > Pseudomonadota > Gammaproteobacteria > Burkholderiales > Burkholderiaceae_C > Egaibacter. The sequence continues at coordinate 4,924 of JBEEMW010000078.1, read as the reverse complement.
CAAAGTGGTGCCGAATCAACATTGGCCAACGCGTTGTCTGAAACACCGGCATTTGGCCTTTTGGGCAACAGGCCACGAGAAATTGTCAGCGAGATTTGTCGTGTGGTGGATGGCTGGAAAGCCTTCTTCACCGGTCTGGGCGTTCGCTCCCGCGACCTGGAGTCGCTTGCCCAATACATTGACGGTGATTACCTGCTTGCTCAGCGCCAGGCGGGTTGATGGGCTGGCTGAAATATGATTTTGCTATTTAATTTATAGCTACTCACGCATATTCCACGAGGGCTAAGGCCCTAAAAGTTCCCCAATTTAAGCCCGTACATCCATGGGTTTACAAAAGAGCACGTTTTTGATAGGATGTACATGTACACACATTAATCAAGAATGCACGATGGCCACCACCAAAATTTTCAAAAACGGCAACTCCCAGGCCGTGCGCATTCCCGCAGAGCTGGCCTATGGCTACTGGGACATGGAGCTGATCATCGATCGCAACGGCGACGAGCTGCGCATTCGCCCGGCCCAGCGGCGCATCGGAGATGTGATGGCCAAGCTGGCCCGGTTCTCCCCCGACTTCATGGCCCCGGGCCGTGGCGACAACGTGGAAGGCGAGCGTGACGCGCTGTGAAACCCCGGTACATGCTGGACACCAACATCTGCATCTACCTGATGAAGCACCATCCGCCCGAGGTGGCAGAGCGCTTTGCCGAGTGTTTTGTGGGCGACGTGGTGATCTCGGCCATCACGCTGGCCGAACTTGAACACGGCGTCACCTGCTCAGGCGAATCAGAAGCGCGAAACCGCGCGGCGCTGGATGCATTTCTGGAAGAAATCCCCGTCGCCCCGTTTGAGATGACCGCCGCGCGCGCCTACGGCCCCGCCCGCTACGCCACGCGGGAGCGCAAACGCGACGCGCTGGACAAACTCATTGCAGCGCACTCGATTGCACTGGACGTGGCGCTGGTGACGAATAACGAGGCGGACTTTGCGGCGTATCCGGGGTTGCGGGTTGAGAACTGGGTGAACAATCATTGACCCTGATGGAGTAGGCCAAAGCGACGACTCGATACGAAGCTCTCCCGCGAGATTGCTCACAAAATCAAGCTATCCGCCACTATCAACCCTCCCAATGAACGCAGATCCTCGCGCGAGGCGCGCGCGAACACCGTCTGCAATGAACGTAGCAAGTTTTTCCGCTTCTTTCCATTTGGAGGTCCTGCGTGCTGAGTCGAAGTCTTGGCTTCGGATAAGGGAACGCAAAACGGAGACCGGCTGGTCTTGAATCCATAGTCGGAAATCAGCCTCACCTCGACTCTTCCACTCTACATAAATATCTGGCAAAGGCTCGCTTGCCGCCCCCTTTGAACTCTTCTTTGCAATCTCTTTTCGCTCAGGCAAATCAGATAACAAGCGCTCTAATTTGCCTGCGAAATCAGGGTTACGTGCAGACTCTTCGGCAAGCAAATCGGTAATTCCACGCAGAAGCGCAATCAGAGTTTTTTCTTTTCGCATAGTTTCTTTATTTCTTGGGTTAGGCCATGCAAGGACTCATACGCCGAGCCGTACTTTCCTTTAAAAGTGCGAATGTCTGCATCCACGTCTGCCCCGCGCGCAACTGCAACGGTCTGTGGGATGGTGTTGCTAAATAAGGGGGGTTGGGGTACCCCGCCACCTTCTCCAAAACGGCCAAGCCTGCTTGCCTTGAGGTCGGAAATCACCCGATCATGCAGATTGTTACTCTGCACCTTGGTCGCAACTATCCCCAACGCTGGAATCGCACGATCAATGTCACGCGCAAATCTTTCCACGTTCTCCACGATCTGATAGATACCCCAAGTAGACACAATGTCAGGAATTGTCGGAATCACATAGCCAGTCGAGATCCTCAGTCCATTCTTGGTCACGGTGCCGAGACTAGGTGGACAGTCAATGATTACATAGTCATAGCGGTCAATTACCGGCAAAAGAGCGATACGCAGAATGTCTAGTGGATTCGCAGTGAAGTTACCGGCCATAGCGATCATCGGAATGCGATCTTGCAGATCGATAAGTCTGATACTTGACGGGAGCAAATCGAGGCGAGAAATGCCGTCGTTGATAGTCGAGACACCACGGGCAATCGCTTTGTCAATATCGAATTTTGGCGCAGCATGAGGATTGATTCGATCATCAAAGAGTTGAGCAATAGTGCGCCCTTCTCGATCCATATCCGCCCATTTTTCTTCTGAAATCAGCGTAACTGTTGCATTAGTTTGAGGGTCCAGATCGATTAGTAGGACGTGTTTTCGTTCGTCTTGAGCAAGCATTTCAGCAACGGCAACCGCCGTGGTTGTTTTGCCAACGCCACCTTTCAGGTTTATGAAGCTCAGAACATGGGTCTCCTCGCCCTTGAAACTCTTTACCCATAAATCAATTTTTTCACGTTGCCAGACGGGCCCACTCTGAAGTGTCTGATTTGGTCGTGGAAAGTGGTCATAGCGTGCTCGCCAATTGCCAACAGCCTGTTTTGACACTCCAGCTAATTCGGCGATCTCCGCAATACCCAATAGATCAGAAGTCATATGAATCCAATTGATAACGTGAATGAAGTTCACACTTTATCAGTCTTTTGTGTATAAAGCACACAAAAGACTGATAATTTGATGAATTGCAACAAATCACCCCACCTGCCCCCAGGCCTTCTCCAGCCGCTTCACACTCACCGGCTGCGGCGTTCGCAATTCCTGTGCGAAGAAGCTCACGCGCAGCTCTTCCAGCATCCAGCGGAACTCCTGCATGCGTTCATCGGTCACGCCTTTGCGCTCGGCCACCAGGCGCCAGTAGCGTTGTTCCAGTGGGCGCAGCTCGGCCAGGCGGGCGGCGTCGCGGGCCGGGTCGGCGCGGTATTTATCCAGCCGCGCGGTGATGGCTTTCTGGTAGCGGGCAAAGTGCTGCAGCGGGCCCCAGGGCGAGGTCGCCAGAAAGCGTTTGGGCATCAGGCGCGCCAGTTGCTGGGCCGCGTCCGAGGTCGCGTCCGGCGCGTTCTTGGTGTCCTTGATCTTGCGAGCCGCTATCGCGTACTCCAGCAGGATGGTGGCCGCCAGGCGTGCCACCTCATTGGCGATCAGGGTTAGCCGCCCCCTGCCCTCGTCCACCCGGCGCTTGAACGCCAATTCGTCAGTTGGCAAGGGGTCAAGCAGAAAAGCCCGGTCCAGCGCCACCGCGATGATCTGCTCGCGCAGTTCTTCAATCGTGCCGCCGCCCGAACCGTCGGCGCTTTTGCCGACCTGCATGAAGGTGACCGCCATTTTTTGCAGATCGGGAATGTTCTTTTCCAGATACTTGAGTGCATCTTTGATCTGCAGCGAAAACAGACGGCGCAGGCCAGCGCGGTGTTTGGCGGCGGCCGCGTCGGGCTCGTCAAACACCTCGATCGTGACGGTGTCACCGGCATCAATCAGGCCGGGGTAGCCGATCAGGGTCTGGCCACCTTTCTGAATTTCTAGCAGTTCGGGCAGCTCGCCAAAGGTCCAGGCGGTGTAACGCTGGTTGGCCGGTGCGGCGGGAGTTGCTACTTTTTTGATAGCTGCTTGCGCACTATTGACGAGGGCTGGAGGCTGATTTCCCTTGGATTCCGGCAAATTGGGCCGTGCCGCGGCCACACTCGCCATCTTCAGGCCCGCCAGCGCCTGAAAGGCACCGCGCGCCTGTGCACCGAGTTCCGACTTCAAGGCGCCCAGGTTGCGCCCAGCCCCGAGCTGTCGGCCATGTTCGTCCACCACACGGAAGTTCATGAAGAAATGCGGGCTCAGCATGTCGGCCTTGAGGTCGGCGCGGGCCACATCCAGCGAGGTCGCCAGGCGCACCTGTTTCAACACCGCATCCATCAGCGAGCCGTGACCAAACACCTCGGGGGCGTTCAGCGTTTCGGCCATCTTTGCGGCGGTGTCCGGCAGCGGCACCAGCCGTGAGCGCGGGCGCTGGTGCAGGGTTTTGATCAGCGCCTGAATCTTGTCTTTCAGCATGCCGGGCACCAGCCACTCGCAACGCTCTTCGTTCACCTGGTTCAGCACAAACAGTGGCACAGTGACCGTCAGGCCGTCTTTGGCGTCGCCCGGCTCGTGCAGGTAGGTGGCCGCGCAGTCCACGCCGCCCAGCCGCATGGTTTTGGGGAAAGACTGGGTGGTGATGCCCGCGGCCTCGTGGCGCATCAGCTCCTCTCGCGTCAGCAGCAAGAGTTTCGGGTTTTTCTTGATCTCCTCGCGGTACCAGTTCTCGAAGCTGTAACCACTGCACACGTCCGCCGGCAGTTGCTGGTCATAGAAGGCAAAAATCAGCTCTTCATCCACCAGCACGTCTTGCCGGCGCGCCTTGTGCTCCAGGTCTTCCACTAGTCTGATGAGCTTCTGGTTGGCTTCCAGAAACGGCAGCTTGGTTTCCCACTGCCCGTCGACCAGGGCCTGGCGGATGAAAATCTCGCGCGCTGCGACCATGTCCACGCGGCCAAAGTTGACGCGGCGGCCGCTGTAGATGACGATGCCGTAGAGCGTGGCGCGCTCGAGCGCCGTGACCTCGGCGACCTTCTTTTCCCAGTGCGGATCGAGCAGTTGCTTCTTGAGCAAATGGCCTGCCACCTGTTCCAGCCATTGCGGCTCGATGGCGGCAATACCGCGGCCAAACAGGCGCGTGGTTTCCACCAGTTCGGCGGCCACGATCCAGCGGCCCGGCTTCTTGACCAGATGCGCACCGGGATGCGGATAAAACTTGATGCCGCGCGCGCCCAGATACTCGCCCCCGCCTCCCGGTTTATCGCCCTCGGTTTCCAGCTTGCAGCCGATATTGCCCAGCAGGCCCGACAGCATCGACAGGTGCAGCTGCTCGTAGTTGGCCGGCAGCGTGTTGAGACGCCATTTGTGCTCGGCCACCACGGTGTGCAGCTGCGAATGGA
>JBEEMW010000077.1:0-4730 GCA_041192445.1 Pseudomonadota bacterium | reverse complement strand
AAGCTGCCGGATGAGGACAACTTTTCATCGTGGACTGATTTCATGCACATCGCCATATTGACCTTCGACGGGTTCAATGAACTCGACTCACTGATCGCCTACGGCATGCTCAGCCGCATTGCGCTGCTGGGCGACGCCAGCTGGAAGGTCAGCATTGCCAGCCCCAGCCCCCGGGTCACGTCCATGAACGGCCTGACCATCGACGCCCACATTGACCTGAAGGAAGCCTGTCAGGCTGATGCCGTGCTCATTGGCAGCGGCATGAAAACGCGGGAAGTGGGTAATGACCCCACCATCATGGGCCAGTTGCTGCTTGACCCTGCCCGACAACTCATCGCCGCCCAGTGCTCGGGGACATTTCTGCTCGCGAAACTTGGCCTGACCAAACAGATGCCCGCGTGCACCGACACCACCAGCAAACCCTGGGTGCAGGCTGCAGGCGTGAACGTGCTGAACCAGGCTTTCTTTGCGCGGGGCAACCTGGCCACAGCCGGTGGCTGTCTGTCTGCACAATACATTTCGGCCTGGCTCATCACGCGCCTGAAAAGTGCCGGGGCCGCGCGGGAAGTGCTGCATTACTTTGCGCCGGTTGGTGAAAAGGAAGAATACGTTGCCCGCGCGCTGGCGCATATCCAGCCCCAGGAGACCACACCATGAAAACATCCCCCGCCGCTGCGCCATACCGGGAGGGCGCGGTCATGCCTTTTTTTGTAACCTGGGTCGTCTTTTACGGCCCGACCGGAGGAAAAAAATGAACTGGACAATGGCCAAACGCGCCGAGAAGATGAACCCTTCCGTCATCCGCGAGATCCTCAAAGTCACCGAAAAACCCGGCATCATCAGCTTCGCCGGTGGCCTGCCCTCGCCCAAAACCTTTCCCATCACCGAGTTTGCCGCCGCCTGCGACAAGGTCTTGCGTGACGATGGCCAGGCCGCACTGCAATATGCCGCCAGCGAAGGCTACGGCCCGCTGCGTGAAATGGTGGCTGCACAGCTTGGCCAGCAGGCTACTGCGGCCGGCGTGCCCTGGAAGGTAGACCCGGCGCAGGTGCTGATCACCACCGGCTCGCAGCAGGGCCTCGATTTGATTGCCAAGATATTGATCGACGCCGGCAGCCGCATTCTGGTGGAAACGCCCACGTATCTGGGCGCGCTGCAAGCCTTCACGCCCATGGAGCCCGAGGTGGTGAGCGTGGCCAGTGATGATGACGGCGTGGACCTGGCCGACCTGGCCGCCCATGTCGGCTCGGCCGCCAGCAAGGCACGGTTTCTCTATGTCCTGCCCAACTTCCAGAACCCCACTGGCCGCACCATGAACGAAACCCGCCGCGTGGCCCTCAGCCACGCCGCAGCCGAAATGGGCTTGCCCCTGCTTGAAGACAACCCCTACGGTGACCTGTGGTTTGACACTCCGCCAGCACCGCCGCTGACGGCGCGCAACCCCGACGGTTGTGTCTACCTGGGTTCGTTCTCCAAGGTGCTGGCACCCGGCTTGCGCCTGGGCTTCATGGTGGCGCCCAAAGCGCTCTACCCCAAGCTGTTGCAAGCCAAACAGGCCGCCGACTTGCACAGCCCCAGCTTCAACCAGCGCATGGCTGCCGAGGTGATGAAAGATGGTTTTCTGGACCGCCATGTGCCCATGATCCGTGCCTTGTACAAGTCACAGCGCGATGCCATGCTCGAAGCCCTGGCCCGCGAGATGCCAGCGGGTGAGCCCGACTCCACCCTCACCTGGAACACACCCGCAGGCGGCATGTTTCTGTGGGCCCGTCTGCCCAAGGGCATGCGCGCGGTAGACCTGCTGCCTTATGCCGTTGAAAAAGGCGTGGCTTTTGTACCCGGCACCCCGTTTTATGCGTCGAACAGTGACCCGCGAACCCTGCGTTTGTCCTTTGTGACCTCCAGCGTGGACGAGATTCACCGCGGTGTGGCCGCCCTGGCAGCCGCTATCCAGATTTACGCCGCTGGCATCAAGACATGACAAACCACCCCATGCGCCCAACTCGAAGCCGGTCATTCAAACAGGTCGACGTGTTCACGGCCACCCCCTACCTGGGCAACCCGCTGGCCGTGGTGCTGGACGGCGCAGGCCTGTCTACCGAAGACATGCAGCATTTCGCCCACTGGACCAACCTGTCGGAAACCACGTTTGTCCTGCCGCCCAGTGATGAGGCCAGGCAGGCCGGGGCCGATTACCGTGTGCGCATCTTCACCCCCCACGGCGAACTCCCCTTTGCCGGTCACCCTACGCTGGGCAGTTGCCACGCCTGGCTGGAGGCCAAGGGTGATTTGACGCAATTGACGCTCGTTCAGGAATGCGCAGTCGGCCTGATCAAGATTCGCCGCGACGGCACGCGTCTGGCGTTTGCCGCGCCACCCCTCAAGCGCAGCAACCCCGGCCCCGCTTTGCTGGCCCAGGTTGCGGCAGCTTTGGGCCTCAAACCCAATCAGATTATTGCGGCCCAAATGCTGGACAACGGCCCGGTCTGGCTGGGCCTGTTGCTCGACAGCCCCCAAACGGTGCTGTGCCTCACTCCCAACTTCGTCGACCTGAAAAATCTGGGGCATTTGATTGGGGTCGTTGGTGTAGCGCCGGCACAGGAGGCAACTGGCTTGATCGCCAGATCGAACCGTGAAGCCCGCGCCTTCGGCAGCTCGGGGGCCCACCCAGCCCGGTCCGAACCGGCGGCCCGGCTGGAGGTACGCGGATTTGCGCCGTCCGAGGGCGTCTACGAAGACCCGGTTACCGGCAGCCTGAACGCCAGCCTGGCCCAATGGCTGATTGCCGAAGGCCACGCACCCAGCACCTACATCGCGGAGCAGGGCACCTGCCTGGGCCGCGCCGGGCGGGTGCATATTGAGCAGGACGCCACGGGCCAGGTCTGGGTCGGCGGGCACACCGTCACCTGCATCGACGGTCAGGTGAATCTGTAACAGGCAAAACCCGTGACGACCAACCTTCCCACACTGGCCCAGATCGAGGCCGCCGCCCGCGTGGTTTACCGCGAATTTCAGGCCACGCCGCAATACCGCTGGGCCACTTTGAGCCAGCGGCTGGGCACCGACTGCTGGGTGAAACACGAGAACCACACGCCGGTGGGCGCCTTCAAAATTCGCGGCGGGCTGACGTATTTTGACGACCTGAAGACGCGCGGCGCGCTGCCGCCATCGGTGATCAGCGCCACCCGCGGCAACCACGGGCAAAGCATTGCCTGGGCCGCGCGGTCACACGGTGTGGCCTGCACCATCGTTGTCCCGCTGGGCAACTCGGTTGAGAAGAACGCCGCCATGCGCTCGCTGGGCGCCACACTCATCGAACACGGCTCGGACTTTCAGGAAGCGCGCGAACACGCCATGGTGCTGGCCGCCCAGACCGGCGCGCTGATGGTGCCCAGCTTCGGACCCACGCTGGTGAACGGCGTGGCCACCTACTGGTGGGAATTGTTCAAGGCCGTGCCGCAGCTGGACGTGGCTTATGTGCCCGTCGGCCTGGGCTCAGGCGCGTGTGCCGCCATCGCCGCCAAGCTGGCGTTGGGCCACCGCGCGCGCATCGTTGGTGTGGTGAGCACCGGCGCCACCACCTATGCACAGTCCATCGAGGCCGGCCACGTGGTGCCGTCCGCCGTGACCACCGTGCTGGCCGACGGTATGGCCGTTCGCGTGGCCGACGCCGACGCGCTGGCCCTGCTGAAAAAACACCTGGACCATATCGTGCAGGTCAGCGACGCCGAAGTGGCCCAGGCCATGCGCGACATCTACACCGACACCCACAACGTGGCCGAGGGTGCAGGCGCGGCCAGCTTTGCGGCGGCGATGCAGGAGCGGGGCAATCTGCGCGGCTTGGTGGTGGGCACCACGCTTTGTGGCGGGAATGTGGATGGCGCGGTGTTTGCCAAAGTGCTTGCGGGTTAATGACTCGCCACGGGCTTTTCGCTATTAATTCAATAGCTACTCACGCATATTGGACGAGGGCTGGAGGTCTGAAAGGCTTGAAATTGGCTGTGGTTTAACCTGCAAGTCGATAACGCCCGCTGTTGCTGCAAATGAACGAGTCAACAAGTTGTCGGCAACCACTTGCGCGACCATATCCGCTGTAACGGCTGACAACGTCCATCCCAAGTGGCCGTGCCCCGTGTTGTAGAACACATTGGCTGCTTTGCCACGGCCCACACGCGGCATCATATTGGGCAGCATGGGACGCAGGCCGGCCCATGGCACGACGTGGCGGGTATTGACCCCTGGAAAGCACTGGTTCACCCATTCCACCAATGGCCGGATGCGATCTGCACGGATGTCTTTGTTGTAGCCATTGAACTCCGCGGTACCGGCCACGCGAAAACGGTCAAGCCCTAAACGGCTGGTGACCAGCTTGGTCGCGTCGTCCAGCAAACTCACGCTGGGCGCGGCGGCCTGGCTTTGCTCGTCGGGCAGATTGACCGTGATGGAGTAGCCCTTCACCGGGTAAATGTTCACCCGGTCCCCTAGCTGGGCGGCAAAGCTGCGGCTCTCTACGCCCGCACACACCACCAAACCATCGAAGCGGTGCGTTACCTGGCCATCGCCATGGGTGACTGTCACTTCAGCCTTGGAGCCATCACTGCGCAGCGCCTTCACGTCTTGCTCGTAAAGGCAGCGCACGCCCATGCGCTCAGCGGCTTTGGCAATGCCGGTTGTGAACTTGTGGATGTCGCCGGTGGAGTCGCTCTCAGTGAAATAGCCGCCGTAGTAAT
>JBEEMW010000076.1:0-15827 GCA_041192445.1 Pseudomonadota bacterium | reverse complement strand
GCTGCGAAAGTACTTGTCGGCGGCCCGGTCGTACTCTTCGCCATAGGCGTCAAACGGGTTCCAGCAACTCACTTCGGCGTGGGTGTGGATATCGATGGCGATCAGGTTTTTGTAGTCCATGGTGTGCTCCTGCGTTGTTTGGGCCTGGTCTGGGCCTAGGGTAAATACCGAGAAAAATGGGTTAAAACCGCTTGAATTGGTTATATTTGATAACCATAATCGATTCCATTCGAAAAATCAAATTTTTCCCAAAATCGGCCCCAGACAATGACAAACAAAAACATTATTCACCTTGAGTTGCAGGGCGAACACCAGGAAGTCGCGGTCATCCGGTTGACCCGCAAAGCCAAACGCAACGCGCTCAACGACGCGCTGATCCTGGCCTTGCGTGACCTGTTCGACAACATGCCCAGCACGGTGCGTGCGGCAGTCATCGACGGTGAAGGCGAACACTTTTGTGCCGGCCTTGACCTCAGTGAACTGCAGGAGCGCGATGCCGGCCAGGGTCTGCACCATTCGCGCATGTGGCACGCCGCGCTGGAACGGGTGCAGTTTGGCCCGGTGCCGGTTATCGCCGCCCTGCACGGTGCCGTGGTGGGCGGTGGGCTGGAGCTGGCGAGTGCCTGCCACATCCGTGTGGCCGATGACTCCACTTTTTACGCCTTGCCTGAGGGCTCGCGCGGCATTTTTGTGGGGGGCGGTGGCTCGGTTCGCATCCCCAAGCTGATTGGCGCTGCCCGCATGACCGACATGATGCTGACCGGTCGCGTGTACAACGCGCAAGACGGTGAGCGCATCGGACTGGCGCAATACCTGGTGCCCCAGGGCCAGGCCTTTGCAAAGGCGTTTGAGCTGGCCGTGCGGGTGGCGCAAAACGCACCGCTGACCAACTACGCGCTGATGCACGCCCTGCCCCGTATTGCCGAACAACCCGCTGATCAGGGCTTTTTTACCGAGGCGTTGATGGCCGCCATTGCACAGAGTGCCCCGGAGGCCAAGTCACGTGTCAAGGCGTTCCTGGACGGCAAGGCCGCCAAGGTTCAAAAAGCCTGAGAGCCCGCAAAATGACCGCCCCAAAATACCGGCCGCTCAAGTTTGGCGTCACGCAGGTCGCCTTGCGCGAGGGCGCAGAGGGTGTGCACTACCTGACCGCCCAACAAGCACTGACCGATTACGCGCACCGCATCACCGACCGCCTGGTGCATTGGGCCAATGTGACACCCAACCGCACCTGGGTCGCGCGTCGCGCGAAAAACCCGGATGGCTCCACCGGCGAGTGGCAGCACATCACTTATGTGCAGGCGCTGATGGGTGCACGCAGCATCGGCCAGGCCCTGCTGAACCGGGGTCTGAATGCCAACCGCCCGGTGGTCATCCTGAGTGAAAACGACCTTGAACACGCGCTGCTGGCCTTGGGTTGCCTGTACGCCGGTGTGCCTTATTGCCCGGTGTCGCCCGCCTATTCGACGGTCAGTACCGACTTTGAAAAACTGCGTCACGTGCTGGCAACGCTGACACCCGGCCTGGTGTTCGCCAGCGACGCCACCCGATACGGCAAAGCCATTGCAGCCACAGTGGGTGAGGGCATTGAGGTTGCTATACATTCGGGAGCATCTGACGCCCTCTCCACGAGGGCTATCACCCGATTTGATGATATTTTGGCAACACCTGCCTTACCGGCCGTTGACGCCGCCATGCAGGCCACCGGGCCGGACACCATCGTCAAGTTTCTATTCACATCCGGCTCCACCAAGTTGCCCAAAGCCGTTATCAACACCCACCGGATGTGGTGCGCCAACCAGCAGCAGATGCGCCAGTCCATGCCGGTACTGGCCGAAGAGCCACCAGTGCTGGTGGACTGGCTGCCCTGGAACCATACTTTCGGCGGCAATCACAACTGCGGTCTGGTTTTGTACAACGGCGGCACCTTGTACATCGACGACGGCAAACCGGTTCCGGCCCTGATGGCTGAAACCCTGCGTAACCTGCGCGAGATTGCACCCACTGTCTACTTCAATGTACCAACCGGGTTTGAAGCCATTGCCCGCGCCATGGAATCTGACGCTGTGCTGCGGAAAAACCTGCTCAGTCGCGTCAAGATGTTTTTCTATGCCGGCGCTGCATTGGCGCAACCCATCTGGGACAGCCTGCACCGAACCCAGGAAGCCGAGGTGGGTGAGCGCATCGTCATGGGCACCGGCCTGGGCATGACTGAATCAGGACCGTTTGGTATTTTTGTGACCAGCCACAACGTCAAATCGGGTGATTTGGGTGTGCCTACACCGGGTCTTGAACTCAAACTGGTCCCGGCTGAAGGTAAAACCGAGGTTCGTTATCGGGGCCCCAACATCACGCCGGGCTACTGGCGTGCCCCGCAAGAGACGGCCGACAACTTTGATGAAGAAGGTTTTTTCTGCAGTGGTGATGCCGTCAAATGGATTGACGAAAGCGACATCCATCAGGGCCTCAAATTTGACGGGCGCATTGCCGAAGACTTCAAGCTGGCCACCGGCACGTTTGTCAGTGTTGGCCCGTTGCGGGCCCGGATCATTGCGGCAGGTGCACCCTATGTGCAGGACGCGGTGCTGACCGGCATCAACCTCAGGGAAGTGGGTGCCTTGATATTCCCGACCGCCGCCTGCAGACAATTGGGCGGGTTGCCTGCCTCAGCCAGCCTGAAAGAGGTATTGGAAAGCGCAAGCGTGCAATCCCACTTTCAGGGCGTGGTGAATACCCTGGCCGCCAGCGCCACAGGAAGCGCCAGCCGCATTGCCCGCCTGCACCTGATGGCCGAGCCGCCGTCGATTGACAGGGGTGAGGTCACCGACAAGGGCTCGATCAACCAGCGGGCGGTGCTGAAACACCGGGAAGCTCTGGTCAATGCCCTGCACAACGGCACACTGAACCACACCATTCAACCGCATTGAGCCACTTGTCCAGTCACCACCAGCCACCCGATACTCTTCCCATCACCCGCTTTTTTCACCAACGGAGACAACCCCAATGAAATATGCCAAGTCCCTGATCACCCTCGCCGTTGCAGCCCTCGCCGCAACGTCTGCCCTGGCCGACATCAACATCGGTATCAGCCTGCCGCTGACCGGCCCCACGTCGGCCTTGGGCATTCCCATCAAAAACTCAATCGCCATGTGGCCCACGAGTATTGGTGGCCAAAAGCTCAATGTGATCATTCTGGATGACGCAACCGACCCCTCCAATGCCACCAAGAATGCACGCCGTTTTGTGACCGACGACAAAGTGGACATCCTGATGGGCTCTGCTGCCACACCGCCCGCCAATGCGGTCGCCGCCGTGGCGTCGGAAACAGGCACCATGCACATGAGCTTTGCGCCCATTGATGTCTCCACCGCCAAGGCACCCTGGTCGTACAACATGCCGCAGTCAACCCTGGTGATGTCCCACGCCATCGTGGCCCACATGAAAAAGCAGGGCGTCAAGACTGTCGGCTTTCTGGGCTACGCTGACGCCTACGGTGAGCTGTTCCTGCGCGACATGAAAGTCAAAATGGCCGGGACCGACCTCAAGTTTGTCTCGGAAGAACGTTTTGCCCGCACTGACACCAGCGTCACCGGCCAGGCACTCAAGGTAACGGCTGGCGAGCCCGATGCCATTTTGATTGTGGCGTCCGGCAGCGGTGCCGCCATGCCGCACAAGGCCTTGATTGAGCGGGGCTACAAAGGCAAGATCTACCAAACCCACGGGGCCGCTTCGCGGGACCTGATGCGGGTGGGCGGCAAGGACGTGGAAGGTGCCTACGTGGTGTCCGGTCCTGGCATCGTCGCTGAGCAGTTACCGGCCAGCCACCCAAGTAAAAAGGTGGCCATGGCGCACGTGGAAGCCTGGGAAAAAGTCTATGGCGTCAACAGCCGCAACCCATTCGCGGGCCATGCTTACGATGCGTCCATTGTTTTGCAAAAAATCATTCCGATTGCCCTGAAATCAGCGCAGCCCGGCACCAAGGAATTCCGCGGCGCCTTGAAAGCGGCGCTTGAAAATGCAGGTCCGATTCCGCTGTTCCATGGAACGGTGAATTACACCGCCACCAACCACGCGGGCTACACCGATGACACCGGTGTGATTCTGCGCATCACCAACGGCGACTGGAAGCTGCAATAAGCATGGACTTCTCAATTGCCGGTATCCTGCTGGTCGACGGGTTGACCAATGGCGCTGTCTATGCGCTGCTGGGTCTGGCAACCGTGTTGGTGTTTGCGGTTACCCGCGTCATCTTCATTCCCCAGGGCGAGTTCGTCACCTACGGCGCGCTCACCCTGGCCATTTTGCAAACCGGCAAGGTGCCGGGCACCATCTGGTTACTGCTCTTGCTGGCTGGTCTGGCTGCGCTGGCGGAGTCTTTCCAGAGCTGGAGAAGGCATGGGTCTGTCGCGGCGGCCACGGTGGCGGGGTTGAAGGTTTTGCTCATTCCTGTCGCGATTGCACTGGTGACAATCTGGGCCGCGCCCCAGCAGTTCTCATTGCTGGTACAGGCCGGCTTGTCAGTCTGTATCGTGACCTCATTCGGGCCGCTGGTGTACCGGCTGGCCTACCAGTCACTGGCAGATGCAACCTCGCTGGTGCTGCTGATTGTGTCGGTCGGTGTGCACTTCGCACTCACGGGTCTGGGCCTGCTGTTTTTTGGCGCGGAGGGGTTTCGCAACCCGCCATTCTGGGACGCCCGATTCCGCCTGGGGGCGATCAACCTCACGGGCCAAACCATCATCATCGCGCTGACCTCTGCGGCGCTGATTGTCCTGCTCTGGCTCTTTTTCGAACGAACGCTGTACGGCAAAGCCCTGCGGGCCACGGCGGTGAATCGTCTGGGTGCGCGGCTGATGGGCATCTCATCACAGGCAGCCGGTCAGCTCACACTGGCCATGGCCGCACTCATTGGTGCGTTATCCGGCCTGTTGATTGGCCCGACCACCACCATATTTTTCGACTCCGGATTCCTGATTGGTCTCAAGGGCTTCGTTGCCGCCGTCATTGGCGGGCTGGCCAGTTATCCGGGCGCAGCGCTGGGTGCCTTGCTGGTGGGTGTGATTGAGGCTTTCGGCTCTTTTTGGGCCAGTGCGTTCAAGGAAGTCATTGTGTTCACCCTGATCCTGCCTGTGTTGTTCTGGCGCTCGCTCAAGTCCGGCCATTCAGACGAGGAGCATTGACATGCCATTGCGACAAATTGGCTGGCTCGCCTTGGTCACGGTGATCGGGCTGGTGTCCATCCTGCCCGTGCCCGAATTCTGGATCACCCAGCTCAATTACATCGGCATCGCCAGCCTGGCCGTGCTGGGGCTGATTTTGCTCACGGGTATTGGCGGACTCACGTCTTTCGGTCAGGCGGCTTTTGTCGGTATCGGGGCCTACACCTCGGCCTACCTCACGGTGCATGCCGGGCTCTCGCCCTGGATCACACTGTTGATCGGGCTGGCGCTGACCGCCGGTTGTGCCGTGATTCTGGGCTGGATCACGCTGCGCATGTCGGGCCATTACCTGCCACTGGCCACACTGGCCTGGGGCTTGTCGCTGTACTACACCATGGGAAATCTGGACGCTTTGGGCAAATATGACGGCATTGCAGACGTTCCCGGTTTGACGCTGTTTGGTTGGGATCTGGGCCAGGGGCGGGTCTTTTTTGTGATGACCTGGGCGCTGGTATTGCTGGGTACCCTGTGCCTGAATCATCTGCTCGACTCCCGTGTGGGCCGGGCCATACGGGCGCTTAAAACCGGCTCGCAAATGGCCGAGTCCATGGGTATTGACACCCTGCGCTTCAAGATTGGCATCTTCGTGATGTCTGCCGGGCTGGCCAGTGTGTCGGGTTGGCTGTATGCGCATTTTCAGCGCGCCGTCAACCCCTCGCCATTTGGTGTGCATGTCGGCATTGAGTACATGTTCATGGCGGTATTGGGTGGTGCAGGCCACGTCTGGGGTGCCATCACCGGTGTCACCATCACCAAGTTGCTGGCCGACCAGTTGCAGGTGCTGTTGCCCAGGCTCATTGGCACCAGCGGCAGTTATGAAATCATCGTCTTCGGCGTTGTGCTGGTGCTGACCCTCAAATACGCACCTGAGGGCATCTGGGCCTTTGTGGACCGCAAACTCCCCAAAACTCCCCGCAAGATGGACTGGGCACTCGCCACGGCCCTGCCCCACCGCAGCAAACCCGACATTGGCGATGTGGTGCTGCAGGCCACCGATATTCGCAAGACGTTTGGCGGGCTGGTGGCGGTCAACAACATCAACTTCACTGTACAGGCCGGGCAGATCGTGGGCCTGATCGGGCCGAACGGGGCTGGCAAGTCCACAACGTTCAACCTGATCACCGGCGTGCTGGGGCTCACCAGCGGGTGTGTCACGTTTCGGGGTGAAACCATCAGCGGACTGCCATCACGGGAAATTGCCAAGCGCGGCATCTCCCGCACTTTTCAGCACGTCAAGATGATTGCCGACATGACGGTACTGGAGAACGTCGCCCTGGGCGCCCATTTGCGGGGAGACAAAGGCGCGGCATCCGCCATGCTGCGTCTGGACCGCACCGAGGAAAAAAGCCTTTTCCGCGAAGCTGAATTCCAGTTGCGGCGCATCGGCATGGGTGACTACCTGCATGAACTGGCAGGCAACCTGGCCATGGGCCCCCAACGCCTGCTGGAAATTGCACGCGCCCTGTGCAATGACCCGGCACTGTTGTTGCTGGACGAACCCGCTGCCGGATTGCGTCACAAGGAGAAGCAGGCTCTGGCCGATGTTTTGCGTCAACTCAAGTCAGAGGGATTGAGCATTCTGCTGGTCGAACACGACATGGATCTGGTCATGCAAGTCACCGACCGCATTGTGGTGATGGAGTTCGGTACCCGCCTGATCGAAGGCACGCCTGAAGAAATTCAGGCCAGCCCGGAAGTCCGTGCGGCCTACCTCGGCACCGAGCACTGAGAAAGTCACATTGATGTCAACACCCATCCTCACGGTCCATGAGCTTCATGCAGGCTACGGCAAAGCCGAAGTCCTGCACGGCATCAACCTCGAAGCAGCCCCCGGCAGCATCATCACGGTCATTGGGCCCAATGGGGCCGGTAAATCCACGCTGCTGAATGCCTTGATGGGTGTGCTGCCGTCCAGGGGAACGATTGCCTATGACGGCAAATCTGTGGCCAGTCTGCCGCTGGAAGAACGTGTGATGCTGGGCGTGGCCCTGGTGCCGGAGCGGCGTGAATTATTTGGCAGCATGTCGGTTGAAGACAACCTGGTGCTGGGGGCCTACCGCCAGGTGCGGCTGCACAACAAGCAATGGCGTGAGCAGATGACCGTGGTGTTTGACCTCTTCCCGCGCCTCAAGGAGCGTCGCAACCAGCAAGCGGGCACCCTGTCGGGTGGCGAGCGCCAGATGCTGGCCGTGGGCCGGGCGCTGATGTCGCGCCCCACGCTGCTGATGCTGGACGAGCCCAGCCTGGGCCTGGCACCCCTGATCGTGAAAGAGATTTTTCGCACGATTGACGGCTTGCGGAAAACCGGCGTCACCACGTTGCTGGTCGAGCAAAACGCACGCGCTGCACTGGAAACGGCGGATTACGCCTACGTGCTGGAAATGGGCGAGATTGCCATGCAGGGCCCGGCCTCCGAGCTGGCCAATGATTCACGTGTCATTGACACCTACCTGGGCGCCGCCCGGAAAAAAATGGCCTAAAACGGCCTCTGCCAATAGTTGAAACCCCAGAGGAACGCAATGAACCACCTTTGTCAGGCTGGCGTCGCAGGCACCGCCGCCGTGTTACTGGTCGCGTGTAGCATTCCGGCCACTAAATATGCATCAAATCCAGCTGCAGCCCCCGTGGAATGTGCGCAGATAGCTACTCAATTCATAGCACCTGGCACCCGCATCACGGCCACTGAATCAGTAGCCGCCGGCCTGGCGGCACCCGGCATGGCACAGCCCTACCCCATGCCTGCGCATTGCAAGGTCACCGGCAAAATGAACGAACGCACCGGTGTGGACGGCAAACCCTATGGCATCGGTTTTGAGATGCGCCTGCCCGTCAACTGGTCCGGGCGCTTTCTGCTGCAAGCCAACGGCGGGGCCGACGGGGTGGTGCAACCGGCGTTTGGCAATGTGGTGTCGGGCGGCGCCATCACCAATGCACTGATGCAGGGTTTTGCCGTGTTGTCCAGCGATGCCGGGCATACCGCCGAGAGTGGTCCTGCCGTCGGACTGGTGGGCGGCAACCTGTTCGGCATGGACCCACAGGCGCGGCTGGATTACGGCTACGCCGCCAATGGGGCACTGGCCCCCATGGCCAAAAAACTGATCGCCACACACTACGGCCAGGCCCCCAAAACCTCTTACATGATGGGGTGCTCCAATGGCGGGCGACACGCCATGGTGGCTGCCGCACGTTATGCCGATCAATTCGACGGCCTGGTTGCTGGCAACCCCGGCTTCAATCTGCCCAAGGCGGCGGTACAGCACGCCTGGGACATTCAGGCCTTCAGCACCGTCAACCCCGACATCAAGGCCGCCTTTCCAGCGGCCGACATGAAGCTGCTGGCTGACAAGGTGCTGGAGAAATGTGACGCACTGGACGGCCTGACGGACGGCATGGTGAACAACCTCGCGGCCTGCCAGAAAATTTTTGACATCAAGACCCTGCAGTGCAGCGGTGACAAAACCACGCAGTGCCTGAGCCCGCCTCAGGTCACGGCGCTGCAAAAAGTGTTTACGGGTCCGGTCAACAGCAAGGGCGACACGCTCTACAGCGATTGGCCCTGGGACGCGGGTGTGGGCGCCTCGCAAGTTGGCTTTGGCAGCTGGCGCGCCTGGAAACTGCAAGGCCCGATCGCAGGTGTGCCTATCATTGGCGCATTGGGGGCAGGCTCGGTGGCCTATACCTTCTCTACGCCGCCCAAGCCCGTAGCCGGCAACCCGCCAGCGCTGATCAAGTCTTTGCTGGACTACAACTTTGACACCGACGCCGCCGCCATCTATGCAACAGGTGGCCTGTTCGCAGAGTCAAGCATGCAGTTCATGACGCCACCCAACGCGACCGACCTCTCAGGCTTCAAGGCGCGGGGCGGCAAGCTGATCGTCTACCACGGCACCAGCGACCCGGTGTTTTCGTTCAACGACACCCGCGACTGGTATGAGGGCCTTGACAAAAACAACCGGGGCACTGCCGCCAGTTTTGCGCGCCTGTTCCCCGTGCCCGGCATGAACCACTGCCAGGGTGGCCCCGCCACGGAACAGTTCGACATGCTCACGGCGCTGGTGAACTGGGTTGAAAAAGGCCAGGCCCCCGACCAGGTGATCGCCACCGCCCGAACCGGGATCAACCCCGATGTACCCGCCGACTGGATCAGCAACGGCAAACCCCGCACCCGCCCACTGTGTCCCTACCCTGCACAGGCCCGATACCGGGGTGTGGGTGATATCAACGAGGCCGCCAGTTTCAGCTGCCAGTAAGACATATAAGAAGCATGGCCATGAATTACCAGCCCCCCATGGGTGACATCCACTTCCTGCTTCAGGACGTGCTCAACGCATCCGCGCAGTTGCAGGCGATGCCGTGCTTTGCCGACGCCGATGCCGACCTGATGCGCCAGGTCATGGATGAGGCGGGCAAATTTGTCGCCCAGAAAGTGGCACCGCTGCATGCGATCGGTGACGCCGTCGGCTGCCGGTTTGCCGACGGCAAGGTCACCACGCCGCCGGGGTTCAAAGACGCCTACCAGGCCTTTTGGCAGAGCGGCTGGCCGTCTCTGGCCTGTGCGTCAACGGACGGTGGTCAGGGGCTGCCCACTTTGCTGGAAGCCGTGTTGTATGAAATGCTCAACGGGGCCAACCACGGCTGGACCATGGCACCTGGCCTGCTACACGGTGCCTATGAATGCATCAGGAATCACGGCAGCGAGGCCCTGAAAGAGCGATACCTCGAAAAAGTTGCCACAGGCGAATGGCTGGCCACCATGTGCCTGACCGAGCCCCATGCGGGCAGTGACCTCGGCCTGGCGCGCACCAGGGCACTGCTTCATGCAGACGGCAGCTACCGTGTCAGTGGCACCAAAATCTTCATCTCGGGTGGTGAGCACGACCTGACCGACAACATTGTTCATCTGGTGCTTGCACGTCTGCCCGATGCGCCGACAGGCCCGAAAGGCCTGTCCCTGTTCCTCGCACCCAAGGTGCTGCCCGACGGCCAACTCAATGGCATTCACTGCGAGCGTATCGAAGAAAAAATGGGACTGCACGGCAGCCCGACGTGTGTCATGCGTTTCGACGAGGCCACCGGATGGCTGATTGGCGAGCCCGGGCGTGGGCTCAACGCCATGTTTGTGATGATGAACGCCGCCCGGCTGCATGTGAGTCTGCAAGGAATCGGACTACTGGACGCCGCGTGGCAAAAGGCCGATGCCTACGCCAGGGAAAGGCGCCAGATGCGTGCGCCCGGGCCACGAACGTCGGGCAATGCGCCAGATTTGATCATTGAACACCCTGCGATTCGCCGCATTCTGGACACCCAGCGCGCCTGGATCGATGGTGGCCGGGTATTGGCTTATCGCACCGCCATCGAGCTGGACATCGCCAAACATCACCCTGACGCGTCACGCCGTACAAGTGCCCAGCAGTGGTGCACGCTGGTGACCCCGGTACTCAAGGCGGCGCTGACGCAGCAGGCCTTTTATGGTGCCAGTGAATGTCTGCAGGTATTTGGCGGGCACGGCTATGTGCGGGAATGGGGAATCGAACAAATTGTGCGGGACTCACGGGTTGCCATGATTTACGAAGGGACCAATGAGATTCAGGCCATTGACCTGCTGGTGCGCAAGGTTCTGCCCGATGGGGGATCAGGGCTGACCGCCATGATCCGGGAACTCGCCGCCGGGCTTGACCAGGGCCTTGATGATGGCCTTGAAAACACCGCCCAGGTCAAACAACATTTCGCGCAATTAAGCGAGATCACGTTCGCACTCTGTCAATCGGCGAAGACCGACACCGGGATCGCCTATTGGGTCGCCGACGACTACCTGCGTGTTGTCGCCCTGGCTTTGCTGGGCTGGGCCTGGGTGCACATTCAACGGGCAACCACCACCACCGCCCAGGGATCTTCCCTGTCCACGCGATGGACAGCGCCCGCCGCCGCCCTGCACCATTGGGTATTGCCCGAGTTCGACATGCGTATCGGCATCATCCGGCAGCGTCTGGCCAGCAATCAATAATAGGGCGTCATGTCTCACCACCTCATGACCGATATGCCTCCCCTTCCCCTGCCCGCCATTCAGCAGATTGATACGAGTTATCTGGAGAGTTTGGTTGGCTACAACGCCCGCAGAGCCGCCTTGGCCGTGATTGGACTGTTTCTTCAGCGCATGGCGACCTACGATCTGCGGCCGGTGGACTTTTCAGTGCTGTCCCTGATCACGCACAACCCCGGCATCACGTCGCGCCAACTGTGCAGCGCATTGGGCATCTTGCCGCCCAACGTCGTCGGCATGATCAAAACGCTGGAAAAGCGCGCGCTGGTCGTGCGCCGGCCGCACCCCAGCGATGGCCGGGCCACAGGATTGCACCTGACGGCGTCTGGCGAAATACTGATGCAGGCGGCCGAACGAACCGCCCTGGAGCTGGAGGTGGATGCCACACGAAAACTGGGCGCCAGCGAACGTAAAACATTGATGCGGTTGTTGCAAAAAGTCTATCTTTAACACTTTTCAGGCAATTTTCACGCTTAGCCCCCGCAAACATTGCGCCAGCAGCTATTAAACTTGTAGCATGCCAATAATTGCGATATTATCGCGGGCGCTATTGTTAGCGTAGCGCAACCCGCCTACACTACGCCGACAAATCAAAATTCAGACACGAGGAGATTACCGAATGAGTTCCAAGGAAAATGCCGCGGTCAGTCAATTACTGAGCTTGCTGGAGTCCCGCTACGCCCTGCGCGTGTTGTGGGCCCTCAAGGACGGCCATGCGCAAACCTTTCGTTTGCTGCAAGACAGTGTGGGCGGCATCACCCCCAACACCCTGAACACCCGAATCAAGGAACTACGTCAAGCCGCCCTGGTAACCCATGGCACCGACGGTTATGTTGTGACCTCTGCCGGAGCAGACCTGCTCAAACGTCTTAACGACGTATCTGCCTTCGCCAGCAAATGGGCAAGCAGCCAGGCCAAGAAAAAAAGCTGAACACGGCGCGCTGCGCTGCAAACAAAAAAGGACAAGCCGGACTTGTCCTTTTTTGTTTGTGCCCGTCAGTCTGACCCACAACCTCGGCCCACAGCCCCTGCCGATGACCCTGGCCAGCCTGCTGGCATAATTTGGGACCTTTTCCGGGATGTGACATCCCGACTCCGGGTTTCACCTCCCCCTCTACCGTATTTTTAGGATTCGACCATGATCACCAACCCATCCGGCCTGCAATATGACGACACCGTCGTTGGCACGGGCCCAGAAGCATCCAAAGGCCAGAGCGTGACCGTGCATTACACCGGCTGGCTGTTCAACAATGATGTGCAGGGTGCCAAGTTTGATTCCAGCAAAGACCGCAACGACCCATTTGTATTTTCATTGGGCGCAGGCATGGTCATTCGCGGCTGGGACGAGGGCGTTGCCGGCATGAAAGTAGGCGGCGCACGCACACTGATCATTCCTGCAGCCATGGGTTATGGTGCACGCGGCGCGGGCGGCGTGATTCCCCCCAATGCAACACTCAAGTTTGACGTCGAGCTGCTGGGCATTTCGGGCTGAGATATGTGATCTCGGGTGAGTGGCCCGGCATGCCACGCCCGTCACACCTGCCACCGGAGACTTGAAGATTCGGGGCATGCCCTCAGCTACCCCCATTCAATTTGACTTTTTTTGACCTGCCCGCATGTCTGACACGAACCAAAACCAAACTATTCCACCCGCATCCGGGTACACCAGTACCGAAGAAATGATCGCGGCCCAGGCCGCAAATGAGGCGGATGCCTTGACTCGGGCCCAGGCCGATCTGGTGACCTTGCAAGCCAAAAGCACTGAGCTGGCCGACCAGTACCTGCGGGCCAAAGCCGAAGCAGAAAACGCGCGTCGCCGGGCAGAAGAAGAAATATCGAAGGCTCGCAAATACGCGGTCGAGAGTTTTGCCGAGAGCCTGCTGCCTGTGGCGGACAGTCTGGAAGCTGGTTTGATCATCAAGGACGCCACCCCGGAGCAGATTCGGGAAGGCGCGCAGGCCACCCTGCGTCAGCTCACCGCGGCCCTGGAGCGTAACAAGGTGATTGCCATCAACCCGGCCTCGGGTACCAAATTTGACCCCCACCAACACCAGGCCATCAGTGTGGTGCCCTCAGAGAATGAGGCCAATACCGTGGTCACCGTGCTGCAAAAGGGCTATTCCATCTCCGAGCGGGTGCTGCGCCCTGCCCTGGTCACCGTATCGGCACCGAAATAATCGCCTTTTGGACATTGCGCAGCTTGAAAAGCTCCGGCTTATCCACACCTTATCCGTAACTGAATTTTGTAAAACATGCTCTGGCGTAGCAAGAGGCTGTCGCCAGGCGATTTTGGAGAGAAAAAATGGGAAGAATTATCGGCATTGACCTGGGCACCACCAACAGCTGCGTGTCCATCATGGAGGGCAACACGCCCAAAGTCATCGAGAACTCTGAAGGTGCCCGCACCACACCATCCATCGTGGCCTACCAGGAAGACGGTGAAGTGCTGGTCGGTGCCTCGGCCAAGCGCCAGGCCGTGACCAACCCAAGGAACACGCTGTACGCGGTGAAGCGCCTGATCGGACGCAAGTTTGCCGAGAAAGAAGTCCAGAAGGACATCGACCTCATGCCCTACAAAATTGTGGCGGCCGACAACGGCGACGCCTGGGTCGAAGTACGTGGCAAGCAGATTTCTGCCCAGCAGGTGTCGGCAGATATCCTGCGCAAGATGAAAAAGACCGCGGAAGACTATCTGGGCGAAGCGGTTACCGAGGCGGTGATCACGGTTCCCGCCTACTTTAACGATGCCCAGCGCCAGGCCACCAAAGACGCTGGCCGCATTGCCGGTCTGGATGTCAAGCGCATCATCAATGAGCCCACGGCAGCGGCACTGGCCTTTGGTCTGGACAAAAACGAAAAGGGTGACCGCAAGATTGCTGTGTACGACCTGGGTGGCGGCACGTTTGACGTGTCCATCATCGAAATCGCCGATGTGGATGGCGAGAAGCAGTTTGAGGTGCTGTCCACCAACGGTGACACCTTCCTGGGCGGTGAAGACTTCGACCAGCGCATCATTGACTTCATCATTGCCGAGTTCAAGAAAGAACAGGGTGTTGATCTGGGTAAAGATGTACTGGCCCTGCAACGCCTGAAAGAAGCCGCCGAAAAAGCCAAGATCGAGCTGTCGAGCAGCACACAGACCGACATCAACCTGCCGTATGTAACGGCCGATGCCTCGGGCCCCAAGCATCTGAGTATCAAACTCACCCGCGCCAAGCTCGAGTCCCTGGTGGAAGAGCTGATCGAGCGCACCATTGCGCCTTGCCGCACCGCCATCAAGGACGCGGGCGTCAACGTCGCCGACATCCATGACGTGATTCTGGTCGGCGGCATGACCCGCATGCCCAAGGTCCAGGAAAAGGTTAAAGAACTGTTCGGCAAGGAACCCCGCAAAGACGTGAACCCGGACGAAGCTGTTGCCGTTGGCGCAGCGATTCAAGGCCAGGTTCTGGGCGGTGACCGCAAAGACGTGCTGCTGCTGGACGTGACCCCCTTGAGCCTGGGAATTGAAACCCTGGGTGGTGTCATGACCAAGATGATCACCAAGAACACCACGATCCCCACCAAGTTTGCCCAGACGTTCTCGACCGCTGATGACAACCAGCCCGCCGTGACGATCAAGGTGTTTCAGGGTGAGCGAGAAATCGCGACCGGCAACAAGATGCTGGGTGAGTTCAACCTGGAAGGCATTCCGCCATCCGCTCGCGGCACACCGCAAATTGAAGTGTCGTTTGACATCGACGCCAACGGCATTCTGCACGTCGGCGCCAAAGACAAGGGCACCGGCAAAGAGAACAAGATCACGATCAAGGCCAACTCCGGTTTGACCGAAGAAGAGATCCAGCAGATGGTGAAGGATGCCGAACTCAATGCGGCTGACGACAAGAAAAAACTGGAATTGGTGCAAGCCAAAAATCAGGCCGATGCCAGCGTTCACAGCGTGAAGAAAAGCTTGACCGAATATGGTGACAAGCTGGAGGCGGGCGAGAAAGAAAAAATCGAAGCCGCCATCAAGGATCTCGAAGACACGCTCAAGGGTGACGACAAGGTCGCCATTGAAGAAAAAAGCAACGCCCTGATGACGGTCAGCCAGAAATTGGGCGAGAAGATGTATGCCGACATGCAGGCCAAGCAAGCGGCTGAAGGCGCAGCGGGTGCAGAGGCCGGATCGGGCCCCGGTACAGCGGAGCAAGCCTCCGGCAAACCCGCTGACGACAACGTGGTAGACGCAGAAGTGAAAGAAGTCAAGAAGGGCTGACCCGGGAGACATCACCCGGCTTGAAAGCACGAATCACTTCGCCGCGCTTGAATCATCCTGATGGATATTCAACGCGGCGTTTTGCGTGAATGACCTGAGAAATACCATGGCAAAAAGAGACTATTACGAAACGCTCGGCGTCCCCAAGAACGCCTCGGACGAAGAGATCAAGAAGGCTTATCGCAAGCATGCGATGAAGCACCACCCTGACCGCAATCAGGGTGACGCTTCCAAAGTAGCCGAAGAGAAATTCAAGGAATCCAAGGAAGCCTACGAGATGCTGTCCGACCCGCAAAAGCGGGCCGCGTAT
>JBEEMW010000075.1:0-39827 GCA_041192445.1 Pseudomonadota bacterium | reverse complement strand
AGCCATTTGCTCCTGCGGTGTGCCGGGTGACTAAACCCGGCAGCTCTTCAGAGATATCAACGATTCAAACCGGTCCTTTTGCCTGAGAGTTTCCGGGGTGGTTGCTCCTTCGGCGCAAAGTGGCGCTACAACGTCGCTGTGGCGTCACCTTGTCTCTCCCGATTTGAATTTCAGGTACGCACTATGCCAGAAAACGCTCCGTCAATGCCACCCAGAAGGCCGCACCCACAGGAATGTTGCGGTCTTCAAAGTCGTAATTCGGGTTGTGGACCATGCAGGCACCGTGTCCGCCATTCGTCGCATCACCGTTGCCGATGAACAAATAGCTGCCAGGCACTGCGTCAAGCATATAGGCGAAGTCTTCACTGGCTGTAAGTGGCTCGGTTTGCAACACCACGTTGTCGGCGCCTACCAGTGCCACTGCCACTTCGCGGGCCAATGCAGTCTCTTGCGGGGTGTTGACCAGCACCGGATAGCCGGGCAAAAACTCTACCTGCGCCGTCACACCATAACTTTGCGCCTGCGCTTCGACGAGCTCCACGATGCGCCGGCGCAGCAGCTCCCGCACACCCCGGTCCAGCGCGCGCACGCTGAGCTTGAGCGTGGCGTTCTGGGGAATGACATTGTTGGCCACGCCCGACTGAAAAGCGCCCACGGTTATCACCGCCATCTGGAGCGGCGGAACATTGCGCGAGACGATGGTTTGCAACGCCATGACTATGGCCGATCCCGCCACCACCGGGTCCGCACTCAGCTGCGGCATGGCCCCGTGGCCGCCTTTGCCTTCGATGTGCACCAGGATGTTTTCACTGGATGCCATGGTGGCACCCTCGCGCAGCAGCAACTGGCCCGGACGGAAGCCCGGCATGTTGTGCATGGCAAAAATCGCGTCGCAGGGGAAGCGGTCAAACAAGCCGTCTTCCATCATCTTGCGTGCGCCACCCAGGCTTTCTTCAGCGGGTTGAAAGATCAGGTTCAGCGTGCCGTCAAACGTGGCCGACGTTGCCAAGTGCTCGGCAGCCGCCAGCAACATGGCGGTGTGGCCATCGTGGCCGCAAGCGTGCATCATGCCCGCGTGGCAACTGGCGTGGGGCAGGCCGGTGGTTTCCTGAATGGGCAGCGCGTCCATGTCGGCACGCAGACCCAGCTTGCGGGTGCTACTGCCCCGTTTGAGTTGTCCCACCACACCCGTGCCACCCAAACCGCGTGTGACTTCATAGCCCCAACGCTGCAAGCGGTCTGCGACCAAGTCGCTGGTACGAAACTCCTGGAAGCCCATCTCAGGGTGCTGATGAATATCACGGCGCAGCGCCGTGAAAACTTCGGCGCTGACTTGTAGGGCTGACAAAGTTGCCGACATAGGTTTACTGGGGTTCCAGTTTGATCGATTTGGCAATCGCAGCGGCCTTGACCACTTCCTTTTTATAGAAGGCGTCGAGCTGTGCCAAGGTCATAGGTTCGGCCACCGTGCTACCTGCGGTCTCAATGATTTTGCGAATCTCTGGGTTACCCAGTGCGGTGTAAGCCGCTTTGTGCAATGTGGCTACTTGTGCGTCAGGTGTTTTGGCGCTGGCTTCAATGCCAATCCAGATACTGAACTGGTAGTCTTCAAAGCCTTTGGTCGCACTGGCCAGAGGCAACTTGGGCAAGCGTGCCAGGGGTTGGCTGGAGGCCAGGGCCAGCACCTTGATTTGGCCGCCGTCAATCGCGCCCAGGACCGGGCCAATCAATGGAACCACCGCAAAATCAATCACACCGCCCATCAAATCCTTGAGGTAAGGCGCAACGCCGCTGTAGGGCGCGTGAAGACCGTGGGCACCTGCCGTTTGCAGTGCTTTTTCAGCCATCAAGTGGTAGAGGGACCCGATGCCCGAGGACCCGAAGCTCAGTGGCTTGTCAGACTTCTTGGCCAGTGCGACGAACTCTTCCAGCGTATTCACTGGCAAATCCTTGCGCACGGCAATGGCAATGGGCGTGTGCCCCACCAAAGCGGCCAAGCGCATATCTTCTGGCTTGTTTTTGGCTGCAGCCACACCCAGCGGGGTGTAAATCAGCTCCAACGGCGAGCCCGCCAAAATGGTGTAACCGTCAGGCTGTGCATTCGCTGCCTTGAGCACACCCAAAGAGCCACCCGCGCCCACCACGTTTTCGACAATAACGGGCTGGCCAAACACTTCGGACATACCTTTGCCCACAGCACGGCCAAGCACGTCCGAGCCCCCGCCCGCCGGAAAAGCCACGATCATGCTGACCGGTTTGGCGGGAAAGGTTTGTGCCGCGACCGATCCGGCCAAGGCCAAGCCAGCAAACAACGATAAGGTGGCGCGAAGTGCCTTGCGTGAATGAATCAACATGGGATGCTCCTGAATGCAATCGATGGGACGTGAATAAAAGCGAATCAGTGTTGATCGTAGGATTGGCACTTGAATGTGTCCAATGTATTATTTTTCTGGTTACCATTCATTTTTCTCATGGATTTGAGGCGCAAGGGCTATGAATATCAAGCATCTGGAACACCTTCTCGCCCTGGCCGACACCGGCTCATTCAGCCGCGCGGCAGAGAATTTGTTCATCACACAATCCGCCCTCAGTCGCAGCATTCAAAGTCTTGAAGAAGACCTGGGCGGCAAGGTGCTCGATCGCATTGGCAAGCGAAATGAACTCACACCATTGGGTTTGGATGTGGTCGCCCGAGCACGGCACATCGTTCGTGACGCAGCGGAGCTTCGCCACAGCGCCAAGCTGCTTCAGGGAGGCGGTCGAGGGTCCATCAGTGTGGGTCTCGGTTCAGGACCCGCAGCATTGTTGCTGGTGCCGTTGATGTGCGAAGCAGCAAACCAGCGACGAATACGTGTGGCAGTTACCCAAGGACCGGTGGAATTGCAGATACAGCAACTGCGCAGCCGTCAACTCGATGCGATGGTTGTCGACATGCGGCGCGTCATTCCAGCAACCGACCTCAACATTGAATCGCTGGGAGAACTACGGGCGGGCTTTGTGGCACGCGCCAATCATCCATTGGTCGGCAAAAGAAATATCACCCTATCGGACGTGCTGAAGTACCCGGTTGCGTCCGCACCGCTGTCAGACGAAGTAGCTCGCCTCTTGGTAGACCAATATGGTCTACAGGCCAACCCCGCCGAATTGGTGACCCTGCGCTGCGATGACGTCGCGAGCCTGGTTAAAACCGTGTCACAGACCGATGCCATCTTTCTGGGCGTGATCGCAGCAGCCCTGGAGGGGTTGAATGAAGGTAACTTGGTGGAACTCAACGTAAAACCCAAGTTGGTGGCTACCGCACGCTTTGCTTACCTCACTTTGGCTGGCCGCACTGAAGCGCCTGCCATGGCCTATTTTCGTGCGTTCGTGCGTGATCACCTGCACGACTGAAACCCGAATAAGACCCGGGGCAACTCAAATTCTGGCCTTTGGTTGGCGACAGGGGGCCGATCGTTAGTTTGCCAGCGACAGCGGTCATTCGCTCACTTACCAGGCATCCAATGCCTTCAGCAGCCCCGCCTTGACATCCGCATGGGCAAAGCTGGCCTCGATGGATGTACGTGCTACCGCCCGGACCACATCATCCGACCAGCCAAATGCCTGACGACACAGGCTATATTCCCCGACCAGACTGGCACCCAGCAAGGCGGGGTCATCGGTGTTGACCGACACGCACACACCCGCCGCACGCAGCCTCTCGATGGGGTGTTCCTGAATCGAGGGGTACACACCCAGCACCAGGTTCGAGGTGGGGCAAATTCCCAGGGGAATCTGTCGGTCCGCCAGCATGGCAACCAGCGAGGCATCTTCAATGGCTCTCACACCATGGTCGATCCGGTCTGCACCCAGCAACGCCACGGCGTCCCAGACACCTTCCGGCCCACTGGACTCACCGGCGTGAACCGTTCGGCGCAAGCCTGCATGCCGGGCGCGGCGGAAAGCATCCGCAAATCGGGGGCCTGTGCGGCCCGCCGTGGCCTCGTTGCCATCCACGGACAAAGCCACGACACGCGGGTGCCGCATGGCGGTCAGTGAATCGACCAGTTCAATGGCGGCATCGGCAGACTGCGTGCGCAGCAGGCTGACACACAGCCCCACCGGGGGCAGGCCATCCTGCTCGGCCGCCTTGAAGCCCGCGTCAATAGCATCCAGCATGGCCCCCAAGCGGCCATGCCAGGCGTGCCAGTGTGTCGGGTTGAAGATGACATCGGCATAGCCGGTTCCGTTTGTCGCCAGTCGCTGGCTCAGGCCGTAACTGAGTTCAACCAGGCGCTCCTTAGTCGATGCCAGCCCGCAAGCCAGATCCAGAAAGCCCAGAAAATCAGCCAGCCCTGAAAACTTGAACAGCTCTTCCCGCGGTCTGGGCAATACAACGCCTTCAAGTTTTGCCCATTGCTCGATAACAGCCGCCTCGAAGCAGCCCTCCAGGTGGAGATGCACTTCGGCTTTGGGAAGGGACTTCAAACGGACGGCTTCAGTGGTTGGCGCAGGTGGATTCATGTTCATCTTTCACAAGTGGGGCATGGCCGTGGTGGCCAGTGTAGCCGCTATAAAAAACATAGCTACTGTCGCAATAATGACAAGGGCTGGCATCCAATCTGGCTTAGATTCTGCCCATGGGAACCCTCTACCTCGTCCGCCACGGGCAAGCGTCATTTGGCGCTGCCGATTACGATCAACTGAGTGATCTGGGCACGCGCCA
This sequence comes from Pseudomonadota bacterium, assembly GCA_041192445.1. Taxonomy (GTDB): domain Bacteria; phylum Pseudomonadota; class Gammaproteobacteria; order Burkholderiales; family Burkholderiaceae_C; genus Egaibacter. The sequence goes on along the minus strand of JBEEMW010000075.1, from coordinate 35,125 downwards.
GAGTGTGCGTCTGGGTGAGTACTGGCGCAACAAGGGGCTGGTGTTTGACGCGGTGCTCACCGGAACACTGCGCCGCCACCTCCAGACCTACGCGTGTATCTGTCAGGGTATGGGTAGCCCGGCAGGCACGACAACCAGCGCAGGTGCGGCGTTGCAGTGGCCCGGCCTGAACGAATACGACAGCGAGGCGGTGATCCGCGCCATTCACCCCCACAAGCTGGAAAAACCCGACACGCCGGCGCTTTATCGCCATCATTTCCGGCTGCTGCGCGACGGCCTGACGCAATGGATGAATGGCGTGGTCAGCCCCCAAGGCATGCCCAGCTACCCGGACTTCCTGGCAGGCGTCACCCGTGCGCTGGACCATGTGCGTAAAAATCACGATGGCAATGTGTTGATCGTGTCCAGTGGTGGTCCGATTTCAACGGCAGTAGGCCATGTGCTGGGCACCACGCCCGAGACGACGATTGAGTTGAATCTGCGCATCCGCAACAGCGCGGTCACCGAGTTTGCCTTCACACCCAAACGCCACATGCTGGTAACCTACAACACCCTGGCGCACCTGGATGGTCCCGGCCATGAAGACTGGGTAACTTACGCCTGAGGGTTACGCCTGAAGGGCGAGGCCGGCCGCCGCCCGGCTCACAACGCCAGTGTGTCGGGCGGCAGTTGCCCGATTTCACCCAGCAGCTGCGCCAGCGAACGCCCCGCGGCATGGACCACCGCATGGCCGTTTGCCGCAGTCGCGGCAGCGGCGTTCCCCACAGCACCGGCCGGGTTGTAGTCCTGCATCTGCCAGCCCAGTTTGGCGCTTTTGCCATTGCCCAGAATGGCAAACTGCTTGGCCCGGTCTTGTGAGGTGGAGCGGAAGTTTTGCGCCTGGTCCATCTTCACCCGCTCGGGGTTCAGCGCCAGCATCATGGAGGTTTCGATCTCACCCGCGTGAATGCCAAAACGGTGCTCGTCAGCGCTGAACAGGGCGTTGAGGTCCTGCCCCTGCGTATCAAGCAGCGGCAAATTGAACCAGTTCACGCTGTACACCAGCAGCCCCAGGCGGGCACGCAGGTCCCGCGCCACGATGTCCATCACACCCACTTGCCCGCCATGTGAATTGAGCAGCACCAGCTTGCTGATGCCGGCGCGCGCCACCGATTCCCCGAGTTGGGTCCACAACTGGATCACGGTTTCGGCCCTGAGTGTGAGCGTGCCGGGAAACTGCATGTGCTCCGGGCTCAATCCAACAGCCTGTGTGGGCAGGAACAGCACGCTCAGGTCATCCGGCAGATGCGGCAGTGCAGCGGCCACCACACCATCCACCAGCACCGTGTCCACACTCAGGGGCAGGTGCGGGCCGTGCTGTTCGGTGGCGGCCACCGGCAACACGGCGATGGTGCGGGCGGCCTGGCCGGTCTGAATCAAACGGGCGAAGTCTTGCGTGGACAGGTCGGCCCAAAATCTGGATGGGAGGGTCATCATGCCTCTATCTTAGACGGACCCGCATGCCGCTCCTGGCGCGGCACCAGCGCCCGCACGGGCTTGCCTCCCGGCGTGGCGCGTTGGTGCAACAGGGCTTGCAAGGCTTTCGGGCTGGCACGGGCACCACTGTGCAAGTAGTCGGCGAGCAGGGCTTGCCTTGCCGCCTGGGGATCGGTGTGGGCCACGGTGGTGAGGTAGTCAAACAGCGCATCCACCAGTGCTTCGGGCGTCAAACCGCTGGTTTTGCCGGTGCTTTGCCACAACCAGTCCGAGAAGCACAGAAAGCCCTGAAACGGCGAGCCTTGGCTTGAAGGCCCCGACAACAGCAAGCGCAGGCTTGTTTTGAAGCGCCCGGAGTTGGCCACCAGGTCCCAGTAGCGCGCCAGCCGGGTGAAGCGCTGCATGTCGGCAGCCGTGACCGCACCGGTTTGCAGCACCGTGTAAGGCGGCCCCGCCTCGTAAACCATGCCGTACTCCGCCGTGTGGCGGGCAATCGGTGTGCCGCGCAGGCGCTTCAAAGTGCCGAGCTGGATTTCATGAGGCTGCAGCGCGTACAGGCGGTCAAAACCCAGCGCAAAACTTGCCAGCGTTTCGCCGGGCAGGCCAAAGATCAGGTCGGTGTGCAGGTGGGCGTTTGAGGCGTTCACCAGCCAGTGCAGGTTGGCCACGGTCTTGTCGTTGTCCTGCCTGCGCGAGATGCGCTGCTGCACCTCCACATTGAAGCTCTGAATGCCCACCTCAAACTGCAGCACGCCAGGCGGGAACTGCGCAATCATGTCTTTCAACCGATCCGGCAGGTGATCGGGGATCACCTCAAAGTGAACAAACAGATCGTCAGCCATTCGGTCAAGGAAGAACTGCAAAATCCGCACCGATGCATCGATCTTCAAATTGAAGGTGCGATCCACAAACTTGAAGTTACGCGCACCGCGCCGATACAGCGTGTCCAGCTCGGCCAGAAAAGCCTCCAGCTCAAACGCCCAGGCGGTTTTGTCCAGCGAGCTCAGACAAAATTCGCACTTGAACGGGCAGCCACGCGAGGCCTCGACATACAGCAGGCGGTGCGCCAGATCGGCATCCGTGTACTGCGCGTAGGGCAGCGCAATCTGCGCCAGCGGGGGCTGTTCACCCTGGATGACTTTCATCAGCGGTTGCGGGCCGTGCAGCAACGCGCGGCACAGCCTGGCAAAGCTCACATCACCCCAGCCGGTGATCACGTGATCAGCCAGATGCACGATGGCCTGTTGGTCCACCTCATGGCTGACCTCGGGCCCGCCCAGCACAATCTTGATGTCCGGGCGCGCCGCTTTGAGCAGGCGCACCACCTCACAGGTTTGCGTGACGTTCCAGATGTACACGCCGAAACCGATGATGTGCGGACTCAAGCCCAGCAATTCGTCCACCAGTTCCTGCGCCTTGCGGGCAATGGTGAACTCGCGCAAAACGGTTTGCGGCTTCAAATCACCCATGTTCGCCAGCAGGTAACGCAGGCCCAGAGAGGCGTGGATGTACTTCGCGTTCAGGGTGCACAAGACGATGGCATTTTCGCGGATAGCAGACTGGGACATCCCGGTATTATCAATAGCATGACGGCCTCCCGCATCCGCAACACCACCGGTGACTCATTTTTCGCCTGGGAAGGTGACGTGCTGGTGGTCAACATACTCGGCAAACCCGGTGCGGCCAAAGACGCCATTGGCAAGCCCAAGGGCACACAACTCAAGGTGAGCGTGACCGCTGCACCGCAGGCAGGCAAGGCGACCGATCACATGGTGCGGTTTCTGGCGCCACTGTTTGGCGTACCCCCTTCCCGCATTGAAGTGGTGTTTGGCCGCGAGAATGTGAACAAACAACTGCGTATCAAGGCGCCCGTGAAACTGCCGGCGGTGTTCAACCAGACTGTGCCGCAGGAACTTATGGGCTGATTCGCCCTCCCACAAACACATGATTTTTCTCACCCACCCACTGCGTCGCCTGTCGCCACATCCCCTGCGCCATTCATCGCACCGTCCGCTGCCTCGTCCGCCACGTCATCTGATTGCTATATTTTTTATAGCTGCCTGCGCAATATCGACGGGGGCCAAGGCCCAATTCTCTTCTAATACCGGGGCTAAATCAGTTGTCACCACGGATCAGGTGCGCGCCGAGTTGATGGCCCATGCGCCGCAAGGTGTGGGCCCCGATTCCGGCAACACCGGTGGCAACACAGTCTGGGTCGGGCTGCAGCTCACGCACCAGCCCGAGTGGCACACCTACTGGAAAAACTCCGGCGACTCGGGCCTGCCCACGGTGCTGCAGTGGACCCTGCCCGCTGGCGTTACAGCCGGTGACATCGCCTGGCCGCTGCCCAAAAAGATCCCCATCGGCACCCTGGTCAACTACGGCTACGAGGGCACAGTGCTGCTGCCGGTGCCGCTCACCATCACATCGGCGTTCAAGCCCCCGCTGCTGTCGGGTGATATCGAGGTCAAGCTCAAGGCGGCCTGGCTGGTGTGCAAAAAAGAATGCATCCCCCAGGAAGGCGACTTCGCGATCAGGATTCCGGTCAAGGGCTCGACAGCGCTCAACGCGGGTCTGTTTCAGGCGGCGTTTGACGCCCAGCCCAGGCCCCTGGCCGCGGTATCGGCCAACCCGGCAGACAGCCGCGTCACGCTTGACGGCCAGTCCATCAAGCTGACCGTCGCCGGGCTGCCGGCCACGCTGCAGGGCAAGACGCTGGCAGTTTTCCCCGAAACACCCGAGGTGATCGAAACCGCCGCCCAACCCGCCCAAAGCTGGCAGGGCGGGGTATGGACCGCCACCCTGCCCTTGTCGGCCCAGCGCCTGAACAGCCCGCAGCTGATGCCGGTGGTGCTGGTCGCCGATGTGAATGGGCAGCGCCAGGCTTACCGCGCCGAATTGGCGGTGGCTGGCGTCTGGCCTGTGGTTGCGGGGGTGGCAGGCGTTTCACCGGCCTTGCAGGCGGCGCTGGCCAGCAATGTGCAAAACGGGCCCGGAGCGAACCGGTCTGGTGCGTCTGATTTGACCTTATGGGCCGCCGTGTTGGGTGCCTTGCTGGGTGGCCTGATTCTCAACCTCATGCCCTGCGTGTTTCCGGTGCTGGCCATCAAGGTGGTGTCGTTCACCCGCCACGCGGATGACAAACGGGCACACCGGGTCAGTGGTCTGGCCTTCACGGCCGGGGTGGTGCTGAGTTTTGTTGCACTGGGCGCGCTCATGCTGGCCCTGCGCACGGCGGGCGAGGGGCTGGGCTGGGGCTTTCAACTGCAGTCGCCCGCCGTGGTGGCCGGGCTGGCTGCGCTGTTCACCGTGATGGGGCTGAACCTGTCTGGCCTGTTTGAGTTTGGGCAGGTGCTGCCATCGGGTGTTGCCACGCTGCGGGCCAAAAACCCGGCGGCCGACTCATTTTTGTCCGGCGTGCTGGCGGTGGCCGTGGCGTCGCCCTGCACCGCGCCGTTCATGGGGGCGTCACTGGGTTTTGCGCTGGGTTTGCCCGCACTGCAGGCGCTGCTGATTTTTGCCGCCATCGGTCTGGGGCTGGCGTTGCCGTATCTGGCAGCCAGCCTGGTACCGGGTTTTGCACGCGCCCTGCCCCGCCCCGGCGCGTGGATGGACACCTTCAAGAAATTCATGGCCTTCCCGATGTTTGCCACGGTCGCCTGGCTGGTGTGGGTGCTGGGCCAGCAAAGTGGCATAGACGGCGCGGGTGCGCTGCTGGCGCTGCTGGTGTGTCTGAGTTTTGTAATCTGGGCGCTGACCCTGACTGGTCGAGCCCGATGGCTGGTTGCTATTATTTCAATAGCTGCTTTCGCACTGCTGGCGGGGGCTATAGGCCAAAATGTCATCAAACCCATGGACACCAGCCCGGCCCCGCAGACCAGCGGCAGTTCTGGCGCGGCCGGTGGCTGGCTGCCCTGGGAGCCCGGCCGGGTGGATCAGGTTTTGGCCACCGGCCAGCCCGTGTTTGTGGATTTCACCGCTGCCTGGTGTGTCACCTGCCAGTACAACAAGAAAACCACCTTGTCCAACAAGGCCGTGCTGGCCGACCTGGAAGCCAAAAAAGTGGTGCTGCTGCGCGCCGACTGGACGCGCCGTGACCCCGCCATCACCGCCGCCCTGCAACAACTGGGCCGCAGCGGCGTGCCGGTTTATGTGATCTACCAGGCCGGCAGCGCGCCGGTGGTGCTGTCCGAGATTTTGAGCGTGGATGACGTGCGCACCGCACTGGCGCGGCTTTGAGGTTGTCAACGCCGCAGCCGTTTGAGGCGACGGCCATGCTGCGACAATTGGGGCATGTTCGCACCCCTCCAAAACGACAGCTTCATCCGCGCCTGCCTGCGCCAGGCCACTGACCATACCCCCGTCTGGCTGATGCGCCAGGCCGGGCGTTATTTGCCCGAATACCGTGCCACCCGCGCCACCGCAGGCAGCTTCATGGGCCTGGCCACCAACACCGATTACGCCACCGAGGTGACGCTGCAGCCGCTGGCACGTTACCCGCTGGACGCCGCCATTTTGTTCAGCGACATCCTCACTGTGCCCGACGCCATGGGCCTGGGCCTGTCATTTGCGCTGGGGGAAGGCCCCAAGTTCGCCAACCCTGTGCGTGACGAGGCCGCTGTGGCCAGACTCGCCGTGCCGGACATGGCCAAGCTGCGTTACGTGTTTGACGCCGTCACCTCGATCCGCAAGGCCCTGAATGGCCGGGTGCCACTGATCGGCTTTTCGGGCAGCCCCTGGACGCTGGCCTGTTACATGGTCGAGGGGGCGGGCTCAGACGATTACCGGCTGGTCAAAACCATGCTGTATGCGCGCCCGGACCTGATGCACAAAATGCTGGCCATCAATGCCGACGCCGTGGCCCTGTACCTCAACACCCAGATCGAGGCCGGTGCCCAGGCCGTGATGATTTTTGACAGCTGGGGCGGTGTGCTGGCCGACGGCGCATTTCAGCAATTCAGCCTGGCCTACACGGCCCGGGTGCTGGCGCAGCTCAAAAAAGAACACAACGGCGTGCGCATTCCGCGCCTGGTGTTCACCAAAGGCGGTGGCCCCTGGCTGGCCGAGATGGGTGCGCTGGATTGTGAGGTGCTGGGGCTGGACTGGACCGTGAACCTGGCCCAGGCGCGGGCGCTGGTGGGTGGGCAGCTCGGTGGCCCCGGCAAGGCGTTGCAAGGCAATATCGACCCCAATGTGCTGTTTGCCGGCCCCCAACAGATCCAGGCCGAGGTGGCACGGGTGCTGGACAGCTTTGGCAAGCCCCACAAAGCACCTGCAAGTGACCCGGATGCGGTCGGGCCGACGCATATTTTCAATTTGGGACACGGCATCAGCCAGCACACGCCTCCTGAAAACGTAGCACTCCTGGTAGACGCGGTGCACTCTCTGTCGGCTAAGCTGCGGAAATAGCCGGTATTGCGCCCGCATTTAATTATTGGCGGCAAAAAGCCCTAGCAGCTTTTTTCGTGAAATTTGTCGGCGGCTACTGACTTATGCACAAAACTTTTGCTGCGGTGCGCAAGACCGATACGGAAATTGCGGGTCCTGCTATGAAACCCATAGCGAGCGTAAGTTGTTGATTCATAAGGAATTTAAACATTGCTTTTTTTGTGGGCATTTCAGCAAAGGCCTTGATTTACAAGGCCCCGGGGCGGCTGGAGGCAAGATATCAACAAAGTTATCCACAGAAATCTTGGATGCAACATAAATGACTTACAGATCAAGCACTTAGGCGCTATTTCACAAGTTCACATCAACTTAAGCCGTCAACTCAGCCTTGCACATGACTCACCTGGTATCCGTCCTTGTCCAGACCCCGGCACACAGCCCGGTGGCCGGGCCGTTGACCTATGAAAGTGAGTTGCTGCTCGCGCCCGGAAGCCTGGTGCGTGTGCCGTTTGGCAAGCGGGAAACGCTGGGTGTGGTGTGGGATGCGCCGCCCGACCCGGTGGCCGGGGCCACCACCACAGCCATTGACCCCAAGAAACTGCGCTCGGTGGCTGGCGCACTGGCGGGCATTACCCCACTCTCGCCCGCCTGGCGCCAGCTGGTCAGCTTTGCGGCCGACTACTACCAGCGTTCCCTGGGTGAGGTGGCACTGGCCGCCTTGCCACCGCAGTTGCGTGACCTGACACCAACCCAGATGGCGCGGCGCATCAAGCGGCGCGCGGGTGTGGGCAAGGCCCCGGCAGCGGATGCGGGAAATCCGGCAGGCTCGGCAGATTCGACGGATGCCGCAGACGCTACTAATTCAGTAGCACTCAGCGCAGAGCAGACGGGGGCTATGGCCCAATTTGATGCTGAACCCGGGCCGTTTTTGCTGTTTGGCACCACCGGCAGCGGTAAAACCGAGGTTTATCTGCGCTGCGTGGGGCAACTGCTGGCGCGTGACCCGCACGCCCAGGCCATGGTGATGGTGCCCGAGATCAACCTCACGCCGCAGTTGCAGGCGCGTTTTATCGAACGTTTTGGTCCGCTGTATGGTGAAGACGCCGTGGTGTCGCTGCACAGCGGCATGACCAACCCGCAGCGTTTAAGAAGCTGGCTGGCGGCCCACAACGGCACGGCGCGCATCGTGCTGGGCACCCGCATGGCGGTGTTTGCGTCCATGCCGCAGCTCAAGCTGATCGTGGTGGATGAAGAACACGACCCCAGCTACAAACAGCAAGAGGGCGCGCGCTACTCGGCGCGTGACCTGGCGGTGTACCGCGCCCGGCTGGACGGTGCCAAGGTCATGCTGGGGTCTGCCACGCCATCACTGGAGAGCTGGCACCACAGCCGGCCGGCGGCGCAGGGCGGGCGCTACGTCAGGATCGCCATGCCCAGCCGGATTGGCGCAGACAGTGGCCCGCCCGGCACCCAGGGCGGCTTGCCCCTGGTGCGGCGGGTGGACATGAACAACCAGCCGAAAAAAGCCGTGTTCTCCCCACCCCTGCTCGACGCCATCAAACAGCGCGTGGCCAGCGGCGAGCAAAGCATGGTTTTCCTGAACCGGCGCGGCTACGCCCCCGTATTGGCCTGCAACGCCTGCGACTGGAAAAGCGAGTGCCCGCACTGCAGCGCCTACCGCGTGTTTCACAAGATCGACCGCACGCTGCGCTGCCACCACTGCGGCTTCACCGAGCGCGTGCCACGCGCCTGCCCCGAGTGCGGCAATGTGGACATCGCGCCCGTGGGCCGGGGCACCGAGCAGCTGGAAGAACATCTGGCCGAGCTGCTGGCCGGCGTGCGGCGGCCCCATTCGGTGTCCGCGCTGTTCCCCGAAGGCGAGCCGGTGCGCATTGCGCGGATTGATGCCGACAGCACCCGGCTCAAAGGTGCACTCGAATCCCAACTGGCCAAAGTCCATTCGGGCGAGGTGGATGTGCTGGTGGGCACACAAATGATTGCCAAGGGCCACGACTTTCGCCGCATCACGCTGGTGGCGGCCGTCAACCCCGATGGTGCGTTATTTTCCAGCGACTTCCGTGCGCCGGAGCGCTTGTTCAGCCTCTTGATGCAGGCGGCTGGGCGCGCCGGGCGCGACGCCACCATCACCAGCCGCAGCGAGATGTGGATTCAGACCTTCCACCCCCAACACCCGCTGTTTGAAGCCCTCAAGCACCACGATTACCCGGCCTTTGCCCAGCAACAGCTCAAGGACCGCGAGCAGGCGGGCATGCCGCCTTTCAGCTTTCAGGCGCTGGTGCGCGCCGACGCCCGCACCCAGGAGGTGGCGCAGGGCTTTTTGCTGGCCGCCAGCACGGCAGCGGCGCAACAACTGGCCGATTTGCCGGGCTTTGGGCAGGTCACGCTGTACCCCGCCGTGCCCATGACGATCCAGCGCATCGCCAACGTGGAGCGCGCCCAGATGCTGATCGAGAGCCCCTCACGCGCCGCGCTGCAGCGGTTTTTGACTGCCTGGCATGCCGTGCTGCACACCACGCGCCTGCAGCCCGAACACAAAGGCCTGATTCGCTGGGCCGTGGATGTGGACCCGCTGGCGATTTGAGCCGTATATCAACGGCACCGCGCGTGCCGGATCAACTGGAGGGGCTCAACGCCACTTCTCGCAAAAACTGGCTTGCATGCCCTTTGATTCCGGTCTGTACGGCATCCCAGACGTGCTGCGGGAAGTCATCAGGCAGCAGTCCCTCTACATGTTGGAGTGCGGCATCCATGCCATGCGCCATCCCCAGCATCCGCTCCCAGACACCCGGCACACCGCAGCGTTGCGCAAGGGCCATCCAGTGGCGCACGCGAATCTCACGCAGCTTGTAGTGCGTATTTTTAGAGTGCAGTGCCATCGCCAGTTTGGCGTCGTGTCCAGAGATCAGGTTCGGCCCCTCTCCCATGACTGGCCAGGCCGAGATCACGTCATACAACGGCGTGAGGTTGAAGCGGCCACCGCGGCGGTGAAAGAGGGAAAAGTTTTTGGCGTGCCCATCGGTTGCGGCGAGCAGCCAGAACGCAAGCTGGGTCAAGACAAAGTCGCATCGGTCCTTCTCCGATTGTTCGCTACTACCCAGAATATCGAGACAGTCGTAGAGGGACGGGCCGCCATCAGCCTCATATTTATGAAGGGGTGATGTGCCTGTGGCCTGGCACATGTCTTCTTGCGGCAACCGCGCGATCCAGGCTTGCCCGGGCGGCGTGAAGCTCCCAGCGTTTTGCGCATCCGGTGCGATACCCTGCCAGCGCCGGTCAAAACGTTCAACCACCAGCACTTTCTGCGGCCCGAAAGTGGCCATGTCGGTCACGGCAACCGGTAACCCGAGTTCGCGAAGGATCTGGGCACACAGCCACTCGTTTTCGACCGAGTCGCTCATGTTGGCGCGCATATTGCCCACCAGGCCGAGCGGTAGCTTCAGGATATGTGTGGTGGGTGTCGCACCCAGTGGGCGCCGCCAGACGCCGCCAAAACGCAGCAGGGCGGTTTTCTCCTGCGCACCGGCAATGGAGATGCGAAAGTCGTCCTCGTGGTCTGCCCCCAGGCGCTGGCCCAGCGGCGCACCCGACGTTGCGGCCTGCAAAATGCGCGCCACTTGCTCATCGGTCAGCGGCTCGGACTCGATGCGGTTCCAACCCTCGGGCTGCATGCCCTCAGGCAATATCTGTACCGCACCCACGCAGTCGCGGCCAATGGCTGTGAGCAGGTCAAAAGCTTGTGTGGATTTGGTTTTGAAGCGCGAACTCAGGCGTTTGCGAATATCGGCACTGTCGGGCAGCAGATTCTCAAAATAATGGGCCACCGCATCGCCACGGTGCTCGCTGTTGCCGACCATGTTGCCCGCCGTGATGGGCAGCGACAAAGACAAAGCGCGCGCGGAAGGTGAGGCAACCCAGTGCGGGTCATAGGCAAAGGTCGGCACACCATTGCGCGAGGCAGTCCACACGCCAACCGGTTCACCATTCATCCAGACATTGAGCGCGCCCGCCATGGTCACCAAGCCTCGTCTTCAGTGGTTTTGTCAGGTGTTGCAGGCGGTGGATCCAGTGTCACACGCACCCCAAGCACGGACAGAACCTGCAGCAGTTGTGCAACGCTGATGGCCAGCGGGTCGCGTTCAATTCGGGCAATTCTGGTTTGACTCAAGCCCAGCCGGGCACCCAGGTCAGCCTGGCTCAGGCCCTTCGCTTTGCGAAGCGCCCTAAGATGACTCGACAACTGAGAGGGAATTTGAATTGTGTAGCCCATGTCGCAGAATATGCCAAATCAAACATAAATGCAATATATTCCTGATTTAGCATTATTTGTATTTATGCCATATGAAGCATAAATAACAGGACTGAGTCGTGGCATCGGCTTGACCCGGCGCGGGGACCGACAATCGGGTGACAAGGTTCAGCAACACAACTATCTGCCAAACACCCATGGATTCGTTTCAACACGCGCTAGCCGTTTTCTTCAGCTTCAAAGCCTATGTGATGTTGCCCATCATCATCTTCATGATCTCACTGGCCGTGCGGGTGCCTTTGCAACGCGCCTTGTCGAGCACGGTGGCGCTGGCGGCCGGGTTTGCCGGTGTGTTCATTGCCTTTAATTTCTTTGTGGCCAACATCAGCCCGGCGGTGCAGCAACTCTCGCAGGTGCGTGGCCTGAGTTTCCCGGTGCTCGATGTCGGCTGGCCACCTCTGGCTGCGATCACCTGGGCCTCGCCGCTGGCCGTCATTTCCATCCCCATGGTGCTGATCGTGAATGTGATCATGCTGGCCACGGGCCTTACGCGCACCATCTACATCGACATCTGGAACTACTGGCATTTCGCCTTGATTGGGGCACTGGTGATGAGTGTGTCTGGCAGCATGGCGCTGGGTTTGTCGGTCACGTTACTGATTGCCATTTACTGCTTCAAAATGACCGAATGGACCGCGCCCGACGTCGAACGGGAAATGGGCCTCAAAGGCATTTCCGCGTCACCGGTCTCGGTCAATGGCATCGTGCCCTATACCGCCTGTGTTGACTGGTTGCTGGACCGCATTCCGGGCATCAACACCATCACCTACAACCCGGAATCGAAGGGACACCACCCGGCGCTTGAGGGCCAAACCGATAGCGTCCGCCTGGTGGATTTATTGAGTGAACCCATGGTGATCGGGTTTTTGATGGGGCTGGCCCTCGCCCTGGCGGCGGGTTATGGCTTCAAGGACACCCTGGAAATGAGTGTGCACATTGCCGCCGTGATGTTTTTGCTGCCCAAAAGCGCGGGCCTGATTGGTGAGGCCATGATGCCCATCACCACCGCACTGCGCGACCAGGTGGCACGGCATTTTCCCCACCGCAAGAACCTGGTTGTGGCGCTTGACACCGGCTTCCTGATGAGCCACAAGTCGGTCATCATGACGGGCCTGATCCTGATGGCTCTGGCCATTGTGATCGCCCTGATCTTGCCGGGCAACAAGGTGCTGCCACTGGGCGATTTGCCCAACCTGATTTCGGTCATGTCGATCTCGGTGCTGATGTTTCGCGGCAATGTGTTCCGCGCAGTGCTGGCGGGCATTCCGGTGATCATCAGCTTCTTGCTGATCTCGTCGGCGATGGCCCCGCTGTTCACCGATCTGGCACGCAAGACACCGTCATTCAATTCAGACGGGCTGGGCCTGATCACGGCGTTTACCGATGGGGGTCACCAGGTCCGCTTCCTGATTTTTTCGCTGTACCAGGGCCAAACCTGGGCATTTGCCGCCCTCGTGGCCTTGCTGGCGGCGATTTATGGCTCATGGCGCCGGTTCCAGCGTCTGTCGGCTGAACCCACCTGAATTGCCCACCGGCATCCGGCATGACCATTCTTCTCGCCCCCATGGAGGGTTTGCTGGATTTTGTGCTGCGGGACATCCTGACGCGTGTGGGCGGGGTAGACCGCTGCGTGTCCGAGTTCATTCGTGTCACCAACACGCTGCTGCCAGACCGCGCCTTCATCCGCGTGGTACCGGAGCTGCTCAATGGCGGGCGCACCTTTGCGGGGGTGCCGGTCCGGGCCCAGTTGCTGGGGTCTGATCCGGTTTGCCTGGCAGAAAACGCCGCCCGGCTGGCGGCCTTGGGGCCCGATGGCATCGACCTGAACTTTGGCTGCCCGGCCAAGGTGGTGAACCGCCATGGCGGCGGCGCCGCCCTGCTTGAAGACCCGGAGCTGCTCTTCACCATTGTGTCGGCGGTGCGCCGCGCGGTACCGGCGCACCTGCCGGTCTCGGCCAAGATGCGCCTGGGCTTTAACGACGACTCCCGGGCCGTGGAATGCGCGCTGGCCATTCAGGGTGGCGGGGCTGACGAGCTGGTGGTCCATGCCCGCACCAAGGCCGACGCCTACCGCCCGCCGGCTTACTGGGCACGCATCGCCGACATTCGTGCCCACATGCACATTCCCGTGGTGGCCAATGGCGAGATCTGGACCGTGCAGGACGCACTGCGTTGCCGTGAGGTGTCGGGCTGCGACCGGTTGATGCTGGGGCGCGGCATGGTGACCGACCCCGGTCTGGCGCTGGCCATCCGGCGTGCGGCGGTGAGCCCCGGGCACAGTTCAATCGACGGCGATGTGAGCTGGCCGACCTTATTGCCACTCATTGCCGATTTTTGGCAACTGGTTCGGGCACGTCTGGAGCGCCGTCAGCAGGCGGGGCGGCTCAAGCAGTGGCTTAATTTTCTGCGCCGGCGTTACCCCGAGGCCGAAGTGGCTTATATGGCCCTGCGCACGCTCAACGACCCCGCCGCGATTGATGACTGGTTCGCCAGGCCGGTCGCTGTCGGCCTGGCGGCCTAACGCAGCGCCGTCACCGCCAGCGAGAAAGTCAGAAACGCGGCTGCCGTTGACACCAGAATGATGCGGGCAATGCGCCCGTTGTCAGCCCCAAACCGTTCGGCCAGCAGCGACACATTGCTGGCGCTGGGCAGTGCGGCCACCAGCACGATGACAGTCAGCGCAAACTTGTCCAGCGGCACCCCCAGCGTGACCGCTGTGGCCCCCACCAGCAGCACCAGCAGCGGGTGCACCACCAGTTTGATGACGGCCACCGGCACATAGTCGCGCAGGGGCATGGGCGCGTGCTGGCTCGCAGCCGCCCGCATTTGCGAGCGCGCCAGCACGGCACCGATGGTGAACAGCGCCACGGGTGAGGCCGCATCGGCCAGCAGACCCAGGGTCTGCAGCACCGGCCTGGGCAGCTCCAGGCTGATGGCAGAAGCCACCGCGCCCAGCAAAATCGACCAGGGCATGGGGTTGAACAACATGCCCTTGAGTGCGTTTTTTGCCGCCTGGGCAAAGCCATGCACACCAGCCCCCTCCAGCCGCGAGAGCGCGATACACAGCGAGGTGGTGATCACCATGTCCACCACAATGGTCACAATCGCCGGCCCGGCAGCCCCGGCCCCCAACAAGGCCACCAACAGGGGCACACCCATGAACCCGGTGTTGGGGAACGCGGCCACCAGCGCGCCAAATGCGGCGTCATTCCAGCCGATGCGCCGGTTCAGGCTCACCGTCACCACAAAACCCACCATCACCAGCGCGCACAACAGGTAGGTGAAAAACACGTTCGCATCCAGCAGTTGTGCCAGCGGTGTGGTGGAGCCAAACCGGTACAACATACACGGCAATGCAAAAAACAGCACAAACGTGTTGAGCCCGGGAATGGCGTCCAGCGGCAACATCCGGCGACGTGCGGCGATGTAACCGGCCAGAACAAGGGCGAAAAAAGGGAAGGTAACCAGAAGTATTTGAAACACAGGGGTATTTTGACCGACGCGGCGATCTGTATCATTCGCGGCTGCGCTTCGGTTACTTTCAGGTCTCCCCCAGGTTTTCATGTCCTCCCAACCCTCCTCCGGTCTCAATCTCGCCCAGCAGGAAGCTGTCAACTACATGCACGGCCCCTGCCTGGTGCTGGCCGGGGCGGGTTCGGGCAAAACACGGGTCATCACCCACAAGATCGGCCGCCTCATTCAAGCCGGGCTGGAACCCCAGCGCATTGCGGCCATCACCTTCACCAACAAGGCCGCCACCGAGATGCGCGAACGCGCCAAAAGCCTGATTGGCAAGGCCGCCAAAAACGTGGTGATCTGCACCTTTCACGCCCTGGGCGTGCGCATGATGCGCCAGGACGGCGAGGCCCTGGGGCTGAAACCCAACTTCTCGATTCTGGACAGCGATGACGTCACCAGCATCCTGAAGGACTGCGGCGGCAGCACCGACGCCGCCACGGCACGCCAGTGGCAATGGACCATCAGCCTATGGAAAAACATGGGGCTGAACGCCCACGCCGCGCTGGCCCAGGCCCGGGACGACAACGAACGAGTCACCGCCACCATCATGGGCCGGTATGAGGAACGGCTGACCGCTTACCAAAGCGTGGACTTTGACGACCTGATTGGCCTGCCCCTCAAGTTGCTACAAAATCATGAGCATGTCAGGCAGCGCTGGCAAGGGCTGATAGGCCATGTACTGGTTGACGAGTATCAGGACACCAATGCCACGCAGTATGAGGTGTTGAAGCTGCTGGTGGGCGGCAACCCGGCAAACGGTGCACGTTTTACGGCCGTGGGTGATGACGACCAATCCATCTACGGCTGGCGTGGCGCCACGCTGGACAACCTGCGCCGCCTGCCCGTGGACTTCCCCACACTCAAGGTGATCAAGCTGGAGCAGAACTACCGCTCCACCAGCGCCATTTTGCGGGCCGCCAACAACGTGATCGGGCCCAACCCCAAGCTGTTCCCCAAAAACCTGTGGAGCGACCTGGGTGAAGGTGAGCCGGTGCGCGTGGTGGACGCCGACAGCGAAGAACACGAGGCCGAGCGCACCGTGGCCCGCATCCAGAGCCTGCGCGCGGTGGGCACCGCCAGCGGCGGCGTGCAGTACCAGGAATTCAGGCACTTCGCCGTGTTGTACCGCGCCAACCACCAGGCCAAAACCTTTGAAAAAGCCCTGCGCAAGGCGCAAATTCCGTACAAAGTGTCAGGCGGTACCAGCTTTTTTGACCGGGCCGAGATCAAGGATCTGTGTGGCTGGTTCCGGTTGTGGATCAACAACGACGACGACCCGGCCTTTCTGCGCGCGGTGACCACCCCCAAGCGCGGCATTGGCCACCAGACCCTGCAACAACTGGGTGTGTTTGCCGGCCAATACAAGCTGAGCCTGTTTGCGGCCCTGTTTTCATCGTCTCTGGGCAGCGTGCTGAGCACCAAGGCCGTGGGCAGCCTGCACGAATTTGGCCGCTATGTGAATGACCTGGAGTTTCGCGCCCGCCGCACGCTGGGTGCCGAAGACGCACGCGCCTTTCTGCTGGAATGGCTCAAGGAAATCGGCTACGAAAAGCATTTGTATGACGGTGAAGACAGCGAGAAGCTGGCCGCCGCCCGCTGGACCAACGTGATGGATTTTTGTGACTGGATGTCGGCCCGCTGCGGCGGACAGCTGGACGATGCCGCGGGGGTGTCCACCACCAACGAGGTGAAATCACTGCTCGAGGTGGCGCAGACCGTGTCGCTGCTGTCCACTATTCAAGAGCGCGAAAAAGACCAGGACGTGGTGACCCTGTCCACTCTGCATGCTTCCAAGGGCCTGGAGTGGCCACATGTGATGCTGGTGGGTGTGACCGAGGGCATGTTGCCGTTCAAGCTGGGGGACGACGCCAACCCCAGTGGCCGGGCAGACGGCCCCATGAGCGAAGACATCCTGACCCGTCTGCAGGAAGAACGCCGCCTGATGTACGTGGGCATTACCCGCGCCCAGCGCAGCCTGGCCGTGAGCTGGACGCGCAAGCGCAAAAAGGGTCGCGAGCTGGTTGCGGCCCAGCCCAGCCGCTTCATTGCCGAGATGGCGCTGGACAAAACCACCGCCAGAGAAGACCCCCGGGAAAAGCTCAAGGCCTTGCGGGCGGAGTTTGCGAAGAAGGCCGAGGAAGCAGCAGCAGGGGCGGTTGGTAAGTGAGTGGGGGCGTGAGGCGCTATATTTTTGATAGCTTCTCACGCAGTATTGACGGGGGCTAATGGCAGATATCGCCTACAAGTGATGGCATGAAAGCTTGCAGTGCGGTACCCGATTCACCAACACAAACGAAAAAACCAACCTTTTGGGGGTTGGTTTTTAGGGTTTGGTGGCCTGGGGCGGAATCGAACCACCGACACAAGGATTTTCAATCCTCTGCTCTACCGACTGAGCTACCGGGCCTGAGCCAAAAATTATAGCAGGTTGAAAAGCCCGGTCAGAACCCGCCGCGTTTGCCGCGTGTGAGGTCGACACCAAGTTGCTTGAGTTTGCGGTAAAGGTGGGTGCGTTCAAGGCCTGTTTTTTCAGCCACGCGGGTCATCGAGCCGTTTTCCTTGGCCAGATGGTATTCAAAATAGGCTTTTTCAAATTCGTCGCGTGATTCACGCAAAGGTTTGTCCAGCACAAAGCTCTGGCGAGATTGCGGGCCCGCTTCAGCCGCGTTGGCAGCCATCTGCCCGGCAGCGGCCACCAGGTCAGGGGCCAGGGCACCGGGCTGTGACGGCATCGGCATCATCAGTTTGCGCACGATGCCACGCGCCAGCCCCTGCTCCACTGTCTTGAGCAGCTTTTGCATGGTGATGGGCTTTTCAAGAAACGCCATGGCACCAATCTTGGTGGCCTCTACGGCGGTGTCAATGGTGGCGTGTCCGCTCATCATGATCACCGGCATGGTCAGGGCTCCGCTGGAGGACCATTCTTTGAGCAGGGTGACACCATCCGTATCGGGCATCCAGATGTCAAGCAAGACCAGATCGGGGCGGTCGCGCAGGCGGGCCGCACGGGCCTGGGCCGCGTTCTCGGCGACTTCGACGCTATGGCCCTCGTCATTGAGGATTTCCCGCAGCAGGTCGCGGATGCCGAGCTCGTCGTCAACTACCAATATATTTGCCATGATTTTCTAGCTGTTCCCCGGGTGTAGCCGTGTTGCGCTCAGGTCGGCACAACGTTGTGTATGGCGAATGATAACGACACTTGGGCACCGGCTATTTTTCCGTCGATGACCCGGTTGGCAATGTCCACGCGCGAGCCGTGTTCATCGGCAATTTTCTTGACAACAGCCAGCCCCAGGCCGGTGCCCCTGACCTTGGTGGTGACATAGGGCTCAAATGCCCGCCGCAAGATGCTCTCGGGAAAACCACCGCCCTGGTCCAGCACACTCAGGCGAACGCGGCCAGTTGACTCAACCCATTGCGTTTTAAGGGTAATGGCACTGGCCTCGGAGCCGGCGCTGGTGGCGGATTCAGTGGCGTCCTGGGCATTTTGCAGAAGGTTGTGCAACACCTGGCGCAGTTGGTGCGCATCGCCCAACACCCTGGGGCTGGCGGGATCAAGTTCGACCAGCACCGGTACTTTTGCGTTCTCGTGTTCGTAGAGCTGAAGTACTTCCATCACCAGGGTGTTGAGGTCAACTGGCTTGAGTTCAGCGGCAGGCAGGCGTGCGTAGTCACGGAATTCGTTGACCAGCCGCTTCATGGCGTCCACCTGGTCCACGATGGTTTTGACCGACTTGACCAGAATGGCCTGCTCCACCGGGGGCACCTTGCCCGAGAGCTTCATTTCCAGGCGTTCGGCCGATAACTGGATGGGTGTCAAAGGGTTTTTGATTTCATGCGCCAGCCGCCGGGCAACCTCACCCCAGGCCTGGGCTCGCTGCGCCGACACAATCTCGGAAATATCATCAAAAACCAGTAACCGTTCCTCACCGGGCAGCTCGGCACCCCGTGCGACCAGGGTCACGGTATCGCCGGGCTGTGCAGAGGGTCCGGAAAAGGCAGGGCCCAACTCAAATGAATGTTGCCAGCGGTCCAGCCCGTGCTCCATGCGCTCACCCAGAAACGAATCGAACTGGCGCTGCACGTCGGCGGCGAATTCCGCAAGCCCGTCCACCTCATCCAGTCGCCGGCCTTCAAACGCGGCCATGGGCGACCGCAGGATGCGTGTTGCACCGGGATTGGACGAGAGGATGACGCCACTGCGATCCAGCACGATGACGCCGGCCGTGAGGTTGTCCAGAATGGTTTGCAGGTTGGCACGCGCCGAATTGACCTGCTCCATGCTGCTGTGCACGGCCTCACGTGCGTCCGATAACTGGCGGGTCATGTCGGCAAAGGCTCGGGTCAGGCCACCCAACTCATCTTTTCCCTGCAGCGCAGCTTTGGGCGTCAGGTCGCCAGCGGCCACCTGATTGACACCATCGGCCAGCAGCAGCAAGGGCCGCACAATTTGATTGCCCAATACAACGGCCAGCAACACCGCGCCAAACACGGCAAGAAAAAGGCTGAGCGTGAGGGTGCCGATGTACATGCGCTTGAGGCCCTCACGGGCCAGCGCCCTCTCCTGGTACTCGCGATTGGCTTCAGTCACCGCCAGCGCATTGGCAACCAGCGTGCCGGGCAAAACCTGAGAGACCTGCAAAAATCGCAGTTCACCGGTAA
This sequence comes from Pseudomonadota bacterium, assembly GCA_041192445.1. Lineage (GTDB taxonomy): Bacteria > Pseudomonadota > Gammaproteobacteria > Burkholderiales > Burkholderiaceae_C > Egaibacter. The sequence goes on along the minus strand of JBEEMW010000075.1, from coordinate 15,753 downwards.
AGCCCAGGCCGGAGTTGGGCACAACAACCAGCGCCTTGATGCGGGCCTTGCTGATCGCACCGGGTGAGACATCGTCCAGCCCCTCAATCCAGCTCAGTGTGCGCTGGGTGCGGGCGTTTCTAAATTGCTGGGGTGTGGGTTTTTCCGGATTCAACTGAAACCTGGACTGCCCGGCCCCGGCAATCAACTGCGCCGATGTACCCCACAAAAACACATCTTCAGCGCCCAACTGTTCACGCATCCGGTCCAGCGACAAGCCAACAGCCACGTCGGATACCTCGATGAGCTGGCTTGCCGCCGAACGCGACTTGTTTGCCAGGTCACTGGCCAATGTATCGAGCGTCACGCGGCCCAGATTGAGCCCGGCCTCCAGCGCACCTTCCACTTTCACATCGAACCAGCTTTCAATGGATCGGGACACAAACTGATAGGACACGACATAAATCAGCAAACCGGGGGCAAAACCCGCCAGCGCAAATACTGCCGCCAGCTTGACCAGCAGCCGACTGCCAAACCGGCCTCGTTTCAGGCGACTGAACAAACGTACGGCGATCCAGCCGATGACAAGCAGCAGCAGACCCGCAACAACCACATTGAGAACAAACAGACGGGCATAGTTTTGCTCGTACATCTGCCGGTTGTCGGTGGCCTGCGTCAGGAGAAACAGCAAGACCAGCCCAATCGCAACCATGATGGCCACACCTGCGCCAACCGACCAGCGCACCGCCCGGGAATGGCTCAATGCGCGCTGGACTTCCGGCGTCGGTGCTGCCGTGTTAGCGCTCACTTGTCGATTTCCATTCGCAGGCGTTGCGCCGCAGTGGCAGAAATGTCCCAATCAGACTGCCCCAGGGTACCAATCTGAAATGGCCGTGGCAATTGGGTCACGTCAAGCCGGAAGCGCAGTTCTATGTTGTGTCGGGAGTCTGCATCAATGTCTGATGGCTCGGCAATTTTCCAGCCAGACAGGCGCTGCAACGAGGTCAGCGCATCGGCAAGGGAGTCAAAGCTCTGGCTTAGCGTCACACCCAGACTGTTGCCCGACATCACACCTGACGCGACATTGGTACGCCACCGGCGCGTCAATGGCAAGTAGGCCAGCCGGATATGGCGCTGGGAGGTGATGACTTTCTTGTCCGTCCAGTACCAGCGATCGCGGTACAGATCGGCCTCAGCCACAAAGAACAGGGGCACACCCTTGAGCAGGGCATCCTCCACAGCCGAAGGCAAATCAAACTTGATGACGGCCGATACAAACACACCCTCGCTGGAGCGCTCTGTCCGAAACTGGGTGATCTCGACTGCAGCGGACTGGGCCCGGGCCGCTTGGGGGAACCCGACAGCCAGGCAGGCGCACGCCAGCACCGCAGCCAGGTCAAGCCGCGCGTTTCTCCAGCAGTGCGTAAAAAAAGCCGTCATGCTCACCATTTGGATTGTCCGGGACGGCGTCACCCCTTGCCCCAAACTGCGGCAATAAATGGCCCGGCGAGGGCAACAAACCAGCATCGGTGTGGTGCCTAAGAAACGTTTGTATCTGATCGCTCCCTTCGGCCTTGAAGACAGAACAGGTGCAATACAACAACCGGCCGCCCGGTTTGACAAGGGGCCACAGCGTCTTGAGCAGCCTGGCCTGAATGCCGGCCAGCTGGTTGACATCGCTTTCGCGGCGCAACCAGCGGATATCGGGATGACGACGCACAATGCCCGAGGCCGTACACGGTGCGTCCAGAAGAATGGCATCAAACAGCTGTCCGTCCCACCAGGAGTCAGGCCGTGAGGCGTCCCCGACCACGACCTGAGCCGAGAGCCCCAAACGCTGCAGGGACTGGTGGATTCGGTCGCAACGCACAGCATCAATATCCAGTGCGGTGACGTCACAATCTGCCGACTCCAGCAGGTGCGCCGTTTTGCCGCCTGGCGCCGCACATGCGTCCAGTACGCGCAGCTTTTGGGTGGTGCCCATGCCATTGAGCAGCAAGGGCGCCGCGAGCTGAGCGGCACCGTCCTGCACCGAGGCGTGGCCCTGGCCAAAAGCGGGCAGGAGTTGCACCGGCACAGGACGGGTCAGTACCAGGCCGGTTGCGCCCGTCACGGTCGACGCAACACCCATAGCGGCCAATTGCTCACGATATTGCGCGGCGGTTGTCCGCCGTGCATTGACCCGCAAGGTCATGGGTGGGTGCTGATTATTAGCCGAAAGAATAGCTTGCCAGGTGTCGGGATGGTCTTTTCTGAGGCGGGTTATCCACCAGGACGGGTGATTCCACCGGGCAACGGGGTCAAGCAGGGTTGTGGCAACGAGTGCCTCGCGTTCGCGCAGGAATCGGCGCAGGCAGCCATTGATGAATCCGGCCTGAGCCTTGGTCACAGGGCTGTGCTTGGCGGCCTCAACGGCCTGGTTCACAAGGGTGAAGGCCTCATAGGGGGCATCTTCATCGGGCCAGGCAAGCGCCAGGGCCGTGCACAGCAACGCATCAGCGGCAGGTGCCGGTGTCCGGCTGACAAGCAGTTTTCGCAAGGCCTCGGCGCAGCCAAGCCGCCTCAGAACCTGAAACACCAGGGCTTGAACACCGGGGCGCAGGTTTGCCGCGACGCCGTCCAGTGCGGCGGTGCCAGAGGTGCCAGACCGGATGGCCATGAGTACCGTTGCACACGCATTGAGTTGACGCCACAACGGCAATTGGTCCGGGATACCGGTCATAGAATTCGGCCAGGTTTGAGCATGAGCAGGTGAGCCAGCATATTGGCGGGAAATTGTGTGAGCGCGGCGTTGTAGGCAACGACCAAATGGTTGAAGTGGGCACTCACAGGGGAAATCAACAAGGACACATGGGCCCACTCCTGCTGCAGGACATCGGGCAGGCGATGCCCAGCCAGGTCTGGCGGTTCATTCTGCACGCGGTCCCAAGATGAACGCAGCGTGGAATAAGCAGTCTGCAAGGCCTCCACCGCAGCGGCATCCAGTGGGTGAGCGCGCACCATCTTCAACGACACCTCAAATTGAGTTGCCGCACCATCAAGACCAACCCATGCCTGTGAAAGCGAATCAACGGGTGTGGTGATGAGCTCGGCCAAACCCGAGTCGTTTGTGAAATACGCATTGGTGCGAATCAACTGCACGTATTGCATGAAGTGATGATCGACCGCCACGAAGGCAGCGATGGCCTGGGACCGCAGACGAACCAGCCGGTTGTGAGCGCCCACGGACCAGAAAACAACCAACCCGACCATGACCCAGAGAATGACAAAGCCATCCATCGGCATTTTCCGTACTCCACAAAAGAAAACGCCTCAAGCCCCCGTGTGAAGGGCGTGAGGCGCTACTATTTACATAGCAACCGCTGTGACGGCGATTTCAGGCGCCAGTGCTTTCTTCCGTGGCAGGCCCTTCAGCGGGTTCGCCGGCATCACCAGCGAGCTCGGCCGCTTCGGCCTCGGCAATCGCACGACGCTCGGCGTCATCCATGTTCTCGCGAACCGCACGCGCTTCATGGTAGGCCATACCGGTTCCGGCAGGAATCAGGCGGCCGACGATCACGTTCTCTTTCAAGCCACGCAGCTCGTCGCGTTTGCCCATGATGGCCGCTTCGGTCAGCACCCGCGTGGTTTCCTGGAAGGATGCCGCACTGATGAAGCTGTCGGTGGACAGAGACGCCTTGGTAATACCCAGCAGCAGATTGGTAAAGACAGCCGGAATCTTGTCTTCAGCCCGCAATGCGTCATTGGTGTTGAGCATCTCGGAACGTTCGACTTGCTCGCCGTTGATGTACTTGGAGTCACCTGCGTTCTCAACGACCACACGGCGCAGCATCTGACGAACAATCACTTCAATGTGTTTGTCGTTGATCTTCACACCTTGCAGGCGGTAAACGTCCTGAACTTCATCGACGATGTAGCGCGCCAGCTCTTCCGAACCCAACAGACGCAAGATATCCTGTGGATCGGCAGGACCGTCCACAATGCTTTCGCCCTTGTTGACGACCTGGCCTTCGTGCACGAGGATGTTCTTTTCCTTGGGGATCAGTTCATCCCAGACTTTGCCTTCTGGATCGGTAATTTGCAAGCGCACCTTGCCTTTGGTTTCCTTGCCGAAGGAGACTGTGCCGGTCATTTCTGCCAGCATGCCTTTGTCCTTGGGTGAGCGGGCTTCAAACAGCTCGGCCACACGCGGCAGACCGCCGGTAATGTCCCGGGTTTTCTGACCTTCGATGGGAATACGGGCCAGAACTTCGCCCGGGCCCACATCCATACCGTCACGCACTTGCACCAGTGAGCCAACCGGGAATCCGATGGTCACAGAGTGGTCGGTACCAGGGATTTTGACTTCATTGCCAGAAGCATCAATCAGTTTGACCTGAGGACGAATGATTTTGGCAGCGCCGCGGCGCTTCGGATCGATAACAACCAGCGTTGACAAGCCAGTGACCTCATCCACCTGCTTGGCAACGGTCAGACCTTCTTCGACGTTCTCGAAGTGGGCCTTGCCGGCGAACTCGGTGATGATGGGGCGCGTCAACGGATCCCAATTGGCAAGGATCGCACCAGCTTTGATCGTCTGGTCAACCTTCACGGTCAGGATGGCACCGTATGGCACTTTATGACGTTCACGCTCACGGCCGTGTTCGTCATGAATGACGATCTCGCCGGAACGGGCAATCACAACCAGTTCTTTCTTGCTGTTCGTCACATAACGCATCGTGGCATTGAAGCCGATATTGCCGTTGGACTTGGCTTCCACACTGGATGCAATGGCTGCACGCGAAGCCGCACCACCGATGTGGAAGGTGCGCATGGTCAGCTGGGTACCCGGCTCACCAATCGACTGGGCAGCAATCACACCCACCGCTTCACCGCCGTTGATCAGGCCGCCCCGGCCCAGATCTCGACCGTAACACCGGGCGCAAATACCAAAGCGGGTTTCACAAGTCAGCGCCGTGCGCACTTTGACCTCATCCACGCCCTGAATTTCCAGCCCGTCGATCACATCCTCATCCAGCATGTCACCTGCACTGGCGAGAACTGAACGATTTTCCGGGTGCAGCACATCTTCGGCAGCCGTACGGCCCAAGATACGATCACGCAGGGACTCAATCACTTCACCGCCTTCGACGATGGCGCGCATCAGATAACCACCGTGCGTGCCGCAGTCTTGTTCAGTCACAACCAGATCTTGTGTCACATCGACCAAACGACGTGTCAGATAACCGGAGTTGGCTGTTTTCAGCGCCGTATCCGCGAGACCCTTACGGGCACCGTGGGTGGAGATGAAGTACTGCAACACGTTCAGGCCTTCGCGGAAATTCGCGGTAATCGGCGTCTCGATGATGGAGCCGTCCGGCTTGGCCATCAAACCCCGCATACCGGCGAGCTGGCGAATCTGCGCTGCAGAGCCGCGAGCACCGGAGTCAGCCATCATGTAGATGGAGTTGAAGGACTCCTGATCGACTTCATGGCCATGACGGTCAATGGTTTTTTCTTTCGCCAACTGGGCCATCATGACCTTGGAGACTTCATCACCCGCCTTGCCCCAGATGTCCACCACCTTGTTGTAACGCTCGCCGGAGGTCACCAAACCAGAGGTGTACTGCTGGCCAATTTCTTTGACTTCCTTCTCTGCACGATCAATGATGCCGAATTTTTCCTTGGGCACCAGCATGTCGTCGATACAGATGGAGATGCCGGCCTTGGTCGCCAGGCGAAAGCCGTACTGCAGCAACTTGTCTGCAAACACCACGGTTTCTTTCAGTCCGCACTTGCGGAAGGACACATTGATCAGCTTGGAGATTTCCTTCTTCTTCAACGCTTTGTTGATGTTCGAGAAGGGAAGGCCTTTTGGCAAAATCTCGGACAGCAGCGCGCGCCCAGCCGTGGTTTCCCAAAGCTTGGTGGACGGCACCAGTTCGCCCGTTTCCTTGTCCTTGGTGTACTCGGTCAGCCGGACGTTGATTTTGGCGGTCAGTTCGACCTCACCCGCGTCAAATGCACGTTGCACTTCGCCGGTGTCGGAGAAGATCAAGCCTTCGCCTTTGCCGTTGATACGTTCGCGGGTGGTGTAGTACAGGCCCAGCACAACGTCTTGCGACGGCACGATGGACGGCTCACCGTTGGCCGGGAACAGAATGTTGTTGGAAGCCAGCATCAAGGTGCGTGCTTCCATTTGTGCTTCAACCGACAACGGTACGTGAACAGCCATCTGGTCACCGTCAAAGTCAGCGTTGAACGCGGCGCAAACCAGCGGATGCAACTGGATGGCTTTGCCTTCGATCAGAATGGGCTCAAACGCCTGAATGCCCAACCGGTGCAGCGTAGGCGCACGGTTCAACATCACCGGGTGTTCTTTGATCACCTCTTCAAGGATGTCCCATACGACTGGCGTGCCGGATTCAACCTCCTTCTTCGCCGCCTTGATGGTGGTCGCAATACCCATGGCTTCCAGACGCGCAAAAATGAACGGCTTGAAGAGTTCGAGCGCCATCAGCTTGGGCAAACCGCACTGATGGAGTTTGAGCGTTGGCCCCACCACAATCACGGAACGACCAGAATAATCCACCCGCTTGCCCAGCAAGTTCTGACGGAAACGTCCGCTCTTGCCTTTGATCATGTCGGCCAGTGATTTGAGTGCGCGCTTGTTGGCACCAGTCATGGCTTTGCCGCGACGGCCATTGTCCAGCAGCGAATCAACCGCCTCTTGCAACATGCGTTTTTCGTTGCGGGCAATGATCTCGGGCGCTTTCAACTCCAGCAAACGGCGCAGACGGCTGTTGCGGTTGATCACACGGCGATACAGGTCGTTCAGGTCAGAGGTCGCAAAGCGGCCGCCATCCAGAGGAACGAGCGGGCGCAAATCGGGTGGCAACACCGGCAACACATCGAGCACCATCCACTCAGGCTTGATGCCTGATTTTTTGAATGCTTCAAGCAGTTTAAGTCGCTTGGTGTTTTTCTTGATCTTGAGTTCGGAGCCGCTCGGGTCATTGCGAAGCTTCTCGATTGAACCTTCGATATCAATGCTTTGCAGCAGGTCCTTGATACCTTCTGCACCCATCTTGGCCTGGAATTCGTCACCGAACTCCTTGAACTTGGCATCAAAGTCGTCCTCGGTCATGATGCTGAATTTCTTCAACGGTGTCATGCCCGGGTCGGTGACGACATAGGCTTCAAAGTAAAGCACACGTTCAATATCACGCAGGGTCATGTCCAGAACCAGGCCCAAACGACTTGGAAGGGACTTCAGGAACCAGATGTGGGCGCACGGAGCGGCCAGATCAATGTGCCCCATGCGCTCCCGGCGCACTTTAGTCTGGGTAACCTCAACGCCGCACTTCTCGCAAATCACCCCACGGTGCTTGAGTCGCTTGTATTTGCCGCAAAGGCATTCGTAGTCCTTGATAGGCCCGAAAATCTTCGCGCAAAATAAACCATCCCGCTCGGGCTTGAAGGTACGGTAGTTGATGGTTTCAGGTTTCTTGACTTCGCCAAAAGACCATGAACGGATCTTTTCGGGGGAGGCCATGCCAATTCGGATGGCATCAAAATGCTCGTCCGGGGCGAACTGCTTGAACAGGTCGAGTAGAGATTTCATGTGACTCTTTCCTTATCAATTAAGAACGTTCGAGTTCAATGTCGATGCCCAAGGAGCGAATTTCCTTGACCAACACGTTGAACGACTCGGGCATACCCGCTTCAATCGAGTGCTCGCCTTTAACGATGCTCTCGTAAACTTTGGTACGTCCTTGTACATCGTCTGATTTGACGGTGAGCATTTCCTGCAGGGTATAGGCAGCGCCGTACGCCTCCAGCGCCCAGACCTCCATCTCACCGAATCGCTGTCCACCGAATTGCGCCTTGCCACCCAGCGGCTGCTGGGTAACCAGGCTGTAGGGTCCGGTTGAGCGGGCGTGCATTTTGTCATCCACCAAGTGGTGAAGCTTCAGCACGTGCATGTAGCCAACGGTTGTGGGGCGCTCGAATGCATCACCACTTCGACCATCAAACAAATTCGCCTGTGTCCGCGCCGCGGTCAGACCTTTGGCCTTGACGATGTCGTCGGGGTACGCCAGCCTGAGCATGCCGCGGATTTCCTCTTCAGAGGCACCGTCAAACACCGGAGTGGCGAAAGTTGCGCCTTTGGTCAGGTTCTCTGCCATTTCGAGCACTTCTTCGTCACTCAACCTGGCCAGGTCTTCCTGACGACCAGAGCTGTTGTACAAGGTCTCAAGGAACTTGCGCAATTCAGCCAGTTTGGCCTCAGCCTGCAGCATGTCACCGATACGCTGCCCAATACCTTTGGCAGCCCACCCAAGATGGACCTCCAGCACCTGACCCACGTTCATTCGGGAAGGAACGCCCAGCGGATTCAAAACGATGTCGCAAGGTGTGCCGTCTGCCATGTATGGCATGTCTTCGACAGGAACAATCTTGGAAACCACACCCTTGTTGCCGTGACGGCCGGCCATCTTGTCACCGGGCTGCAAGCGGCGTTTCACGGCCAGATAAACTTTGACCATCTTCAGAACGCCTGCAGGCAGTTCGTCACCTTGCGTCAACTTCTTGCGCTTCTCTTCAAAAGCGAGGTCAAAGCTATGGCGCGTTTGCTCCAGCGAATTTTTGATGCTCTCAAGCTGAGACGCTGTCTCATCATCGGCCGGACGAATATCGAACCAGTGGAATTTCTCGATTGAGACCAAATAGGCCTTGTCGATCTTCGTGCCTTTGGCCAGTTTTTGTGGCCCGCCGTTAGCCGCTTTGCCGATCAGCAGTTTTTCAATACGGTCAAAAGCATCCGCTTCGACAATGCGAACCTGGTCATTCAAATCAAGGCGGAAACGCTTGAGTTCATCATCAATAATTTGCTGAGCGCGACGATCACGTGTAATGCCTTCACGGGTAAACACCTGCACGTCAATCACGGTACCTTGCGAACCTTGATCCACCCGCAAAGACGTGTCCTTGACATCACTGGCCTTCTCACCAAAGATGGCACGAAGCAACTTCTCTTCAGGCGTCAGGGTTGTTTCGCCTTTTGGCGTGACCTTGCCGACAAGGGTGTCACCGGGTTGAACTTCTGCACCCACATAGATGATGCCCGAGTCATCCAGACGATTGAGCTGCTGCTCGCTCAGGTTAGGGATGTCACGCGTAATTTCTTCAGCGCCCAGCTTGGTGTCCCGTGCCATCACAACGAGTTCTTCGATGTGAATCGAGGTGTAACGGTCTTCTGCAACGATGCGCTCGCTGATCAAAATCGAGTCCTCGAAGTTGTAACCGTTCCATGGCATAAACGCCACCAGCATGTTTTGGCCCAGTGCCAATTCACCAATGTCGGTTGATGCGCCATCCGCAATCACATCGCCCTTGGCAAGCTTGTCGCCCCTCTTGACGATAGGTCGCTGATGAATGTTGGTGTTTTGGTTGGAACGCTGGTATTTGATCAGGTTGTAGATGTCTACACCGACTTCACCGGCCTGCGCTTCAGCGTCATTCACGCGAATCACGACACGAGTGGCATCAACATAGTCCACAACACCACCCCGGGTAGCCGTCACCACGGTGCCAGAGTCAATGGCAGAAACGCGCTCGATACCGGTTCCGACAAAAGCTTTCTCGGGACGCAACACAGGCACGGCCTGGCGCTGCATGTTGGCACCCATCAACGCGCGGTTGGCGTCGTCGTGCTCCAGGAACGGCACCAGCGAAGCGGCTACTGAAACGATCTGGGCCGGGGACACATCCATATACTGAATGCGTTCCGCGCCCACCAGAATCGATTCGCCTTTTTCGCGAGCCGAAACCAGATCACCGGTCAATTTTCCGTCAGCATCCAGCGTCGCATTGGCCTGGGCAATAACGTACTTGCCTTCTTCAATGGCAGACAGGTAATCGATTTCACTGGTGATGACGCTGTCAATCACCCGGCGATACGGTGTCTCAATGAATCCGTATTCGTTCAAGCGGGCGTACAGTGCCAGCGAGTTGATCAAACCAATGTTTGGACCTTCAGGTGTCTCAATCGGGCATACACGTCCGTAATGTGTCACGTGCACGTCACGCACCTCGAAACCTGCTCGCTCACGTGTCAAACCACCGGGGCCAAGAGCCGATACACGACGCTTGTGGGTGATTTCTGACAGCGGGTTGGTCTGGTCCATGAACTGGGACAACTGCGACGCGCCGAAGAATTCCTTCAAGGCGGCAGAGATGGGTTTGCTGTTGATCAGGTCATGAGGCATAAGTGGCTCTTGTTCAGCCTGCCCCAGACGCTCTTTCACGGCTTTTTCGATACGCGCCAAACCGGTGCGATATTGATTTTCAGCCAGCTCACCAACGCAGCGTACGCGACGATTGCCCAAATGGTCAATGTCATCGACCTCGCCACGGCCGTTGCGCAAATCCACCAGGATTTTGACGACGGCCAGGATGTCTTCATTGGTTAGCACCATGGGGCCGGTCGACTCGGAACGGCCCATTTTTGCGTTGAACTTCATCCGCCCGACGCGCGACAAGTCATACGTGTCCGGGTTGTAGAACAATCGCTGGAACAGCGCCTGAACCGCATCTTCCGTCGGCGGCTCACCGGGGCGCATCATGCGATAGATAGCAACACGCGCTGCAAACTCATCCACAGTTTCATCGCTGCGCAGAGTTTGTGAAATGTAGGCACCCTGATCAAGCTCGTTGGTATAGATGCAAGGAAGATCCTGCACACCAGCTGTGCGCAGTTTTTTGAGCAAGACTTCGGTCAGCTCTTCGTTGGCCTTGGCAATAATTTCGCCAGTATCGCCATCGACCACATTGCGTGCAACGATACGACCAACCAGAAAGTCCTCTGGCACGCTGATATGTGTAGTCGCGCTTTGTTCGAGTTCGCGGGTATGACGGGCAGTAACGCGCTTGTCTTTGGCCACGATGACCTTGCCGCTCTTGTCCGTGATGTCGAATCGTGCCACTTCGCCGCGCAAACGCTCGGCCACAAACTCCATCTGGGCACCACTGTCCATCAAACGGAAATTGTCATTCACGAAGAAGTTGGCGAGGATGGACTCGTGGTTCAGGCCAATGGCCTTGAGCAGAATCGTGACGGGCATCTTGCGGCGACGATCCACGCGGAAGTACAAAATGTCTTTCGGGTCGAATTCAAAATCCAGCCAAGAGCCGCGATAAGGAATGATTCGGGCCGAGAAGAGCAGCTTCCCCGAGCTGTGGGTTTTGCCCTTGTCATGCTCAAAGAACACACCGGGTGACCGGTGTAACTGCGACACGATCACACGCTCGGTCCCGTTGATGATAAAGGACCCTTTACCCGTCATGAGCGGAACTTCGCCCATATAGACTTCTTGCTCCTTGACCTCTTTTACAACCTTGTTTTGAGAGGTGGAAGATTCACGGTCATAAATGATCAGCTGCACTTTGGCACGGACGGCCGAGGCAAAAGTGAGCCCCCGAGTCTGACATTCCCGAACATCGAATCCGGGTTTTGCCAGGTTGTATTCCAAAAACTTCATCTCGACAAAACCATTGTGCGAGACGATAGGGAAAGCCGCTTCAAATGCGGCCTGCAGGCCCTCAGCTGTGCGCTTCTTGGGCGAGGCATCTGCTTGCAGAAATGCGGTGTACGCATCCTTTTGCATTTGCAACAAGTAAGGAATTTCGAGCACGCTGTCGCGGCTGCCGAAACTTTTTCGAATTCGCTTGCGTTCGGTATATGTATAGGCCATGAGATCTCCGGGGCAATGACTTGGGAATCCAGGGGTTCCACGCGACGGTCGCGTTGAGCATCACACTCAACAGGCTTGGTGATTGGCCACTACCAATCATTGGCGGACGATTGCGCGTTGCGCGCAACCCGAACCAAGGCATCTTCTGTAGTCGGGGTCAGAAGACACTGAAAAACAAACATGGTGCCTGCTTTTCAGTGCGCTCTCTCAAACGCCAAAGACTGGAGGCTCTTGTGGAGCACTCCAGTCTTTGGATCAGACTCAATTACTTGAGTTCAACCTTTGCACCAGCGTCAACCAGTTTCTTCATGGCAGCATCTGCGTCTGCCTTGGAGATGCCTTCTTTGACGTTCTTCGGAGCGCCATCCACCAAGTCTTTGGCTTCTTTGAGGCCCAGACCGGTAATTTCGCGTACCGCTTTGATGACCGACACCTTGTTTGCACCGCATTCAAGCAGGACAACGTTGAATTCGGTTTTCTCTTCAACTGCTGCAGCTGCACCACCACCGCCAGCGGCTGGAGCAGACATGGCTGCAGCGCTTACACCAAACTTCTCTTCGATGGCTTTCACCAGGTCGTTGAGTTCCATGACCGTCATGCTGTCCAGCGCGGTCAAAAATGCGTCTTTATCGAATGCCATTTTGATTTCCTAAATATTGGTTACTACGTGCAACGGGCCTTCAGGCCTCGACTGCCTCAGCGGGAACAGCTTCTGCCGCGCCTGCGCCTTTTTTCTCTGCGATCGCGGCCAGCACACGTGCCGTACGCGAAATCGGGGATTGCATCAAGCCCAGCAATTGAGCCAACAGCACTTCCTTTGGAGGAATGCTTGCCAATTGCTTCACGCCGTTCACATCCAAAGCTTTTCCACCGTACGCACCACCGCGAATCACCAACTTGTCGTTGGTTTTTGCGAAATCGGCCACCACCTTGGCGGCAGCAACTGCGTCAACTGAGAAGCTATAGATCAGCGGACCCGTCATCTGGTCGGACACAACCTCAAATGCGCTTCCTGCGACAGCACGGCGAGCCAGCGTGTTTTTCAACACGCTTAAGTTCACTCCGTTGCTGCGCGCACTGGAACGCAATTTGGTCATGTCAGCGACCGTGACACCACGGTACTCCGCCATCACGAGCGTTTGAGCTTTTGCGGCGAGGCCAGTCACATCACTGATGACCGCTTCTTTCTCACTGCGATTAAGACTCAAGGTCTACTCCTTCAAAATGTGTTTTCGGCTGACTTCTCAGTCAAGAACCTACAAACACGCCACATTGCAGCGACCAACTGTTTTCAGAAACTTGTTCCTTTAGCAGCGGAATCGCCATCTGCGTTGGCTGGATCATGGGGCAGACCCCACAAGCCACAAATTAAGTGCTCGCCGGTATTGCTACTGCTTGCACACCAACGGTCTTGGATGACCTGATCCGGCCTTGCGACCGGTTCAGCCCACCACATTGAGCTGCCTTTTCAGGCCGCTCAAATACTGTTACGCGTTGATCGTCTGGGTGTCCACGCGAACACCCACACCCATCGTTGACGAAACGGCTATTTTTCTCAGGTAAACACCTTTGCTTGACGCGGGCTTGGCCTTGGTGAGCGCCTCAACCAAAGCGGACAAGTTGCCTTGCAGCTTGTCTGTGTCAAACGAACGACGACCAATGGTCGAATGCACGATACCGGCTTTGTCGACACGGAATTGAACCTGGCCAGCCTTGGCATTTTTGACGGCCGTAGCCACATCAGCCGTAACCGTTCCAACCTTCGGGTTAGGCATCAACCCACGTGGGCCGAGAATCTGTCCCAACGTACCCACAACACGCATGGCATCGGGTGCAGCGATAACGATATCAAAGGGCATGTTTCCAGCCTTGACCATGGCGGCCAGGTCGTCCATGCCGACGATGTCTGCACCAGCAGCGCGCGCTTCATCAGCCTTGGCACCTTGTGCAAACACCGCGACACGTTTTGTCTTACCCGTGCCGTTCGGCAGCACAACGGCACCGCGGACAACCTGGTCAGACTTCTTGGCATCAATGCCAAGCTGCACAGCAACGTCGATAGACTCATCGAACTTGGCTGTAGCGCACTCTTTGATGATACCCAGGGCTTCGGTCAGGGCGTACAGTTTGTTGCTGTCGACTTTGCCGGCGTAGGTTTTTTCACGTTTTGTAGGCTTGGTCATTTACACACCCTCCACATTCACACCCATTGAGCGGGCAGACCCGGCAATGGTTCTAACAGCTGCATCCAAATCGGCTGCAGTCATGTCTTTCATTTTGGTCTTGGCGATCTCTTCGAGCTGAGCACGGGTAATCTTGCCGACCTTGTCGGTGTGCGGACGCGCTGAACCCTTGTCGATTTTGATGGCCTTTTTGATCAGGATCGTCGACGGCGGGGTCTTGATGATGAAGGTGAAGCTCTTGTCCGCATACGCAGTGATCACCACTGGCAACGGCAGACCTGGCTCAACGCCCTGGGTCTGGGCATTGAATGCCTTGCAAAACTCCATGATATTCAAACCACGCTGACCCAAAGCGGGACCGATGGGTGGTGATGGGTTGGCCTTACCAGCTGGCACTTGCAGCTTGACAAAACCGACGATTTTTTTCGCCATAGTTTTCTCCTTACGGGTGATAACGCCAGGATTCTGTTTACATGAACAGGTCCAGGCTCCCCGGGGTTAGCAGCTCACTTCAATCATTCGCACTGAGCTGAAAAATGCGAACTGTTTCAACCAATTCTCAGGTCTTCTCGATTTGAGAGAAATCCAGCTCAACAGGTGTAGACCGTCCAAAAATTGTGACGGACACCCGGACTTTGCTCTTTTCGTAGTTCACGTCTTCAACGGAACCATTGAAGTCGGTGAACGGGCCCTCTTTAACACGCACATATTCACCCACCTCAAACTCAACTTTATGCCGCGGCTTTTCTGTGCCTTCGTGCATCTGGTTGACGATTTTCATGACCTCAGCTTCGGAGATCGGGGATGGGCGGTTTTTGGCACCGCCAACAAAACCAGTCACCTTGTTGGTATGTTTAACCAGATGCCAGGTATCGTCGTTCATGATCATTTCAACCAGGACGTAGCCCGGGAAAAACTTGCGTTCGGTCGTTTTCTTTTGACCGTTTTTGACCTCAACGACCTCTTCCATCGGGACCAGAATACGCCCAAACTTCTCCTGCATTCCTGCGCGATTGATTCGCTCCAGGATATTGCGCTCTACCGCCTTCTCCATGCCCGAATAGGCATGGACGACATACCAACGAAAGTCAGGATTGGAAGGCGCAGCAGCCAGCACCTCTTCTGCAGGGGTCTCTATAACATCTGTCATTATTTTCTCCACCCCAGAATCAAGTCATAAAACAGCCACTCGAGCGTTTTGTCCGTGAGCCACAAAAACAACGCCATGACCACAACAAAAACAAATACATAGACAGTCATCTGAATGGCTTCTTTGCGGGCAGGCCAAACGACTTTTTTGACCTCGCGCCAAGCGTCACGCCCAAAACCAAACAACTCTTTTCCCGGCTCGGACACAAAAAACACGACCACTGCGGCAGCAAAACCAACCAGCAGCGCACCCCACTGGGCAATTGCCCCCTGCTTGCCCAACAAATAGTAAGCCGCCAGGGCCGCCACCACCAATGCCGCGGCGACAGCAAGCTTGGCTTTATCGAGGCCGGTACTGACCGTTTGAACTTGTGATGTCGCCATTTTTACAACTCTCGCGCTTATCATTAACTCAACCATATCAGCGCCCTTGAGACACTGAAGCCCGCACCTTGCGGAGCGGGCCTGAAAATCCACCTTATCTTGCTTGATCAGGTGGCAGGGGCGGAAGGAATCGAACCATCAACCTTCGGTTTTGGAGACCGACGCTCTGCCAATTGAGCTACGCCCCTACTGAAAATTACGTGAATTACGCAATAATTTTTGCCACGACACCGGCGCCGACCGTCTTGCCACCTTCACGGATAGCAAAGCGCAGGCCTTCTTCCATGGCAATCGGGTTGATCAGCTTGACCGTGATCGACACG
>JBEEMW010000074.1:0-25761 GCA_041192445.1 Pseudomonadota bacterium | reverse complement strand
CCTGCTCAAGCACTGGCGAGGCGATGAAGAGTTGATTCGCACCGTGTTGGCAGGTGGTTTGGCAACATTGGGGTGGACCGTATTGGTCTGGTTAACGATTTTTTCAATCACTGACTCGTCGCGTTATTCGGGCACTTATGAGCTGTTGCAGTGGCTTGTACTGGTGCTGATACTGAGCACCGCGGCGGGAATTCTTTGGTGGTGTACCGGGGTCATGCGCTGCGCCTTGCGCCGCCAACGCGAAGGCCGCAGTTTTGCTGTTTCTCTGGTGGTGTTCGTAGGTGGTTTGTTGGTCTTGCTGAACTCAACGGCCCAGACCTTTGGCATCGCCCACGAGTGGCTGCAGGGCTGGTGGGATACGGTGACCGACAGGGTGGCGATAACCGAGGTCATTCACGACCCAACTTTGGGGCGTATTGTTGTCCGGGGTGAAATTGGCTTTGGCAGCTTTACAGCGCTGGACAAGGCCATGCAGATGAAGCCCAAGTTGACCTTGGTGCAAATCGAAAGTCCAGGCGGGTACGTGGTGGAAGGTTTGGCCATGGCCCGACTGATTGAAAAGAACCAGATGGATACGGTCAGCCTGGGGCCGTGTGCCAGCGCCTGCACGCTTTTACTGGCCGCAGGCCAGGAACGCTATCTGGGCCCACAAGCAAGCGTGGGGTTTCATCGCTCCGGGGTTTTTGGTTACTCGCCAAGCACCGCCTGGACACGAACAGACTACAAACTGGCTGACTACTACAAATCCCGAGATACGTCAGAGGATTTCATCAAGCTCGCGCTGGATACCCCCTCCAACAAACTCTGGATTCCCGAACATCAGCAAATGTTTGCCGCCGGATATGCCACCAAGCGGTGGGATGAACGCAAGTCTGGCTACTGAAAGTCTCACAAAACCAGCATCGCCCGAAAGTCATTCACATTCGTGTGTGTCGGCCCGGTAATGACCAGGTCGCCCAGGGGGCTGAAGTAGCCGTAGGCGTCGTTGCGGTCCATAAACAGGTCGATCTTCATGCCTTGCTGCGCGGCCCGCGCCAGGGTGTCGGGGGCCACATAAGCCCCGGCGTTGTCCTCCACACCGTCAATGCCGTCGGTGTCGGCGGCCAGTGCAAACACGCCTGCCTGGCCCTGCAACGCCTGCGCCAGGCCCATACAAAACTCGCCCGCACGGCCGCCGCGGCCCCGTGGCGTGCCTTCTGGTTGTTTGCGAATGCTCACCGTGGTCTCACCACCCGACAGGATGACGCAGGGCTTCTTCCATGCGCCCGCGCCGCGCGCTACGGCGCGCGCCATGGCTGCATGCACCTTGCCGACTTCGCGTGACTCACCTTCGATCTCGTCGCTGAGGATGTGCGCCTCCAGCCCTGCCGTTCGCGCCGCGTCGGCGGCGGCTTCCAGCGACTGCTGCGGCGTGGCGATCAGGTGCACGGCATGCCCGGCAAAGGCGGCATCACCGGGTTTGGGCGTTTCCAGCGCACCGCTTTCCAGCGCTGCGCGCACGGTATCCGGCACGGCAATGCCATAGCGCTTCAGGATGGCCACAGCATCGGCGCAGGTGGTGGCGTCAGGCACGGTGGGGCCGCTGGCGATGAGGGACGGGTCATCACCCGGCACATCGCTGATGGTCAGCGTCACCACACGTGCAGGCGCACAGGCCGCAGCCAGCCGACCGCCCTTGATGCGCGAGAGGTGTTTGCGCACACAGTTCATTTCGGCAATGCTGGCACCCGAGTTCAGCAGGTCCTTGTTGATGCGCTGTTTGTCTGCCAGCGTCAGGCCTTCGGCGGGCAGCGTGAGCAGCGCCGAGCCGCCGCCCGATATCAGGCACAGCACCAGATCCTCTTGGGTCAGCCCCTGCGTCAGGGCCATGATGCGTTCGGCAGCCATCAGGCCCGCAGCATCCGGCACCGGGTGGGCGGCTTCCACGATCTCAATGCGCTGCTTGGGCCCGGCAGGGCGGGGGGGGATGTGGTGGTAACGCGTCACCACCAGACCGGTCAGCGGGGCATCGGCGGGCCACAAGGCCTCAACAGCGTGCGCCATGGAGCCGCCGGCCTTGCCCGCGCCCAGCACAAGGGTTCGGCCCTTGGGCGGCGCGGGCAGGCAGGCCGCCGTGTTGTGCAGCGGCAAAGCGCGCATAACTGCAGCCTTATAGAGGTATTCCAGAAAAGCACGCGGTTGCCGGGTGGCGTCCGGGGCAGAATTTAATGAGATCATTCACAACGCTCCTGGTCATTTTTCTGGTTGAATTGTGCCGTTGTCAGCGCTGGCCCATTTCTACACTTCTGGTCATAACAGTTTTCATGTCTACCCTGCTGATTAAAAACGCCCAATGCGTGGCGACCTTTGACGATGCCAACCCGGCCAAAGGACGTGAGTTGTCTAACGCTTCGGTCTTTGTGCGTGACAACCTGATCCAGGCTATTGGCCCGGCTGCCGACCTGCCGCAAACGGCGGATGAGGTGATTGACGCGCGCGGCCACCTGGTGATGCCGGGCCTGGTCAACACGCATCACCATATGGTCCAGTCGCTCACCCGGGCAATTCCTGCAGTACAGAATGCAGAACTGTTCAGTTGGTTGCAGGGTTTGTATCCCATCTGGGCCAATCTGACGCCCGAGATGATTCGGGTGTCCACCCAGGTGGCGATGGCCGAGTTGCTGATGAGTGGCTGCACCACCAGCAGCGACCACCTGTATATCTATCCCAACGGTGTGCGTCTGGACGACAGCATCGAAGCCGCCCGGCAAATTGGCATGCGCTTCACCGCCAGCCGGGGCAGCATGAGTGTGGGCCAGTCACAAGGCGGGCTGCCACCAGACCGCGTGGTGGAAAGCGAAGATTTCATCCTCAACGACACACAACGTGTGATTGAGGCCTACCACGATGCATCTTTCGGCGCGATGCTGAATGTGGCGGTGGCGCCTTGCTCACCGTTCAGCGTCAGCCGGGATCTGATGCGTGAATCGGCCAAGCTGGCTCGCAGCCACGGCGTGCGCCTGCACACCCATCTGGCCGAGAACGACCACGATCTCGCCTACTCACGGGAAAAATTCAACTGCACCCCAACCCAGTACGCGCAAGACCTGGGCTGGCTGGGCCACGATGTCTGGCACGCCCACTGCGTGAAGCTCGATGACGAGGGCATCAGCCTGTTTGCGGCCACCCGCACTGGCGTGGCGCACTGCCCGTGCAGCAATATGCGCCTGGCCAGCGGCATCGCCCCCATCCGCAAAATGCTCAACGCCGGGGTTCCCGTGGGCCTGGGGGTAGATGGCTGTGCCAGCAACGATGCCGGCCACATGGTGAATGAAGCACGTCAGGCCATGCTGCTGGCACGTGTGGGGCGGGCGCTGCAGCCGCCTTCCACCGACGCCAGCGGCCGCAGCTTTTTTGGCTGCGACCTCGGCCCATCCGAGATGACTGCCCGGGATGCGCTGTCGGTGGCAACACGGGGTGGCGCTGACGTGCTGGGCCGCCAGGACATCGGCCACCTGGCCCCCGGCATGTGTGCCGACCTGGCCTTGTTTGATTTGCGAACCCTGGCATTTGCCGGTGGCGCAGTGCATGACCCGGTGGGCAGCCTGCTGCTGTGCGCCAGCCCGCAAGCGGCTTACACCGTGGTCAACGGTCGGGTGGTGGTGCGGGAAGGCCAGCTTGTTACCGTTGAGCTGGGGCCGCTGATTGCACAGCACAACCGGCTGGCCGTGCAATTGGCCGAGGCGGCGTCTATTCGGTTTTGGCCCCATCCGTGAACCACTTCCCGATCACCGCGCGCTCGGCGTCCGTGATCTGCGTGGCATTGTTCATGGGCATGATTTTGGTGACTACCGCCTGCTGGTACACCGACAGCGCGTGCTGTTTCAGCAGCCCGGGGGAATCCAGCCGCACGTTCTTCATCTGCACCTGGGCCCCGTGGCACATATAACAGCGCTGTTCCAGCACCTTTTGCACACTCTTATAGCCATATTGGCCACCAGCCCCCGCAGAACCTGCGTCACCAGCTATTGAATTAGTAGCAACCCCCGCAACCACGGCCGGTAGTGGAGCGGGTTTCATCCCCACAATCGCACCCACAATCACGGCCACACCCACTGCGGCATAGGGCCAGGGATGGCGGTTGCGGCCCAGCTTGAAGCCGTGGCGCATGACGAAGAACTGGCGAATCAGCGCACCGGCCAGCATCATGCCGACCAGCACCAGCCAGTTGTGGGGGTTGGTGTAGGTAAAACTGTAGTGGTTGCTCAGCATGGCAAACAACACCGGCAGGGTGAAGTAAGTGTTGTGCACGCTGCGCTGCTTGGCGCGCTGGCCATGGATGGGATCGACCGGACGGCCTTCGCGCAGGTCTTTCACCACGGTGCGCTGCCCCGGGATGATCCAGAAAAACACATTGGCGCTCATGGCGGTGGCGATCATGGCCCCCATCAGCAAAAAGGCCGCGCGGCCCGCAAACCAGTGACAGGCCAGCCAGGCTGCAAAACACACGACCAGGAAAATCAGGCCCCCAACCATGGCGTCGCCATTTCTGCGTCGGCCAAAGAGCTGGCAGATTGAGTCGTAAATCATCCAGAACACCACCAGGAACGACACCGCCACCCCGATGGCGGCACCACTGGACCAGTCCATCAGCGACTTGTCGACCAGGTAGGTGCCGGCGCTCCACAGGTAAGACACGGTGAACAGGGCGAAGCCGGTCAACCAGGTGCTGTAGCTCTCCCAGTAAAACCAGTGCAGGTGATCGGGCACTTTTTCAGGGGCAACGGTGTATTTTTGCGGGTTGTAAAAACCACCCCCGTGCACCGCCCACAACTCGCCGCCCACGCCTTTTTTTTGCAGCTCTTCTGATTCAGGTTTGACCAGACTGCTGTCCAGAAACACGAAGTAAAACGAGGAACCGATCCAGGCGATGGCGGTCACAACGTGGGCCCAGCGCAGCAGCAGGTTGGCCCAGTCAAGGTAATAACTTTCCATGTTTCTCAATCTTTCAAGCTGCTCACCACTGCGGGCGCTGTGAACAGTTTTGGTGTCGCGAACAAGGGTTCTTCGGGAACCCGGCTCCGCTGCGACATGGAGCCCAAAGTGTATACACTTTTAGGAACAATTCAAACCGGGGCCCTGGCGTATTCACTCGGTAAAAACCCTAGGCCCTGCTTTGCAATAACTGTGCCGCCACCGCCACCGCGATCACTTCAGGCTCTTTACCCTGAATGCCGGGCACACCAATCGGGCTGGTCACCTGGGCCAGTTCGGCATCAGAAAAACCGCGTTCAGCCAGCCGGTGGCGGAAGGTGGCCCATTTGGTTTGGCTGCCGATCAGCCCGATGTAGGGCAAATCGCCCTGCTTTCGTTGCCGCTTCAGGCAGGCGGCCACCACATCCAGGTCTTCGGCGTGGCTGAAGCTCATGATCAACACGCGGGTTTGGGGTGCCAGATCAGCCACGGCCAGATGGACCGGGTCCGAGTGTTCGCAGCCAATGTGGTCGGGTAAATCAGCGGGGAAAATCTCGTCCCTGCTGTCTATCCAGGTGACCGAGAACGGCAATGTGCCCAGTATGTTGACCAGCGCCCGACCGACGTGCCCGCCACCAAACAGCGCCACCGGCTGCCGCCGGGCCTGGAGTCGGGTTGTTAGCCCTGCCCTGTCTGCGGCGCTCACGTTCTCGAAGCGCAAATGCACCACACCACCGCAGCATTGCCCCAGACTGGGCCCCAACGCAAAGCGCATGACCGCAGCCCCCGTGTCACCCGTGTCACCCGTGTCACCCCTGTCACCCTTGTCACCTGCCAAACGCTTGCGCGCCACAGCGATGGCCTCATATTCCACATGCCCGCCGCCCACGGTTCCCACGACCGTGTTGCCAAAAACCACCATCCAGGCCCCGACCTCACGCGGCACCGACCCCTGGGCTGAATCAACGCTTACCCACACTGCCGGCTCGTGCATGAGCCGCGCCAACAATTCATCTGTCTGGTTCACTATTTGTTACCTTGTCATCTGTCTGGACGGCCTTTTGCAGCCGCAACTCTGGCACAGTACACCGAACGACCCCGTCAGAACAACAGGAAAGACACTTTATGACACGCCCACTGGATCGCAGGTTCTGGCTTCTCGTGCTCAGCGCGGCCGCTGCCGTCATCGTCGCGGCCTGCAAGTCAAGCCCAATCAACCCACCCGTCGCGCCGCCTCCCCCTGCTGCACAACCGGCACCCACCGCTGCGGCTGTCATACCCGGCCCGCCAGCTTCCCCAATCGCCATGGCATCCAATGCGGCCACACCCCGTGATTACCGCCGCGACGCCGCCAGTCATTTGTACCGGCAAAACCAGGACCGCATCTACAAAGGCAAAATGCAGCCCCAACTGTATGCCGTGGGCGTACTCAATGTCGACATTGATGGCCGCGGGCAAGTTGTCTCCATCAGCTGGCTGCGTACCCCCACGCACGCACCCGAGGTCATGGCCGATGTCACCCGCATGGTTCGCCAGGCGGCCCCCTACCCCGCCCCGGTTCGCATGGGCAAAGTGACTTACACCGAAACCTGGCTGTGGGATAAAAGCGGGCGTTTCCAGCTCGATACACTGACCGAAGGGCAGCTGTAAAGCCACTCAGGCCGTGGCGCGTCATGAGCCCCGATAGGTTGAATAACTCCAGGGGCTGACCAGCAAGGGCACATGGTAGTGCTGGTCGGTGTGGGCCACACCAAAGTCCAGGCTCACTTTGTTCAGGAAATTGGGCTCCGGCAAAGCCACATTACGATCCTTGAAGTAAGCCCGCACATCGAACACCAGCCGGTAGGTGCCCACCTGAAGGCTGGCGTTGTCGTACAAGGGGCCTTGCGGGTTTCGCCCGTCTTCATTCAGGACAAACCGCTTGACGAGTGTGGCGGATTCATCATCCGTGGTGTACAAGGCCACGGCCATGCCGGCAGCAGGGCAACCGTGCATGGTGTCCAGTACGTGAGTGCTTAAGCCCATCTTGAATCCTTGAAAAACTCGCGCCCGTCATGGACGGAAGCCGGAAGCCAAAAATTGACCATCCCAGCCGAAAGTGTATACACTTTTTGTGTTTGGCGCTATGATGATCACATGGAAACATCTTCAACCAGTTTGATCGTTCAGGCCCTGACCAAGGCCATTGTGGAACATCGCCTGCAGCCCGGCAGCAAGTTGGCCGAGCAGAAATTAGCCGACCATTTTGGCGTGTCACGCACGCTGGTGCGCCAGGCGCTGTTGCAATTGTCCCAACACCAGCTTGTCACGCTGGAGCCGGCCCGGGGTGCTTTTGTAGCCGCACCGTCAGTGACCGAAGCGAAACAGGTGTTTGCCGTTCGGCGCATGCTGGAGTCGGAAATGACCCGGGCTTTCGCGCGTCAGGTCACCCCCGCCAAAATCAAGGCCTTGAGGGAACACGTGGCCCAGGAAAAACTCGCCGTGCAGCGGGAAGACGCGCCGGGGCGTACCGAGTTGCTGGGTGACTTTCATGTGCGCCTGGCCGAGCTCACGGGCAATGACGTGCTGGCCCAGTTGTTGAGCCAGCTGATCTCCCGTTGTGCGTTGATCACGCTGATGTACCAGACCTCCCGCGCCGCCGAGCACTCCAACGATGAGCACGTGGAAATTGTCAAGGCGCTGGCGGCAAAGGATGAAGACCTGGCCGTGAGGTTGATGCACGAACACTTGCTGCACGTTGAGGAAAACCTCACCTTCGACCGCAAGATTCCCACCAATGACATTTCAATGGCCCTGTCCTGATCAAGACACCATGACCCACGCCCCCATGCCACCCGTTCCTGCCCACAGGGCCACGGGCGCCTATCCCCGCGATCTGGTGGGTTATGGACGCAACCCGCCTCATGCGCAATGGCCCAATCAGGCCCGTATTGCGTTGCAGTTTGTCCTGAACTACGAAGAAGGTGCGGAAAACACGGTGCTGCATGGTGACCCGTCTTCCGAGCAATTTTTGTCCGAGATGTTCAACCCGGCGGCGTTTCCCGCGCGCCACATGAGCATGGAGAGCATTTACGAATACGGCTCGCGTGCGGGTGTCTGGCGCATCCTGCGCGAGTTTGAGCAACGCCAGCTGCCACTCACCGTGTTTGGCGTCAGCATGGCCCTGCAACGCCACCCGGAACTGACCGCCGCCTTCAAGGCGTTGGGGCATGAAATTGCCTGCCACGGCTGGCGCTGGATCAGCTACCAGAACATGGATGAAGCGACCGAGCGCGAACACCTGCGCATGGCCATGAGCATCATCCAGCAACTCACCGGTGAGCGCCCTCTGGGCTGGTACACCGGGCGCGACAGCCCCAACACCCGCCGGCTCGTTGCCGACTATGGCGGCTTTGAATACGACAGCGACTACTACGGTGACGATCTGCCTTTCTGGATGCAGGTCCAGAAAACCGATGGCAGCAGTGTGCCGCAACTGATCGTGCCCTACACGCTGGACACCAACGACATGCGTTTCTCCTCAGCACAGGGGTTTGCGCAAGGAGACGACTTTTTTACCTACCTCAAGGACAGCTTTGACGTGTTGTATGCCGAGGGCGACCCCGGCGGTCTCGATGCGCCCAAGATGCTCAGTATCGGCATGCATTGCCGGCTGTTGGGTCGACCGGGGCGCATGAAGGCATTGCAACAATTTCTTGACTATGTACAGAGGCATTCACACGTCTGGATTTGCCGCAGGCTGGACATTGCCAGACACTGGACCCAAACACACCCCTTCGTGCCATGACATTCACACTGGAACAACTCAACAGCGCCCCTCTGGCAGAGGCCGCGCACATGCTGGACGGCCTGTACGAGCACTCGCCATGGATCGCCGAACAAGCCCTGGTGCAGCGCCCTTTTCGTTCACTCGCCCACCTCAAGCACACCATGGTGCAGGTGCTGGCGGCGGCCGGGCGTGCACCGCAACTGGCCCTGATTCGCGCTCACCCCGAGCTGGCCGGCAAGGCCATGGTCAACAACGCCCTCACGGCAGAGTCCACCCTCGAGCAGGGCAAGGCCGGGTTGACCCACTGCACGCCGCAAGAGTTTGCCAAAATTCAGAAACTGAACGCCGACTACAACGCCAAATTCGGCTTCCCATTCATTCTGGCGGTACGTGGCCCGCGTGGTACCGGTCTGAGCAAACAGCAGATCATCGACACCTTTGAGCGGCGCCTGCAGGGTCATCCCGGCTTCGAGCTGCAGGAGTGTTTGCGCAACATCCACCGCATTGTTGAAATCCGCCTGAATGACAAATTTGCCGTCACACCCACCGTTGGCAACCTGGTCTGGGACTGGCATGAAGCGCTCGCCACGTACACCGACCCTGGTTACGCGGAGAAAGGGCAACTCACGGTAACCTACCTGACCGGTGCACACCGGGCCTGCGCAGCGTCCATCCAGACCCAGATGCTGGTGTGTGGTTTTGATGAGGTCCATATCGACGCCGTTGGCAATGTCGTCGGGCGCTACCTGTCCAGTAACCAGGGCAAAAACCCGGACGCCAAAACCCTGCTGACGGGCTCGCACTACGACACCGTGCGCAACGGCGGCAAATACGATGGCCGTCTGGGTATTTTTGTCCCCATGGCCTGTGTGCGTGACCTGCATGCCCGGGGCATGCGCCTGCCATTTCACCTTGAAGTGGTTGGCTTTGCCGAGGAGGAAGGCCAGCGCTACAAGGCAACTTTCCTGGGCTCTGGCGCACTCATCGGCCAGTTCAACATGCAGTGGCTGGATCAAACGGATGCGGATGGCATCACCCTGCGCGAAGCCATGGCGCATGCAGGGCTCAATACGCAGGACATTGCCAAATTGCAACGCAACCCGGCAGACTATCTGGGTTTTGTCGAGGTTCATATTGAACAAGGCCCGGTTCTCAACGAACTGGATTTGCCGCTGGGGGTGGTCACCTCCATCAATGGCAGCGTGCGCTACCTTGCTGAAGTCATCGGCACGGCCTGCCATGCCGGCACCACGCCCATGGACAGGCGCAGCGATGCAGCCGTTGCCGTTGCCGAGCTGATACTTGCCGCTGAAAAACGGGCAGCCCATGACGGCGACTCGGTCGCAACGGTCGGTCAATTGCTGGTGCCCAATGGTTCGATCAACGTGGTGCCGGGGCGGTGCCAGTTCACACTGGACATGCGTGCACCCACCAACGCCCAGCGGGATGCCATGGTGAAAGACATTTTGGCGTCGCTGGCGGAAATTTGCGAACGCCGCCAGGTTCACTATTCACTGGAAGAAACCATGCGTGCGTCAGCCGCCCCCAGCGCACCGGCATGGCAGCAGCGCTGGGCAAAAGCGGTTGATGCCCTGGGCGTGCCCCTGCACCACATGCCCAGCGGGGCTGGCCACGATGCGATGAAGCTGCACGAAGTCATGCCACAGGCCATGCTGTTTGTGCGTGGACAAAACGCCGGCATCAGCCACAACCCGCTTGAGTCCACCACCAGCGACGACATGCAACTGGCGGTAGACGCGTTTTCCGTGCTGCTGGATCAACTCGCGGCTGACTCCTGATTTTTCTGACCTGACTCCTTTGCCATTTTTGCCATTTTTGACACGCTGACTTTCATGACTACCTACGACCAACTCGACGCCTGGATTGATGCACACTTTGACGAGCAGGTGCAATTTCTGCAGGCGCTCATACGGGTTCCCACCGATACACCGCCCGGCAACAACGCGCCCCATGCCGAACGCACAGCCGAGCTCTTGCACGGGTTTGGGCTGGATGCCGAAAAGTATCCGGTTCCCGAGAGTGAAGTGCGTGCATTCGGTCTGGAGAGTGTGACCAATCTGGTGGTGCGTCGCCAATACGGGCCCGGCAAAACGGTTCTCCTCAACGCGCACGGCGATGTGGTTCCACCCGGCGAGGGCTGGACAAAAAACCCTTATGGCGGCGAGATTGAGAACGGCAAGATCTATGGCCGCGCCGCCGCAGTCAGCAAGTGTGATTTTTCGACCTATGCATTTGCCGTTCGTGCGCTGGAAGCCGTTGCCAAACCGAAGGCTGGCAGCGTGGAGCTGCTCTTCACCTACGACGAAGAGTTTGGTGGCGAGGTGGGGCCTGAATGGTTGCTTAAACACAAGATCATCAAACCTGATTTGATGATTGCCGCCGGCTTCAGCTACCAGGTCATCACGGCGCACAACGGCTGCCTGCAACTGGAAGTCACCGTGCACGGCAAAATGGCGCACGCCGCCATTCCGGAATCTGGCGTGGATGCCCTGCAGGCGGCCGTGAACATTCTCAGCGCCCTGTATCAGCAAAACACGCTTTACAAAAACATCAGCTCCGAAGTGGCTGGCATCAATCACCCTTACCTGAACGTTGGCATGATTGAAGGCGGCACCAACACCAACGTGGTGCCCGGGCGCGTGACCTTCAAGCTGGACCGGCGCATGATTCCCGAGGAGAACCCGGCTGAAGTGGAAGCGACCCTGCGCCAGATCATCACCGATACCGCCGCGCAGCACTCGGGTGTGACGGTCGATATCAAGCGCATGCTGCTCGCCAACGCCATGCGGCCGCTGCCGGGCAACAAGCCGCTGGTCGATGCCATTCAGAAGCACGGCGAACAAGTGTTTGGTGAGCCGATACCGGCACTGGGCACACCGCTGTACACCGATGTACGCCTGTTTTGTGAGGCCGGTATCCCCGGCGTCATCTATGGTGCCGGGCCCCGCACCGTGCTGGAATCCCATGCCAAGCGGGCGGATGAGCGGCTGGACCTGCAAGACCTGCGACGCGCCACCAAGGTGATTGCCCGAACCCTGAGCGATCTGCTGGGCTGATCGCATGATGGGGTTTTCCCTTATCAGAATTGGTCAATAAGTGTATACAGTTTAGCGTACAGGGCGGAGAACAAAATCATTATCTGGAGACCCAATCTATGTCCGAACAACAAGTCCACCCCGTGGACGAGCGCCTGCCTGCAGGCAAACTGACGGCCCTTGGCCTGCAACATGTGCTGGTGATGTATGCCGGCGCGGTGGCCGTGCCACTCATCGTGGGCCGTGCGCTCAAACTCAGTCCCGAACAGGTGGCCATGCTGATCTCGGCAGACCTGTTCTGCTGTGGCCTGGTCACGCTGATTCAATCGCTGGGTGCCACCCAGTGGTTTGGCATCAAGCTGCCGGTGATGATGGGGGTGACTTTTGCGTCGGTTGCGCCCATGCTGGCCATGGCCAACAGCCTGCCCGGCGTGGAAGGCGCGGGCTTGATTTTTGGCTCCATCATCGGCGCGGGTGTCATCTCGCTTGTGATTGCGCCTGTGGTCAGCCGCATGCTGCGCTTCTTTCCACCGGTGGTCACGGGCACCATCATCGCGGTCATCGGCATCAGCCTGATGCGCATTGGCATCAACTGGATTTTTGGCAACCCGTTCGGCCCCACCGCCCCCAGTGTGGTGAACCCCGAACACGCCAAATGGCTGGCCGACGTGGGCAGCATGGCCAACGCCGCCGTCACGCCTGCTGCAGGCGCCAGCGCACCGGCAGCCAATGTGGTGCCCGCCATTCCCAAAGGCCTGGCGCTCGTCGGCTCGGTACCCAACCCCAAATACGCGCAGATGCCTCACATCGCCATTGCCAGCATCGTGCTGGTGTCGATCCTGCTGATTGCCAAATACGCCAAAGGCTTTGTTGCCAACATCTCGGTTTTGCTGGGCATCATTCTGGGCGGCGTGATCGCCACAATGGCAGGCCTGATGACGTTCGAGAAAGTAGCCAAAGCCGGCTGGTTTGAGCTGGTGCTGCCTTTTTCAATCGCAGCTCCGGTGTTTGACCCTATCCTGATACTGACCATGACGCTGGTGATGATTGTGGTGATGATCGAATCAACCGGCATGTTCCTCGCACTGGGTGACATGACCGGCAAGAAGGTTGACCAGAAGATGCTGGCAGCCGGCCTGCGTACCGACGGTCTGGGCACGCTGATTGGCGGCATTTTCAACACATTCCCCTACACCAGCTTCTCGCAAAACGTGGGCCTGGTGGGTGTGACCGGTGTGAAGAGCCGCTTTGTCTGTGTGGCCGGCGGCATCATCCTGGTCATCCTGGGCCTGTTGCCCAAGATGGCGGCACTGGTGGAATCACTGCCCACCTTTGTGCTGGGCGGTGCGGGTGTGGTGATGTTCGGCATGGTGGCAGCCACTGGCATCCGCATCCTGGGCGGTGTGGACTACAAAGGCAATCGCAACAACCTGTTCATCGTGGCCATCTCCATCGGCATCGGCATGATTCCGCTGATTGCACCCAACTTCAAGCAGTGGATGCCGCACGGCATTCATCCGTTGATCGAGTCCGGCATCCTGCTGGCATCCATCAGCGCGGTTGCGTTGAATCTGTACTTCAACGGTGCGCGGGGCGATGGCTCAGACGCTGTCGAAGCGGCCAAGCAGGCGGATGCTCATTGATGCTGCGAAAGCTGTTTGCTATATATTTAATAGCTACTCACGCATATTGGACGAGGGCTAGGGGCCAATTTAACCCCTAAATATCGCCAAAAACCATGCACACCGGGCTACCGCAAGTCACCATGTCATCCGTGGCTTGCAGGAGCCCGGTTTATCCTTGTGTGGCCGGCGCAACAATGGCGCCCTGAATACCGTGCCGGGCCAGTGCCTGCTGGATCACCATGAAGCGGCCGGGCAGCAGCCTCAGATCTGGAAAGCGCCCGGCATCTGCCTCCAGCTGCTGCTTGACGCCAGCGGCCACATCCAGACCTTGCCCACTGTCACGCGGTGGCCTGGTTGATCCACTTCGTCGTTGGCGTGAATGGGTGACGCGTTTGGCACCAATTTGCCTGCCGCGTCAAACACGACCCATTCAACGTCGACCCCTAATCGCCCGGCAAAAGCATGCGCCAGATCGATGGAAACCCCCACGGGGTCACCCGACATCGCATCTCTATTCGCCAAAATGGGGTTGCCCAGGTTGATGGAAGCGCGCAACCTCCCTGTTGGAGTGAAAGCACGAATGACTTGTGAAGAAATGCTCATGACGGAGTTTGGGAAGAAATGAATTGACGGATATTATTGGTTTGATGTACGAAGCAACATACCTACCTTCAACCAGTTGTTCCGAGCAATCATGACCATGGATCTCCCTTCACACCAACTCTCAATGACCGTCCTGATGACGCCGGACACAGCTAATTTCGCTGGCAATGTTCATGGCGGAACCATTCTCAAGCTTCTCGACCAGGTGGCATACGCATGTGCCAGTCGCTATGCGGGGCGGTATGTCGTCACCCTCAACGTGGATCAGGTGATGTTCAGACAGCCTATCCATGTGGGCGAACTGGTCACCTTTCTGGCCTCGGTCAATCACACGGGGACTTCGTCCATGGAAATTGGCATCAAGGTCATCGCCGAGGAAATCCGCACCCGTGCGGTTCGCCACGTGAATAGCTGCTTCTTCACCATGGTGGCTGTGGACGAGAACAGAAAGCCAGCTGCCGTAACGCCTTGGGAGCCCGTGTCCATCGAAGAACGCAGACGCCATGCTGCAGCGGAGGTGCGAAGGGAAATGCGTCGCGAGATGGAACGGCGGTTCGCCGAAATTCGGTCCAGCTCCTAGCATTGGGTTGATACTGATTTTGCTATATTTTTAATAGCTACTCACGCATATCCGACGAGGGCTAGGGGCTTATTTAGCATCTATTCTTGGTAAAATCAGCCCTTTGGCAAGGTTTCCCACCAGCGCCCGTTGAACCGCCCCTGCATGAAGGCGACAAACGCCTGCACCTTGCCGGGCACCAGTTTGGGTGATGGGAAGACCGCATGGATTTCCTGCTCAGGCAGGCTGTGCCCTTTCAAAATCTCCACCAGGTGACCTGACGCCAGTGAATCGGCCGCCACGTACCAGGGCAGTGCCGCCACACCCAGATGCGCACGCGCAGCCGCCAGCACGGCAGACAGGTTGTTGGCGCGGAAGCTGCCCGTTACCGGCACCGTCACCGCCTCGCCTTTTGGGCCAGTCAGACGCCAGACATCATCACCCTGCACACTGCTGTAGATGAGGGCGTTGCGCCCGCTCAGGTCTGCGGGGCGTTTGGGAAAGCCTTCTTTTTTGAGGTAGCGCCCGGAAGCCACCACCAGCCAGGGGTTCATGCCCAGGTGGCGCGCGCCCAGTGATGAATCCGCCAGCTTGCCCATGCGAATGGCCACGTCAATACCCTGCGCCACCAGGTCGGTGTAGCGGTCGTCAAAACTCAGGTCCACCTGCACCAGCGGATGTTGCGCCATGAATTCCAGCGCCAGCGGCACCACCACACGCCGCCCGAACGCCACCGACGTGCCCACGCGCAGCATGCCTTGCGCTTGCGTCTGGCGCAGGCGGGCAACGTTCTCGGCTTCGTCGGCTTCACGCGCAATGATCTTGCATTTCTCGAAGTAGAGGGCACCCGACTCCGTCACACTCACACCGCGCGTGTTGCGGTTCAGCAGCCGCACGTGCAACCGTGCCTCTGTGGTGGCCACCATCTTGGTCACGGTCGGCTGGGTGGTGGCAAATTCCTTCGCCGCTTTCGAGAAGCTGCCGGTTTCAACCACCCGCACAAACACCTGCATGGCCAGAAGCCGGTCCATCAGCTACTCCTTTTGGGCTGTTATTTATTCCACTCTGGAATAGATCTTATGGCCTGCAAACGACTTCCGCAATGGCCTTCTTGTCCCTACAGTCCAACCCATCAGGTAACAATTAACCTGCTTGGAGCAACGATCATGGCAAAGATGAGAGCGATAGAGGCAGCGGTCTGGGTGATGGAAAAAGAGGGCGTGACCCAGGCGTTTGGCGTGCCGGGCGCGGCCATCAATCCGCTGTACGCAGCCATGCGCAAGCAGGGCAGCATCGACCACATTCTGGCCCGCCACGTGGAAGGCGCCTCCCATATGGCAGAGGGTTACACGCGGGCGGTTGCGGGCAATATCGGTGTTTGCATTGGCACGTCCGGCCCGGCGGGCACCGACATGATCACCGGCCTTTACTCGGCACAGGCTGACTCCATTCCCATTCTGTGCATCACCGGTCAGGCACCTCGTGCACGCCTGTACAAGGAAGACTTTCAGGCGGTGGATATTGAGTCCATCTCCAAACCCGTCACCAAATGGTCGGTCACCGTGCGCGAGCCCGCCCAGGTGCCCCGCGTGTTCCAGCAAGCCTTCCACGTGATGCGCTCAGGCCGTCCGGGCCCGGTGCTGATTGACCTGCCGTTTGACGTGCAGATGGCCGAGATCGAGTTTGATCCGGACACCTATGCCCCGTTGGCCGTGTACAAGCCCGCCGCCACGCGGGCCCAGATTGAAAAAGCCTTGACGATGCTCAATGCGTCCGAACGGCCCCTGATCGTGTCGGGCGGTGGCGTGATCAATGCCGATGCCTGCGACTTGCTGGTTCAGTTTGCCGAGATCATGAATATCCCGGTCATTCCAACCCTGATGGGATGGGGCAGCATTGCGGACAGTCACCCCTTGATGGCGGGCATGTGTGGCCTGCAAACCAGCCACCGTTATGGCAACGCCACCATGCTGGCCTCGGATTTTGTACTGGGGCTGGGCAACCGGTGGGCCAACCGCCACACCGGCTCACCCGAGGTGTATTGCAAGGGACGCAAGTTCATTCATGTGGACATTGAACCCACCCAGATTGGCAGGGTTTTCTCGCCTGACTATGGCATTGCGTCCGACGCCAAACTGGCTCTTGAGTTGTTTGTTCAGGTGGCCACCGAGTGGCGGGCGCAAGGCAAACTGACGGATCGCCATGAATGGGTGGCATCGTGCCAGCACCGCAAAGGAACCCTGCTGCGCAAAACCAACTTCGAGGCTGTGCCGATGAAACCACAGCGCGTCTACCAGTGCATGAACAACGCGTTTGGCGAAGATGTCTGCTACGTCAGCACCATCGGTTTGTCGCAAATTGCCGGTGCCCAGTTTCTGCATGTGTACAAACCACGCCACTGGATCAATTGCGGCCAGGCCGGGCCTCTGGGCTGGACCATTCCCGCTGCGCTCGGTGTGAAGGCGGCAGCCCCGTCGCGCAAGGTGGTGGCGCTGTCTGGTGACTACGACTTCCAGTTCATGATTGAGGAACTGGCGGTGGGCGCGCAGTTCAAGCTGCCCTACATCCATATGGTCGTCAACAACTCTTACCTGGGGCTGATCCGTCAAAGCCAGCGGGGGTTTGAGATGGACTATTGTGTTCAACTGGCGTTTGACAACATCAATACCGACAACGACCCCATCGTGCGGGGTTATGGGGTTGACCACCTCAAAGTGGTTGAAGGCCTGGGTTGCAAGGCCATTCGGGTACACAAACAGGAAGAAATCACGCCCGCCATTCGCCAGGCCGAGGCCTGGATGAAGGAGTTTCAGGTGCCGGTTGTCATTGAGGTGATTCTGGAGCGCGTCACCAACATTGCCATGGGCACCGAGATTGACAATGTTGTCGAGTTCGAAGATTTGGCCGCGTCGCGCGCCGACGCACCGACGGCCGTGGCGGCCATGCTCGATTGAGCCATGCAAACACCCAGTGATACGGAAAACAAGATGCCAAAATTTGCTGCCAATTTGACAATGTTGTTCAACGAAGTACCTTTTATGGCGCGCTTCGCTGCCGCCAAAGCCGCCGGGTTTGAAGCGGTTGAATACCTGTTCCCCTACCCCTATCCCAAGGAGGAACTGGTGCAGGCCCTGAAAACCAATGGTCTCAAACAGGTTCTGCACAACCTGCCCGCGGGCAATTGGGAAGCGGGCGACCGTGGCCTGGCCTGTGACCCGGCTCGCGTGGACGAATTCCGCACAGGCGTTGCGCTCGGGATTGAATACGCCCAGGCACTTGGCTGCCCCCAAGTCAACTGCCTGGCAGGCAAACTGCCTGTGGGTGTCAGCACGGCGCAGGCACGTACGACCTTCGTGGCCAACCTGAAATTTGCGGCATCCCAGCTCCAGGGCGCCGGCATACGCCTGCTGATCGAACCCATCAACCATTTTGATATTCCGGGGTTCTTCCTGAACCGCACCGATCAGGCCGTCGCCATTCTGGACGACGTGGGCAGCGACAACCTGTTTATTCAGTACGACATCTACCACGCGCAGCGCATGGAAGGCGAACTGGGCAACACGCTCAAGACTCACCTTGCACGCATCGCCCACATTCAGCTGGCCGACAACCCGGGGCGCTTTGAGCCCGGCACCGGTGAGATCAATTACGCCTGGCTGTTCAAACACATCGCCGCCATCGGTTACACCGGCTGGATTGGCTGTGAATACAAGCCTAAAACCAATACGGTGGACGGGCTGGGCTGGATCAAGGCCCTGACATGACCCACTCCCCACTCAAACTCGGCTTCATTGGCCTGGGCATCATGGGCGCACCCATGGCCGGGCATTTGCTCAAGGCTGGCCACACCTTGTATGTCAATACCCGCAGCCAGGTGCCGCATGAGCTTTTGGCCGCAGGCGCGATCACCTGCCCCAGCGCGCAAGACGTGGCCCAAAGCGCCGACATCATCTTCCTGATGCTGCCAGACACCCCTGATGTCGAAAAAGTCCTGTTTGCACCGGCTGGTGTTGCCGCCGGTTTAACACCCGGCAAAACCGTCGTGGATTGCAGCTCCATTGACCCTATCGCCACCAAAGGCTTCGCAGCCCGAATCAAGGCTCTGGGCTGCGTTTACCTGGACGCACCGGTTTCTGGTGGCGAAGTGGGGGCCAAAGCGGCGTCACTGACCATCATGGTGGGGGCGGACCCGGCCGCGTTTGACCACATCCAGCCGCTGCTCGGGTTGATGGGCAAGAACATCACGCTCGTGGGTGGTGTGGGCGACGGTCAAGTCTGCAAGGTGGCCAATCAGATCATCGTGGCGCTCAACATTGCGGCAGTTGGCGAGGCGCTGGTGTTTGCGTCTAAAGCCGGGGCGGATCCGGCCAAAGTGCGGCAAGCCTTGATGGGTGGTTTTGCGGCTTCCCGCATTCTGGAAGTTCATGGCGAACGCATGATCAAACGCAGCTTTGCCCCGGGTTTTCGTATTGCATTGCATCAAAAAGACCTGAACCTGGCGTTGCAGGGTGCGCGAAGCCTGGGTGTGGCACTGCCGCAAACGGCGATCGCCGCCCAGTTGATGCAATCCTGCGCCGCGCTGGGCCACGGTCAACTCGATCACTCGGCCCTGGTCAAGGCGCTGGAGGCCATGGCGCAACACCCGGTGGCGCCGGATGTCTGACAAGCCAAAAATCTTTCGACGGGAGTAAGCATAAACACGAACACCAATGGGCTACGCAATGCGGTAGCCTATTGGTGCTTGCAAAATCAAACAGGAGGCTCCCATGGACAAAGCCCTTTCACCCGCCGAACACGCCCTGCGTGAAGCCGCCCGGGAATACCACCGCACCCCCACCCGCGGAAAAATATCGGTCAATGCGACCAAACCGCTGTCCAACCAGCGCGACCTGTCCCTGGCGTATTCGCCTGGCGTGGCCTACCCCTGCCTCGATATTGAAGCAGACCCGTCGCTGGCGGCGGAGTACACCTCCCGCGGCAACCTGGTCGGCGTCATCACAAACGGCACCGCGGTTTTGGGGCTGGGCGACATTGGCCCTCTCGCCGCCAAACCCGTGATGGAGGGCAAGGGCTGCCTGTTCAAGAAGTTTGCCGGCATTGATGTGTTTGACATTGAGCTGGCCGAGCGTGACCCCGACAAGCTGGTGGACATGATTGCCGCGATGGAGCCCACGCTGGGCGGCATCAACCTCGAAGACATCAAGGCCCCGGAGTGTTTTTACATCGAGAAAAAATTGCGCGAGCGCATGAACATTCCCGTGTTTCATGACGATCAGCACGGCACGGCCATCATTTCGGCTGCGGCCCTTCTGAACGGGCTGGAGTTGGTGGGCAAACGCATCGAAGAGGTGAAAGTAGCCGTGTCGGGCGCAGGTGCTGCGGCCCTGGCCTGTCTGGATGTCATGGTGGGGCTGGGTGTGCGGCGCGAAAACATCTTTGCCTGCGACTCCAAAGGCGTTATTTACAAGGGGCGACCCGGCGGGTTTGATGAATCCAAGGAGCGTTTTGCCCAAACCACCGGCGCCCGCACACTGGCGGATGCCGTCAACGGTGCCGATGTATTTTTGGGCTGCTCGGCGGCCGGGGTACTCTCGCAGGACATGGTGAAAACCATGGCTGACCAGCCCATCATCCTGGCGCTGGCCAATCCGGAACCCGAGATTCGCCCCGAACTGGCCAAGGCCGTACGGCCCGATTGCATCATTGCCACCGGGCGTTCGGACTATCCCAACCAGGTGAACAATGTCTTGTGTTTCCCCTACATCTTCAGGGGTGCACTGGATTGTGGTGCCACCAAAATTACCGAGGCCATGAAACTGGCCTGCGTGCGTCAGATCGCCGATCTGGCCAAGGCCGACATCAGCGAAGAAGTGGCCACGGCCTATGCCGGCAAGGAGCTGGTGTTTGGCGCAGACTACCTGATTCCCACACCCTTTGATTCACGACTGATCCTGCGCATTGCCCCGGCGGTTGCCCGGGCCGCCGAAGAATCCGGCGTGGCTACGCGGCCCATCAAGGACATGGAGGCGTATCGTCAGCAGCTGTCACGTTTCGTCTACCAGACCGGCATGTTCATGCGCCCGGTATTCACGGCAGCCCATGCCGTACCGAAGGCCGCCAAACGGGTGGCTTACGCCGAAGGTGAAGACGAGCGCGTGCTTCGCGCCGCACAACTGGCCGTGGACGAGGGTTTGGCCCATCCTATCCTGATTGGACGACCCGCCGTCATTGAGGCCCGGCTGCTCAAAGCCGGTCTGAGAATACGCCTGGGTACGGACGTGGAATGCGTTAACCCCGAAGACGATCCGCGTTTTCGCCAGTACTGGGAGGCCTATCACCACCTGATGGGACGACGTGGCGTGTCCATTGACGCCGCCAAGGCCGCTGTGCGCCGATCCAACACCACCATTGCGTCGCTGATGCTCAAACTCGGTGATGCTGACGCCATGTTGTGTGGCCTGGTGGGTCGTTTTGACATGCACCTGGGGCATATTCGCGATGTGATTGGTGTCAAACGAGGTGCCTCGGGTTTCGCCACCTTGAATGCATTGATGCTGGACA
Organism: Pseudomonadota bacterium; assembly: GCA_041192445.1. Lineage (GTDB taxonomy): Bacteria > Pseudomonadota > Gammaproteobacteria > Burkholderiales > Burkholderiaceae_C > Egaibacter. Next base: position 4,635 of record JBEEMW010000074.1, on the reverse strand, counting down.
AACGCACGCTGTTCATCGCCGACACGTTCGTCAACGAAGAGCCTGATGCCCAGCAACTGGCCAGCATTGCGGTGATGGCAGCCGACGAAGTACGCCGTTTTGGCCTGCCACCCAAAGTCGCTTTTCTCTCCCACTCCATGTACGGCTCATCCAGCCGCAAGTCGGCCGTCAAGATGCGTTTGGCTCACGAGCTTTTTTGCCAGATGGCACCGGACGTTGAATGTGACGGCGAATTGCATGGCGATGCGGCCTTGTCAGAAGACATACGCCATGCCTCGCTGATGGAGAGCAAGCTTCTGGGTGAAGCCAATGTACTCATTTGCCCCAACCTGGACGCTGCCAACATCTTGTTCAATGTACTGAAGGTCACCGGTGGTCAGGGTGTCACTGTCGGGCCCATACTGCTTGGTGGCTCGGCATCGGCCCATGTGCTGACCCCTTCCTCCACCGTGCGGCGTGTGGTCAACATGACCGCGCTGGCCGTGGCCAGTGCCGCCCAAAACGCGGCCTCATGAGCACGTCGTTCTGCTGAAAACCTCCGCTCTGCGGGTTTCCGGGGGTGTCTTGCCGCACCCCCGCAAGGATAATTGGCATATTTATTGCACTCGAATTGGTGTGCAAAAATCACTTTTCCTCACCTGCATTGGAGTTTTTCATGCGTAAGCGCACCTTCCTGAAATTGGCCACAACTCTGGCGTTGACGTCTGTCATGGGCATCGCCAACGCTCAAAATGTCCCCATCAAATTCCAGCTCGACTGGCGGTTTGAAGGGCCTGCCGCACTGTTTCTCTCCCCCGCCGCCAAAGGCTATTTCAAAGACGCCAAGCTGGATGTGACGATTGACGCGGGCAATGGCTCCGGCGGCACCGTGACGCGGGTGGCCTCCGGCACCTACGACATGGGGTTTGCAGACATGGCCGCCTTGATGGAGTTCCATGCCAACAACCCGGATGCACCCAACAAGCCGGTGGCCGTGATGATGGTTTACAACAACACGCCGGCCTCGGTCATGGCGCTCAAAAAATCGGGTATCAAGACGACCGCTGATTTGAACGGCAAGAAGCTCGGTGCGCCTGTTTTCGATGCCGGCCGCCGGGCGTTCCCCATTTTTGCAAAAGCCAATAGCATCACCGGCGTGCAATGGACATCCATGGACCCGCCATTGCGTGAAACCATGCTGGCCCGCGGCGATGTGGACGCCATCACAGGTTTCACCTTCACGTCCCTGCTCAACCTTGAGGCCCGCGGCGTCAAGGCTGAAGACGTGGTTGTGCTCCCCTACGCTGACTACGGTGTCAAGCTGTATGGCAACGTGATCATCGCCACGCCCAAATTCCTCAAGGAAAATCCGGCTGCGGTCAAAGCCTTTTTGCAGGCCTTTACCAAGGGCGTGAAAGAAGTCATTGCCAAACCGGATGCGGCCATCGAGTCCGTGAAACAACGTGACGGCATCATCAACGTCGAGCTGGAAACCCGGCGTCTCAAACTGGCCATTGATACCGTGGTGAACAGTCCTGACGCACGGGCAGAGGGTTTTGGCCAGGTCAGGGGCCCGCGCATGTCGCTGATGGCCAGCCAGGTATCTGACGCCTTCAACACCAAAACCCGCGTGAGCGCCGATGCGGTCTGGAACGGCTCCTACCTGCCCACGGTGGCTGAGCTGAACATATTACCTGCCAAGAAGTAACCGTGCAGGATCAGTCTGATGCCTATTTCGTCGATTTTGCCGACGTCTGGCTTGCCTATAACGATGCGCTGCTGGCGCAGAACCACTTCGCGGTAGAAGCCATCGACCTGAAGGTGCGCGAAGGTGAATTCATCGCCATCGTCGGCCCGTCAGGTTGTGGAAAATCAACTTTCATGAAGTTGACCACCGGGCTGAAGATGCCCTCCAGAGGCCGCATTCTGATTGACGGCAAACCTGTCACCGGGCCACTGAAGATATCGGGCATGGCGTTTCAGGCACCATCGCTGCTGCCCTGGCGCACAACCGTGGACAACGTGTTGCTGCCGCTGGAGATCGTTGAGCCTTATCGGAGCACCTTCAAAGCCAGGCGCAAGGAGTACGAGGAACGCGCCAGAAAGTTGCTGCAAAAGGTGGGCCTGGGCGGCTACGAAGACCAATTCCCCTGGCAGTTGTCGGGCGGCATGCAGCAGCGCGTGAGCATTTGCCGCGCCTTGATCCACGAGCCCAAAATGCTGTTGCTGGACGAGCCCTTTGGTGCGCTGGATGCCTTCACCCGCGAAGAACTGTGGTGTATCTTGCGCGATCTGTGGACTGAGCAACGCTTCAACGTCATTTTGGTGACACACGATTTGCGTGAATCCGTTTTTCTGGCAGATACGGTTTACGTGATGAGCAAAAGCCCGGGCCGCTTTGTTGTGAAAAAAGCGATCGAACTGCCCCAGCCCCGTGATCTGGAAGTGACTTACACCAAAGAATTTTCAGACATCGTGCACGAGCTGCGCGGGCATATTGGTGCCGTGCGCAAAACGACCGCCCAAACCCCGATGACAAACACCCCATGACGATTAACAAACAATGGGAGCGCTGGTCTCCGCTCATTCTGCTGGCCATCATCATTGCCTTATGGCAAGCGGTTTGCGTCGGGTTTGGCATAGCGGAGTTCATTTTTCCCAGCCCGCTCAAGATCGCACAGGCCTTGCTTGAATTTACCGGCCCCATCGCACTGGCGGCCTGGCAAACCTTTTGGGTCACCATGGTGGGCTTTGGCCTGAGTATTGTGGTGGGTGTGTTGCTGGGGTTTCTGGTGGGCTCGGCCCGCATCGCCTACACCGCAGTGTTCCCGCTGCTGGTGGCCTTTAATGCGGTGCCCAAGGCAGCCATCGTGCCGATTCTGGTGGTGTGGTTCGGCATTGGCATTGGCCCGGGCATCCTGACGGCATTTCTTATCTCGTTCTTTCCCATCACGGTCAATATCGCTACGGGTCTGGCCACGCTGGAGCCTGAACTGGAAGACGTGCTGCGGGTGCTGGGTGCCAGGCGCTGGGACGTTCTGGTCAAGGTCGGGCTGCCACGCTCGTTACCGTATTTTTATGCCTCGTTGAAGATAGCCATCACACTGGCGTTTGTGGGCACGGTGCTGGCCGAGATGACCGCTGGCGACTCGGGCATCGGGTATTTGATGCAGACCGCCGGGTCACAGCAGCGTTTGGCACTGGCCTTTGCGGGTCTGGTGGTCATTGGTGCCATGGCCATGGCCATGTATGAGTTTTTCAGCTACGTTGAACGGCACACAACCGCGTGGGCCCACCGCGGTTCACAGAACGAATAGGGATGGCCTGGCACGCCCAGCTCCAGCTGGACTATGCGCTGGAATCCGGGAAAACGGTCGCCCGACACCAGCACAACGGGCCTTTGAGGGTGCTGAAAAGCCTCTACCCCGAAGGCCCGGCCATTTGCCACAACGTGCTGGTGCACCCCCCGGGCGGTCTGGTGGGAGGCGACACGCTGGACATTCGCATTCAGGCCGCACAAGGCACCCATGCGCTCATCACCACGCCGGGCGCAACCCGTTTCTACCGATCAGACGGTGAGCCGGCGCTGCAACGCACCCATATCCGTCTTGACCCCGGTGCGCGACTTGAATGGCTGCCACTGGAGTCCATTGCCTACAGCGGTTGCGTGGCAGAAAATCAGCTTCGTCTTGATTTGGCAGCAGGGGCTGAACTGATGGCTTGGGACATCACCGCGCTGGGCTTGCCCCATGCCAACCAGCCGTTTGAACAGGGCCGCTTCAGGCAGCACATCGAGATGCCCGGCGTCTGGCTGGAACGCGGACAAATTGACGCACATGACTTGCGCCTGCTGGACAGCCCGTTGGGCCTTGCAGGCCACCGCTGCATGGCATCGCTGTTTTTTGCCACGGGCAGTTCAATTACCAGACTCCGCAGACAGCAGGCTCTGGATATCGCGCGCGCGGTGATGGCCACGCACCCGCTGCACCCCACGTCGGGCACCACCAGCCCCAACGGCCAGCTCATCGTGGTCCGGGTATTGGCCCCTGTTGTGGAATTGGCCATGGATGGTTTGAAACAGATATGGGCGGGCTGGCGCAGCCATTTTTGGGGTCAATCAGCCCCGAGCCCCCGTATCTGGTCAACCTGATGCTATAACTTAAATAGCTACCAGCTGCCGCACACCGTCGATCTCCATATTGAGGCCTTTGCCCCGGGCCAGTACGGTGCCACGCTCCATCACCACATAGTCGTCTGCCAGCGCCCGCGCAAAGTCGTAATACTGCTCTACCAGGACAATCGCCATGTCACCGCGGTCGGCCAGCATGCGAATCACACGGCCAATCTCCTTGATGATGCTGGGTTGAATCCCCTCGGTGGGCTCATCCAGAATCAGCAGCTTGGGGCCTGCCGCCAGCGCGCGGGCAATGGCCAACTGCTGTTGCTGCCCACCCGACAAATCACCGCCACGGCGATGCAGCATTTGCTTCAAGACCGGAAACAATTCAAACAGCTCGGGCGGTATCGGCGTGCCTGCACTTTTATAAGCCAGGCCCATGCGCAGATTTTCTTCCACGGTGAGGCGCGCAAAAATCTCACGACCCTGGGGCACAAAGCCAATGCCGGCACGTGCGCGCTCAAAGGGTGTGGCGTTTT
>JBEEMW010000073.1:0-19895 GCA_041192445.1 Pseudomonadota bacterium | reverse complement strand
GTCAGTCAGTATTTTTTGCCCGAGGGTTTTCGCATTAACGATGTCGTGCGGTCTCTGGTCGATAAGGGTGTCACAGTCGACGTATTGACCGGTAAGCCCAACTATCCCGAGGGCACTTTCTTTGCGGGCTACCGGGCTTGGGGTTGCCAGATTGAGCATTTGTTGGGGGCGACGGTATATCGGCTACCCCTGGTCGCACGTGGCAAGCGAAGTGCCTTGAGGCTTGCCCTCAACTATGTCTCATTTGTTCTGTCTGGGTTGCTCTTTGCGCCCTGGTTGCTTCGGCGGCAGCGTTATGACGTCGTGTTTGTCTATGGGGTGTCACCAATACTGCAAGCTATTCCTGCCCTTTTTATTGGCTGGTTAAAGCGGTTGAAAGTAATTGTCTGGGTTCAGGATTTGTGGCCCGAAAGCCTGGAAGCCACAGGTTACGTTCGCAACCCACGGGTGCTTGGCTGGGTTGAGCAGGTCGTGCGCTTTATTTATCGTCACACCGATTTATTGCTGGTTCAATCAAAAGGGTTTGAGGCACGTGTGTCGGCGCTGGCTCCCGGCACACCTGTTGTTTATTACCCCAACTCGGTTGAGCCCATGTTTTGTGATCCGCCTGACGTGCCGTTGCCAGCGGTCGCGGCTCTGGATGATGGTTTTGCAGTGGTGTTTGCCGGCAATGTGGGTGTTGGTCAGGCCGTTGAAGTGATTGTTGAGGCCGCCGCCTTGTTAAAAGACCACCCGGCCATTCGTTTTGTCGTGTTTGGCCAGGGCAGCCGTTGGGACTGGATGCGAGAGCAAGTGCAGCAGCGGGGCCTTACCAACTTGCATTTGCCGGGGAGATACCCGATTGAGACCATGCCGGGGCTGATGCAAAAAGCATCCGCCTTGTTGGTGAGCCTGGCCGATCAGCCGATATTTGCTGCAACCGTGCCTAACAAGGTGCAGGCCTATATGGCGGCCGGACGCCCCATTTTGGCTTGTCTGAATGGCGAGGGTGCGCGTTTGGTGGCCGAGGCAAATGCCGGCCTGACGGTGCCGGCGGAAGATGCCCAGGGGCTGGCAACTGCGGTATTGCGCTTGTATCAAATGCTGGCTGAAGAGCGGGTAGTACTGGGTGACAATGGGCGTCGCTACTTTAAAGAGCACTTTGACCATGAGCACTTGACGGATCAGCTGATAGAGCATTTCCGGTCATTGTCGAACGTTGGGAGGGGAGATTAATGAAGGTTCTTGTGTTTGGCGCGAGCGGCATGATTGGCAGCGCCATGCTGCGTGTGCTCAGTGAGAAAAGTGATTGGCAGGTTTTTGGAACCCTGCGGTCTGATGATGCGAAGCGTTTCTTTTCGCCAGCGATTGCCAGTAGATTGTTGACTGGTGTTGACGTGGATAAGCACGATGCGTTGGTGCGTGTGTTTGCGCAGATACGCCCCGACGTGGTGGTCAACTGCATTGGTTTGACCAAACATCATAAAGAGGCCGACGATCCTCTTTTGGCGATCCCGGTCAATGCGTTATTGCCTCACCGTATGGCGGAACTGTGTGCGATCGGTGGAGCCCGCATGGTGCATGTCAGCACTGACTGCGTTTTTTCCGGAGCGAAGGGTGCCTATACTGAAGATGATCCGGCCGATGCAAAAGATGTTTACGGCAAAGCGAAGTTCTTGGGCGAGGTCAATTATCCGCACGCGATTACCCTGCGCACCTCAACCATTGGCCATGAATTGCAAAGCCGGTATGGTTTGCTGGAGTGGTTTTTGTCCCAGCAAGGGCAATGCAAAGGCTTTAGTCGCGCCATTTTCTCTGGTTTGCCCAACACGGTTTTTGCACAGATCGTGCGCGATATTGTGATTCCCCGTCCAGATTTGTCTGGTTTGTACCATGTCGGAGCAAGTGCTATCGATAAATATGACTTGCTGCGGCTGATTTCCGACGTGTATGGGAAATCCATAACACTTGAACGGGATGAGCAGTTTGTGATTGATCGCTCATTGAATTCCGGGCGGTTTACCCAGGCAACCGGGTATATTGCACCGGCCTGGCCAGAGTTGATTCAATCCATGCACGCGTGCCATTAACGCGGAATCCAAATTATGTTTAATAACAAAATATTGATGATCACCGGGGGTACCGGATCGTTTGGGAATGCCGTTTTAAAGCGATTCCTGTCTACGGATGTGCGTGAAATTCGAATTTTCAGCCGGGATGAGAAGAAGCAGGAGGAGATGCGAATTACATTGAACAATGACAAGCTGAAGTTTTATATAGGCGATATTCGCAATTACGACAGCATTCTTCAGGCCATGAAGGGCGTGGACTATGTGTTCCATGCGGCCGCACTTAAACAGGTGCCGTCTTGCGAGTTTTACCCGATGGAGGCCGTAAGAACCAATGTAATGGGTGCGGAAAATGTCATGGCTGCGGCCATTGCACGTGGTGTTGATCGGGTGGTCGTTCTCAGCACCGACAAAGCGGTCTATCCAATCAATGCAATGGGTGTATCCAAAGCCATGATGGAAAAGTTAATGGTTGCAAAGGCCAGAATGCAGGAAGAGGGCGAGACGGTTTTGTGTGCTACCCGGTACGGCAATGTCATGGCCTCGCGTGGCTCGGTGATTCCGCTGTTTGTATCCCAGATCAAGGAAGGCAAGGCCTTGACCTTGACCGATCCCGGCATGACACGGTTTTTGATGTCGCTCGATGATTCTGTCGACTTGGTATTGCACGCGTTTGAGCATGGTCAGCAAGGCGATATTTTTGTGCAAAAAGCGCCGGCTTCCACCGTGGCTGATCTTGCCGCTGCCTTGATTGCGCTCTTTGGGTCGAACATGCCACCGCGAATTATTGGAACCCGCCATGGTGAAAAGCTGTACGAGACCCTGGTGTCGCGCGAGGAAATGGCGCGGGTAGACGATATGGGGGCTTATTACCGCATTCCCGCAGATAACCGGGATCTCAACTACGCCAAGTATTTCAGTGATGGCGAGGAGAGAATCTCAAGCCTTGACGATTACACATCACACAATACACAGCAGCTTGATGTGGCGCAGATTCAAACGCTGTTGAAAAAATTGGATTTTATTCAGGAACAACTCAATGCTTAAGGTTATGACAATAGTGGGCACGCGCCCCGAACTCATCAAAATGAGCCGCGTAATTGCGGAGCTCGATAAATACACGCGGCATGTGCTGGTGCACACAGGTCAAAACTACGATTACGAGTTGAATCAGATCTTTTTTGACGATCTGCAAATTCGCAAACCTGATCATTTTCTGGGTGCCGTGGGCGAGACAGCGGCGCAGACCATTGGCCAGGTCATTATCAAATCCGACGAAGTGTTCGAGAAGGAGCAACCGGATGCAGTCTTGCTTTATGGCGACACCAACTCTTGCCTGGCGGTGATCTCCGCCAAACGCCGCAAGATTCCGGTGTTCCACATGGAGGCGGGTAACCGCTGTTTTGACCAGCGTGTCCCTGAGGAGCTCAATCGTAAGGTGCTTGACCACCTGAGTGACATGAATCTGGTGCTGACCGAACATGCCCGTCGCTATCTGATTGCGGAGGGTATTCGCCCGGAAACCATCATCAAGACTGGTTCGCACATGGATGAAGTCTTGCGCCATTACATGCCGCAGATTGAAAAATCTGATGTGCTGACGCGGCTAGGCCTGAAGCCTAAAGAATTTTTTGTGATCAGCGCTCACCGTGAAGAGAATGTAGACACTCCGCAAAATTTGCGGGATTTGGTGGATACGCTCAATGCCTTGGCCCAAGCCTATGGAAATCCGGTGATTGTGTCGACCCATCCGCGCACCCGCAAGCGCCTGGACGCTCTAGGTCTGACCGACGTCAACCCCCTGGTTGATTTTGCCAAACCCTTTGGCTTTTTTGATTTTGTCCAGTTGCAACGGCTGGCGCGATGCGTGATTTCCGACAGCGGCACCATCACTGAAGAAGCGTCCTTGTTGAACCTGCCCGCCATCACCATCCGTTATGCACACGAGCGCCCAGAAGGCATGGATGAAGGGACCTTGATCATGTGTGGTCTCAAACCTCAGGATGTGCTGGAGGCCGTGAAGGTCGTATGCGAGCAGCATGCAAAGCATGGCCCCATGCGTCCGGTGGCAGATTACGTGGCACCAAAAGTGTCCAGCAAGATCGTGCGCCTGGTGCTGAGTTACACCGGGTATGTAAACCGCACGGTGTGGCGCCAGTAATTCTCGAAGGGGTTTGCAGCTTCTCCATATGAAAAGAATATCTGACTTGATACTTGCGGTCCTGGTTGGTATTTTTTTATTGCTGCTGATATTGTTGACTGCAATATTAGTGCGATTGACCTCAAAAGGGCCGGTTTTGTATTGGTCCGACCGGGTTGGGCGCAACAACACCATCTTTCGAATGCCAAAATTTCGCAGTATGCAAATAGGCACGCCTGCCGTGGCAACGCATTTGCTGGGTAATCCCGATGCATACCTGACACCAGTAGGCAGTTTCCTGCGTAAAAGCAGTCTGGATGAGTTGCCCCAGCTCTGGAGCATTATCAAGGGTGATATGAGTTTTGTAGGCCCCAGGCCAGCCTTGTTTAACCAACACGACCTGATTGCGCTGCGTACCGCTGCCGGGGTGCACACCTTGTTGCCGGGTTTGACCGGTTGGGCCCAGATTAATGGGCGGGATGAGTTGCCAATTCCGCAAAAAGTAGCGATGGATATTGAGTATCTGCAAAAGAAATCTTTATGGTTCGATTTAAAAATTATATTTTTGACTGGCCTGAAGGTTCTAAAAAGAGATAATGTAGTTCATTAAAATAATTTAGCGATGGGTTAAGGGGAGCTTTTGGTTTTAATAGTAAGGTGTTTGGCATGAGCAATTTAATCGAGATTCAATCGCAGATTGAGAAGCTTCAAAAACAGGCCGGCGAGATCAAGGCCCGTGAGTTTGATAAAACCGTGCAGGAGATTCTTGCCAAGATGAGTGCCTTTGGCATTGCCTTGAAAGACTTGCAGCCCGGCAAAACGCGCGGTTCCAAGGCCAGGGCCAAAACCCAGGCGGCAGCAAAAAGTGCTGTTGGCAAGGGCAAGAAAAAAGAAAAAAGCACGGCGGTTGTCGCGGCCAAATATCGGGGCCCCAATGGCGAGACGTGGAGCGGGCGTGGCCTGACACCACGCTGGTTGGCAGCGTTGGTGGCACAAGGACAATCCAAAGAAGAGTTCGCAATCAAGAGTTGATGTGAATCAAGGGAGCTAAATGCAGAGCAGGGTATTGGGTTGGTCGCGTACCAAAAAGCGTCTGGCCGTTGTTGCGCTGGACGTGGTTTTGGCGCTATTGGCCACATGGGTTGCCTTCACGCTCCGGCTGGATGCGCTGCACCGGCCATCGGGCGCGCAATGGTGGGTATATGGGCTTGCACCCATATTGGCGGTGCCCATATTCGTCAAGTTTGGCCTGTACCGGGCCATCTTCCGCTACACGGGGCAGGCGGCGTTGCACGCCACGGGGCGGGCGGTGCTGGTCTATGGCGTGGCCTTGCTCGGCATTTTGTTATGGCGGCAATGGCCGGGCGTGCCACGCAGTTTGGGCGTGCTGCAACCCCTGGTATTCCTGTTTTTGGTGGGCTCAAGCCGGGCCATGGCCCGGTTTTGGCTGGCGGATCTGGGTCATGCCCAGCCCCGATCTGAAGGGCGTTTGCTGATTTTTGGCGCTGGTACGGCAGGGGTGCAAACCGCATCGGCCATTGCGGTTTCTGGCCAGTTCGAGTTGCTGGGGTTCATTGATGATGACAGTAACAAGGCGGGCCGCAGTATCAATGGTGTGCCCGTGCTGGCGGCGGCAGATGTGCCTGCCTGGGTGGCAAAAAATGGCGTAACCGACATTTTGCTGGCCTTGCCCAGTGCCTCCAGAGAGCGGCGCAACAGCATCATTGCCAATCTGAGCCCGCTGCCGGTCCATATCCGTACCTTGCCCAGCCTGGGCGATTTGGCTACGGGCCGGGTAACCGTGCAAGACTTCCGTGAGCTGGATGTTGAAGACCTTTTGGGCCGGGCACCGGTGCCACCCGACACCGCGCTGCTGGCGCGCGACCTGACAGGGCAGGTGGTTTTGGTAACGGGTGCTGGTGGCAGTATTGGGGCCGAGCTTGCCCGGCAGATTGTTCAGCAAAAGCCCCGCCAGTTGTTATTGCTGGACCACAGCGAGTTTGGTTTGTATTCCATCCATCAGGAGCTGCTGGCCATTTGTCTGGCCGATGGCCTGGAGACCACGCTGGTGCCACTGTTGGGCAGTGTGATGAACTACACGCGTGTGCTGCAGGTGTGCAAGCACTATCAGCCCGCCACGGTCTACCACGCCGCCGCCTACAAACACGTGCCCATGGTGGAGAGTAACCCGGGTGAAGGTGTCACCAACAACGTGTTTGGCACCCTGAATATCGCCCGCGCATGCCTGGCGGGTTCGGTCAGGCGTTTTGTGCTGGTGTCTACAGATAAGGCGGTGCGGCCTACCAACGTCATGGGTGCAACCAAGCGCATGGCCGAGCTGGTGTTGCAGGCTCTGGCGGCAGAAGCAGCGCCTGCTGATGCGGGCCGACGCCAGACCCGGTTCACCATGGTGCGGTTTGGCAATGTGTTGGGGTCCAGCGGCAGCGTGGTGCCCTTGTTTCGCAAGCAGTTGACCGAGGGCGGGCCACTGACAGTAACGCATGCCGAAGTAACCCGGTATTTCATGACCATCCCCGAAGCGGCGCAGTTGGTGTTGCAGGCCGGGGCCATGGCTGATGGGGGCGATGTGTTTGTGCTGGACATGGGCGAGCCTATCAAGATTCTTGATCTTGCCCGGCGGATGATTCATCTCTCGGGTTTGTCTGTGCGCGACGACACCAACCCCACAGGCGATATTGAAATTGCCGTGACCGGTCTGCGCCCGGGCGAAAAGCTCTATGAAGAGCTGCTGATCGGCGACAACCCGCAAGCCACCACGCACCCGCGTATCATGAAAGCCCACGAGCCGTTTTTGCCTTGGTCTGTGTTGTCGCCGCAGCTGGCCTTGCTGGAGGCGGCAGCAGAGAGCAATGATTTGCCGGCCATCAAGCAATTTCTTTTGCAACACGTACAGGGTTATCAACCGCAGGATGCCCCCCTTTGACAATATGACCGATACGCTCACCATTGCCCCACGCGACAAAGCCGAAATTCTGGCCCAGGCGCTGCCCTACATCCGCAAGTTTCATGGCAAAACCATCGTCATCAAATACGGTGGCAACGCGATGACAGACCCCGCGCTGCAGGCCGACTTTGCCGAAGACGTGGTGCTGCTGAAGCTGGTGGGCATGAACCCCGTGGTAGTGCATGGTGGCGGGCCACAAATCGAAAACGCCTTGAAGCGCCTGGGCAAAAAAGGCGAATTCATTCAGGGTATGCGGGTGACCGATGCCGAGACCATGGAAGTGGTGGAATGGGTTCTGGGCGGTGAGGTGCAGCAGGATATTGTTGGGCTGATCAACCAGGCAGGCGGCAAGGCCGTGGGGCTGACCGGGCGTGATGGCGGCATGATTCGCGCCCAAAAGCTCAAGATGATGGACAACAACGACCCCACCAAAGAGCATGACGTGGGCCAGGTGGGTGATATCGTCAGCATTGACCCCAGCGTGGTGAAGGCCCTGCAGGACGATGCCTTTATCCCGGTCATCAGTCCGATTGGGTTTGGTGAAAACAACGAGAGCTACAACATCAATGCCGATGTGGTTGCCGCCAAACTGGCCACAGTGCTGAAGGCCGAAAAGCTGATGATGCTGACCAACATCAGCGGTGTGCTCGACAAGGCCGGCCAGTTGCTCACCGACCTGACCGCCCGCCGCATTGACGAGCTGTTTGCCGATGGCACGATTTCCGGTGGCATGTTACCCAAGATTGCCGGGGCGCTGGATGCTGCCAAGAGCGGTGTCAATTCAGTGCACATCATTGACGGGCGGGTGCCACACGCGCTGCTGCTTGAGATTCTGACCGATCAGGCCTACGGGACCATGATTCGCTCGCACTGACCGTAATCACCCGCTGATCGTCAGCTAAACGCAAGCCAGTCGCCATGCGCACAGGCGCAAAATTGCCCCATGCGACTCTTATTGGTTGAGGATGATGTGATGGTGGCCAGCGGCATCAAGCTGGGCCTCACGGACGCAGGCTACGCGGTGGATTGGGTCGGCAACGCCGAACGGGCGATTGAGGCGACTCGAACCGAGGCGTTTGACGTGGCGGTGATCGATATCGGTTTGCCGGCCATGGACGGGCTGGCGCTCACCCGGCACTTGCGCAAAGCGGGTTTTGCCATGCCGGTGCTGATACTCACGGCACGTGACGCCTTGCGCGACCGGGTGCAGGGCCTGGACATGGGGGGCGATGATTACATGGTTAAGCCCTTTGAGCTGCCCGAGCTGTTGGCGCGTTTGCGGGCGCTGTTGCGCCGCTCGCAGGCGGCTACATCGGCAGTGCTGAGTTTTGGCCCTCTCGCGCTGGATACCGCTACCCGTCAGGCTTACATCAAATCCACGGTCATTTCCGAAGGCGTGCCAGTGGGGACATCTGCTGTGCAACCCATCGAGTTTGGGCCACGGGAGTGGACGGTCATGGAATACCTGCTGTTGCAATTTCCCAAGCCTGCCAACAAAGACAAGTTGCTGCAGACCCTGACAGGCTGGGACAAAGAAATCACCCCCAATGCGGTAGAGGTTTATATATCCCGGTTGCGCGGCAAACTGGAGCCATTTGGGATTGCATTGCGGTCGATTCGCGGGTTTGGCTATCGCCTTGAAATGATGCCTGACAACCCGGTGGCGGCGCACAACACGGGCGATTGACGCATGCAGGCCTCATCAGTCATGGTCACGGGACTGCGGCGACGCTTGTTGCTGTTGCTTCTGGTTCCGTTAATTTTGCTGGCCGCGACCAACGCCTGGTTTGATTACCGTCAGGCTGACAACGCCGCCTTGCAGCAAGACCGGCAATTACTCAGCTTGGTGCCGTTGCTGGCAGATTCGGTCATTGCCCTGGGGCAAAACGCGCAAGATCCCCCCGTCATGCTGACGGCACCACCGGTTGAGGAGTTTCTCAAATCCCGTCCCGGCGTGGCAGCTTTCAGCATTGCCAGCCTCTCTGGCCAGGTTCTGGTCGGTGACCCGTGGCTGGCGGGTGCTTTGCCTGAAACCTCAGAGCCGGAGTTCTCCAGCGAGGTACGTGGTGGTGTGATGTACCGCACGGCCACGCAACGGGTGCACACAGCGGTGGGAGAGGTGGTGCTGCGGCTGGCGGATGGGTCTGATGCGCGGCAACAATGGCTGCGCTTGCTCTTGTATAAAGTGTTGTTGCCCAACCTGGTTCTGGCTGTGGCCTCGGTGTTCATGGTCAATTGGGCGGTGGGTTGGGCGCTGCGACCGTTGATCGCTCTCAAAGAGGCCGTAGAGCGCCGCTCGCCCCGTGATTTGTGCGCACTGGATGTGCTGGCGTCGCCCGAAGAGGTGCGCCCCCTGGTGTTGTCGATTAACCGCCTGCTGGGATTGGTCGATGCACAAGCGCAGAGCCAGCGCCGTTTTGTGGCCGATGCCGCCCATCAACTGCGTACGCCCCTGGCGGGTTTGCAGGCCCAGGTCGAGGCCTGGGCGCAATCTGCTATCTATTTAGGAGCCGAAGAGGTTGGCAAGCTCCGCGACGCGGTACGCCGAACGTCGCAGCTGGCAAACCAGTTGCTGGCGTTGTCCAGGGCTGATGCGCTCGCCCTGGACACCCAGCCTATGCAAAGCCTGGACTTGAAGGAACTGTGTGAGAGCTTGCTGGAAATCCACCTCAACACGGCGACGGCCAAACGCATTGATCTGGGGCTGGATGCGCAAGCGGTACGGGTAATGGGCCACGAGTGGCTGTTGCGTGAAATGGTGGGTAACCTGCTCGACAACGCTGTGAAGTACACGCCAGAGGGTGGTACGGTCACGCTGCGCTGTGGGCAGTCGGATGACCCGATGGGAACGACTGGTGTATTGGCGTTTATTGAGGTGGAAGACGATGGCCCCGGTGTTGCCGAGTTTGAGCGCGAGCGCGTGCTGGAGCGCTTCTACCGGGTGGCCGGTGTGGTGGGCCAGGGCAATGGGCTTGGGCTGGCTATTTCGGAGGAAATTGCCCGCATTCACGGCAGTGGTTTGAAGGTCAGCGGGGGTGCCGGTGGGCGTGGTTTGCGTGTGCGCATGACTTTTGCTGCCTAGGCGAAACCCTTGGGTGGCCTGTGCGAGAATTGATTCAACCTACTGCCACGAGCCATGTCCGACGCTGAAACCACTACCCTTCCCAGTCCCGCTGGCAGCGAACCTGCCGCCAGTGTGCGCAAGCGTCCGAAGCCGGGCGAGCGTCGTGTGCAGATTCTGCAGGCATTGGCCTCGATGCTGGAGCAACCGGGTGCCGAACGCGTGACCACGGCCGCCCTGGCAGCACGGCTGGACGTGAGCGAGGCCGCCCTTTACCGGCACTTCGCCAGCAAAGCACAAATGTTTGAAGGCTTGATCGAGTTCATTGAGCAAACCGTGTTTTCGCTGATCAATCAGATTGCCGAGCGCGAGAGTGCGCTTGCATCTGCCGATACAGGTAAGGGTGCCCGGCATGCGGTCAAGGTCGTGTCCATGCTGATTCAGTTTGCCGAGAAAAACCCCGGCATGACCCGCGTGATGGTGGGTGATGCCCTGGTGTTTGAGAATGATCGCTTGCAGCAGCGCATGAACCAGTTTTTTGACAAGATTGAGGCCACGCTCAAGCAGGGTTTGCGGGCAGGATCTGAAGCCAGCGGGTCTGCCACCCCCAGCGTTGACGCCCAGGTTCAGGCGTCTGCCTTGACCGCCTTCATCGTGGGTCGTCTGCAGCGGTTTGCCCGGTCCGGATTTAAACGCTTGCCCTCGGAACATCTGGAAGCCAGTCTCGCACTGATGCTGTAGCCGGGAACGCCAGGGCTGATAAATACCTGGGGTTTACCCTTAATTCGCCTAGAAGGGCGCGTCTAGACCGCTACTTCCCCACACCCTCTTGCTCAATTTGTTGCAAAATAGAACGGTCGTTCTTTTTTGTGAAATTGATGCCAGTAGTTCCTTCGTCAAGCAAAACCAGTAAGCCACCCATCACAGGCCCCGCCCGATTGGCGGGGGTCAGCGGCCGGGCCGCGCAAAAAGGTCAGCAAACCAAAGCCGCCATCGTCGACGCAGCCCTGGGTCTGGCCACGCAGATTGGTGTGGAGGGTTTGAGCATTGGTGCGCTGGCAGAGGTGACACACATGAGCAAGTCAGGGGTGTTTGCCCACTTTGGCTCGCGTGAAGAGCTTCAGATTTCTGTTGTGCGTGAATACCATGACCGCTTTGAACAAGAGGTGTTCTTCCCTGCGCTCAAGGAAGACCGGGGCTTGCCGAGGTTGCGTGCCCTGTTTGCCAACTGGATGCGGCGCACCTCGGTCGAAATCGATTCTGGCTGCATTTACATCAGTGGTGCTGTGGAGTTTGATGACCGGCCTGGCCCTGTGCGCGACGCACTGGCCAATTCAGTCAAAACCTGGTTGTCGGCCGTGTACCGGGCTGTGGTGCAGGCCAGGGAAGCCGGGCATTTACGGGCCGATGCCGATGCACAACAAATCGCCTTTGAGATTCATGGCCTCATTCTGGCCTTGCACTACGAAGCCCGTTTTCTGAAAAGCCCGGGGTCCATCGTGCGCGCCGAAACCGGCTTCATCAATATTCTTTCCCGCTACGGCGGTGATCCTTTTTTCCCCATCTGAGTTTCCAGGAGTAATCAACAATGCCCGCCTATACCCCCCCGTTGCGTGACATGCAATTTGTCATGCATGAGCTGCTGAAGGTCACTGACGATTTCAAGGCTATGCCCAAGTATGCAGACATGGATGTCGACACCATCAGTGCCGTGCTGGAGGAGGCGGGGAAATTCGCCTCGGAAGTGGCCTTCCCGATCAACATCAGCGGCGACGCCGAAGGTTGCAAGCTCGATCAGGTGACGCATGAGGTTAAAACGCCTGCAGGTTTCAAGGCGGCGTATGCGCAATACGTGGCCGCTGGCTGGCCCGCCTTAAGTGGGGACCCGGCTTTTGGTGGGCAGGGCCTGCCGCTGGTGGTGAACCAGTGCTTTTACGAGATGCTCAACAGCGCCAACCAGGCCTGGACCATGTACCCCGGCCTGACCCATGGTGCCCACGCCGCGCTGCATGCACATGGCACCGACGAGCAGAAGCAGACATACCTGCACAAGATGACCAGCGGCGAGTGGACCGGCACCATGTGCCTGACCGAGCCGCATTGTGGTACGGATCTGGGGTTGATGCGGACCAGGGCCGAGCCGCAGCCGGATGGCACCTACCGGATCACGGGCAACAAGATCTTTATTAGCGCCGGTGAACACGACATGACCAGCAACATCATTCACCTGGTGTTGGCGCGCCTGCCGGATGCACCCCCTGGCATCAAGGGCGTGAGCCTCTTCATCGTGCCCAAGTTCATGGTGAACAAGGATGGCACTTTGGGCGAGCGCAACGGCATTTATTGTGGTGGCCTGGAGCACAAGATGGGCATCAACGGCAACGCCACTGCGCAGATCGTGATTGACGGCGCCATTGGCACCATGGTGGGCTTGCCCAACAAGGGCATGCAGGGCATGTTTGTGATGATGAATGCCGCCCGTCTGGGTGTTGGCAACCAGTCGCTGGGTCTGACCGAAGTGGCTTACCAGAATGCGCTGGCCTATGCCAAAGACCGTATCCAGATGCGATCTTTGTCCGGCCCCAAGGCCAAAGACAAACCGGCTGACCCCATCATTGTTCACCCCGATGTGCGCAAGATGCTGCTGACGGCCAAAGCCTACGCAGAAGGCGGGCGCGCATTGGCCACCTTCTGCGCCGTGCTGCTGGACAAGGAGCACCATCATCCCGATGAGAAAGTCCGCAAGGACAGTGGCGAAATGCTGTCGTTACTGACGCCCATCGTGAAAGCCTTCCTGACTGACAACGGTCACATCGCCACCAACGCCTGTATGCAGGTCTTTGGTGGCCATGGCTTCATCAAGGAATGGGGGATGGAGCAATATGTGCGCGACAACCGCATCAACATGATTTATGAGGGTACCAACACCATCCAGAGCCTGGACTTGCTAGGCCGGAAAATTCTGGGCAACAACGGGGCCACGCTCAAGAAGTTTGGCAAATTGATTGCGGCTTTGGTGGAAGAAGAAGGTGTCAATGAAAAGATGGCCGAGTTCATCAACCCCATTGCCTATCTGGGTGACAAGGTGACCAAGCTCACGACCGAGTTGGGCTTCAAGGGGTTTCAGAACCCCGATGAAGTGGGCGCGGCAGCGGTGGACTACCTGCGTGTTGCCGGTCATCTGGTGTTTGGCTACTTCTGGGCGCGTATGGCACAGGTGGCCCTGCGTGAAATTGCGGCCGGCAACACTGAACCGTTTTATCAGGCCAAGCTGCAGACTGCCCGCTTCTACTTTGCCAAGTTGTTTCCCGAGACGGCATCGCTGATGTTGACGGCACGTGCGGGCAGCAAGGTCTTGATGGACACGGACGCGGTTTTTGCTTAGAACTCAGGAGATTTTCATGATCAAACAAATTTTTTCAGGCCTCGTTTTCTTCACCTCTGTCGGCTCGTCATTCGCACAGATGAGCCCGGTAGGCACCTGGCACTCCATTGACGACAAGACCAATGAGATCAAGTCGGAAATCGTGATCAGCGAGACTGCCGGTGTGCTCAGCGGCAAGGTGGTCAAACTGCTGCGCAAGGAAGCGAAACAGGACGCCGTTTGTGACGAGTGCACCGATGACCGCAAAGGAAAACCCGTGTTGGGACTGGAGATCATTCGCGGAGCCAAAAAGGTTGATGGCAAGGATGTCTGGGAAGACGGCAAAATTCTGGACCCCGAAAATGGCAAAAACTACACCCTGCGCCTCACACCCATCGAGGGGGGCAAGAAACTCGAAGTGCGTGGTTCCATCGCGTTCTTTGGCCGGACCCAGACCTGGGTTCGCGTGAACTGAAGAACAGCATGTCCCGATTTCAAGTGAAAAAAGTCGCCGTGCTCGGCGCAGGTGTGATGGGTGCGCAGATTGCCGCGCACCTGGCCAATGTCAAGGTGCCCGTTGTGCTGTTTGACCTGCCCGCCAGGGAGGGGCCCAGGAACGGTATCGTGACCAAAGCCATCGAGGGGCTCAAGAAACTCAAGCCTGCGCCATTGGGTGTGGCAGAAGACGCAGCGCTGATTGACCAGGCCAACTACGAAGAGCATCTGGAGCAGTTGCGTGACTGTGACCTGATCATCGAAGCCATTGCCGAGCGCATGGACTGGAAGCTCGATCTGTACAAAAAGATTGCGCCCTTTGTTGCGCCGCACGCGATTGTGGCGTCCAACACCTCCGGGCTGTCCATCACCAAACTGAGCGAGGCCTTGCCTGAAGCAATCAAGCCGCGCTTCTGCGGCATCCATTTTTTCAACCCGCCGCGCTACATGTACCTGGTGGAGCTGATCAACACGCCCACCACACTGCCCCAGGTGCTGGATGATCTGGAAGCCTTTGTCACCAGCGGACTGGGTAAGGGCGTGGTGCGGGCGCATGACACCCCCAACTTCATTGCCAACCGCATCGGTATTGCCGGGATGCTGGCGACCATGACCGAGGCTGAAAAATTCGGCCTGACCTACGACGTGGTTGATGACCTCACCGGTAAAAAACTGGGCCGTGCCAGTTCCGGCACCTTCCGCACGGCGGATGTGGTGGGGCTGGACACCATGGCGCATGTCATCAAAACCCTGCAGGACAACCTGACGCTGGAAGCAGACCCTTTTTACGGCAACTTTGCCACACCAGCCGCGCTGTCCCGGCTGATGGCGGCGGGCAGTCTGGGACAAAAGTCGGGCGCTGGTTTTTACAAAAAAGTCGGGCGCGACATCCTGTGTTTTGACGCTGCGGCCAATGATGGCCAGGGTGATTACGTGGCCAGCGGTGGCAAGGCCAATGAGGTGGTGGGCCGCATGCTGAAGAAACCTGCGGGTGAGCGCCTGAAACTGCTGCGCGAGGCGCAAGGTGCCGAGCCCCGTTTTCTGTGGGCCATTTTGCGTGACCAGTTTCACTATGCCGCAGTTCACCTGCATACCGTTGCCGAGACGGCAAGGGATGTGGACTTGGCCATGCGCTGGGGTTTTGGCCTGCAGCAGGGGCCGTTCGAGTTGTGGCAGGAGGCGGGCTGGTTGCAGGTTGCCCAGTGGATTCAGGAAGACATTGATGCCGGCCTGGCGCTGTGCAGGGAGCCACTGCCGCAGTGGGTGTTCAAGGGCCCTGTGGCGCAGGCAAACGGTGGCCAGGGCGGTGTGCACGCGGAACAAGGTTCCTGGAGCGCATCGGCCGGCCAGTTCATCCCCCGGCGCTTGCTGCCCGTGTATGGCCGCCAGCATTTCCCTGAGAGTGTGCGGGGTGCCAACACGCTGCAGGCCCAGACCGCGGGCAAGACATTGTTTGAAGACGAGGCCATCCGCTTGTGGACGCTGGATGACGATGTGGTGATCGCCAGCATCAAAACCAAGATGCACGCCATCAGCCCGGACGTGGCCGAAGGCTTGTCCATGGCGGTGGACATGGCCGAAAAAGACTACCAGGGGCTGGTGATCTGGTCGCCCGACGACATGTTCTCTGCCGGTGCTGATTTGCAGGCCATGCTGCCGGCCTTCATGATGGCCGGTGTGAGTGCCATCGATGGTGCTGAACATGAGTTGCAAAACACCATGCTCAAACTGCGCTACGCCAGCGTGCCCACGGTCTCGGCCATTCGTGGCCTGGCGCTGGGCGGTGGCTGCGAGATGGCGGTGTACTCCAGCAAACGGGTCGCCACAATGGAGAGCTACATCGGACTGGTTGAAGTCGGTGTGGGCCTGGTGCCCGGCGCGGGCGGCCTGGCCTACATTGCCCGGCGTGCGGCAGAAAACGCCGCTACCAGCACCAATAAGGACATCTTGCCCTTCCTCACCGAAGGCTTCACCGCGGCCGCCATGGCCAAGGTGGGCACCAGTGCCATTGAGAGCCGCAAGCTGGGTTATCTGCTGGATACCGATGTTGTCGTGCCCAACAAGGATGAATTGCTGTTTGTGGCCATCAATGAAGCCAAAGCGCTGTTCAACTCTGGTTACCGCGCACCGCATCGACGCAGCTTTGCCGTGGCGGGCCGCAATGGTTGCGCCACGATCAAGGGCTCTCTGGTCAATATGCGTGATGGCGGCTTCATCAGCGAACACGATTTTCATATTGCCAGCCTGATTGCCAATGTGGTGTGTGGCGGTGATGTGGATGCCGGCACGCTGGTGACTGAGGAGTATGTGATGGCGCTGGAGCGCAAGGCGTTTTGCGCGTTGCTGACTCACCCCAAGACGCAGGAGCGCATCATGGGGATGATGTCCACCGGCAAACCCCTCAGAAACTAGAACGATTACCGAGCATCACCATGAAACAAGTTCAAGACGCCTACATCGTTGCCGCGACGCGCACACCCATTGGCCGCTCGCACCGTGGCTTTTTCCGCAACATGCGCCCCGACGACCTGCTGGTTAAAGCCCTGCAAAGCGCGTTGGCCCAGGTGCCCTCACTCGACCCCGCAACCATCGAGGACCTGATCTGCGGCTGCGCCATTCCCGAAGGTGCGCAGGGCCTGAACATTGCGCGTATAGGTGCCGTTCTGGCGGGCCTGCCCACCAGTGTGGGGGGCATCACCGTCAACCGCTTCTGTGCTTCCGGTATCAGTGCCATCCAGATGGCCGCCGACCGCATTCGCGTTGGTGAGGCCGATGTGATGATGGCCGCCGGTGTGGAGAGCATGAGCATGGTGCCAATGATGGGCAACACGCCGTCGCTGTCACCCGCCATGTTCAACAACGATGAGAACATCGGCATCGCTTATGGCATGGGCCTGACGGCTGAAAAGGTGGCCAACCAGTGGAAGATCAGCCGCGCTGCGCAGGATGAGTTTGCCTGGCAGTCGCACATGAAAGCCGTGGCCGCCATGAAGGCCGGCGACTTTGCCGCCGAGATCACCCCGATTGAGGTGACCGAGCGCACGCCCGATCTGGAAACCGGGGAGGTTTCCACCTCAACCCGCGTGGTGAGCCTGGATGAAGGTGCCCGCCCCGACACCACGGTCGAAGGCCTGGGCAAACTCAAAACCGTCTTTGCGGCGCGCGGCTCCGTGACGGCGGGCAACAGCTCACAAACCTCGGATGGTGCTGGCGCCCTGATTCTGGCCAGCGAAAAAGCCGTGAAGCAGTTTGGTTTGACACCATTGGCCCGATTTGTCAGCTTTGCCAGCAAAGGTGTGCCGCCGCACATCATGGGCATTGGCCCCATAGCGGCCATTCCAGCCGCGCTGCGTTATGCGGGGCTGACCCAGAACGACATTGACTGGTATGAGTTGAACGAGGCGTTTGCAGCCCAGTCGCTGGCCGTGATCAACACGTTGGGTCTGGACCCGGCCAAGGTCAACCCCATGGGTGGGGCCATTGCGCTGGGCCATCCGCTGGGGGCAACCGGTGCCATTCGCGCCGCGACCGTGATCCACGCGCTGCACCGCAAACAGCTGAAGTACGGCATGGTGACCATGTGTGTTGGCATGGGGCAGGGGGCCGCAGGTATTTTCGAGCGCGTCTGACATGCAAAAAGTGGCTTTGATCATTGGCGCGGGGGATGCCACTGGCGGGGCCATTGCCCGGCGTTTTGCCCGTGGCGGCTATGCCGCTTGCGCAACCCGTCGCAGCCTGGACAAGCTGCAACCGCTGCTGGATCAAATCACGGTTGATGGTGGCACTGCCTATGGTTTTGCGTCGGATGCCCGCAAGGAGGAGGAAGTGGTTGCGCTGATCGAGCAGATCGAAACCACGATCGGCCCCATCGAGGTGCTGGTGTTCAACATCGGTGCCAATGCACCCGCCAGCATTCTGGAAGAGACCGCGCGCAAGTACTTCAAGATCTGGGAGATGGCCTGTTTCGGCGGTTTTCTCAACGGGCGCGAGGTGGCCAGACGCATGGTCACACGGGCTGCGCCAGACCGGCAGCAAACCATCATCTTCACCGGTGCCACGGCGTCATTGCGCGGCAGTGCCAACTTCTGTGCCTTTGCGGGGGCCAAACATGCCCTGCGTGCACTGGCACAAAGCATGGCGCGCGAGCTGGGCCCCCGGGGCATTCATGTGGCGCACAGCATCATTGACGGGGCCATCGACACCGAATTCATCCGGGACAACTTTCCCGAGCGCTACGCCTTGAAGGCGCAAGACGGCATCATCAACCCCGATCACATTGCCGACCAATACTGGATGCTGCACACCCAGCCGCGAGATGCCTGGACACATGAGCTGGATTTGCGGCCCTACATGGAGAAGTTCTGATGACCCGGACGGTTGATTTCTATTTCGACTTTGGCAGCCCTGCCGCCTATCTGGCCTGCACCCAGCTCCCTGCCCTGTGTGCCGAAACAGGTGCCACGGTGTCATGGAAGCCCAT
The DNA here is from genome assembly GCA_041192445.1 of Pseudomonadota bacterium. Classification (GTDB taxonomy): domain Bacteria; phylum Pseudomonadota; class Gammaproteobacteria; order Burkholderiales; family Burkholderiaceae_C; genus Egaibacter. The sequence continues at coordinate 1,342 of JBEEMW010000073.1, read as the reverse complement.
GCTGCTGGGTGGTGTGTTTCAAGCCACGGGCAACCATTCCCCGGCCACCCTTGCGGTCAAGGGTGACTACATCTTCAAGGACTTTGCGCGTTTTGCACGGCGTTACCGGGTGCCGTTCAACAACAACCCGCATTTCCCCATCAACACGCTCATGCTGATGCGCGCTGCGGTGGGTCTGCAAATGCGGGACGATCCGCGTTTTGACGACTATGTGCAGGCCATGTTCAAGGCCATCTGGGTTGACGCAAAAAACATGAACGATGCGGCTACCGTGGGAGCGGTCTTGCAGGCAGCGGATTTTGACGCCATGGCCATGCTGGCGCTTACCCAGGAACCGGCCGTGAAAGATCAGCTCAAGGCCGGCACGCAGGCCGCAGTGGCGCGTGGCATTTTCGGTGCGCCCACGTTCTTTGTTGGTGACCAGATGTTCTGGGGCCAGGACAGGCTGGATTTCGTGCGTGAAGCATTGATAAACTGATTGCACCCCCAAGGCAAGAACCCTGAAAAAACTGAAACCACCATGACCACCATTTCAAACGACATCCTGACCGACATCACCGACGGTGTCATGACCATCACCTTCAACCGGGTGGACAAAAAGAACTCCATCACCGCTGCCATGTACGCCGTGATGGCCGACACACTGACGGCTGCCGACGCTGATGCTGCCGTGCGGGTGGTGGTGTTCCAGGGGCATGAAACCATTTTCAGTGCCGGCAATGACATCGGCGACTTTCTGAAAGCCAGGCCGTCCAGCCCCGATGCCCCGGTCTTTCGCTTCATGCGGGGTCTGGCATCGTTTTCCAAGCCATTGATTGCTGCGGTGTGTGGCCCCGCCGTGGGGATTGGCACCACCTTGTTGTTTCATTGCGACCTGGTCTATGCCGGTGACAACGCCGCGTTTTCCATGCCGTTTGTGAACCTGGGTTTGTGTGCTGAAAACGCATCCAGCCTGCTGGTACCGCAATTGATGGGCTACCACCGTGCGGCTGAAGCGCTGCTCCTGGGTGAGCCCTTCATGGCCGAGACCGCCATGGAAGTGGGCCTGGTCAACCGTGTGGTTCCGCCCAGTGAGGCCAATGCCGTGGCCCAGTCTCAGGCGCGCAAACTGGCGGCCAAACCCTTGAGCGCCCTGATTGAAACCAAGCGCCTGATGAAGAAAGGCCAGATGCCGCAGGTGCTTGCGCAAATAGCGGAAGAAAGCGTCAGTTTCGGGCGCATGCTGGGTGAGCCTGCTGCACGTGAGGCGTTTACCGCATTCATGGAGAAGCGCCGCCCGGATTTCACCGGAGTTTGAAGCATTTTAGGCCTTCAGCCCTCGTGGAATATGCGTGAGTAGCTA
>JBEEMW010000072.1:0-72520 GCA_041192445.1 Pseudomonadota bacterium | reverse complement strand
CCGGGCCGTGACGGTGATGCTCTGGTGCAGCGAGGCGTGTAGCTGCTGCTCCTGGCGGCGCACAAATTCCGAAGCGGTTTTCACCAGCGTGCTGAAGGCGGGGCCATCCAGCGGCTTGGGGTTCTTTTTGTCGCGCCCCATGGTCCAGGGGCCGACCAGTGCGGGCTCGGCCGCGCCGTCCCTGGTCATGGCCACGGCCCAGCCGTCATCGTCTTCGTTCTTCAGGACCTGAGCCGTCCAGCTGTCGCCGCACCAGCGGCGGGGTTCTTGTAGTTTGGGGGAGTCGTCGGTCAAGGGGCGGTTGCTCGGGTTGGAGGGTGAAAACGTTTCACTTTAGGTGAAAAATTGGCCATTAGCCCTCGTGGGATATGCGCGAGTAGCTATCAAAAATGTAGCGATTCCATCATGAATAGACGTTACTGGTACTGAGGCTGTAGTTCAAAGGTCAACCGTGTCTACGCCCCTGGCTCAACCGCTAAACCGCAAAGTTGGTGTGCCGGGTTCAGTGGCTTAGTATACTGGTTATTTAACCAGTATACTAAGCCGTAGCCCAACAGACAAGACACTTTCAGGATGACGCGTGTCCAGAATATCGAGCAAGAGCCAGAACAGAGAGTCGGGTTTTCTCTGCATGACGCCAAATTTCATCTGGCACCCATTTATTTTGTAGATACAATTAAATATGCCTGCATGGAACGAAGCAAAGCGCAAGCTGAACATCAAGAATCATGGGCTTGACTTCGTTGGATGCGATGCAATATGGAACCACTTCACAGTAACCCGTGAAGACAAACGGCAAGATTACGGCGAAGAGCGCCTCGTTTGCTTCGGTCTTCTTTGGGGTGATGTGGTTGTGATGGTTTACACCGAGCGCCCAAAGGGGCCTCACGTGATCTCACTGCGAAAGGCAGAAAAATATGAAGCTCGCTACTACCGCCAAGTTGCCCAAGAAAACCTCGGCTAAGGTCAATGATCAGGACAACCCGGCCTGGACCGAAGACATGCTGGGTGCGCCCGTGCTCCGGCGCGGCCGTGGGCCGCAGGTCAGCCCCACCAAGGTTCTGACCTCCGTCCGCCTGGATGCCGATATCCTGGACTTCTTCAAGTCGCAGGGCAGTGGCTACCAATCACGGATCAACGATGCCCTTCGCATGGAAGTGAACCGGAATTTGGCGGCGCGTCCAGAAACGACAACGCGCAAACGCGTTGCGGCCTGACTTCGACTTCAGGCCTCTCACAACCCATGTCACTCGACGCTCTCCGTGAAATCACGAAGGCCGCCTGCTGGTGAGCTGGAAACGCCGGTTTTGCATGGACACCCGATGTGAAGGTTGCAGAGAAGTACCTGCCACTGTGAAGTCACGAGCGCAATAATGGCGAGGCCCAACCCCTCATGCCAACCGTTCCGCAAAAGCCACCCATGACCACCAAAGCAGAAATCACAGCCTTCATCAAGCAAGAATTCCCGCAGACCAAATGCACCATCGAAGCGGTGGGCGGCATGTCTGCAACCGTCAGGCATGAGGTTGGCATCAATGAGTTGCGCCCCGGCGGCACCGTGTCGGGTCCGGTGCTCATGACGGTGGCGGATGTGGCGTTGTACATCGCCATCCTGGGCGAAATCGGCATTGTTCCCCTGGCGGTGACCACCAATCTGAGCATCAACTTCCTGCGCAAACCCTCGGCTGACAAGGCTATCGTCGGTGTCTGCAAACTCATCAAGCTGGGCCGGTCTCTGGCGGTGGGCGAGGTGTCGCTGTATTCGGAGGGCAGCGAAGAGCTGGTGGCGCACGTCGTTGGCACCTACGCCATCCCGAAAGAGATCAAACGCTAAGCCGCGTCCCTGCTGGTTGATGTTGCCTATAGACTAACGCCATGCAACCCACCCTCAATGCCACCGTATTCATCGTGGACGATGACGCCAGCGTACGCGAAGGGCTGGCCTGGCTGCTGCGGTCGCGGCGTCTGCCCAGTGAGGCGTTTGAGAGTGCACAGGTGTTTGACGACGTGCTGCGCGCGGGCCGGGTGCAGACCACCCAGCCGTGCTGCCTGCTGCTGGACGTGCGCATGCCCGGCATGAGCGGGTTGGCGCTGTTTGACACGCTGATCGAGCGCCGCCTGACCGAGGCCATGCCGGTCATCTTTTTGACCGGCCACGCCGATGTGCCGACTGCGGTGGATGCGGTCAAGCGGGGTGCGTTTGATTTTTGCGAGAAACCGTTTTCCGACAACGCATTGGTGGACCGCATCGAACAGGCCATTGCCCAGTCCGACCGGGTTTTGCAGCAGATTGCAGCCAAGGGGCGGGTGCGACGCAAATTGTCCGAGTTGACCGAGCGCGAGCGGGGTGTGATGCGGCTGGTGGTGGAAGGCTTGCCCAACAAGCTGATTGCTGATCAGCTGGACATCAGTGTGCGCACGGTAGAGGTGCATCGGGCCCGGGTGTTTGACAAGATGGATGTGAAGTCTGCCGTTGAGTTGGCCAACTTGCTACAAAATATATAGCTGCTCACGCATACCTGGCGAGGGCTTATGGCCTTTTCCCCTTTGTATCCGGAGCGGCATCAGCAGATGTACCCGCTTCCTGGACATCGGTCAACTCGCCGTTCTTTCGCCCCGAAAACATCGTCCACCAGACAATGAATATCAACAGCAGCATCGCGCCCAGCGCCTCAAGTAAAAGCAGACTCATGAACCGACTCCTGTGGAAAAATGGGTGGTGGGTACCCGGCGTACTCACCACCCTCATTGTAGGAATGCTGGCGGGCTGCGGCAGCGCACCCCTCTACAGCCCTGCTCCGGATCTGGCCAGACCCCCGGCACCTGCCATCACCGGCTTGCCACCAGATGGAGCCGCCCTGCCCGCCGCCCTGCTGCAGCCCAAAAGCCGCTGGGTGCCGGTGCGTTGGGCCGAGCTGCCGGGTTGGGGTGACGACAAGTTGTTTGAAGCCTGGAACGCCTGGACCAAAAGCTGCGAGCGGCCCGGCCCGGTGTTCGCCCCATTCTGCACCGAGGTGCGGCGCCTGAGCATTGCGACCGATCAGGAGCAGCGCGTATGGATGATGCAGCGCCTGCAGCCTTACCGGGTAGAGCCACTGGGCGGCATGGTGGGTGGCGCCGCGCAGGGACTGCTCACCGGTTATTTTGAGCCCATGATCGATGCCTCACGCCTGGCCAGGCCGGGTTTTCAGGTGCCGTTGTACCGCGTGCCCGCCAATCTGGCTGCGCGCAAACCCTGGTTCACCCGCCAGGAGATCGACACCCTGCCAGAGGCAAAGGCGGCACTGCGTGGCCGTGAGATTGCTTACCTGGCCGATCCGGTGGATGCGCTGGTGTTGCAGATACAGGGCTCCGGCCGCCTGCGGGTGACTGAGGCCGACGGTTCGCAGCGCACGGTGCGGGTGGCGTTTGCGGCGTCCAATGACCAGCCCTACAAAAGTGTGGGCCGCTGGCTGCTTGAGCAGGGTTTGATTCGGGATGGCTCCTGGCCCGGCATCAAGGCCTGGGTGGTGCAAAACCCGCAGCGTGTGAACGAGATGTTGTGGAGCAACCCCCGCACCGTGTTTTTCCGGGAAGAGGCCTTGTCGGATCTGGACGCGGCGTTGGGTCCGAAAGGCGCGCAGGGTGTGGCGCTCACGCCGGGGCGCTCTGTTGCGGTGGACAAAGAAAGCATTCCCTACGGCACACCGGTCTGGATGGCTTCCAGCGGGCCTATGGTCAGCCTGCAGCGGCTGGTGCTGGCACAAGACACCGGTGGTGACATCGTGGGGGCGGTGCGTGCCGACTACTTCACTGGCTGGGGTGCGCAGGCCGGTGAGTTGGCCGGACGGCTCAAGCAGCCGTTGCAGTTATGGGTGTTGTGGCCCAAGTGAGGGCTGACTTCATCACAAAGCCGCCAGATCCATGCTGACCGGCCAGGCGATGGGTGCGGTGGTGTTGCCGGGGGTGTCCGGCTTCAGGTTGAAGGCATACTGCAGCGCCAGCTCATAACGTCCGGCGCGGCTGGCGCAAACCCGGTAACCGGCGTCGGACGCCTGAACCGACACACCGGTGCTGCCACTGGCCTGCACCTGCCAGTCCGCGACCAAAGGTTGATTGAGCGTCAGATCCATGCAAAAACCCTTGCGCATGGTGGACAGCAACACCAGGTGCTGCAAGGCCGAGATGCGGCCATTGGTCGCATTGGTTGCAGGCAATTGAGCCGGGTAGCTGTTTTCGGTGACGCGCAGTATGGCGGGAATGACGATGCGAAAGTCCAGCGATGCGCTGGACTTTCTGCCGTCGGGAGTGACCTTGGCTTCCGCCAGGGCAGACGCCCCAGGTGTCAACGCACCTGCACACAATGCGATCGCCAGAACAGCGTGTTTTGTAGGGGCCATACCTGCCTATCGGCAGTGGGGCGCCCGACTTGAGGGAAATTGGCGCGGCCTTCAGTCCCCACCCTGGCGCACGACACCAATGTTGAGGTGCTGGTCTTCGCGCACCCGCACTTCAACCGGGCTGCGACCGTCATTCGTGGCGATCCAGGGCAGCGGCAGGGTTTCGTTGAGCACCGTGACCACGTGTGGCCCGGCGGCGACAAACGGAAACTCGTAGCGGCCCTGGCTGTCGGTTCGCACCGTGTAGCGATTGTCCAGATACACCATCACACCCGCCGCACCGCCTTCACTGGCTTCCTGGTGGCCGTTGCGGTTGGCATCAAGGAACACGGTGCCATCAATGCGGCCACCGCCATCCAGTGATCGGCCACCCAGCGGGGCACTGCGGCTGCCGGCGCGGTCTTCAAAGCGCAGCACCACCAAAAATGACCGGCTGCTGACCGGGGTGAGTGGCAAGACCACCGGTGGTGCGAGTGGGTCGATCGAGGCTATAGTCCGGCCAATGCCCCGCGCGTAGTTGTAGCTGTTCTCCAGGGTCCAATGGGTGTTGATGCGCCAGTTCAGACTCAGGTTCGCGCCCGATCGGGCGTCACCGGCGCTGCTGCGCTCGGTATTGAGATTGCCACGCAACACGGTATTGGCGCTCAGCGGTGCGCCCAGTGAGGCCGCCGCCGCCCAGCGGCTGTCGCTTTGCCCGGCGCGGGTTTCATGCCCGGCCGTCAGGCTGGTGGACAGGGACCAACTGGTGGGCATGCGCCAGTCGTGGTCCAGCGTCAGCGATTGCGACCGGGTCTGGTTGAGCTGGTCTGACACATCGATGCGAAGCCCGCTGCTGCCAGCGCCGTTTTGCCAGCGCGAGTCGGCATAGGCACTCCAGGCATCGCCATTGAAGCGCCGTGCGGACGCGCCTGCGCCAAAGGTCAGGTCGCGGCTGTAGCGCCAGCGCACGCTGCCGGTGGCAAACACACCCGTGTTGGATGGATTGGATACCGAACGCAACCAGTCCAGGCCGCCTTCGGCCGACCACTGACGCGAATGCCAGGCGGTGCGCCCATACACGCCAGACAGGTTGTTGGCCAGCGGCTGGCCGGCCCAGCTCAGGTCGGTGTCCAGCCAGTACAGGCCCCAGGTGTGCAGGCTGGGGCCACTTTTCCATTCGTTATCCAGCCAGAATCCGCTGCGCTGCCCGGCCAGGGCGCTGGTGCGGGTGGTGACCAGGTTGGCCTGCAGGCTTTGGCCGTCCCTTTCGCGGCGCACTGACAACTGGGTTGATTCAGCGTCAAAGTAGTCAGCCAGCAAAACGGGCGTGTCCAGCAGTGACATGTGTTCTGCCCGGCCATACCGGGCGGCCATCTGCCAGGGTGCGCTGTCGAATTGCAGGCCCAGCCCGCTCGCACGCCCGGCCAGTGCACGAAAACCGCTTGTGGGCGAGCCTTCCAGCCGACCCGGCTGCCCGGCGCTGGCCTGTAATTGCAGGCCCCGACCCGTGTTGTTCCACTCGGTGCTCAGGCCTTCGACCAAATTGCCCGGCACATAGACCCGTGAAGGCAATCGGGTAATGGCGGGTGTGGGCGTGCCAATGACACCGGCTTCGTTGTTGACCACCCAGCCACTGTCCATCGGCAGGCCGCGCTGGCGCAAGGTCAGCGCCTGGCGACCGATGTTCGGGGCCGCACTCAGGTCGGCAGACAACACACCATAGTTGGGTGTTTCGATCAGACCATAAAAAGCCATGCCGGTGGCGGTTTTGCCGGCATCAAAGAGGTCTGTGCCCACGCGGCCTTCCAGCCGCAGGTAACGCGCCCAGCCGTCCTGGTTGTAGCCGGGCTCCTTGCCCTCACGGTCGACAGCCTCGGGCGTGATCAAGCCTTCAATGACACGATCCTGGTAGGGTGCGACGGTGTTCGTGCCCTTTTGATCAGGCCCCTGGGCTTGCACCGTCAAGCCAGCACCGGCCAGGCACAGCAGTGCGATGGCGGTGCGGTTCATGGTGCGAAGCGCTGCTCCAAGGGCAAGCGTTGCTTGCCCCATTCCAGGGTGCCTTTCACGTTCAGCGGATACTGAATGGTGGGTGGCTTTTTGCCTTCTTCGACCATCGGGCTGAGTGCAATGAACCGGGTGTCGCCAGGCAAGATCGGGTTGTCGGCGGGCGCCATCTCTAACTCAAGCCCCGAGGCATCCTTGCCGGTCAGAAAGCCGTCCAGCCGGCCATGGGCGTTGCCGCTGTTGCGCACCTCCAGCACGGGCAACTGCTGGCCATTGACCGTCGCCACCCGGGTGCTGACAACCTCCAGACGGGGCTCGGCACCACCAATGCTGGCATACACGATGACCGCAATGCGGCCCCCGACGGGGAAGTTGAGGTTGTCCTGGCTAACCTTGGTCGGGTCCAGGCCCTCGACCATGATGGCAAACCGGCATTCCCGCGCCGGGGTGCCCGGTGGCGGAGACAATTCGACGCGAAAACGATAACGTGCACCGGGTTCGATCGTCAACTCGCGCCGCTCCAGCGCGACCCAGGGCCTGCAGCTGTCGGACGCCAACGCATCGGTGAAGGCGGCCGTATTGTCGGATCGGTAGGCCCAGTCGTTGGTGTAAACCCGGTAGTGGCCGCTTTGTGTGCCAACGTGCTGAATGTCGATGATCTCGCGCTGCGTCTGGCCTGATTCCATTTGTAATTCGAAGCGGGGTGGCGAGATGTAGGCTGCGAAGCCCTGTGCCTGGGCGTGGTTGTTTCCCAAGCCAGCCAGCAAGGCAAGCCCAGCCCAGAAAAACCAGACGAATTTGTGCTGTGGGGCTGGTAAACAAGTGGCGATAAGGCTTGGCATGCTCAGTCTGTGTCCAGCTCGAAATGAAAGTTCAGGCGCCTTGAATTGCTTGTCCAGCGGCCATCTGTGCGCAAATGCACCTGTATCTGGTCGTCCAGAGTCGCTTGTGTGATCAGGCCGGAATAAACAAGGCCACGCTCACCAGACACCAGCCGCCCCGGCAGCAACCGGCCCTGGGTCTGCCACTGAGCCATCATGGGTGGCCCACTGTCTTGGGGCAGGACCATGTAAATTCGACCAATGCGGCCCACCCAGGCTCGCGTGTCAATACGGACGTTCACAGTCACCCGGGTTTCGACATCGTGGTCTGCCGCCCGCCCTGGTGCAGGCGAGTGCCACGCCATCTGGACGTTGGGAGGCATCACATGACTGGCCGAATCATCCAGGAGGTGGGTTGCCGCTAAGGCGGGTGACAACAGGCACATCTGGCCGGTCAGCAGAGCCGCGGTGACAAACCGGAAGGCCATTGTCATGGTGATGCCAGGGTATAGGACACCCGGCCGTCGTAGGTTCCAGATGCTTGTACGGCGGCATTGGAATAAGAGAACGTGTGGCAATTTTCCACGTAGGTATTGGCCGCGATGGTGCGCAGGAACTGTGTGCTGCCGTTAAAGGTGCCAGCCGGTATGTCTGCCGTGGTGTTACCCAGTGCGGTACTGGTCCAGCTGACCGTGTTGAATGGAATCACATCACCACCGGCGCTGACCAGATTGGTCGGTGAGGTAACCTGTAAAGTGGCCGAAGCCGCTTCAGCATTGCTGTTTCGCCGGTAATAACCCCCGACGTAGACCTGGCCACTTGTCGGCACACATACGGTGAACCCATCCCACGGGCTGGCCGCCTGGGTACTGTTGCTGGTCATCGGGACGGCAGTGCCGTTGCCCAGCTGGCCTGCCAAAACGCTGGTACTGACCAAATTGATCGTGCCCACGTTGGTATTCAAGGTGCCGTTACCAACCTGCAGAAATAGCTGACGTGGGCCGCCGGTGATGCCCAGCACCCACGCCTGTGCGGGGGTCATCGGTGCCAGGCACGACAAGACGGCGACCCAGTGCAGCGCACGCGGCACATGACGGACACGGATGATCTTTTGCATGATGGGACGCTCCGATGCACCCGGAGTGTCTGTGGCCAACTGCGTATACCTTAAGGCATTGAAGCGGTATAGGTCACACGGCTGTTGTTGGCGACGATTGCACCGTAAGTGCCTGCTGGCACCACAGCCGAGTTGGCGTAGCTATAGGTCCAGTTGGCGGTGCGGTTGGTAACCTTGCCACTGCTCACCGCGATACTGGCCGCAGCGCCAGCACCGGCGGCGGGAATAACCGGATGCGGGAAGTTGGCGGCGTCACTGGAGACGGCCGTGATCTCGGTCCAGGCAATGGTGTCTGTCGCAGCGCCGTTCGTCAGGGCGCCGACTGTATTGGCCGTTACTGAAATCGCGCCATTGTTGCCGACAACGCGGACCGGAACAACGTTCCCCGTGATCGCTCCCGCTGCAGCGCCGGTGCCGACTGCGGCTGCGTTGGTGGTGTAGTCGAAGGTGACCAGATCTATTGCGGGGTTGGCGGTCAGTGTTGCGCCTGCAGCACCTGAGCCCACGGCCAAAAAGAGGACTTTGGGGATGATGATTCTGAAATCCAGGCGTGCGCTTGCAGTCAGTGCCCCGGCGCCAGTGGATACCACGGACTCTGCCGAAGCCAGTAACGGAGCCGCCAGCGCCAGTGCCATCGCCGATTTAACCAACAACTTGTTATACATAAGGTGATCCTTTGTATCGGCACTTGATGCCGAGACCATATTAAAGAAATATTTCCAACGGCCGATACCGCGGTCGGATGATAGGGCTGGGCACAGTCTTTAGCAATTTGAAAGTGTAAATAAGTCACAAAAAGCAACGCTATTTGAACTTGACTCAAGTGAGCGGCGCAGTCAAGCCGATGGGCGGTAAACGCATTCATGCAACCTCGGGCGCGTTCGGCCCCGCCTCCACCCCGCTTTACTGCGCCTGACGCCCCGTCTGGCGCAAATGTCCCAGCGGCAATGCGCTACTGGCCTTCACCTCCCCGAGTGAGAAGCTGGTGTGCAGGTCTTTCACGTTGGGCAGGTTAATCAGCACCTCGCGGGCGAACTGGCTAAACGAGTTGAGGTCTCGGCTCACCACCTGCAGCTCAAAGGTGCCCGTGCCACTGATGTAGTGGCAGCTCACCACCTCGGGGATGGCACGCAGCGCGTCTTCCAGACCCTTGAGCACATTGCCGGTGTTGCGGTCGGCGTCCAGGCGCACAAAGGCCAGCACGCCCAGGCCAATTTTGTGGCGGTCAATTTCTGCACGATAGCCCTTGATGAAGCCACCTTCTTCAAGGGCCCGCACGCGTCGCCAGCAGGGCGCGGCCGACAAACCGACACGCGAGGCCAGTTCGGCATTGGTGAGCCGACCGTCGGTTTGCAGTTCAGTCAGGATGGCGAGATCAAACTTATCTAATATTTCCATGTATGCCATTTTCAAGCAAGAAGCTTTCTTGAACAAGCCTTAATCAGGCAAATAAAGCAAAGACATATCCGTGCCACACGCATACACTTTCCATCCAGACATGGAGACAACCCAACCCGGGATGCTTCCATTTTCGGCTGCTCACGAGGCGGCCTTCCCTACCCACTGGAGATCAATTACCCATGAATGCACCGCTGCCCGAGCACATCCGTCAAGCGCTGGAAACCGTGACGCTGGATGACAAATATTCGCTGGACTATGGTCGCGCTTTCATGAGTGGGGTTCAGGCCCTGGTGAAGCTGCCCATGCTGCAGCGCCTGCGGGACCAGTTGCAGGGCAAAAATACGGCGGGTTTCATTAGTGGTTATCGCGGCTCGCCTCTGGGGGGTTACGACCAGGCACTGTGGAAGGCCGAAAAATACCTCAAAGCGCAAAACATCGTGTTCCAGCCGGGCGTGAATGAAGAGCTGGCCGCAACCGCCCTGTGGGGCACGCAGCAGCTGGGTTTTTCGCCACCGGGGACCAACAAATTTGATGGCGTGTTTGGCATCTGGTACGGCAAGGGTCCGGGCGTGGATCGCTGCTCGGACGTGTTCAAACACGCCAATATGGCGGGTACGACGCCGTGGGGGGGGGTGATTGCCGTGGCGGGTGACGACCATATTTCCAAAAGTTCCACCGCCGCGCACCAGAGTGACCACATCTTCAAGGCCTGCGGCTTCCCGGTGTTTTTCCCCGCTACCGTGCAGGAGATACTGGATTTAGGTATTCATGCGTTTGCCATGAGCCGTTTCTCCGGCGTGTGGGCGGGCATGAAGACGATTCAGGAAATTGTCGAATCCAGCGCCACGGCAATGATTGACCCCGAGCGCGTGCAGATCAAAATTCCGACCGATTTTCAGATGCCACCTGGCGGTGTGCACATTCGCTGGCCTGACCATGCGCTGGATCAGGAGGCGCGCCTGTTTGACTACAAGTGGTATGCCGCACTGGCCTACATCCGCGCCAACCGGCTGAACTACAACGCAGTTGAAACGAAAAACGATCGGCTGGGTTTGATTGCCAGTGGCAAGGCCTGGAACGACACGCGTCAAGCGCTGGTCGATCTGGGGCTGGATGACGACACCTGTCGCCAGTTGGGCATTCGCGTGCACAAAGTGGGCGTGGTGTGGCCGCTGGAGGCCCAAATCACGCGTGAATTTGCGACGGGTTTGCGCGAAATTCTGGTGATCGAAGAAAAACGTCAGGTGATCGAATACCAATTGAAAGAGGAGTTGTACAACTGGCGCGCCGATGTGCGGCCCAACGTGCTGGGTAAGTTCAATGAAATTGAGGGCGACTTCAGCGGCGGTGAATGGTCCATGGCCAACCCCTCGGCCCATACGCTGTTGCGCGCCAACGCCGATCTCTCCCCGGCGCTGATTGCCAAAGCGGTTGCGCAGCGTGTGAAAAAACTTGGACTTGACAGCGACATGACCGCGCGCATCGAAGCGCAGCTGGCGATTCTGCAGGCCAAGGAGCTTTCCATGAAAGTCATCCACGTGCAGGGATTGCCCGGCGGGGTTCAGGGAGCGGACCGCCAGCCATGGTTTTGTTCGGGCTGCCCGCACAACACCAGCACCAAAGTTCCGGAGGGCTCACGTGCCATGGCCGGCATCGGTTGCCATTTCATGGCGACCTGGATGGACCGCAGCACCATCGGTTTTACCCAAATGGGTGGCGAAGGTGTGCCCTGGGTTGGACAGGCACCGTTCACCACCGACCAGCACATTTTTGCCAATCTGGGTGATGGCACTTATTTCCACAGCGGGTTGCTCGCGGTGCGCCAGAGCATCGCGGCGGGGGTGAATATCACCTACAAAATTCTGTACAACGACGCAGTGGCCATGACGGGTGGTCAGCCGGTGGGTGAACGACCTGAGGGGCATTCGGTGGTCCAGATTGCGCAGAGCATGCGAGCCGAAGGTGCGGCGAAGATCACGATCGTGACTGACGAGCCCGAAAAGTACGATGGTGTCAAAGGCTTGCCTGAAGGTATCGCCATCGCGCATCGCGACGAGCTTGACCGCATCCAGCGTGAGTTCCGGGCCTTGTTGGGCACCACGGTCATCATTTACGACCAGACCTGTGCCACCGAAAAGCGTCGCCGCAGAAAACGCGGAACCCTGGTCGATCCAGCCAAACGCGTCGTCATCAACGAGCTGGTGTGTGAAGGGTGTGGCGACTGTGGTGTGCAATCCAACTGCCTCAGCGTGGAGCCGCTTGAGACCGAGTTTGGTCGCAAGCGTGCCATCAACCAAAGCACTTGCAACAAGGACTATTCCTGCGTCAATGGTTTTTGCCCGAGCTTTGTTACCGTAGAGGGCGGCCAGCTCCGCAAGAAGGCCAAGGGCAAAGCAGCGCTGCCCCTCAGCCTCGGGGTGTTGCCAGAGCCCCTATTCACACCCATGAAGCCTGCCAATGGTGATGTTTGGGGCATTGTGGTCGCTGGCGTGGGGGGCACCGGCGTCATCACCATTGGCCAGTTGCTGGGCACAGCGGCACATATCGAGGGCAAGGGCATCGTGACGCAGGACGCAGGGGGTCTGGCACAAAAAGGTGGCGCCACCTGGAGCCATGTGCTGATCGCCGATACGCAAGAACATATCCGGACCACCCGCGTGAGCATGGCTGCGGCAGACCTGATCATCGGCTGTGACCCCTTGGTCACCGTGTCCAGGGAAACCACGATGCGCATGCGGGCAGGTCGCACCCATGTCGCCATCAACTCGCATGGCGCGCCAACGGCGGCATTCGTGAAGAATGCCAACTGGGCCAACCCGGCGCAGGCCTGTGTGGCGGAGATCATGCAAACCGTGGGGGAAAGCGCAGTGGGCGTATTTGACGCCGACGCTGCCGCCACACACCTGCTGGGCGACAGCATTTACACCAACCCGATGATGCTGGGCTATGCCTGGCAAAAGGGCTGGATTCCGCTCTCGTGGGCGTCCCTGATGCGGGCGATCGAACTCAATGCCGTTGCGGTAGACAACAACAAGGCCGCGTTCGAGTGGGGCCGCCAGGCTGCGCACGATTGGCCATCTGTGCAGGCCCAGATGGCGTCTGCCGACCGTGGAGACAACAGCAGTGGTGTGCAGGTGATTGAATTCAAAAAACGTGAGACGGTTGAGCATCTGGTTGCCCGTCGTGTCGAGTTCCTGACGGCCTACCAAAACGCAGCCTACGCGCAAACCTACCAGGCGTTTGTGAATCGGGTGCGTATGGCAGAGGCACCGCTGGGCAAGACCCTGCTCACCGAGTCAGTGGCACGCTACCTGTTCAAGCTCATGGCCTACAAGGATGAGTATGAGGTGGCGCGTCTGCACACCGACACGGCGTTCCTGAACAAGGTCAATGCCATGTTCGAGGGTGACTTCACGCTCAACTACCACCTTGCCCCGCCCCTGATCGCCAGAAAAAACGGGAAGGGTGAGTTGCAGAAGCGGCCATTCGGTCCGTGGATGCTGGGCGCGTTCAGGTTGCTGGCCCGACTCAAAGGCTTGCGTGGTACGTCGCTGGACATCTTTGGCAAAACCGGCGAGCGCCGTACCGAGCGTGCCTTGATCGGTGAATACAAGGACAGTCTGGAGGAGGTCATCGCCTCGTTGACGGCCACCAACCACGCAACAGCCGTGGAGATTGCCCGTATTCCCGAGCAAATCAAAGGTTATGGACATGTCAAGGAGCGCCACCTGAAGGCGGCTCGTCAGTCGTGGCAGGGTTTGATGGCTCAATGGCGCAATCCACCATCTATACAAAAGACGGCGTGAATGCCCCCCGGCGCCTGATAAATCCCCTGATGGGCAGTCCGGGATTGCTGCAGATCGGCTCGCAAGAGCCGCCGCATACAATGCAAGGTTAGCTGTTTGACGCCAGTCTGGCGCGGCCTACAGGTTCAATTAACTGTTTGTTGTGGAGTTGTCTGTGTTTATTTCTTCTGCTTTTGCCCAAACCGCCCCCGCAGTTGCCGGTGGCGACATGATGTCCAGCCTCACCAGCATGCTGCCTTTGGTGCTGATGTTTGTCGTGCTTTATTTTGTGATGATCCGCCCACAAATGAAGAAACAAAAAGAGCATCGTTCCATGATTGACGCGTTGGCCAAAGGAGATGAAGTGGTTACTTCGGGTGGCTTGCTGGGCAAGGTCTCCAAAATGGGTGACAGTTACCTGAGCCTGGAAATCGCTGCCGGTGTCGAGACCCAGATTCAACGCAGTGCGGTGGTTCAGGTGTTGCCCAAAGGCACGATCAAATAAAGCAACCATCAGAATCAAGAAACGCGAACATGAATCGTTATCCGGTCTGGAAGTACGCGATCATCGTGATCGCGTTGCTGGTGGGGGCACTTTTCACCCTGCCCAATCTGTTTGGGGAAGCGCCCGCTGTGCAAGTTTCGGCAGGCAAGCCTCGTGTCAAGATAGACCTTGCCACCCAAGCCCGCGTCGAGGAAGCGCTCAAAACCGCAGGTATCGCAGCAGATGTCATCACCTTTGATGGCAATTCCATCAAGGCGCGGTTTGCCTCAACCGACACCCAGCTCAAAGCCAAGGATGCGATCCAGAAGGCACTGGTCGCCGATGCGTCCGATCCGGGCTATGTGGTGGCACTGAACTTGTTGTCACGCTCACCAAGGTGGCTCTCGTCGCTGGGCGCTGCGCCGATGTATCTGGGGCTGGATTTGCGGGGTGGTGTGCACTTCATGCTCCAGGTTGACATGCAAGCCGCGCTGACCAAGAAGGCGGAGGCGCTGGCGGGTGATCTCCGGTCCGTGCTGCGCGAAAAAAACATTCGCCACGGGGGCATCAGCCGCAATGGTCAGGCGATTGAATTGCGGGTTCGGGACGTGCCGACACTCGATGCCGCCAAGTTGGTGCTGGCTGACCAGTTTGCGGATCTGGATTTTGCAGACGCACCAGATGGCACTGAATACAAGCTGACGGCCACCATCAAACCCGTTGCTGCCCGTCGTGTGCAGGAGCAGGCGATCAAGCAAAACATGGTGACGCTGCACAACCGCATCAACGAGCTGGGAGTGGCTGAGCCGGTGATTCAGCAACAAGGCGCGGACCGAATCGTCGTGCAATTGCCTGGTGTGCAAGACACCGCCAAGGCCAAGGATATTCTGGGCCGCACCGCCACGCTGGAAATGCGTCTGGTGGATGACAGTGCCGAGGCCCGTGCGGCTGAAAGCGATACCGGGCCCGTTCCGTTTGGTATGGAGCGCTTTCGCGAGCGAACCGGCCAGGTGGTTGTCGTCAAGAAGCAGGTCATCATCACGGGTGACAATCTGACCGACGCCCAGCCGGGGTTTGATTCCCAGAACCAGCAACCCAAGGTTGATCTGACAGTGGATGCCAAAGGTGGGCGCATCATGCGTGACACCAGCCGCGAAAACCTGAAAAAACGAATGGCTATCCTGCTGTTTGAAAAAGGCAAGGGCGAAGTGTTGACGGCGCCCGTTATTCAGGGCGAACTGGGTAACCGTTTTCAGATTTCCGGGTCGATGACCGTCACGGAAGCCAACGACCTGGCCTTGTTGCTGCGCGCGGGCTCGCTGGCAGCGCCGATGGAGATCATTGAAGAACGCACCATTGGCCCCAGCCTGGGGGCCGAGAACATTGCCAAGGGTTTCAACAGTGTCACCTGGGGTTTTCTGGTGATTGTGGCCTTCATGTGTGTGTATTACATGATGTTTGGCTTGTTTTCCGGTATTGCACTGGGTGTCAACCTGCTGCTGCTGGTGGCGGTGTTGTCCATGCTGCAGGCGACATTGACCTTGCCAGGCATGGCCGCAATGGCGTTGGCACTGGGCATGGCCATTGACTCCAATGTGCTGATCAACGAACGGGTACGCGAGGAGTTGCGCAATGGTGCGTCACCGCAGGCCGCCATCAATGCCGGTTATGACCGGGCCTGGGGCACCATCCTGGACTCCAACGTCACAACGCTGATTGCTGGTGTGGCGTTGTTGATTTTTGGCTCCGGGCCGGTGCGTGGCTTCGCCGTGGTGCACTGCATCGGCATTTTGACCAGCATGTTTTCGGCCGTGTTTTTCTCTCGCGGCCTCGTGAATTTCTGGTACGGCCGGCAGAAGAAACTCAAGGGTGTGTCGATCGGAACCGTGTGGCGCCCCGATAGTGGTACGGCTGTGGCCAAGGCCGATTAAGGTAAGACGATGGAATTTTTCAAGATTCGCAAAGACATTCCGTTCATGCGGCACGCGTTGATACTCAACGCGGTGTCGCTGGTGACCTTCATTTTGGCGGTGTTTTTCCTGTTCAGCCGGGGCCTGCACCTGTCGGTTGAATTCACGGGTGGCACGGTCATGGAAGTGGGTTATTCGCAAGCGGCGGACGTGGGTCGGGTGCGTGGGGTCATTGCGGGCCTGGGCTACACCGATGTCCAAGTGCAAAATTTCGGGACTGCGCGTGAGGTGATGATTCGCCTGCCTGCCAAAAAGGGTGTGAGCTCGGCCCAGCAGAGTGAGACTGCGCTGGCAGCGCTCAAGCAGGCTGATCCGGATGCCGTTTTGCGCCGGTCGGAATTTGTGGGCCCCCAGGTTGGTGAAGAGCTGGCGGTTGATGGGCTTAAAGCGCTTGGAATGGTGGTGGCCGGCATCATGCTTTACCTCGCCATCCGGTTTGAGTGGAAGTTCGCCGTGGCGGCCATCATCGCCAACTTGCACGATGTGGTCATCATTCTTGGATTCTTTGCCTTTTTTCAGTGGGAGTTTTCGCTGGCGGTGCTGGCTGCGGTATTGGCCGTGTTGGGTTATTCGGTCAACGAATCCGTGGTCATATTTGACAGAATCCGTGAGAATTTCCGCCGTTTTCGCAAAATGAACACCGTTGAGATCATCGACAATGCCATCACGTCGACGATAAGCCGTACTATCATTACCCACGGTTCCACCCAAATCATGGTTTTGTCAATGCTGCTTTTTGGCGGTCCAACCCTCTACTATTTTGCGCTGGCGCTGACGATCGGCATCTGTTTTGGTATCTACTCATCGGTGTTTGTGGGTGCCGCGATTGCCATGTGGTTGGGCATCAAGCGGGAAGACCTGATCAAGGCGGCTGTTTCGAAGAATAATGATCCCAACGACCCCAATTCGGGCGCAACAGTCTGATGTAACCTCCGGTCATGGCAACAAAACCATCATTTGCACAACGCGCTGAGCTGGCCCACGAGACGCGCGAGCGCTTTGTGCGGGAAGCTGCGCGTGCGATGGTGGAGCTCAGCGCCGCTGTGCAGGAGCGCCTGACCACGTTGATGAATGAGGCTGCACCATCGCGCGAAATGCAGGTGCGCCGGGATGCCTGGACTTTCTACCAACGCCTGCGGTCAGCCTGGCAAGACGGTACGCTGACTGATTGGCAGACGGCGCTTCAGCCTGTCAGTAACAAGCCTAAGGATGTTCTGGACTTCAGCGGGCTCCAGCTGGTCGGTGAGGATGTTGCCGATAACAAGATTCTTGCCTCACGCATTGTGCTGGCCATCCGGGACAAGGTCACCGAGCAACTCGATGATTTGCGTTTGCGCATTCAATACCTCGAAGGCTCCGAAGAGCTTGATGCCCAGGACATTTTGCGTCCTGAGGCATCGGTCTTGCTGATGGTGGAACGCTGGGTCAGCGTGGGTATGCCACGTGACTCCTGGGGCCTGGTGACCGATGCAGCGCAGCGGGTGTTGTCCGAGCGTTTGCTGGGTGCCTATGGCAAATGCAATGAATACCTGATCAATCAAGGCGTGATGCCCGTGATTGATCTGAAGGACCGTGTTAAACGCGCTCCCGCCGGGTCCGGTAGTCGTCCTGCAGGAAGTCGACCCGCGGCCAGTGAGGCCGATCCGGTCACCACTGGTGGTTATGGCAGTAGCGGGCATGGCAGTCTTGGACCACAGGGGAGCGCTTCCTCCCAAGCCGGCGGCGCTGCGCCAGCCCGGCCGAGCGGCGCGTTTGGCGGGCGTCTGGGTTGGGGTGGTGACAAGAATGCAGGCTCGGCCAACCGGGACCGCGGACCGGCACCCGGCCCGGGACAAGACAATCACCGGGGCCACAGCAATAGCCAGGACCACGGCAACAACCAGGGTCACAGCAGCCAAGGCGTCACGTCGCATATGCCATCCCAGGGCTCGTCAAGCTACGGTGGCGCCCATGATGAAACACGCATGATGACGTCTACGACGCCTCTCGCAAGGGCGCGAAGCCGGGCGATGGGCGTGATGGGTCAACTCAAACGCCTTTTGGTGGGCGGAGCGGGTACAGATTTCGAAGCCACCCGGTTTGAACCGGCCTCGCCAGCTTTGGCCGCCGCCATTGCCGTGCGGCCGCCGCGGGACGGGTCGGGCGCTCATGCGGGCGGCGGCACGGTCATGGAAGACTACAGCCCGGCAGGTGTTGCCCGTGTTGCCGGTCAATTGCGCGAGCAAACCTCAGAGCTCAAGAAAAAAGCAGAGACCAAAAGCGAGAAGGCCACGATCGAAATCGTGGCGCTGATGTTTCAGGCCATTCTGCAGGAAGAGCGCATTCCCCCCGCAATTCGCGTCTGGTTTGCCAGACTGCAAATGCCGGTCTTGCGGGTTGCACTGGCCGAACCTGATTTCTTTGGCACGCTGAACCATCCGGCCCGGCAGCTCATTGATCGCATGGGTTCCTGCGTCATGGGTTTTGACGCCAGCGGTATTCGGGGTGGGGCACTGGAGCTTGAGGTCAAGCGCATCGTGCAGGTGATCGAGCAGTACCCCGAAACCGGCCGGCGTGTTTACCAGCTGGTGTATGAAGAGTTCCAGAAATTCCTGGCGAAGTTCCTGACGGAGAAAAGCTCGACACAAAAAGTGGTTGGTGTGGCGCAACAGGTGGAACAGCGGGAGACCCTGACGATCCAGTACACCATTGAGATGCGCAACATGCTCAAGGACATGCCGGTGCGTGAGGAAATACGCACTTTTCTGTTCAAGGTATGGGCTGAAGTTCTGGCCATGGCTGCGGTTCGTAACGGCCCGCAGCACGCCGATACGCTCGACCTCAAAAAATCATCGACTGACCTGGTGTGGGCTGCGAGCGCCAAACCCAATCGCAGTGACCGTGCGCGGGTGATCCAGGATTTGCCAAAACTGCTGCAACGCCTGCGCTCCGGCATGACCCTCCTTGGTTTGAGCGTGGTCGATCAGGACGCCCATATCAAGACCATCAGTGACACCCTGGCCGATGCGTTTTTGTCCAAAACCCAGGCCATTCCACAGGCGCAAATTGATGTGATGGCCGAGCGCCTGGCCAATCTGGAAGATTTTGTCAGTGAAGACGGCATGGGTGATTTGCCACTGGACGCCGAAAGCATTGAATTGATGCTGGGCATTGATGCTTCAAAAATTGCGGTTGTGGCCGATGGGGGCTCCAAACCCAGCGCGGCGATGCAAGCCTGGGCGCAAGAGTTGCAACTGGGTTCCTGGTTTACGCTGGACCACAATGGGCAGGTCAGGCAAGTGCAGTTTGCCTGGCGCAGTGATCGCAAACATTTGAATTTGTTTGCTTCAACAGATGGCTACAGTTACCTGATTCAGGCGGGGCGTCTGGGTGCCTATTTGCAGGCCGGTTTGCTGCTGCCGCAAGAAGAAGAAACCTTGACGGTACGGGCTACGCGTGATGCGCTGGCCAAGCTGGAAGCCAATCCCGAGCGTTTGCTGGACTGACCTCTGCCAGGCGTTGCCCTGTTAGTGGGCGACCCGATCGCGGGTGTCGTCGCACAACTCGTCAAGCACCAGGGCATCCGGCTCTTCCCCCAGACTCCAGTAAACCATCAGGACGATGATCTTGAGGTCATCCAGACACACAGGGTCTCCCGGAGCGGCCATGGCACGGTCCATCACGATTTCCCGCATGTGGGCGGGCAGAACGCCAGCAGACTCCAGGAAGCTGACAAAACCCAGGCACTCTGACCCCAGGTGATCCTGTTCGGCAATCGAGTACACCCGCATGCTGTTGGCAGACGGTGGCAGAGCGGTTGCCTGAGGGGGCAATAACTCAGGCAGTTGCAACCCGGTGGTTAACTCCGGACGATTCCGGGTGCCCTCGCCAGCGCCATCTTTGCCGCCCTGACCCACATTGTGTGAGCCCTGGGCGGCCAGACTCAGTCCGGTCAACCAGGTCAGCGCTTCCTGAATCTCTTCGGCTTCAAAACCGACCAGATTGAGCTTGCGTTCAAGGTGCTCCCATTCGGGACAGGCATCACCCCGCCAGTAATTTTCGTAAACGAAGACCAGAACCTCAAACATGTAATCAATATAGCGCAGAAAACGGGTTTGGTGGCAATCTTGCTGAACTTGGCTGCCTTTTCTGGACTAAGCCGGACTTCACCAGACTCAACCTAACCTAAGCCCTGCCGGGGCGACGAAGCGCCCGACTCAGGCCACTACCAGTCGTTGAAACAGGCCACCTGGCAGGCGCACCACCCGGCACTCCAGCTCCAGCGTCATCAGCTGCGCCTGAAGCTCCGGCGTTGGCAGGCCAGTGCGGGCCTGCAGGGCGTCCAGCCCGACCGGATCGAATCCCAACGCTGACAGCAGGTCATCCTGGAAGCCTGAGTGGCCCGCAAATGCAGTCGAGGCATCGGCGCTTGCCACGGAATGGGCTGGTTGTGGGGTTGCAAGATCAATATTCAACTCTTCCAGCACATCCTGAGCCGATTCGACCAGTTTGGCCCCCTGTTTGATCAGTGCATGGCAGCCACGAGACTGGGTGGCGTGAATCGAGCCAGGAATGGCGAAAACATCTTTGCCTTGTTCGGCGGCCAGGCGTGCCGTGATGAGAGAGCCGGATTTGAGCGCCGCCTCGATCACCAGCGTGCCCTGGGCCAGGCCGGCGATCAGCCGGTTGCGCCGGGGAAAATTGGCGGCCAGTGGCGGTGTGCCCAGCGGGTATTCGCTGATGATCAGGCCGTGTTCGGCGATCCGGTGGGCCAGGTCCAGGTGGTCTTTGGGATAGACCCGGTCCAGCCCGGTGCCAACCACGGCAATCGTGGCCAGCCGGTTGTCATTCGGGCCCAGACCGTCCAGCGCCCCTTCATGGGCCGCACCGTCCACGCCCAGTGCGAGGCCCGACACCACGGTCAAACCCGCCTGGCTGAATGCCTTGGCGAAATGCCGCGCATTGGCCGCACCCTGGGGCGTCGGGTTTCGGCTGCCCACCATGGCGATGCTGTGGGTCAGGCCGTTTGCTATGAAATTAGTAGCTGTTTGCGCATAATCTGCGAGGGCTGACATGGGTTTTTGTTCTAAATCCTGGCCACCCAGCAAGTACAGCATCAACGGTGGATCTTCGATCGTCAGCAGTGACTGGGGGTAGCCTGGGTCGCCCAGGACCACGATGCGCCGCTGATCGGGCCCACCCTCAAGCCAGTTCCAGGTTGTCTCTAGGAGCGCCGCCAGTTCGGGCGGCTCGGTGTGCAGGGCGCTTGCCTGTTTGCGGCTGACGACTTGTGCCAGGGTGCCAACGGGTTGTGTGAAGATTGCCGCGGGCAGGCCAAAGGCTGCCAGCAACTTGCGCGCGGATTCGTTGCCAACGCCTGGCGTGAGCGTCAGACGCAGCCAGGCAGCGAGTTCATCACGCGCCATCAGAAGTCACAGGGTTGCCGTCGCAGCGTCGATACCGACCAGCGAATAATGGCCCGCAGTGCAGGTTTGAGCGCATCAGCCGCGCTTAACGCGGACTCGCCAGCCGGTCGCCGACCCGCACGCCCTCGGTGATTTCCAGAACCAGCGCGTAGGAGAGCTTTTCAAATGTCCGGAACACCATCAACAAGCCATTGCGTTCGTCCGGCAGTTTAAGGAGCGGTTTGGTCTCATCGGTTTTATCAACCATCCGCTGGCCGTCTTTGAGAATGGCCATGACGTGGCCATTTTGCATGCCGTCTTTGCTGCCGCGATTGATCACCACCACCTGGTTTTGCGAGGCGTTGACCACAGCGCTGCCGTAAACCGAGACGATGCGGCCATCCACGCTGCCTTTGGGCGCACTGGGCGCAAAGTTCTGGAACTGGCGCTCTGGCTCCGGCAGCAACCGGTCGCCGACCCGCATTTCTTCCTTGGCGCCCACGATGTCAATCGTGGCCGGGACGACTTCGGTTGTCGTTTTGCCATCTTTGTCCAGGCCGGCCTGGGTCGATTCGCTGCGAACCAGGGTTGCGCTGCCGACGTACTGGGCCTCGTAGCCCAAAACTTCACCGGTACCGGGGTCTTTCAGGGGGGTTGCATTGCGAAATACACGGAACTGCTTTTCCTTCTTCTGGTCGTCCAGCAAAGGCGCGTCGCCGGGGCCACGGGCGTAGGCCCGGTCGCCACGTGTCAGTAAAACCCGGCCCTCTTGCGCTGCCGCCACGATTCGGGGTGCCGCGCGCAGGCCGTTTTCGTCCACGATGATCGGCTCAGCCAGGAAGGGCTCAATCAGGTTGAACTGGATGGTCGGCAAAGCACCGTCGCCCAGACTTTCGTAGCGGGTGCGCGGTGAGAGTTTGACCGTGTCGGTGGGCATTTCAGTCGCTGCCGATGGGTTGGTGCGCAAGGTGGCACGGCCATCTTTCTTTTCAAGGAACAGCTTCTGACCGGGGTAAATAAGATGCGGATTCTTGATGTCGTTGAGGTTCATGCCCCACAGCTCGGGCCAGCGCCAGGGGCTTTTGAGGAACAGTCTGGAGATGGCCCACAGGGTGTCGCCCCGTTTGACGGTGTAGTTGTCCGGTGCATTGGCAGCCAGCTCACTCAAGGGAATACCCGCCTGAGCCACCTGCTCGGCAGTGGCTTTTTGCCCTGGCGTGACAGTCAAATTCTGGGCCAGCGCGGGCAGGGCCAGCAAGGTGCCCATTGCAAGTGCCAATGCGGTGTGCGCCGCTCGGGATGTCGTCATCATGTGTTTTTTCATATCTTGCTGCATTACAGATGCCCGTTGGGACACCTCAGGTTGACGGTCGGACGGACCACAGTTCCGGCTCAAATCATGATAAATCACGCACGATTTTGCGCTCAAGTCCTTGATTGGGCAACGTTTTCGGGCGAGGGCCTGTGCGAGATGGCCGAAAAGTAGCGAAAATAACGACATCTTTGAGAAGAACCCATGGCTTTACTTCCTATTCTTTGTTACCCCGACCCCAAATTGCACACGGTGGCCAAACCGGTGCTGCAGGTGGATACCCGCATCAAAAATCTGATCGCCGACATGCTGGAGACGATGTACGACGCCAAGGGCATCGGCCTTGCGGCCACCCAGGTCGATGTGCATGTGCGCCTGATCGTGATTGACGTCTCCGAAGACCGCAATCAGCCACTGGTGCTGATCAACCCCGAAATTGTCTGGGCCAGCGAAGGCCGGCACATCAACGAAGAAGGCTGTCTGTCCGTGCCCGGCATTTATGACGGTGTCGAGCGGTTTGATGCGGTCCGGGTCACGGCGCTGGACGGCAACGGACAGTCGCGCACCCTGGAGGCGACAGATTTGCTCGCGGTGTGCATCCAGCACGAGATGGACCACCTGCTGGGCAAGGTCTTTGTCGAGTATTTGTCGCCCCTCAAGCGCAATCGCATCAAGAAAAAGATGCTCAAAAACCTGCGCGAGGACCGCGCTTGAAAATCATTTTCGCGGGAACACCGGAGTTTGCCCGTGTCGCGCTGGAGCGGCTGCGGGGCGCCGGGTTTGATGTGGCGTTAGTGCTCACTCAGCCCGATCGCCCAGCCGGACGGGGCATGAAGCTGCAAGCATCTGCTGTCAAAACCTTTGCGCTGGCCCATGACATCCCTGTGGCGCAACCGCACAGCCTGCGTCTGGACGGCAAATACCCGCAAGAAGCCGCCGCTGCACGTGAGGCCATTCGCGCGGCCGGGGCCTGTGTGATGGTGGTCGCCGCGTATGGGCTGATCCTGCCGCAGTGGGTGCTGGATGAGATGGCCCCCGGCATAACCCCCGAGACAAGCGACGGGCCTCGGGGCGGCCCGTTGGTGTTCATGCCGCCGACCAGGCTGGGTTGTTTGAACATCCATGCCTCCTTGTTGCCGCGCTGGCGCGGTGCGGCACCGATTCACCGGGCCATCGAGGCGGGTGACGCGCAAACCGGCGTGACCATCATGCAGATGGACGCGGGGCTGGATACCGGCGACATGTTGCTGGCCGGGGCACTGCCCATCCGGCATGACGGACCGCAGGCCGACACCACCGGCAGTCTGCACGACAAGCTGGCTGCGTTGGGCGGTGACCTGATCGTGCAGGCCCTGAAGCTGGCCGCCAGCGAGGGTTTGCGGGCGCAGGCCCAGCCGCTTGAAGGCGTCACTTACGCCCACAAGATCGACAAGGCCGAGAGTGTGGTGGACTGGACGCAAAGCGCAGCCGTGATCGAGCGGCGTATCCGGGCCTTTAACCCGACGCCGGGCGCCTCAACCCAGCTGGCGGGAGAGGTGGTGAAACTTTGGTGCTCTGAAATTAATAGCATTTCACGCAATGTGGACGAGGGCTGTGGTGCTATTTTGTCCAAAAGTCCGGCAGGAATCGATGTGGTGTGCGGCTTGGATGCGGGTGCCAGCACCCACGGTATGCTGCGCCTGACCGAGTTGCAGCGCGCAGGTGGCAAGCGGCTGGCTGTTGCCGACTTTTTGCGCGGTATGGATGTGCGCCCGGGCATGCGGTTTGGTGCGCAGGCGGTCTGATGTTTTTCCGGCGCGTCAATTACAGCCACCCTGAATTTCGCATCGGCATGCGTGATTTGCGTGGAATGGCACCCGGCGTTGCCGCGTGGGGCCTGATGACGGGTGTGGCGATGGTCAAGTCCGGCATGAGTGTGGCCGAGTCGCTGCTGATGGCCCTGATTGTGTTTGCCGGGAGTTCGCAATTGGCCGCTATCCCGCTGATTGTGGCGGGCGCGCCGATCTGGATCATTTTGGCCACCGGCTTTTGTGTGAACCTGCGGTTTGTGGTCTTCAGCCTGCATTTGCGTCCGTATCTCATGCATTTGCCTCTTTGGGAGCGCATGACACACGGCTACCTCACGGCGGACCTGAGTTATGTGCTGTTTACCCGTCGCTTTGCGCACCCGGCCACCGAGCCCGCGCAACGGCAGGCGCAAGAGGCTTATTTGAGTGGCAACTGCTGCCTGAACTGGTTGAGCTGGGTGGTGGCCAGCGTGGTGGGCGTGGCCTTGGCCAAGTTGATTCCCACCGCCTGGGGCCTGGGTTTTGCCGGTATTTTGTGTCTGGTGGGCATTTTGTGCAGTCTGGCCACGACCCGCCTGCGGCTGCTGTCGGCCGCTGTGGCGGGCCTGGCGGCGGTGGCGACCTACGCCTTGCCGCTCAAATTGAACATCGTGGCGGCCATTGCGGTGGCCGTGGTGATTTGCCTGACCGTGGAGAACCGGCTGGCGCCACCCCTTGGCCGCCAAATCCCATGATGGACTTCGATCTCTACACCCTGACCGTCATCCTGGGGCTGGCCTGCATCACGGTGCTGGCCCGCTGCTTTTTCTTCATCTCCAGCCAACCCTGGGCCCTGCCCCATTGGGCCCAGCGCGGCCTCCAATATGCACCGATTGCCGCGTTGGCCGCGGTGGTGCTGCCCGAAGTGGTGATGACCCAGGGGCACCTCACACCCACCTGGCAAGACGCCCGGCTGTTTGCGGCGCTGGCGGGTGCGGCAATCTATTTCTGGCGCAAGGATGTCCTGCTCACCATCGTTGGGGGCATGGCGGTGTTTTTGCCCCTGCACCTCGGCCTGGGCTGGTAGTGGCCATGGTGCAAGGCGAACCCGGCAAGATGACAGGTGTGGTGAAAAGTGCGGTGAAAAATGTGGTGGTGTGCGCCGATGACTTTGCCGTCCATGCCCCGGCATCCCTGGGCATTGCCCGACTGGCAGCGGCGGGGCGCATCAGCGCCACCAGTGCCATGGTCTTGTCGCCGCGCTGGGCTCAGGATGTGGCGTTGCTGCAAGACCTGCGGAACCGGATTGACGTGGGTCTGCACCTGGACTGGACCAGTGATTTTGCGATGGGTGCCGGGCATGGCCTGTCTTTGCCTGCAGCCATGCTCAAGGCGGTGACAGGTGGCTTTGGCCGGGGAGCGTCGCTTGCGGTGACGCGCACCGTGATCGAGCGCCAGCTGGATGCGTTTGAGGCCCGCTGGAAGGCCCCGCCCGACCATGTGGACGGCCACCAGCATGTGCAGCAGTTTGCCGGTATCCGCGAGGCCCTGGTTCAGGTTCTGGCCCGCCGCTACGGCGCAAACCGTGAACAAGGCGGGCACAGCCACACCCGCGAACATCACGGTAACGGCCCCTATTTGCGGATTTCGCGACCCCCGTCGGGGCCGGCTGACCTGAAGTCTCGGGTGATGGCCGCCATGGGGGCTGATGCTCTTGAAAAGATAGCTGTTCACGCAAAGCTGGCGAGGGCTGAGGCCTTATTGGGCATCTATGATTTCTCCGGCGATCAGGCCGCTTACGCCCGGCGCATGGCGGGCTGGCTGAGTGCCGCCCCGGCAGGCAGCATCCTCATGTGCCACCCGGCGCAGGCCGTCGAACCCGGTGACACCATAGGCGCAGCCCGCGCGCAGGAGTTTGCCTACCTGGGCAGCAACGATTTTTCGCTGGCGCTGGCGCGTGCCGGGGTCCGGCTGGTTCGGGGCCGATCGCTGTGACCGAGCGCCAGAAATCCTGGCTGACGCTGGCCTTGCTCTGGCTGGCGCTCCTGCTGATGGCCGCCATGCGGCCCCTGGCGGTGCCGGACGAAGGCCGTTATGGCGAGGTCGGCCGCTGGATCCTGCAAAGTGGCGACTGGCTCACACCACGCCTCAATGGCATCCCCTTCTTTCACAAGCCACCTTACCTGTATTGGCTCGAAGCCCTGTCTCTGGCGGCCTTTGGCGTCAATGAAGTCGCCGTCCGGCTGATTCCCGCCCTGCATGCCGGCATGATGCTGGTGGCGCTGTATCTGGCCGGGCGGTCCATCAGCACCGAGCAGATCGCCCGTCGTGCCGTCCTCATGTTGGGCACCAGCCTGAGCTTTCTGATTGGTGGCCAGTATGTGAACCACGACATGCTGGTGGCCGCCTGGATCGGTGTGGCTATCTGGTGTTTTGCCTTTGCCTTCATGGCCGGGGACAAGCCCGGTACCACGCTGGCCCGGCTGGGTTTTGCGGCCTGCGGGTTTGGCCTGCTGAGCAAGGGGCTGATCGGCATCGCCTTGCCGGGCATGGTGCTGTTCATCTGGCTGATCTGGACGCGGCAATTCAAAAAAGTGCTGTACCTGCCGTGGTTCAGTGGTCTGGCCATTTTTGCGCTGATTGCGCTGCCGTGGTTTGTCATCGCCCGGCAAAAATACCCGCAGCTGCTGGATTACATGGTCATCAACCAGCATTTCAGGCGCTACACCGCGGCGTCGTACAACAACCACCAGGCCTGGTGGTTTTATGGGCTGTCGGTGTTTTTACTGCTGTTCCCCTGGTTGATTTTTGCCTTGAACCAGGTCCGCCGGCCGCTCGCCCAGGCTGCGGGCACCCCGGCACGGGTGGCCAAAGAGTGGTGGATGCTGTGCTGGATCTGGGCCGTGGCCATTACCGTGTTTTTCTCGATCCCCAGCTCCAAACTGATCGGTTATGTGTTGCCGGTGATGCCACCCCTGGCCTTGTTGTCGGCACTGGGCTGGCAGCAGGTTATGGCCCACCGTGCCCGTGCCGGGCAGATTTTTGCCGGGCTGTGCGCCCTCAATCTGGTCCTGGCCGTTGTTCTGGTTGCCCGGTTGGGCAGCGCGACCCGCACCACGCGTGCGCAAGACCTGGCCCAGGTGCTGGCCTGTGAGGCGCGGCCTTCCGACACCGTGTATGTGTCGGGGGCCTATCCGTATGACCTGCCGTTTTATGCGCAAACCACCCGACCCATGGTGGTCCTGGAAAACTGGCCAGACTTGCGTCAGCATGCCGGTGACGACTGGCGGCGTGAGTTGTTTGAGGGGGCTGATTTTGATGCGCAGGCCGCCAAAGTCCTGCAATCCCCCGATGTGCTGGCCCAGGCCGGCGTGGTGCCGGGCAACTGGTTCGCGGCCAGGTCTGCCAATCACATAGCCGAAGGGCTGACCGGCTGGACCGTGTTCTATCAGGGCGCCGGTTGGGTGCTGTACCGGTCGGCTGTGGGCCCGCAAGCCCCTTCCTTACCGGCGGAAAGCCCAAAACCGGCTGAGCAAAAAGGTTTGCCCGGCTGCAAACACCAGCGCCACGAATAGTGCCAGCAGCGCCGGCCAGTCCAGCGCGCGTAGCAGCAACACAAAGACTGCTTCGTTGCTGGCAAAGCCGGCCACAGCGGTCAATGCAAACCGGCCCAGGCTGGTGCCCACGCTGGTGCTGGCGTCTTTGAAGCTCAGCAAACGGTGCCCGGTGAAGCTGACAAAAAAGGCCACCAGAAAGCCCAGGCCATTTGCCAGTTCGGGCCACATGTGGGCTTGTGCCAGCGCAAACACGGCCATATGGGTGAGCGCGGCGGCGCCCCCGACGCTCAGGAACCAGAAGGTCGATGGGCTCAAAACAGGGGTACTTCCTGACGCTCCGGCATCTGCCTGTCCGCCGCCAAGGGGGCTGACAGGGACAAGCCGGTGCCCTGGCGCTGGCTGACGAGGTAGGCCGGGCGCTGCTTGACCTCTTCGTAGATACGGCCCACATACTCGGCCAGCACACCAATCGAGAGCAGCTGAATGCCGCTGAAAAACATCATGCCCACCACGATGGTGGCGTAACCCGGCACGGCCACGCCGGAGACAAAATAGTCCACCACCACCCAGCCACCATAACCCAGGGCGGCAGCGGCCAGCATCAAGCCGAGCAGCGCCAGGGCCCGCAGGGGGGCAATGGAAAACGCCAGCATGCCGGTGAGGGCCAGCGAGAGCGAGCCGCGCAGCCCGAAGTTGCTGCGGCCATCCGCCCGTGGCAAGGGCTGGTAGTCGATGGCCGTGCTGTTGAACCCCACCCAGGCGTAAAGCCCTTTCATGAACCGGTTGCGTTCGGGCAGGCTTTTCAGGGCCTCCACCACCTTGCGGTCCATCAGCCGGAAGTCACCTGCATTGGCCGGAATTTTCACCCGGTTACCGAAGTTGACCAGTTTGTAAAAAAGCCGGGTCAGGCTCACTTGCAGCCCGGACTGGTCGTCGCGCGTTTTCCGCACCGCATAAACCACGTCCGAGCCGGCCCGCCATTTTTGAAGCATCTCGGGCAGCAGGGTGGCCGGGTGCTGGCCGTCGGCGTCCATCAAGACCACCACATCGCCCCGGGCGGCGTCAATGCCGGCGGTCAGGGCGGCCTCTTTGCCAAAGTTGCGTGACAGCTTCAGGTAGGTCACTTCGCGGTGGGTGGCACACAGTGTTTGCATGACCTGCGTGGTCTCGTCCCGGCTGCCGTCATCCACCACGACCAACTCGACCCGGTCACTGAGTGGCGCGAGGGTTGCCAAAATCCGGGGCACCACGGTGCCCAGATTACGCGCCTCGTTGAAGGCGGGCATCACACAAGAGATGGAGGGCGGCAGGTCAGAACGAGGCATCATGGCCGCATCATGCCAAAAGAAAACCCTGCCCGGGAAAATCCACAGCATTTTTTGACCCCGTGTGCGCCCTTCAAGGCGGGTCCACGAGGTCACGTAAGATCAAAAATCCCCATCCCTGATTATTTGAACCGAGTCTGATTGATGTTGAACCGATATGCCCCTGTTTCGAGCGACCCTGCGCCGGGCCGGTCATGGAACCCGCTGGTGCTGGCGCTGTGGGTCAGCGGCTGGCTGGCCACGGTGGGCAATGTGCCGCTGTGGCGCGCCTTGTGGGCGTTGCCGGAGCATGGGGGTCTGCGCGGCGCCCTGTTTTCAGCGGGTTTGGCCTGCCTGATCGGGGCGGCAACCATGGTGTTGCTCAGTTTGACGGCCTGGCGCAACGTGCTCAAGCCGGTGGCCTGCGCCTTGCTCGTCATTGCGGCGGCGAGTACCTATTTCATGCTGCAGTACAGCGTGGTGATTGACACCACCATGCTCGCCAATGTGGTTCACACCGATGCGCGGGAGGCGCGAGACCTGTTGTCCTGGTCCTTGCTGCTCAGTCTGGTACTGGTGGCCGGGGTGCCCATGGTTTGGCTGTTGCGGCAAAAACTGGCTGTCAGGTCCTGGTGGTCACAGGCCTGGCGCAATGGGCTGGCAGCGGCTGGGGCATTTGTTGCCCTGGTGCTGGTGACGCTGGCCTGTTACCAGGACCTGGCCTCGTTGATGCGCAACCACAAGGAGGTGCGCTACCTGATCAACCCGCTCAACACGGTTTATGCGATGGGTGATCTGGCGGTGGCCCAGGCGCCGGGCGTGCAACAGGGACTGCAAACCATCGCTGAGGATGCCCGTCTGGGTGCCAGTTATGCTGGCCAGAAGAAACCGCCACTGGTGGTTCTGGTTGTGGGGGAAACCGCGCGGGCGGCCAATTTTTCACTGGGCGGTTATGCCCGCAACACCAACCCCGAGCTGGGCGCGCTGCAAAAAACCGGTGACCTGACCTATTACAGTGCCGTGCACTCTTGCGGTACCAACACCCAGGCCTCTGTGCCCTGCATGTTCTCGCACATGGGCAAGTCCGGCTACGAGGCCAGCCCCGGGCGTTTTGAGAACCTGCTGGACGTGTTGCAGCGCGCCGGGCTGGCCGTGTTGTGGCTGGACAACCAGTCCGGCTGCAAAGGCCTGTGTGAGCGCATTCCCAATGCGCTCACCCGCACGCTGGCGGTGCCCGGTGTGTGTGAGGGGGATGAGTGTTTTGACGAGGTCATGCTGCAGGGGCTGGACCAGCGGATTGCCGCGCTGGACCCCGTGCGCCGTGCGCGTGGCGTGGTGGTGGTGATGCACCAGATGGGCAGCCACGGCCCGGCCTATTACCGCCGCACACCCGCGGCCTTCAAGACCTTCATGCCCGAGTGCGCCAGCAATGTGCTGCAGGATTGCCCGCGTGAACAACTCGTCAATGCGTTTGACAACACGCTGGTTTATACCGATCACGTCCTGGCCAGCACGGTGCGCTGGCTTGACCAGAAAAGCCGCGACAACCAGGCCGATACCGCCCTGGTCTATGTGTCAGACCACGGTGAATCGCTGGGCGAGAACAATTTGTACCTGCACGGCCTGCCGTACGCGCTGGCGCCCGATTTCCAGACCCATGTGCCCATGGTGAGCTGGTTGTCCGGGGCCATGCAAACACGCACCGGCATCCGCACGGACTGCCTGAAACAGCATGCCAACGCCCCGTTGACGCATGACAACCTGTTCCATGCCATGCTGGGTTTGCTGGATGTGCAGACCCAAATCTACAAGCCGGAGCTGGATTGGTTTTCACCTTGTCGCTAAATGGTGGTTACAGGGCCTTGCGCCGCCCTACAATTTGTGAGTCATTCAACCGCATCGGGCTCCCCCATGAAATTTATCCGCTTCTCTGATCTCTGTGCCCAAGGCCAAGTGGCTGGCCAACGTGTCTTTATCCGTGCCGACCTGAACGTCCCGCAAGACGATGCCGGCCACATTACCGAGGACACCCGTATCCGGGCCTCGGTGCCGTGTATCCAGCTGGCGCTGCAGGCCGGCGCGGCGGTCATGGTGACCTCCCATCTGGGCCGCCCCACCGAGGGTGAGTTCAAGGCGGCTGACTCTCTTGCCCCCGTGGCGAAACGCCTCAGCGAGCTGCTGGGCCGCGATGTACCACTGGTTGCCGACTGGGTGGACGGTGTGCAGGTCAACGGCAAAGCGCTGGCGCCGGGCCAGGTGGTCTTGCTGGAGAACTGCCGCGTTAACCGGGGCGAGAAGAAAAACAGCGAAGAGCTGTCAAGAAAGATGGCAGCCCTGTGCGACATCTTTGTGCATGATGCCTTTGGCACCGCCCACCGGGCCGAGGCCAGCACCTACGGCATTGCGCAATTCGCCCCCATCGCCTGCGCCGGGCCCCTGCTGGCGGCCGAAATGGACGCGATTGCCGCGGCCTTGCTGGCGCCCAGGCGCCCGTTGGTGGCCATCGTGGCCGGCTCCAAAGTCTCCACCAAGCTGACCATTCTCAAAAGTCTGGCCAATAACGTCGACCAGCTCATTGTGGGTGGCGGCATTGCCAACACCTTCATGCTGGCCGCCGGTCTGAACATTGGCAAGAGCCTGGCCGAACCCGATTTGCTGGCCGAGGCGCGGGCTGTGATCGAGGCCATGCAGGCGCGCGGCGCGGCCGTGCCCATCCCGATCGATGTGGTCACCGCCAAGGCCTTCAAGGCCGACGCCGTGGCCACCGTCAAGGCCGCCACCGATGTGGCGGATGACGACCTGATTCTGGACATCGGCCCTGAAACCGCCCAGATACTGGCGGCCCAGCTGATGAAGGCGGGCACCATTGTGTGGAACGGCCCGGTCGGTGTGTTTGAGTTTGCGGCGTTTGAGAATGGCACCCGGGTGATTGCCCATGCCATTGCCCAATCCAGCGCCTTTTCAATTGCCGGCGGTGGCGACACGCTGGCGGCGATTGCCAAATACGGCATCGAAAAAGAGATCGGCTACATCTCTACCGGCGGGGGTGCGTTTCTGGAGGTGCTGGAAGGCAAGACGCTTCCGGCGTTCGAGATTTTGCAGCGTCGGGCTGTCGGTTGACTTGCTATAAAAATAGTAGCTGCTCACGCATAGCTCACGAGGGTTCAGGGCCGATTTGGTGCTGAATAGCCGCCAAACCGGCTTTCGGCCTGCTTGCGGAACTCCGAGGGCGTGGTGCCCTTGATTTCCAGAAAACGGCGATTGAAATTGGCCACGTTGTTGAAGCCCACGTCGTAACAGATGTTGGTGATGTAGCGGTCCGAACTCATCAGCAGCTGGCAGGCGCGGTTGATGCGCACGTGGTTCACAAAGTCGGTGTAGGTGTTGCCGGTGGCGCGGCGGAAGAAGCGCGAAAACCGGCTCTCGCTCATGCCCAGATCGACCGCCATGTCTGCCGCCGTATGCGATTGCGCCACGTTCTCGGTGATGCGGTTGACGATGGCGTTGATCTGGTCCAGCTCGGCATCGTTGTCGCCGCCCTGCATCTGCACATTGGACAGCAGGCGGTAATCGGTCCAGCGTGTCAGCTCGGTCATGAAATCAAGGAAGGCGGTGAGGCGGCGCAAGCCGCGTGCAGCCTTGACTTCATGCCAATGGGCCTGACTGCTTTGCGACAGGCCAAAAAACTCGATGCCGTGTCGCGCCCGCTCCAGCAGGGGCAGGACTTCGGTTAATTCGGGGATGGACTGGCAGGCCTGTTCAAGCGGTGCGTGCTGGAACTGGATCACCAGATCACGTTTGGCCACACCCTCTGCAGGCAGGTCCAGCGAGATCCAGTTGTGCGGCAATCGGGGCCCGCACAACACCAGGTGACCGGGCTCGAACGGGCCGATCCAGTCACCCACAAAGGCCTTGCCCGAGGTGGCGGTGATCAGGTGCAGCTCGTATTCGTCGTGGCAGTGCCAGCGCGCCAGCGGGGTGGGGTAGCCATGGTCGAGGCAGCGAATGAATCCGACTTCAGCCGTTGGCTCATAACCCAGGGCCGGGCTGCGGTTGTAATCCGCCTCCAGCTCGGGCCGGCGCTGCCGGTGTTGGGACGGGCTCAGGTGGGTGCTGGCAGGTGCGGCCATGGTGAATTCCCGGATGTGGCGTTCAGCTCATCACGTTACCACCATCCACGTTGAGTGTCTGCGCGGTAATGTAAGAGGCCTCGCTGCTGGCCAGAAAAACGGCTGCACCACAAATATCGGCCGGGTCCCCCATATAACCCAGCGGCACCGCTTCGCCCACCCGTTTCTGCTTCTCGCCCAGCGGCAGGTTCTCATATTTGGCGAACAGGGCATCGACGTGTTTCCACATGGGTGTGGCGATCACGCCGGGCGCGATGCCATTGACCCGGATGTGGTGCGGCGCCATGGCCAGCGCCGCGCTTTGGGTGTAGCTGATGATGGCGGCCTTGGTCGCGCAGTAGTGCGACACCAGTGCCTCGCCCCGGCGACCGGCCTGGGACGCCATATTGATCACGGCACCGCGGGTCTGGTGGGCCACCATGTGCGCCAGCACCTTTTGCATGACGAAAAAAGCGCCTTTCACATTCACCGCGAACATCTTGTCGTACATGGCCTCATCACTGTCCAGCAGTGGCGCCATATCAAAGATGGCGGCGTTGTTGAAGAGGATGTCGACCGGGCCAAATCGCTCGCTGGCCTGGGCGACCAGCCGGGCAATATCGGTGGCCTGGGTCACGTCTGCCGCGATGTAATGCAGCTGGCCGGGGTATTGGTCCGACAGGCCCTGCACTTCCTGTGATGGCGACGGGGCCAGATCCACCACGCTGCAGCGCGCACCTTCACGCAGATAGGCGGCGGCAACGGCTGCGCCAATGCCACCCCCCGCACCGGTCAAAATGGCGTGACGGTTACTGAGGCGCTGCTTGCTTGAAGGGGCTGTCATGGTCGATGGTTCCTGATGAATAAAGTGACGCGCTGGTAGGCCACGCGAAGGGCCTGAACCAGCCGTGGATCACCGGCTAGCGGCCCCCACAGGACGCTGTCCGCGCAAAACGCCAAAACCGGATCAACCGCATCACACATGGCGTGAGCGGCCACCGGGGCCATCGCCTGATCCTGGTAGACATAGGGAATCTGCCCTGCATGCCAGCGCTGCAAATAGGCCAGGAACAGTGCGGGCAGCATGGCCACGCTGGCAATCGATTCACCGCGCGCCAGGCGGTCGCGAAAGGTCGGTGCCATCATGGCGGGGATTTTGGCAAAGGCATCCATTGCCACGCGCTGGTTGGTATCCTGGATGGCCGGGTTACCAAAGCGGTCCAGCACCACGTCGCGGTACTTCGCCAGGTCCAGCGGGCTGGGGTGTTCGGGGGTGTCGAGCACCGGGATCACGTCGTCGGTCACGTAATCAAAAGCAAACTGGCGAATCACCGGGTCGTGTGTGCCTTCGTGGATGTAGGTGTAGCCGACCAGCGTACCAGCCCAGGCAATACAACTGTGGGTTGCGTTGAGCAGCCTGATCTTGGCTTCTTCGTGTGCCTGAACCGATGCCACCATCTCCACGCCTACCGTCTCCCAGGCCGGGCGCCCGGCGATGAAGTTGTCTTCAATCACCCACTGAATGAAGCTCTCGCCCATCAGGGCTGCCGGATCATCCACACCGGTGGCGGCCTTCACACGCGCCTGCACGTCGGGCGTGGGGCGCGGCGTGATGCGGTCAACCATGGCATTGGGGCTGCTGGTGTGGGTTTGTACCCAGGTCAGCAAGGTGCTGTCGTTGAGCAGCGCGATGAATTGCAGCAGGCCCCCCCGGGCCCGGTCCCCGTTGTGGCGCAGATTGTCGCAATTGAGCAGCGTGACCGGCCCTGCCTGGCCCTGCATGCGCGCGCGCAGGATGGCGGTGAGGGCCCCATAGATCGTGCTGCCGGCCAGGCCCTGGCGGGCCGCGTCCAGATCGGCTCTCAGGTCTGCGAAATTCAGGTCGAGCTGGTTCTGTGCGTTCAGGTAATAACCGGCTTCCGTGACGGTGAACGAGATGATGCGGGTGCCGGGGTCTGCGCCAATGCCAATCAGGCCGCTCAGGGCCGGGTCATGGGGTACCACGGTCTGGATCGACGTGACGCGGGTGTAGGCCCGTTCGCCTTGTGGTGTCACCGTCTCCAGCGTGTAGGCACCGTTCTGGTTGATCAGGGCCTGAATGGTCTCGGCCATGTCGGCCCGGATGTTGCCACCGGCCAGCGCCCAGCGCCGGTCGCCGCTTTGTTGCAACTGGTGCAGGTACAAGGCCTGGTGGGCGCGGTGAAATGAGCCGAGCCCGAGGTGCAGCATCGTGAAATCGTCGGCTGCAGCCGATGCGGAAACAGGTACGGCCGGTGGTGCGGCGGGTGATGCGTTGTTGGACATGATGTCTGAAGGGCCGTTTTGGTCGGTTCAATGAGCCAGGGCTTCGCGGGTGTGACCGGTGCGTGTGATGCGGCCCTGGGCATCAAACAGATGCGCAGCATCGGTGTCGATCTGCACACCCACGCGGTCGCCGACGCGCAATGCCGTGCGTTCGTTCTGGCGCGACACCAGTTGTGCCCCCTGCGTTGTGCTGACATAAATCAGGGTTTCGGCACCCAGCGCTTCCACCAGCTCCACTGTGCCTTGCATCGGGTCCTGGCCTGCCGGACGCAGCGTCACGTTTTCGGGGCGCAAACCGACAAAACCACCGGCGGACACACCTGGTTGGGCAAGAGCTGGCAGATCGGCCAGCGAAATCACATTCATCTGGGGTGTGCCGATGAACTGCGCCACAAACTGGTTGGCCGGTCGGTCATACAGCTCCAGCGGCGTGCCCACCTGTTCAATCTGCCCGTCGCGCAGCACCACCACGCGGTCGGCCAGGGTCATGGCCTCAACCTGATCGTGTGTCACATAAATCGTGGTGGCGCCCAGGTCACGGTGCAGCTTGGCAATTTCGATACGGGTCTGGCCGCGCAGGGCCGCGTCCAGATTGGACAGCGGCTCGTCAAACAAAAACACCTTGGGCGCACGCACAATGGCACGGCCAATGGCCACCCGCTGGCGTTGCCCGCCCGAGAGTTCTTTGGGCGTGCGGTCCAGGTAGTCGGTCAGGTTCAGGATCTTGGCGGCGCGTCCCACCTTGTCCTGAATCACGGCCGGATCGGCCTTGGCCAGCTTGAGCGCAAAACTCATGTTCTCGAACACACTCATGTGCGGGTACAGCGCATAACTCTGGAACACCATGGCCAGGTCACGCTTGCTGGAGGGCAGATCGGTGATGTCGCGGCCATCCAGCTCAAGCGAGCCGCCGTCAATGCTTTCCAGTCCGGCAATCAGGCGCAGGAGCGTGGATTTGCCGCAGCCAGAGGGACCGACAAACACCACGAATTCACCTTGTTTGATTTCAAGGTCAATACCCTTGATGACGCGGTTTTCGCCGAACAGTTTTTCGACACGATTGAGTTTGAGGTAGGCCATGCAAGGGTCTCCAATAGATGTTGTTAGGGTGTGGTCACTTGACAGCGCCAAAGGTCAGGCCCTGCACCAGTTGTTTCTGGCTGAACCAGCCGAACACCACAATGGGCGCAATCGCCATGAACGATGCGGCCGACAGCTTGGCCCAGAACAGGCCTTCGGGGCTTGAATAGGAGGCAATCAGCGCGGCCAGTGTGCCGGCTTTGGCGGCGCTCAGGTTGAGCGACCAGAAGGCCTCGTTCCAGCTCAACACCAGACACAACAGGCCGGTGGATGCCAGACCGCCCAGGGTGAGCGGCAGCAACACGTGGCGGAATTCCTGCCACAACGTGGCACCGTCCATGCGTGAGGCCTCCAGAATTTCACCGGGAATGTCTTTCAGGTGGGAGTACAGCATCCAGACCATGATGGGCAGGTTGCTCAGGGTAAAGACGATCACCAGGCCGGTGCGGGTGTCGAGCAAACCCGAGGTTTGCGCCAGCACATAGATCGGCACCAGCGCACCCACGGCGGGCATCATCTTGGTGGAGAGCATCCACATCAAGATGTCTTTGGTGTATTTGCCTTTGAAGAAGGCCATCGAATAGGCCGCCGGAAAAGCCAGCACCAGACCCAGCAAGGTGGACGCCACGCTGGTGATCAGCGAGTTTTTGGCGTACAACAAATAGTCGCTGCGGTCCTCGACGATGTAGAAGTTTTCCAGCGTCGGCGTGAACAGGACCAAAGGGGGCACCGAGATGGCCTGTAACTCGGTCTTGAAGGCTGTCAGGATCAGCCAGCCCAGCGGGAAAAACAGCAGCAAAGTTGTGCCCCAGGCGATCAGCGTGCGCAGCGCCAGCAGCGCCATGTTCTTTTGAAGTTGCGTCATGGGGTGCTCATTTGTCCAGATTTTTGCCAACCATGCGGATCAGGAATACCGCGGCGATATTGGCCAGTACGACCGCAAACAACGCACCGGCCGAGGCCACACCGGCGTCAAAGTTCAGCAGCGCCTGCTTGAAGATCAGGAACGCCACATTGGTACTGGCGTCGCCAGGCCCGCCGCCGGTGGTGGTGTAAATTTCAGCGAACACGCTGAGCAGGAAAATCATTTCAATCATCACCACCACCGCGATCGAGCGGCCCAGGTGGGGCAGATAGAGGTAGCGCAATTGCTGCACATAGTTGGCGCCGTCCATACGAGACGCCTCGATTTGCTCGCGGTTCATCGACTGCAGCGCCGTCATGAAAATCAAGGTGGCGAAAGGCAGCCACTGCCAGGCGACGATGATGATCACACTCCATAGTGGCCAGTCGCTCAACCAGTCCACCGGTGTTGCACCAAAGAATATCCACACCTGGGCCAGCACGCCATAGATGGGGTTCATCATCATGTGCTTCCACAGCAGGGCATTGACCGTGGGCATGACAAAGAAGGGGGAAATCAGCAGGATCCGCACGATGTTGCGGCCCGGGAACGGTTCGTCGATCAACAGTGCGATGGCGATGCCGAACAACACCGTAATCAGAATCACGCTGCCCAGCAGCAGCAAGGTGTTGACGACGGCGGTTCCGAACGAGGGGTCGGTAATAAAGTATTCAAAGTTTTCCAGGCCGATGAATCCGACCTGATCGGGTTGCATCAGGTTGTAGCGGATGACCGAGAAATAAATCGTCATCACCAGTGGCACGATCATCCACAGGAAGAGCGTCACCACGGCAGGAGCCAGCAGGATGCGGGGAAGGAAGCGGTTCATGGGATTGGCCTTGGAGAA
Organism: Pseudomonadota bacterium; assembly: GCA_041192445.1. Lineage (GTDB taxonomy): Bacteria > Pseudomonadota > Gammaproteobacteria > Burkholderiales > Burkholderiaceae_C > Egaibacter. The sequence goes on along the minus strand of JBEEMW010000072.1, from coordinate 34,010 downwards.
AAAGGGCGCGCGGGGAATCCCTGCGCGCCCACAGGCAGTCAGCTAGGAGCAGTACTTACTTGTAGTAACCGGCTTTGCGCATTTCGCGGTCAGCAGCCACTTGCGACGCCTTCAGCGCAGCGTCAATCGTTGATTTACCCGCCAGGGCAGCACTCATTTGCTGACCCACCGTGGTGCCAATGGCCTGAAACTCGGGAATGGCGGCAAACTGCACACCAACATACGGGCTCTTTGGCAGGGTCGCGTCATTCGGGTTGGCGCTGTCAATGGCCGCTTTTTCAGCCGCTGCAAACTTGGCCACTTTCAGGAACTCGGCATTGGTGTAGGTGCTCTTGCGGGTGCCGGTAGGAATATTGCCCCAGCCCACTTCCTTGCCAATCAGGTTGATGTATTCCTTGCTGGTTGCCCAGGTCACGAACTTGGTGGCGGCTTCCGTTTTTTGTGAGCCCGCTGGAATGGCCAGTGCCCACGCCCACAACCAGTTGGCACCCTTGGCGGTGACGGCCGTAGGCGCCTGTGCAAACGCGACCTTCTCAGCTACTTTGGACTGCTTGGGGTCAGTGATGAACGAGGCCGCAATCGTGGCGTCAATCCACATGCCGCATTTGCCTTCGTTGTACAGCGCCAGAATCTCGTTGAAGCTGTTGGCTGAAGAGCCGGGAGGGCCATATTTCTTCAGCAAATCAACATAGAAGTTGATGGAGTCTTTCCAGGGCTTGGACTCCAGCTGCGGTTTCCATTTCATGTCGAACCACTGGCCGCCATTGGTGTTCACCAGCGTCGTCAGGAAGGCCATGTTGTCGCCCCAGCCTGGCTTGCCACGCAGGCAAATGCCGTAAACACCGTTTTTCGGATCATGAATCTTGGATGCCAGGTCTTTGACTTCGGACCAGGTGGGCTTGTCGCTCACTTTGACGCCAGCCTTGTCAGCCAGGTCTTTGCGGTACATCAACATCGAGCTTTCGCCATAAAACGGGGCCGCAAAGAGTTTGCCGTCAACCGACAGGCCGTTGCGCATGGCTGGCAGCAGGTCATCCACGTCGTAGGCGGCATTGGTTTTGAGCTCGGTCAGCCAGCCCTTTTTGCCCCAGATGGGGGTTTCGTACATGCCGATGGTCATCACGTCAAACTGGCCGCCTTTGGTGGCGATGTCGGTGGTCACGCGTTGGCGCAGCACCCCTTCTTCGAGCGTGACCCATTTGAGGGTGATGCCGGGATTGGCGGCCTCAAACGCTTTGCTGTGTTTTTGCATCTCGATCATGTGGCCGTTGTTCACGGTCGCAATCACGAGTTCGGTTTGTGCGTAGGCAGTGGCTGCCATCAAGCCAAAGGCCAATGCCAGTGAAGCTTTGAGTTTCATGAATCTGTCTCCTTGTTTGGGTTCGGGTAAATAGCCGGTGTCAGCAGCTGATCGGCAGACGTGAATATAGGATTTGCGTCGGGTCGGGTTTGATACTTTTATGGCAATAACATGTATTTATATGCGTCATATAGTCAGGGTTTTCCCATATATGCGAGATATCGTATTGATATTTGGCTGTAACCGATAGGTTCGGCCATGTCGGGTGTCCAGGGTCGGGTGTCCCAAGGGCTAAAAAACAGGCCCGATCAGGCGCCTTGGCCTTGGCCTGGGCGACTGGCGGCTGGCGGTTGAATATTTGAGCTAAATCAGGCCTCAGCCCTCGCCCTGTCTGCGCGAGTAGCTCCTGATTGAATAGCAATTAAGGGCAATTCGGGGGGGAGGGCGCGAAGCGGGCGCCGAAAACGCGTCCAGCAGGGGTGGGCCGCCGGACGGTGCGCTGGCTCAGCCCGCCAGCGCCTCATGCAGGGCCACCAGCGCCTGCGTCAGTTTGTGGCCGGGATCCAGGTAAATCATGGGCAGTGACTGCTCGTGGGACTCACGGATCTTGACCGACGACGGCAGGTAGGGCTGCAGCACGGGCAGGCCTTCTTCAATGAGCTCGGCCACCATGCGCTGGGGCAGGTTGGCGCGCGCCTGGAACTGGTTGACCACAATGCCCTTGACCTCCAGATCGGGGTTGTGGTCAGCGCGTATCTCCTGCACGTTGTCCATCAGGGTGTAGAGCGCCTTGCGGGCAAACTCATCGCAGTCAAACGGGATCAGGCAACCACTGGCACCAATCAGCGCCGAGCGGGTGAAGAAGTTCAGCGCGGGCGGGGTGTCGATGTAAATGCGGTCGTAGTCGCTGGCGAGCTGCTGCAGGGCTTCGCGCAGCTTGTAGATTTTCTGGCGCGATTCCAGCTTGGCCTGCAACTCGTTGAGGGCGGCGCTGGATGGCATCACATGCAAATTCTCGTGCGGTGTTGGCACGATGAAGGCGCCAGGTGGCACCGGGCGAAAGCTGTAGCTCAGGGCATGCTCGAAAAATCCGGCCACATTGGGCTGATCTTCGGCGGCCAGAGCCCCGAGCAGGTAGCTGCTGGAATTGCCCTGCGGGTCCAGGTCAATCACGAGAGTGCGCAGGCCCTGGCAGGCGCTGATGGCCGCCAGGTTGCAGGTGATGGTGGACTTGCCGACCCCACCTTTTTGGTTGAAAACGACGAGAGGCATGACACGGTTCCTTGAACGCAAAGGGCGCAATTAGACTGAGGGATGTCCCAATTGTGACCGGCCAGCTGTCGTCGCCGGGGCCGCGGCGATCCAAACTCAATCGTCGTTGTGTTTCTTCTTCTTTCTGGACTTGCCGTGCCCGTTGTCACCCTGGTTGCCGTCCTGTTCGCCGTGCTCCAGGCGGTAACCGGGCGCATAGACGTTCTGGTACCAGTTTTGCTGGACAAAATAGACCGGTTGGCCGCAGGCGTTGTACTTGCGGCAATGTTTGGCCCAATGTTTTTCATGGCCGGGCGGCACGCGCAAATAGACCGGCTGCACCACGACCCCGACCGGCACGGGCTGAATGATCACGGGTGCCGGGTAAATGATCTGCGGCTGGGGCATGTTGCCGATTTCAATGTGGCCATAAAACCCCGGCTGGCCGACGCTGACGGAAACGCCGACATTGGCCGCCATGGCCGAGCCCGCCAATAGCGATAACGCTGCTGTGATCAAGATTTTCTTCATGGGGTGTGCTCAAGTGTGTGGGGGGTGAACCGATGACGGATCGATGGCATCGATCCGTGACCGAAGACCCTGATTTTAAGGCCGCGCCATCCCCGGCACCCGCCAATTGCCAGGGGCCGGCCGCCTTTTACCTGCTGTTACGTTTGCGCCTATGGGTGTTGATTTTGAAATAACGATGCAAGCTGTACCTGACATGTAACCGGGTTTCTGCCAGAATGTGAAACTAAATTACATGGAGATAACCCACATGCCTCGTCGCGCCACCAAAATTGTTGCCACACTCGGCCCCGCCTCGAGCGATCCGGCTATGCTGGAGCAGCTGATCCGGGCCGGGGTGAACGTCGTTCGACTCAACTTCAGCCACGGCAAGGCGCAAGACCATATTGACCGGGCGCGCATGGTGCGTGAAGCTGCCCAGCGCGCTGGGCGTGAGGTCGCCATCATGGCCGACCTGCAGGGTCCCAAAATCCGCGTGGGCAAATTTGCCGAAGGCAAGGTCATGCTCGAGCCGGGCGCCAAATTCATTCTGGACGCCGCGCGCGTCGATCTGGGTGACGTGGATGCCGTGGGCCTTGACTACAAGGCCCTGCCGCGTGAGGTCAAGGCCGGCGACGTGCTGCTGCTCAATGACGGCTTGATCGTCATCATTGTGGACGCCGTGAGCGGCGAGCAGATTTACACCACCGTCAAGCTGGGCGGCGAGCTGTCCAACAACAAGGGCATCAACAAACAGGGCGGCGGCCTGACCGCGCCCGCGTTGACCGCCAAGGACATGGAGGACATCCGCACCGCCATGAGTTTCAAGGCCGATTACGTGGCCGTGAGCTTCCCCAAAAATGCCACCGATATGGAAATGGCGCGCCAGCTCTGCAACGTGGCGGCTGCCGAATACAACCACAAGCCGGGCCTGATTGCCAAAATCGAACGTGCCGAAGCCATCCCCAAGCTGCTGGAGATTTTGCTGGCCAGCGATGGCATCATGGTGGCGCGTGGCGACCTGGCCGTGGAAGTGGGCAACGCCATCGTCCCGGCCCTGCAAAAACGCATGATCAAGCTCGCGCGTGAGCACGACAAGGTGGTGATTACCGCGACCCAGATGATGGAGTCGATGATCACCAACCCGGTGCCGACCCGCGCCGAGGTGAGCGACGTGGCCAATGCCGTGCTGGACGGCACCGACGCCGTGATGTTGTCGGCTGAAACCGCGGCCGGCAAGTACCCGCTGGAAACCGTGGTGGAGATGGCCAAGATCTGTCTTGCCGCCGAGGGCGCAGGTGACGCCAAACTGGATGCCGATTTCACCGGCAAGACCTTTGAGCGCATTGACCAGTCCATCGCCATGGGCGCTTTGTTCACCGCCTACCACCTGGGTGCCAAAGCCATTGTGGCCATGACCGACAGCGGTTCGACCGCGCTGTGGATGAGCCGCCACCTCGTCAATGTGCCGATTTATGCGCTCACACCCAAGGTCGAAACACAGCGCAAAATGGCGCTGTACCGCAATGTGCGTCCCTTGTTGATGGACTCCAGCAGCGACCGCGACACCGCGCTGACCCAGGCAGAAGGCCACCTTAAAAAGCGCGGCATTGTGCAATCGGGCGATGTGTATGCCATTACCTGCGGCGAGCCCATGGGCGCACCAGGTGGCACCAATATGCTCAAGGTTTGCCGGGTGGCTTGAGCTGCCTGGGCGCAGGCATGGAACAAGCGTGAACGCTGGAGAGTAGAACGATAGGGCAGGGAGCGGTCTTTCAGGCAGTAAAATTTGAAGTTACCAAGCGGTTACCAGACCGTGAGGGCTGTTTTTCAACTTTTTCGGGAAACCCACGATGGCACTCGTCTCAATGCGCGAACTGCTGGATCATGCAGCCGTTAATGGCTACGGCATTCCAGCCTTCAACGTCAACAACCTGGAGCAGGTGCAAGCGGTCATGTCCGCAGCCGACGAGGTTGGTGCACCGGTCATCCTGCAAGCCAGTGCGGGTGCCCGCAAATATGCGGGTGAAGCCTTCATCAAGCACCTGATCTCGGCGGCGATTGAAGCCTATCCCCACATTCCGCTGGTCATGCACCAGGACCACGGCCAGAGCCCCGATGTGTGCCAGGGCGCAATCAACCTGGGCTTCAGCTCGGTGATGATGGACGGCAGCCTGTTGGCCGACGGCAAAACCATTGCCGACTACGACTACAACGTGATGGTCACCCGCAAGGTGGTCGACATGGCGCATGCCACCGGCGTGACGGTCGAAGGTGAACTGGGTTGTCTGGGCAGCCTGGAGACCATGAAGGGCGACAAGGAAGACGGCCACGGCACCGAAGCCACCATGACCATGGACCAGTTGCTGACCGACCCCGAACAGGCCGCCGATTTTGTGAAGCGCACCCAGCTCGATGCGCTGGCGATTGCCATTGGCACCAGCCACGGCGCCTACAAGTTCACCCGCAAGCCCACGGGCGACATCCTGGCGATTGAGCGCATCAAGGAAATCAACCGCCGCCTGCCCAATACCCATCTGGTGATGCACGGCTCCAGCAGCGTGCCGCAAGACCTGCTGGCCATCATCAACCAGTACGGTGGCTCCATGAAGGAAACCTACGGCGTGCCGGTGGAAGAAATTCAAAAAGCCATCCAGTTCGGCGTGCGCAAAATCAACATCGACACCGACATTCGCCTGGCAATGACGGCCGCTGTGCGCCAATTCATGGCTGAAAACCCCGATAAATTCGATATGCGCGACTGGCTCAAACCGGCCCGTGAAGCGGCCAAACAAATCTGCAAACAGCGCTATATCCAGTTTGGCTGCGAAGGCCAGGCGGCAAAGATCAAGGGCAACAGCCTGATGGTGGTGGCCGGGCAATACGCACGCGGTGAACTGGCGCAACGGGTGAACTGATCGCAGCTGGCGATAATCGGGGGCTGGAGGTCGGTGCAGGCACCGGCGCCGGCCCTTTTTTCTTGTTTCCCCCATCTCTTGTTTTGATAGACCGCCATGACAGCCTTGCACACCTCCACACTTTCGTCGTTGACCCTGCTCGCCCGTGGCAAGGTGCGCGACAACTACGCTGTGGGTACCGACCGCATCCTGATGGTGGCCAGCGACCGCCTGAGCGCTTTTGACGTGATCATGGGGGAGCCCATTCCCGGCAAAGGCGTTTTGCTGACCCAGATGGCCCTGTTCTGGTTTGACAAGCTGGGCCCCAAGGGGCTGAATATCTGCCCGATTCACCTCACGGGTGATGCACCCGAAAGCGCTGTGCGGCCCGACGAAGTGCCCCAGGTGGCGGGCCGGTCCATGCTGGTCAAGCGGCTGAAACCCTTGCCGGTAGAGGCGGTGGTGCGGGGCTACCTGGCGGGCAGTGGCTGGAAGGAATACCAGGAAAACAGCGCAGTCTGCGGCGTGCAGCTGCCGCCGGGGCTGAAGAACGCGTCCAAACTGCCACAGCCCATCTACACACCCGCTGCCAAAGCCGCCGTGGGGGACCATGACGAGAACATCACATTCGAGAAAACCGTGGAAATGATTGGTCTGGACCTGGCCACCCGCATCCGCGACATCAGCATCCAGCTTTATCAATCGGCCTGCGACATTGCCGCCACCAAGGGCATCATCATTGCCGACACCAAGTTCGAGTTTGGTCTGGATGCCGATGGCACGCTGACCCTGATGGACGAGGTGCTCACGCCCGACTCCTCGCGCTTCTGGCCTGCCGAGAGTTACGCCGAAGGCATCAACCCGCCCAGCTACGACAAACAATTTGTGCGTGACTGGCTGGAGCAGGCCCAGATCGATGGCAAACCCTGGAGCAAAACCCCGCCCGCGCCGCGGGTACCCAACGAGGTGATTGCCAAAACCGCCGCCAAATACCGCGAGGCGCTGGAGCGGCTGACCAGCTAAGCCCAATCAGGTGCCCGGTCAGGCTTAATTCAGATTAACTCAGATCAACTCAGGATGACGCTGCTGAGCCGCCTGCGGTAAGTGGCCACGGTCGGGTCGACCGGCGGAATTTGCCCGTCGGCCACCTTGACCCCCGGCGGCTCGATGATGTCCAGAATGGCGATGAAGGTTTTGCGTGCCAGGTCATCAGACCAGGTTTTGTCGCGCATCAGGATTTCCAGCAATTCGTCCATGGCGGCCGTCCAGCTTTGCGCCGCGATCAGGGTTTGGGCTTTGCCGAAGCGGGCATCAAAATCACGCTTGTTGGCCGCAATTTTTGCATCAAAACCGGCATCAGCCCCCGTCCTATCTGCGTGAGTAGCTACAAAATCAATAGCGTTCATCCAGCGCTGCAAGGCGTCAAAGCGCCGCACCAGTGTGGTTTTGGCAATCACCGGGGCAAACGCCACCTTGGCGTCATCGGTCTGGCCTTGTTGCAGTAGCAATTTGACATAGGCAAAGCGGGCATCGTCGTCGTCAGGGTTTAACAGCACCGCCTGATGCAGCGCCTGGTGGATGGCGACCGGGTCGTCAACCGCCGGTGCATCGCTCACCTCCACGCCCGTTACCTCGGCTTCCAGCACGTCGGCTGCCGGCAGGTGTTTGTCCAGAAAAGCCTTCAGTTGTCCCTCGGGCACAGCGCCCATGAAGCCGTCCACCGGCTTGCCGCCCATCATCAGCACACAGGTCGGAATGCTGCGAATGCCAAACGCCTGGCTCAGCTCCTGCTCCTGGTCAGAGTCGATCTTGACCAGCTTGAAGCGTCCGCCGTAGTCGGCCTCCATCTTCTCCAGCAGCGGCCCAATGACCTTGCACGGGCCGCACCAGGGCGCCCAAAAATCGACCAGAACAGGTGTGGTCATCGAGGCGTCAACCACCTCGGCATCAAAGTTTTCTACGGTAACGTCAATCATTTCAGGTCACTCGGTGTGAAGGGGTCGGGGTGAAAAAGTAAAATCCGGGCTTAACCACTTGTGGAGCCAGTCGCAGCCGTGCAGCATAACGCCCCGGCCTGCCCTGTCCTTGAACATCTTATGAACATTCAAATCGGCGTGCTGATGGGCTCCAGCTCGGACTGGGACACGATGCAACATGCAGTCCAGATTCTCCAACAGTTTGGGGTCGGGTACGAGGCCCGCGTGGTGTCTGCCCACCGCATGCCGGACGACATGTTTGCCTACGCCGAGAGTGCTGCTGCACGGGGCCTGCAGGCCATCATTGCCGGTGCTGGCGGGGCTGCCCATTTGCCCGGCATGCTGGCGGCCAAAACGGCCGTGCCGGTGCTGGGTGTGCCGGTGGCCAGCAAACATTTGAGCGGGGTGGACTCGCTGCACAGCATTGTGCAAATGCCCAAAGGCGTGCCAGTGGCCACGTTTGCCATTGGTGCTGCGGGTGCGGCCAACGCGGCCCTGTTTGCCGTGGCCATGCTGGCCAATCACGACGCCGCCCTGCGCGCCAGACTGGCTGCCTTCCGGGCGGAGCAGACCCAGGCCGCACGGGCCATGACCCTGCCCCTGCCGGCTGTATCGGCTGTAGCGCCCGTTGCACCGGGCGCGGGTGTGGCGGTCGGGCCGGTGGTATGAGCGCACAAACCATCCTGCCGGGCACCACCGCCTCGGGGCAGCAGACCACGCTGGGTGTCATGGGTGGCGGCCAGTTGGGGCGCATGTTTGTGCAGGCGGCGCAGCGCATGGGGTATTTCACGGCGGTGCTGGACCCCGATCCGGCCAGCCCCGCCGGTCTGGTGAGCCATTTCCACATTCAGACCGACTACCTGGACGAACAGGGCTTGGCGCAGCTGATGCAGCGCTGCTCCGCCATTACCACCGAGTTCGAAAACGTGCCGTCGCCCGCCCTGTTCACGCTCGGCGCGCACCGGCCCGTGGCACCCGGCGCGCAGGCTGTCACGATTGCGCAGGACCGCATCAAGGAAAAAGATCACTTTGTTCGTTGTGGGGTGCCGTGTGCGGCCTATGCAGTGATCAGCACACCCGAGCAACTGGCCGGTGTGCCGGACGCCTTGCTGCCGGGCATTCTCAAGACCGCCCGCATGGGTTATGACGGCAAGGGCCAGGTTCGGGTGCCCGACCGCGCGGCGCTGCAGGCCGCATGGGCCGAACTCCAGTCAGCGCCCTGCGTGCTGGAGCAGTTGCTGCCCCTGCAGGCCGAATGTTCGGTGATCGTGGCGCGGGGCTGGGACGGCGAGATCGTCAATTTCCCGGTGCAGCGCAACCTGCACCGCGACGGCATTCTGGCCGTGACCGACGCTTATGAAGGAAATCTGCCACCAGCCCTCGCCCAGCAAGCGGTGAATGCTGCAAAATCGATAGCAGACCAGTTGCAATATGTGGGTGTCATGTGTGTGGAGTTTTTTGTGGTGCAGGACGCGCAGGGCCACAGCACGCTGGTGGTGAACGAAATGGCGCCGCGCCCGCACAACAGCGGGCACTACACCATGGATGCCTGCGATGTGTCGCAGTTTGACCTGCAGGTGCGCACGCTGGCCGGTTTGCCGCTGTTGCAACCGCGCCAGCACAGCCCGGCCATCATGCTGAATTTGCTGGGTGATCTGTGGGTGAATGCCAAAGGCAGCCACACCTCCCCGCCGTGGGACCAGGTTCTGGCTTTGCCGGGCACGCATTTGCACCTGTACGGCAAGCTCCGGGCCAGCCAGGGCCGCAAGATGGGTCACCTCACCCTCACCGGTGCCAGCATCGGGCAGGTGCGCGCCACCGCGTTGCAGGCGGCCCGTTTGCTGGGGATGGCCGACGCCATGGCCAGCCCGGCCGATTCGCGCGCTCTTTAACCCCGTCCCACAACCTCACCATGATTCTGGACGGACAGGACGCCCACGCCATTGCCCTCGGTGCGCGCACCGCCGCGCAGGGTGAGCTGGTCGCGTTCCCCACCGAGACGGTGTACGGTCTGGGGGCCGATGCGGGCAACGACGCGGCCGTGGCCAAGATATTTGCCGCCAAGGGTCGGCCCAGCAACCACCCGCTGATCGTGCATGTGACGGACACCGACCAGGGCGCGGCAGGGGTGGCTTACTTCGCGGCTGAAGTGCCCGGGTTTGCACAGTCGCTGATCAACGCGTTCTGGCCTGGCCCCCTGACCCTGATCCTGCCGCGCTCAGCCGACCGGGGCGCCGCCGCAGCGGGCAGGCAAAATTCCATCGGCCTGCGCTGCCCGGCCCACCCGGTGGCACAAGCCCTGCTCAAGGCCTGCCTGGACGCGGGTGTGATGGGCCTGGCCGCGCCCAGCGCCAACCAGTTCGGGCGCGTGAGCCCCACCACCGCCGCCCATGTGCGCGGAGAATTTGATGATCGCCTGCTGATTCTGGATGGCGGGGCCTGCGCCGTGGGCATTGAGTCCACCATCGTTGATTGCACCCGCGGTGCACCCGTCTTGCTGCGTCCGGGGGCCATCACCTGGGAGCAGGTGCAGACGGTGTGTGATCTGCAAACGCTATCAAAAGAAGAGCTACTCGCGCAGGACCTGCCTGCGCCCCGAGCCTCCGGCACGCTGGAGTCGCACTATGCGCCCCGGGCCCCGGTGCGGCTGATGGAGGCCGCTGCCCTGCAGGTGGCGCTGGATGTGCTGGGCTCGGAAATCGACGGCACGGGCACCGTCATTGCCACCTACTCACGGCTGGTTTTGCGGTCGTCGTCGTCCCGGGTGTTGCGCCGGCGCATGCCCGATGACGCCGTGGCCACGGCCCAGCAGTTGTTTGCCGTGCTGCGCGACTTTGACGACCAGGGTGCCAAGCTCATCTGGGTTGAAACGCCGCCGGATACACCGGAATGGGCGGGGGTGCGCGACCGGCTGCAGCGGGCGTCGGCCAGCTAGTTGTCCTTGATGGTCCAGTCCAGCAAGGCATCAAATGCGGGCCGTGCCGCTGCGGCGCTGGGGTGGTTGGCAATTGCCACCAGCACATAACGTCGTCCACTGGCGGCGTGTACATAACCCGCCATGGCCACCACATCGCGCAAGGTACCGGTTTTGAGGTGGGCGCTGCCAGCCGCTTTGGAGCGGTTGCGGCGCAGGGTGCCGTCCACCCCGGTAATGGGCAGTGAGGACATCAGCTCCGGCATCAGGGGCGACAGGTAGGCGCTTTGCAGCAAGCGCCCCAGCGCCTGCGCGCTGATGCGCTCCACCCGCGACAGGCCCGAGCCGTTGTCCAGTATGGGCACCTCATCGGAGGCAATACGTTCCTTCCACCAGCGGCGCACCACCTCGCGTGAGGCTTCCAGTGTCGCCGGGCCTGCATTGGGCGTACCCGGCGTGCCGCCGGCACTGGCCGCCTTGGCCTGCAAACTGAGTGTCAAAAACACCTGCTGGGCCATGACGTTGTTGCTGTATTTGTTGATGTCACGGATGACTTCGGCCAGCGTGGGCGAACCCACCTCGAACACCGGCTTCATGCTGGCGCCCTGCACCAGCGGAACCCGCCCTTCGCGCACAGTGCCGCCCAGCTTGCCGCCCATGTCCAGCCACAGGCCTTCCACGGCGCGGGTGGCATAGGTTTTGGGGTCGGCGTAAGCCACGGGCCAGACCTTTTCGCCGCAGCTCCAGGGGTAGTTGCCACCAAAGCGCATGCGGGCGGGGTCCGAGAAATCAGCCTTGAGGCTGGCGCGGTAGTCGGTGCAGTCCCCCGCAGCGAGCGGCACCGTGGCCTGCATGAGCACACCGGCCAGGGGTGGGTCAAAGTTGACCTGAGCCACGTTGGCCGTGCGATCGGGCACAAAGGTCATCACCACCGATTTGAAGTTGATCAGCAGCGCGTCCGGTGCTGCGTTGTAGGGTCGCAGGGGCTCGCCGTCAAAGGTGGACGGGTCCTGCTCCACGGTCTCGAACGCGCTACGGTCCAGCACGATGTCACCGGCGATGGTTTTAACCCCCAGCCCCTGCACCCGTTTGAGCAGCAGCCACAGGCGCTCCATCACCAGTTTGGGGTCGCCCTGGCCTTTGATGTACAGATTGCCGTACAGGGTGCCGTCACGCACCGCGCCCTCAACAAAGACCGGCGTGGCCCAGCTGAACGCAGGCCCCAGCAGGTCAAGCGCGGCGTAAGTGGTGACCAACTTCATCACCGAAGCCGGGTTGACGGGCACATTGGCGCGGTGGCTCAGGCGCGCAGGCGCCTTGCCTTCGGCATCCACCACCAGCATCACCACGGCGTCACGGGGCAGTTTGGCCCGCACCAGGGCGGCATCAACCTCGGGCGGGAGCGCGGTCTGGGCCCAAACCGGGCCCCAGCCCAGGGTCAGGAACAGCAGGCCCATACCGATCCTGACCAGGCCCCTGTGCCGGGTTGCTGGCCATCGGGTAAGGGGCGGGTGAAGGCGGATGGGCATGTTCCGGTGAGTCTACAGCGCCAGCCGCCGATAATCAGCCCATGCGTTTTCTCAAGGGCTTGTCCCCAACTGTCATTGGCCGGGCTGCTGCCGTCATCACCATCGTCATCTGGACCTCGTTCATCGTCATCGCGCGGGCCTCGGCCGACCCGGCGCGGGGCGCCACGCTGACGCCGTTTGACATCGTTCTGGCCCGCATTCTGGGTGCCAGCCTGATCTTGCTGCCCTGGGGCTGGTGGCTGGTGCAGCGCGACCGGGCTGTGGCCCTGGATGCGGCACACGGGGCGGGCGCAGGGGGTGTTGCCCGGCCGCCTGAGTCGTCGTTATTCGGCCTGTCACCGCTGTCGCTGCGTATCACCGTCACCACCGGCGTGTTTGGCGGCCTGTTGTATGCCATGCTGGCCTATAGCGGTTTTGTTTTTGCACCGGCCGCCCATGCCTCGGTGCTGATGCCTGGCAGCCTGCCGCTGTGGACGGCCCTGCTGGCGGTCTGGGTGCTGGGCACCCGCATCACACCGGCGCGCGCGCTGGGGCTGGCTTTTATCGTGGCGGGTGATTTGATGGTGGGCGGCGCCAGCCTGCTGCATGCGTTTGATGGGGGCAATGTCTGGCGGGGCGACGTTCTCTTCATGGTTGCCGCGCTGTGTTGGTCGGTCTACAGCGTGCTGGCACGCCGTCACGCGCTGGACGCGGTGCGGGCCACGATTGCCATCACGGCCCTGGCGTTTTGTACCTACGTGCCGGTGTATGGGCTGTTGCTGGCCCTGCAGGCCGTGCCCAGCCACTTTTTGACGGCCCCGGTGGGCGACGTCTTGTTCCAGATGCTCTTTCAGGGCGTGGGCTCGGTGGTGATCTCGGGCATCACCTTCACCAAAATGATCCAGCACTTTGGCCCGGTCCGCTCGACCATGATGACGGCCGTGGTGCCCGGTTTGTCGGCGCTGGCCGCCACCTTCTTTCTGGGGGAGCCGCTGCACTGGAATCTGGTGGCCGGGCTGGCGCTGGTGACGGTGGGCATCCTGTTCGGGGTGCGCACGGCCACACCGGTTGCTATCAAATCAGAAGCTGCTCATGCAGATGCCATGAGGGCTGGCGGCTGATTTGCCTCGGTATTGATCATGAACTTGCTCGCTTTTGACACCAGCACCGACACCCTGTCTATTGCCTTGTTGCGCGACGACGGTGGTGGTGCGCCCCGGTACGGGCAGCACACCGGTGCGGGCGGGGCCCAGGCCTCGTCCACCTTGATTCCGGCCATCCAGCGGCTGATGAACGAGGCGGGCCTGCGGTTTGACGAACTGGACGCCATCGTGTTCGGGCGCGGGCCGGGGTCTTTTACCGGGCTGCGCACCGCCTGCTCGGTGGCACAGGGGCTGGCCTTTGGCGCGGGTGTGAATGTGTTGCCGGTTGACACCCTGCTGGCGGTGGCCGAGCAAGCCCGGCACCAGCACTGTGCGGGTGCCGGGGGGGCCAAAGTCTTGGCCCTGCTCGACGCCCGGATGGACGAGGTGTATGCCGCGCACTATGAATTCAATAGCGGACTATGGAGTCAGTGCGAGGGCTACGGCCTGATTCGGCCGGAAGGCCTGGTGCCGCCCGATGGCTGGCAGGGCGACTGGCTGCTGGCTGGCAATGCTTTTGCCGCCTATGCCGGGCGCCTGCCGTTTGCCGCTGACGTGCCCCGAATTCAGGCCTTGCCAACGGCCATGGCCATGCTGCGGTTGGCCCCGGCCCTGCTTGCCGCAGGTCAGGCCGTGCGCCCAGAAGACGCCTTGCCCACGTATATTCGCGATAAAGTGGCTCAAACCACGCAAGAGCGCGCCGACCTGAAAGCCGCCGCCCAGGCCTGATGCCGACCCCCTGCCATGAATGCCATTCTGAAACCCGTTGAAGCCCGATTCGAGCCGCTGCAGCCCCACTGGCTGGAGGCCGTGCTGCACATCGAGCAACAGGTGTACGCCCACCCGTGGAACCGAACCAACTTCACCGATGCCGTGAGCTCGGGTTATGAAGCCCAGTTGTTGCTGGCCGGAGACACCCTGTTGGGGTATTTCGTCGCCATGAAGGGCGTGGATGAGGTGCACCTGCTCAATATCACCGTGGCGGCTGAGCACCAGCGTCAGGGCTGGGCGCGCGTGATGCTGGACGCGCTTGCCATCTGGGCCCGGGGTCAGGGTGCCCAGTGGCTCTGGCTGGAGGTGCGGGTGAGCAACCTGCGCGCGATGGCGGTGTATGAGAGCCACGGCTATCGCCGCATGGGTGAGCGCAAAAACTACTACCCGGCCGGCGGCAACCAGCGCGAAGATGCCCTGGTGATGAGCCTGAAGTTATGAGCATGACCCCATCAACTGGTCTGAATCTTGACGCGCGTCAGCGCGCGATGCTGCAAGCCATGCACATCAAGGTCTGGCAACCCGACAGCCCGGCTGATGACGGACTTGCCACACCGACCGCGCTTGTCGCACTGCCTGCACCCGCTGCTCCCCTGCCACGTGTGCCGGTATCGCTGCCAGCCGTTCCATCAAGCACTCCGCCAGCCGCCGCCCAGGCGGGCTTGTCGCCCCGCCCCGACGGCATTGACCAGATGGATTGGCCGACACTGGCCCAGGCGGTTTCAGGCTGCCGGGCCTGCGGCTTGTGCGAGAGCCGCAAAAACACGGTGTTTGGCGTCGGCCAGCTACCGGTGGCCCCTGCCACCAGCCCGCAAGTCGACTGGTTGATTGTGGGCGAGGCCCCGGGTGAAAACGAAGACCTGGCAGGCGAGCCTTTTGTGGGCCAGGCCGGCAAACTGCTGGACAACATGCTGCGCGCCATCGGGCTGGACCGGCACAACAAGGTCTACATTGCCAACGTGCTCAAATGCCGCCCGCCGGTCAACCGCAACCCGGAGCCCCACGAGGTGGCGCAATGCACGCCTTACCTGCGGCGCCAGATCGAGCTGCTGCAGCCCAAAATCATTCTGGCCATGGGTCGTTTTGCCATGAACGCGCTGCTGGATGCCTCCGTGCCTGAGGTTCACAAATTACCGCTGGGCAAACTGCGGGGGCAAATTCATCACTGTCAGAGCGCGGGCCGCGCCGTGCCGGTGATCGTGACCTACCACCCGGCCTACCTGCTGCGCAACCTGCCCGAGAAGGCCAAGGCCTGGGCCGATTTGTGTCTGGCCCTGGACGTGATGCGCCGCGCGCCCTGAAACCGGCCGCCCGGCATGGGCCGCATCCTTACAATTCAGCCATGAACTTCACTGACATGTTGCGCACTGCTGAGCGCCAAAACGGCTCAATGTTGTGCGTGGGGCTGGACCCCGAGCCGGCCAAATTCCCGCAGGCCCTGCGGGGCGACGCCAGCAAGATTTATGACTTTTGTGCGGCGATTGTTGACGCCACGGCTGACCTGGTGATGGCCTTCAAACCCCAGATCGCCTACTTTGCCGCGAACCGGGCCGAAGACCAGCTGGAGCGCCTGATGGCCCACATGCGTCGCACCGCGCCCCAGGTGCCCATCATTCTGGATGCCAAGCGCGGCGACATTGGCAGCACCGCCGAACAGTACGCCAAAGAAGCATTTGAGCGTTATGGCGCTGACGCGGTGACGCTGTCGCCATTTATGGGTTTTGACTCGATCCAGCCCTACCTCCGGTACCACGGCAAAGGCGCATTCCTGCTGTGTCGCACCTCCAACCCCGGCGGGGACGATTTGCAGAACCAGCGCCTCGCCGGTGTGCCGGGTGAACCCCTGTTGTACGAGCACATCGCCCAACTGGCGCAGGGTCCGTGGAACCTGAACGGGCAATTGGGGCTGGTGGTGGGTGCCACCTACCCGGCAGAAATTGAGCGGGTGCGGGCCGTGGCCCCCACACTGCCCCTGCTGATTCCCGGCGTGGGCGCACAAGGCGGTGATGCCACGGCCACCGTGAGGGCCGGGTGGTGCGGCACGCTGGACCACACCACGGCGCCCATCGTCGTCAACTCGTCGCGGGCCATTCTCTACGCCTCATCGGGCGACGACTTTGCCGCCCGGGCCCGGGATGAAGCGGTGAAGACCCGGCACAGCCTGCAATCGGCCCGTGACCAGGTTGTGTCAAAGCCATGACACCAGCCCCCTGATGGCTTACAACCCGTTGCAGTTTGTGACGTAACAAACTGCAAAGTCGCTTGGGTGCACGGGTGCCTGCCACTAGGATCGCGCCACATCCCCAAACGGGGAACGATCCACAAGGCTGTCACCATGATTCAAGACGTTATCGAAGCGCCGGTTGCCACCGCGGCAAACCCGCACAACCCCGAGCGAACCC
Source organism: Pseudomonadota bacterium (assembly GCA_041192445.1). Classification (GTDB taxonomy): domain Bacteria; phylum Pseudomonadota; class Gammaproteobacteria; order Burkholderiales; family Burkholderiaceae_C; genus Egaibacter. Next base: position 17,342 of record JBEEMW010000072.1, on the reverse strand, counting down.
CTGCGCCAGACTCCGCTGAGTCGCCCTTAACCGCAGCCCGGGGCGCGGCCCTGATGGCTGCGGCCGCACTGGCGGCCTGTGGCGGCGGCGGTGATGGTTCAAACGCCATCAGCAACAACCCGGTTGCCGGACGGGTTGTTGTGCTCAGTGCGGGTGCAGCCACTTTTCCAGCGGCGTCTACCGATGAAGAAGCCGCCCGATTTCTGTTGCAAGCCCAGTTTTCAGCCAGTGATGCGGACATCGCCGCCGTGCGGGCTTCAGGTTTCAAGACCTGGCTGGAGCAACAGATGGCCATGCCTGGCCCCACCGGATGGGACTGGCTCGCCAACAAGGGTTATGGCGATGTGATGAACCCGGCCAATTTTTACGACAACACCTACCCGGGTGACTACATGATCTGGAGCCAGCTCATGACGGCGCCCGACACCCTTCGCAAACGGATGGCGCTGGCCCTGTCCGAGTTTTTTGTGGTGTCGCTCACGCCCCTGGACGTGTCCTGGCGAAGCCAGGCGATTGCCCAGTACTGGGACAGCTTGTGTACCCATGCCTTTGGCAATTACCGGGACTTGCTCGAAGCCATCACCTTGAACCCGGCGATGGGTTTTTTCCTGAACACCAAGGGCAATCAGCGGGAAAATTCGGCCGGGCGACAGCCAGACGAAAACTATGCCCGTGAGGTGATGCAGTTGTTCTCGCTGGGCCTCGATTTGCTGAACCTGGATGGCACGGTGCAACTGGTGGGGGGGGTGCCGCAAAGCACCTACACCCAGGCCGACGTGTCCAACCTGGCCCGCATCTTCACGGGGTATGACGTCGATACGCGTCAAAACGTTGACACCAATGTGAGTGGCCGCAATGTCCCGAACACCACCTCCGTGCGCCTGCCCATGCGCATGATCGTCAGCCGCCATTCGGTGCTGGCCGCCACATTTCTGGGCACCACCATTGCCCAGCGCGCCGCCACACCAACCGGCAACGCCACAGAAGACGTGGCCCGGGCCGCACTCAAGACAGCCCTGGACACGATTTTCAACCACCCCAACGTCGGCCCGTTTTTCTGCAAGCAGATGATTCAGCGTCTGGTGACCAGCAACCCCAGCCCGGCCTATGTTGCCCGTGTGGCAACGGTTTTCAACAGCAGCGGCACGGGGGTGCGGGGCGACCTGGCCCAGGTGTTTGCCGCCATCCTGATGGATGACGAAGCGCGCAGCCCGGCGGGTTTGACCAGCCCGGAATACGGCAAGCTGCGTGAGCCCATGGTGCGGCTGGTGCAATGGGGTCGCACGTTTGGTGTGACATCCGCCAACGGCGGCTGGCAAATCCCGGACCAAAGCAGTGCCGGTACCAACCTGGGGCAAAGCCCGCTGCGCCCGCCCTCGGTGTTCAACTTTTTCCGTCCCGGTTATGTGCCTTCCTCCACGACCCTGACCGCAGGTGTGGTGGTGCCGGAATTCCAGATCGTCAACGAGAGCAGCGTGGGGGGTTACCTCAACTTCATCATGAGCACGATCTCGGCCGGCATTGGCCCGGGCAACCCCCGGGACATGAAGGCCGGCTACGCCGCCGAGCTGGCGCTTGTCACGGATCCTGCGGCACTGGTGCGCCGGGTCAGTTTGCTGCTGTGTGCCGGGCAAATATCGGCGGCCAACCAGCTCGTCATCGTGAACGCACTCACCGCAGTGGGGGAGCCGGTGATCACGGCTGCCAGCTCAAGCAGCGCCAAACTCAACCGTGTTTATTCAGCGGTGCTGATGGTGATGGCCTGCGCGCAATATCTGATTCAAAAATAAGAGGCCTGTCATGCATCTGATCCAACCCCAACTTCACAGTCGTCGTGCCTTCCTGCGCCGCTCCGGCCAATTGGCCATGACGGGCGCCGGCTTGCCGATTGCCCTGAACCTGGCCGCCATGAGTGAGGCAGCCGCGTTTGACGCCACCGACTACAAGGCGCTGGTGTGCGTCTTCATGTTCGGCGGCAACGACTACAGCAACATGGTTGTCCCCTACGACGACCCCAGCTACAACCTGTACAACACCATTCGCGGTGGTGGCGCGGGGCAGGCGGCGGGCGGCATTGCGCTGTCAAAAGCCAGTCTGGGCGCAAGCTTGCTGAACCCGACGACAGCACCAGTGGACCCTTTGGGGGTTACCCGCCAATATGCCCTGCACCCCGCCATGACCGGCCTGTCCGGGCTTTTCAACACCGGCAAGGCGGCGGTTCAGCTCAACGTGGGGCCGCTGGTGGTCCCGATGACACGCGCCCAGTACAACAATTCCAACCGGGTGCTGTACCCGCGACCACCACAATTGTTTTCCCACAATGACCAGCAGTCACTGTGGCAGTCGGCCTCGCCTGAAGGCTCGACCGTGGGCTGGGGTGGCAACATGGGCGACCTGGCCATGGGCAGCAACACCAACACCCTGTTTACCTGCATGTCGGTGTCGGGCAATGCCGTTTTCCTGTCCGGCGACACGGCCCTTCAGTACCAGCTCAGTGCCAACTCGGGTGCCATCAAGATACGCCCGGCCACCGATAACACCGTGTTTGGGTCAACGGCGGTTCGCAGTGCGCTCAATGGCTTGATTCGGCAGACGGGCAGCACCCACAAGATCGAGAATGAATACAACAAGGTCACTGACCGGGCCCTTCTCAGTGAATCCCAGGTCACGGCGGCGCTCGCTGCATCCACACTGACAACCGTTTTTCCTGCAGGCAATTTTGGGGATCAGCTCAAGATGGTGGCCCGGCTGATCAAGGGGCGTTCCGCACTCGGGGCCAAACGGCAGGTGTTTTTTGTGTCGCTGGGAGGCTTTGATCTGCACGACAACCTGATTGCCCAGGGCGCCATCAACATGGACCGGGTGAGTGCCGGCATGACCGCGTTTTACAACGCCACGGTGGAGCTGGGTATTGCCAACAGTGTGACCGCCTTTACCGCCTCAGACTTCGGCCGGACCCTGGCATCCAATGGTGACGGTACCGACCATGGTTGGGGCAGCCATCATCTGATGGTGGGTGGGGCGGTCAGGGGGCAGGCGTTTTATGGCACACCACCGCCGGTCAGCGTCGGGGATACCTCTGCGCCCCAGGATCAGTGGCATGTGGGGCAAGGGCGTTTGTTGCCGAGCACAGCGGTTGATCAGTATGCTGCCACGCTGGCCAAATGGTTTGGTGTGGCCGACGCCGAGTTGCCCGGGGTTTTGCCCAAAATCAACAACTTTGGTACCGCTGCGGGCCGCCCCGACTACCCGACAGACTTGGGGTTCATGCTCTAGCCCTTGCGGCGCGCTGCTGGTTAGGCGCTGTTGGCCCCATACACCGCCACACAGTTGCGCCCTTGCTGCTTGGCTGCATAGCAGGCGGCATCGGCGGCGCGCAACACGTCGGTTGCGGTGGTGTAGGACGCGTCCACACACACCAGCCCGATGCTGGCGCCCACACTGAAGCTGCTGCCCTCCCAGGTGAGGCGGTAGGCGACCACCGTGCTGCGCAATTTTTCAGCAATGGTCTGGGCCTGTGCAAGCGGACACCGGCTGAGCAACACGGCAAACTCGTCACCCCCCAGTCGGGCAACCGTGTCGGACTTGCGCACGTGGGCCGCCAGCTCATGGGCCACATCACGCAGCAGGGCGTCGCCCGCTGCGTGGCCACCGGTATCGTTGACCTGTTTGAAGCGGTCCAGGTCAATGAACAGCGCGCAGAAAGGTTCGTGTCTGGCCTGTGCCGTGGCATCTTCCAGCAGCACATAAAACGCTGCGCGGTTAGCCAGGCCGGTGAGCGAGTCGTGGCTCGATGTCCAGGTCAGGCGCTCACGCTGCTCGCGCACTTCGGTGACGTCTTCGATGGTCCAGATCGTGCCCCGTGTCCGGTCGCCAGGTACGACGGCCCTGCCCCGCATGTGCGCCCAGAACAGCTGGCCGGAACGTCGCATCAACTCCACTTCACCGTCGAAAGAGCCGTGTTCCATGAACGATGGCTGGGCCCGCGCTGACAACGCCTGATAAGCCTCATCCGAGGCGTGAATCATGCGGGTCGGTTGCCCCAGGGCATGTTGCTTCTCACACCGGAAGATGTGGCAAAAATGGCGGCTCACCAGCTCGAACTGGCCATTGCGGGTCAGGACAATACCGATTTCAGCATGATCCAGAACGGCCTCCAGTTGCAAAAGCAGGGCCTGGGTTTCCCCCTGTTTTTGCTGACGCTGCTCGACAACCTGCTGAAAGGCCAGCGCCAGCTCACCCACTTCACCCCGCTCCTGGGGCCAGCCATCGGTTGATAACCCTGTCTCGGACAGCATTTTTTCTGCACGCGAGCGCAATTTGGAGATGGGGCGTGTGACATACCAGGCCAGAAACCCGGCCAGAACGGCCGCCAGCAGGCCCACACCCGCCGCGGCTTTCCAGGCCGTGCGCTGGGCCGCGACCACCGGCTGCAGGGCGATGGCTTGAGGCGTCAGGCGCACCAACACCCAGTCGGAAACAGGAATGCCGGCCATTGCCACCAAATAGCCGTTTGATAAGGTGGCTGTTCCGTCGGTATCGATGGCACTGCCCGAGGCGTGCCATGTCGCATACACATCGGCCAAGCCCGGCTCATCGGCCACCCGTCCCAGTACCCGCGCCGGGTCAGGGTGAGCCAGCAAGACGCCGCCACGGTTCATCACCAGCCGGATGGAGCCACTTTGCGGGTTGGTTCGTGTGACATCCGAGAACAGGCTGGTGGATTGCAGGCTGAGCGAGCCGGCAACAATCCCGGCGATTTTGCCTTCGGGGGACACAACGGGGATTGAGATGATGACCACCGGCGACTTGCTGATTTTGCCAATGATGGGCTCCGAAAAAACCGGTTGATCGGTCTTCATGGCCTGCTGGAAATAGGCCCGGTCCGACACATTTGGCAACTCGGTGGTGGGCTTGGTTTTGACCAGCCGTGCCAGCATCTGACCGTCTGTGCGGGCAGCAAAAACGCTGTCAAACAAGGCGCCTATTGCGGGCTTGTCCGCCAGAAATTGTGTCATGGCCGCCGGGTCTTGCCACATCTCGGGGCGCACCTGGTGCGCCACTGCAGAGAGTGCGCCTTGCAGCATGTCCATCTTTGTGGCCAGCAATGCGGCCGTGCGCTCTGCATCATCGGCATCACCTTGCATCAGCAGGCGCTGGATATTGTCCTGTGTGGTTGACAGAACCAGCTGGGTTGTGCCGACGGCGGACACCACGCCGGTGATGACCGCCATCGCGATGATCTTGAACTTGAGGGTCGTGAACCACTGCAACAGTGAGGGTTTTATTTTTGGAAGGGTCATTGGGTCACTCAGGTGTGCCCAGAGACGTATTTGCTACAACCAACTCGCCAACGAGTCCCTCAGGCCGATTCAGAATATCAGCCTCCATCGGCATCGAACGCGTCAGATGGGGCTGGATTGCCCGTCAATTCCGCCACTTGTGCCGCATAAGCGGTCAGTCGCTATGAAATTAATAGCTGCTCACGCATATTTGACGGGGGCTGATGGCTTATTTGACTTGTAAAAGCCGCTGCAGATACCTGCCGGTGTGGCTGTCCGGGTTGACGGCAAGGGCCTCGGGTGTGCCCACACCCACCACCTGCCCGCCACCGGCACCCCCTTCTGGCCCCATGTCGATCAACCAGTCGGCCGTCTTGATGACGTCCAGGTTGTGTTCGATCACCACAATCGTGTTGCCTGCGTCGCGCAGGTGCTGCAACACCTTGAGCAGCAGGGCGATGTCGGCAAAGTGCAGCCCGGTAGTGGGTTCGTCCAGGATGTACAGCGTGCGACCGGTGTCACGCTTGCTCAACTCCAGCGCCAGTTTGACGCGCTGCGCCTCACCGCCAGACAGCGTGGTGGCTGATTGGCCCAGTTTGACGTACGACAGACCGACGTCCAGCAGGGTTTGCAGCTTGCGGGCGATCGTGGGCACGGCACCGAAAAATTCAGCGGCGACCTCAACCGTCAGATCCAGAATCTGGGCAATGTTTTTACCCTTGTAGAGCACCTCCAGCGTTTCGCGGTTGTAGCGTTGGCCATGGCAGACGTCGCAGGGCACATAGACATCGGGCAGGAAGTGCATCTCCACTTTCTTGACGCCATCACCCTGACAGGCTTCACAGCGGCCACCGGCCACGTTGAAGCTGAAACGCCCCGGCCCATAGCCGCGCTCGCGCGCCTGCGGCATCTCGGCCATCAGCTCGCGGATCGGCGTGAACATGCCGGTGTAGGTGGCGGGGTTGCTGCGCGGGGTGCGGCCAATAGGTGACTGGTCGACGTTGATGACCTTGTCGAAATGCTCAATACCCTGAATGTCTTCATGGGCCGCGGGTTCCTCGTGAGCGCGATAAAGCTGGCGTGCCACGGCGGTGTACAAGGTGTCGTTCACCAGCGTGGATTTACCCGAGCCGGAGACGCCGGTGACACAGGTGAGCAAACCGACCGGAAACGCCACACTCACGCCACGCAGGTTGTTGCCGGTTGCGTTGATGACGCGAATGGCCTGCAGATCGCCCTGAGTCGCGATATGGGTGGCATTGCGGTCCGCCCAGGCGAGTGCGGCTTTGCTGGGCGGTGTTTTGGAGGCGGGCTTTTTCTCGGGCGTGGCCGGGGCCAGGGTGGGCAGCCAGGCGGTGCGTCGCCGGGGCACGGCAATCTGAAGCGTGTGGGCCAGGTATTGGCCGGTCAGCGATTCGGTGTTGGCTTTGACATCGTCAAACGTGCCCTGGGCGATGACACGTCCGCCGTGAACGCCGGCACCCAGACCCATGTCAATCACATGGTCGGCGGCGCGCATCATGTCTTCGTCATGCTCCACCACCAGCACGCTGTTGCCAATGTCGCGCAGGTGTTTCAGGGTGTCGATCAGCCGGTCGTTGTCGCGCTGGTGCAGGCCAATGCTGGGTTCGTCCAGCACATACATCACGCCCGTGAGGCCGGAGCCGATCTGGGATGCAAGACGAATGCGCTGGGATTCGCCGCCGCTCAGGGTTTCGGCGCTGCGGTCCAGGCTCAGGTAATTCAGGCCCACGTCGTTTAAAAACTTCAGCCGCAACCCGATCTCGCGCACCACTTTGTCGGCAATCTCGCCCTTTGACCCGCTCATGCGCAAGGTCTTGAAGTATTCAAGACTTTCGCGCAGCGTGATGTGGCTGACCTCGAAGATGGCGCGGGCCTGAGTGCCTTCGCCAATTTTGACGTGACGAGCCTCCGTGCGAAGCCGGGTGCCGGCGCAGGTGGTGCAGGGCTGGGTGCTGCGATAACGCGCCAGGTCTTCACGCACCATGACCGAGTCGGTTTCCCGGTACCGGCGTGCCATATTGGGCAGGATGCCTTCGAAGGGGTGCTTGCGCGTGAGTTTTTTGCCCTGTGCGACACGGGAGTCGCCTTTGGCTCCGCCGGAATCCATCACATAGGAGAACTTGATCTCTTCATCGCCAGAGCCGTGCAACACCGCTTGCTGAACCGCCTGCGGCAGGCTGTCAAACGGGGCATCAATGTCAAACTTGTAATGTTTGGCCAGGCTCTCCAGCATGGCGAAGTAATAGCCATTGCGCCGGTCCCAACCCTTGATGGCACCGCTGGCCAGGCTGAGTGTGGGGAACGCGACCACGCGGGCCGGGTCAAAAAACTCCATTGAACCCAGGCCATCACATGCGGGGCAGGCGCCCATGGGTGAGTTGAACGAAAACAGCCGGGGCTCCAGTTCACTGATGGAGTAGCTGCACACCGGGCAGGCAAATTTGGCGTTGAATAAATGCTCTTTTGGGCTGTGGCCCCCGTCGATATTGCCTGGTTTGCTATCAATTTCGACAGGCATGGCTACAGCAAGAGCCCGGCCATCAGCCAGCCGCAATGCGGCCTCGAAACTCTCGGCCAGGCGTTGCCGAAGCTGGGCATTGGCCAGAGGATCAGCGTCGCCACGCACCTTGATGCGGTCAATGACCACGTCGATGTCGTGTTTTTCGGTCTTTTTCAGTTTGGGCAGGTCGTCAAACTCATAGGCCGCACCATCCACCCTGAATCGCACGTAGCCCTGGGCCTGCATTTGCGCAAACACGTCCAGAAACTCGCCTTTGCGCTCGCGCGCCACCGGCGCCAGAATCATCAACCGGGTGTCCTGTGGCAGCGCCAGCACGGCGTCCACCATCTGACTCACGGTTTGGGACTGAAGCGGTACGCCGTGCTCCGGGCAATAGGGTGTGCCGGCACGGGCAAACAGCAGACGCAGGTAGTCGTGAATCTCGGTGACCGTTCCCACGGTGGAGCGCGGGTTGTGCGAGGTTGCCTTTTGCTCGATGGAGATGGCCGGGCTCAGGCCCTCAATCACGTCCACATCGGGTTTGTCCATCAGTTGTAAAAACTGGCGGGCGTAGGTGGAGAGACTCTCGACATACCGGCGCTGTCCTTCGGCGTACAGGGTGTCAAACGCCAGGCTGGATTTGCCTGAACCACTCAGGCCGGTGATGACAACGAGCTGGTTGCGCGGGATGTCGATGTCAATATTCTTGAGGTTATGGGTGCGAGCACCGCGGATGCTGATCTGGCGGGCGTTGAGGGGCATAGCCAGATGTTCGGATTCAGATTCTTGTGGGGGCATGGAGAGCACATATCGCGGACAACCCTGGATGATAGGCGTTTGCGAATGAGGCGGGTGCATGGCCGCACCCGGGTGCTCAGGCGCCGGAGCGGCTGACCTCCAGGAGCCAGGACTGAAACAGGGCCACGACGGCGCTGTGTGAGGCATCCTGAATGCCGCGTTCGCGGGGTTCAACAAACCAGTAACCCTGGGCACCGGTCAGCTCGTGGTTGTCCAGGCGGCGCAGGCGGTGTTCTGCCAGGTCTCGCTCAACCATGGGGGCGTCGACAACCGCGACGCCCGCACCCGACACTGCCGCATTGATTGCCTGATCCATTGTGGAGAACGCAATGCCGGGCCGGGGGTCAACGGACCGGATGCCCAGCGAGGCAAACCAGTTCTCCCAGATCGGCAGGCGCTTGGTGCCGGCCAGTATGTGCAGCAGGGTCACTTTGGCCAGGCTGGGCGCCATGCCGTCTTGCCACAATTCAGGGCTTGCGACCGCAATGTGCTGTTCCTGGCGGAGCAGGCGGCAATCGCATTGGGACCACGGCTCAGCCAGAAACATCACCAGGCAGTCATATTGCTGGGCCTCGCGCAAGGTGGTGACGGTATTGGTGGTGATGGACAGGTCAATGTCGGGGTGCCGGCCATGAAAACTTCGCAGGCGCGGTGCCAGCCAGCGCGAGGCAAACGTCTCGGGCACGTTGACTGTGATCCGCTGACGAGCGCCCAGATGGTGAATGTGTTCGACCGCACCCATGATGGTGCCAAACGCCGTGTCCAGGCTTTTGGCCAGCACACTACCCGCAGGGGTCAAAATCAGGCCTTGGTAATGTCGAACAAACACCGGTTTTCCCAGCCAGTCTTCAAGTTGCCTGATTTGTCGGCTGATGGCACCTTGGGTAACGTGAAGTGCCTCCCCCGCTTTGGTAAAGCTCCCGCTTCGGACTGCGGCATCAAAGGCGCGCAGGGCGTTGAGGGGTGGTAGACGTTTCATGGAACCGCACTGTACAAGGAGTTTGGCCCGCCGTCCGGACCCAGCCTCCAAAGGCTGGATAATCAGTAAATTCAGGAGAAAACCATGGCATCAGTAAACAAAGTCATTTTGGTCGGCAATTGTGGCCGTGACCCCGAAATCCGCTATTTGCCGTCAGGCCAGGCGGTCGCCAACATCAGCGTGGCAACCTCCAGCCGGCGCAAAGACAAAAATACCGGCGAAAGCATTGAAGACACCCAATGGCACCGCGTAACCTTTTATGACCGGCTGGCCGAGATCGCTGGCGAGTATGTCAAAAAGGGCCAACCAATCTATGTTGAAGGTCGCCTGAAGTACGGTAAATACACCGACCAGGCGGGTGTCGAAAAAAATACGGTGGACATCATTGCCACCGAAATGCAGTTGTTGGGCAAGCGTGAGGGCATGGGTAGCCCCTCCGGCGACGAGGGCGGTGGAGGCGGAAGTGGTTATTCACGGCCGGCGGCACCGGCATCTCGCCCGGCAGCCCCTGCCCCACGGCAACAGGCACCCGCGCAAGCCAGGCCTTCAAGTGGCTTTGATGACATGGACGACGACATCCCGTTTTGATTGCCGCTCTGACATCGCGTCAACTGATGTGATTCGCAAATCAGAAAAGGCCCGTGACCTGAATGTCACGGGCCTTTTTCAGTAGGTTCGGCCCTTGGTGACCGTTTCCCGGGTGATGCGCCATGCACCTTGGGTGAACTCGAATGCCAGGGTTTTTTCCACGACATCGGTGTAGTCAACCGAGTTGTATTCTTGCGTAAATGCCATTTCGGCTGTATTGCCCTCACACCGAAGTGCCCGCACGTTTTTGAGCACAGCCTGCAGTGCGCCCTGTTTGGCAATGCGTTTTTTCCGCAAGTTCTCCCAGGCCGCTCGGCTCATGCCCATGGCGGGTGTGAACGTGTCACTGTAGGCGCCCAGGTAGACGGCCACATCTTTTCGATTCCACGCGCTTGACCAGGTGTCAACCGCAGCGGCCAATCTCTGGCAATCGCCCGTAGCAGGTGCTGGTGCGGCGGCGGGCGGTAGCGGCTTGGGGGGGGGCGGCGTCACGGCTGGTGCCAGCTCAAGCTTGGGGAGCCCCTCTTTGTCCAGCACGATCAGGGCGGGTAGCTCGGTACTGCACCGCAGCAGGTCGTCGTCGTCGGTGTTTCCCCCGGGCGCCGGTGGCACTTCACGTTCAATGGGTCGAAGTTGCAGGGCACTCAGCAGGGTTCCAGAGGTTGCAAGGACACGGGCCTTGGCCAGCCGGAGATCAAACTCGGCATTGGTCAGCGCCCGGCGTGCCTGGTAAAGCTCGTTTTCTGTGTCCAGCAAATCAAGCAGCGAGCGCTGGCCAATATCAAACTGCTGACGATAGGCTTCACGCGCTTTGGCCGTGGACAGCTCGTGCTGTGCCAGAAAACCGATCTGTTGCTGCAGACGACCCACATCGTTGAATGCAATCTGGGTGGTCTGCCTCACGTCTCTACAGGCCTTGTCCCGCAGTTCATAGGCGGCGTTCAGTTTGGCGACATATTGGGCGATGCGTGCGCTGTCCGTGCCGCCCCGATACAGGTTGTAGTTCAAAACAAGCTGTAGTGCGCTATCCCGGTAATTGCCAGAGATGCCGTTTTGATTGCGCTCCAGACTTTGGCGTGCACGGAGCTCGAGCGTGGGCCAGTTGGCCGCCCGTCGTACATCGGCATCGGCCCGGTATGCACGAATGGTTGATACCGCGCCCAGAAACTCGGGGTTGTTCGAAATGGAGTCGGCCAGCACACTCGCGCGTGCCGGCAAGAACTTGTCCATCGACGGGACAGGTTCCAGATTGGGGGCAGGGATATCACCGGTCAACCGCTGATACCTTGCCGAGACGTCATGCAGGTTGCTGGCCTCGGTTAGCCAGTTCGATTCGGCCAAGGCCATGCGACCGGACGCCTGCTCGAGATCAACCCGGCGCCCGACACCGGCTGCAACCCGGCTTCCTATGCGGCGATGGACGTCGGCGTGAGTGGCGTAGTTGTCTCGTGCTAGCGTGAGGGACTCACGGTAGCGCTGAACATCAAGGAAGGCCCGCACGGTTTCCAGCGCAGTCTGATCACTCGCGGCGAGTAGTTCGTAATAGGCAACCTGCCGGTTGTGGCCCAGGCGGCGAACTTCGCTGGCAGTTGCATACCCGTCAAAGAGGGTTTGGCGGAGTTGAATGGAGGTGGTGGATCCGTTGAAGGTGCGAGTGGACGTGAGTGCCGGTGTGAGGATGCTTTCGCGCCCGGTGGCGGCCTCAAGGTCGATTCGCGGGCGCCAGGCCCCTTTGGCCGCATCTTGCTCCCCTTTGGCCGCCTCCAGGTTTTGATACCTGAATTTCACGTCCGGATTCTGCAGAACAGCGCGCTCGACCGCCTCTTTGAGGGTGTTGACGGTTTGCGCAGATACCTGGCCAAAAGCCATCCCCAGGGCGGTGAGTACGAACAAATAGGGCTTCAGGATCATGCTAGTTCCACGGTTATCAACTTTTGGTCCGCGATATGCTGCGAATGGCTCTTGGCGGCGGTCTGTCGCTGGGTAAGAAGTTACGGGAATTATAGGAGGGTCAAAAAAAATACCCTTATATATCAATGACTTTGTTCACGGTTCGCACGAACTGATTTGCTTTGTTGCGGATTCATTACGATTGATTGGCTGAAAACCATTTGAGTACTCGAGGTTCAACCTGCTGGCAGTCTGCAACGACCATCGGGGGCCGGGTGTGGCGCTGGTTGTCGGGATTTGTGCTCGCGTGGCTGCTGGGGACATGGTCCTACTCCGCGCCGGATTTTGACCGGATGCTTGAGGTCGTGGTGCAGCGTTGGGGTAGCCCTGCTGCACAGAAATTCCTGAGTTGGCGCAATCTGGTTGTTTCAGGCGGAGGTGGGCCGGAGCTGGAGCGGTTGACGCGGGTCAACGAGTTTTTCAATCGGCAGATTGTTTTTGCTGAAGATACCGTCGTTTGGGGCCAGACTGACTATTGGGCGACACCGCTGGAAACCCTGGGTCGCGGCAGTGGCGACTGTGAAGATTTTGTCATTGCAAAGTACTTTACGCTTCGTCTGGTCGGGGTAGTGCCTGACAAGCTTCGATTGATCTACGTCCGTGCCCGTACCGGGTCTACGGACGCGGCACCCCCTCAAGCGCATATGGTGTTGGCTTACTATGCCCAGCCCGATGCTGAGCCCCTGGTTCTGGATAACCTGATAGGCGAGGTCCGGCCAGCATCTCGTCGGCCGGACCTCGTGCCGGTATTCAGCTTCAATACAGAGGGGATTTTCACGGGAGCACCGGGTCGCGGTGATGTGAAGATCGGTGGCATCGGCCGCCTGTCACGCTGGGAAGACCTGTTGCGGCGCGCGCGCGCCGAAGGATTTGATTGAAAATGTTTGACTGAGGATCCAGAACATGTCGATGTACCGTCAACTTTGGCTTGCCATCATGATCAGTATGCTGCTGGCGTTGGGCGGCGGACTGCTTGCCTCGCTGGTGAGTGCCCGCAGTTATCTTGAGTCGCAACTGACTATCAAAAACACCGATAACGCCACGGCATTGGCGCTCTCCCTCAGCTTGAACAGCCCGGACAACACGATGGTTGAGCTGGCTGTTGCCTCGTTATTTGATGGTGGCCATTACGAATCGATTCGGGTGACCGGCCCGGCAGGTGCCGTGATAGTTGAAAAAGTCGCCTCCCTGGACGAAATTGATGCGCCCGCCTGGTTTGCGCGGATGTTGCCTATCAAGGCTGAGCCGGGCCATGCCCAGATCAGCAATGGCTGGAAGCAGGTTGGGGTGGTGACGCTGGCCAGTCACAGTCGTTTTGCATACGGGGCGCTTTGGAAAAGTGCATATGAAATGGTGATGGCGCTGACATTGGCGGGTCTTCTTGGGGCTTACCTGGGTGCCTTGGTGTTGCGCCGTTTGCGTCGTCCTCTGGATGCCGTGATCGGGCAAGCCAATGCCATCACCGAGCGGCGATTTGTGACAATTGAAGAGCCCGAAGTGCCTGAGCTCCGGCAACTGGCGGTTGCCATGAACGCCACGGTTGGCAGATTGAAGTCCATGTTTGATGACGAGGCGGCCAGGCTGGAGGTGATGCGCCGCGAGGCCAACTGTGACGATCTGACCGGGCTGGCCAACCGAGGCCATTTTATGGCTCGATTGCAGCATTCACTGGATGCCGAAGATGCTGCAGGCGGGTCATTTTTGTTGATCCGCCTTGCCGATCTGGCGGGTATCAATCATCGTCTGGGGCGCTCTGTCACGGATGATTTCCTGCAGCACGCGGCTATGGTCATTCGTCAGTGCGCAGAGCACCATGGTGGTGGCCTGGCTGCCCGCCTCAATGGTGCCGACTTTGCCCTGATGCTGCCAGGAGATGACCAGGGCCGGACAACATCTGAATTGTTGCTGGCACATTTGAGTGATATTGCTGCCCCTTTGGCCCAGGGTGACGCGGTAGCCTGGATCGGATTTGGGCGTTTCGGGTATGGCATGGCGCTTGGGGAACTCCTTGCCCGGGTTGATGGCGCTTTGACCCGTGCGCAGGCGGGCGGGCGCAATGCCGTTCACGAGGTCATGGCTGAAGACAACCAGCTCCCGCGAACTAACGAGCAGTGGGCAAAGATGATTCGCCAGGCGTTGGACGAACGCTGGGTGCGGCTGGTCTCATTTCCAGTGACGGACCTGAAGGGACAACTATTGCATCGTGAGTGCCCGCTCCGGCTAATGTTTGACGGGAACGGTGATTGGCTGCCAGCCAGTCGTTTCCTGCCGGTTGCTGAGCGTCTTAAATTGACTCCCGCAATTGATTTGGTGGCAGTCTCGCTTGGTTTGCAGGAGTTGCAGGCACACCCAGAGATGGGGGGCCTTGCGATCAATCTTTCCGGCAGCTCGGTGGCTGATCCGGAGTTCCACCAAAACCTGTTGGCGTTGCTGGATGCGCACCGAGTTGTGACGCCCCGACTTTGGATAGAGGTGGCGGAGACCGGTGCGTTGAAGCATCTCGCCGGGATTCGTGACTTGTGCCGTGAGCTCAAGGCGTTCCATTGTCGAATCGGTTTTGAACACTTTGGGCACCACTTCGATCAAATTGGACGGCTGCACGATCTGGGCTTGGACTATCTGAAAATTGACGCAAGCTTCATTCGGGGCATCGAAGGCAATGCGGGTAATGCAGCTTTCCTGAAAGGCGTGACAGGCATCGCGCATTCCATTGGACTGCAAGTGTTCGCCGAGGGGGTTGCAACGCAAGCCGAACTGGACGCATTACTGAATTTGGGCTTTGACGGGGCAACTGGGCCAGCCGTTTCTTGAAATTGAAATGGCGTGAAGGAGGGAGTGAATACACAGTGCATTCACTCCCGCTGGTCAATCTACGATCAGCGTGCCGTTTCTGATCAAAGTTTGCAACAACAGGGTTTCATTACCGGAAGTCACGCTGACGTCGGTATACAGGTTGACACCCTGAAGGACAATCCTTTGGTCTTCAACCAGCGAGTCGGATGCCGCTCCTGTGAAGCTGCCTGACTTGCTGATGTGCAATATCGTGTCAGATCCAGAGATCTGAATGTCGATAAAGTTGAGGAGGTTGGAGATTGCGATGGAGCCTGCTGCGGCTCCTGTAACGCCAACGCTGGTGTGCTCATTCTGCAACAGGTCTCGGAGATCCAGAACATCGCCACCACCTGTTGGCGCACCAGAACCGTTGTCTATGTTGCTGTACCCACCTCCGTAGACAAAGCCCGTGATTGTGTCGACAGCGGGTGTGCCTGCTGAGCCACTGTCCGCAAATCGCCACGCGAACACGTCCGAACCACTGCCGCCAGTCAATGTGTCATTGCCACCACCACCGGCAATGTAGTCATTGCCCGCCCCGCCCGAGATGACATTTGCCGAGCTGTTGCCCTCAATTCGGTTGTTTGCAGCGTTGCCGGTCAAATTAATTGCGGCCCCGTCAAATGCCATCAGATTTTCCAGATTGGCGCCCAGGGTATAGGTCGTGCCGGAATTGGCAGCCACATAGGTCGCATCGAGCTGCACGGTGTCATACCCTGCACCGGCGACCTCAACAATCGAATCGAGTGTGTCTGACAGGCGATAGATGTCGTCACCGGTGCCGCCCGTCAGTGTGTCTGTACCCGTGCCGCCAATCAGCAGATCATTGCCTGCCCCCCCATCCAGGGTGTCGTTTCCGGTTCCGCCGTCCAGCAGATCTGCACCCGCTCCTCCGCTCAAATTGTCATTGCCTGCTCCCCCAGTCAAATAATCCCTGCCAACATTGCCTGTGATGGTGTTGCTGGATGCATCGCCATCGAGTTTTGCCCCTGTACGCAATTGCCACGTGGATGTGGCACCGTCATACAGCAGGTCCTGAATTGTGGGGTCGGCGATGGTGGGCGCAGACTCATGGGTGAACATGGCCGTGTTGGTCAGTGACATAACCTGGAAGCTGCTCACCGGGTCATTGCTGGATTTGTACTCAATGCGCAAGCGTGAATTGCCACCTTGTTCCCAATAAATCAGCTCAAGCGTTTGCAGGCCACCTTGCAAGTCACCCAAAGGAACGTTGTTAAAAATCCGTGTTGTGGGTGCCTGGTTGCCGTCAAATTCGAGCAAGGTTTGGCCTGCTACCTGTAGTCTGAAACCATCATCTGCGGTGACCCGGAAATCATATAGACCTGGCTGTGTATAGATATCGCCTGACAACCGAACTGCCCCATCTGTGGTTTTCCCTAGACCCGAGGTGCCTCCGGTATTGCCTGCGCCTACCTGCGCGACAGCCGTGGATCGGTCTTGATCCAAAAAGTTGCTAAGTGCAAGTGTTGTTGAGTTGGCATTGTTATCACCGACTGGTATGGCTGTTCCGGCGGCGACTACGGCGTTGGAGCCCAGAGAGGAATTCACGGTTGGATTGAAGCCATAGTCAACGCTGCGGGCGGAGAAGTGCACATCCGCAACATTGGTTCCGGCTGAGGAGGCGGTCCCTACGACGCTTCCTCCATTGCGACCATCAACGATTTTGTATATGTCTTCTACCGAATTCAGGTTGCCCGTCACGCCGTTGTTGCCGAAGGTTGCGGTTCCGTCATCGCTGTGCGTGCGATATCCTGAACCTGGTGACGCGCTGTCGTTGTAGCCGTAGTATTCACCGTTCAAGCCGGTTGCTGTCCCCAGTGGTGTGACAGTGGGCGTCCCTGCGGTCAAGTCCTGGGCGCCCGTCACGTTGATCGTTAGTGCGGCAGTGTCCGTGCCGCCTTGGCCGTCGCTAATGGTGTAAGTGAATACATCTTGTACCACCTGACCAGCGGTCAGATTCTGCACGACGGGGCTGGCGTTGTTGAGCACGTAGGTGTAGCTACCGTTCGCGTTCAGTGCAAGTGAACCGTATATCCCCGCTAGAGCTGCGCCAACCGATCCCGTGGTGCCCGTGCCGGTCTCGGTACCCGTTCGCACCGCCGTAACGGTTAATGAGTTGCCGTCTACGTCGGTATCTGATGCGGCAGGATTTCCTGTGCTTTGAATGACGCCGTTGGCCGCACTGATGGTGAGAGTTGTGCTTGCGGCATCTTCGGTAATTGCATTCACATCGTCGCGTGCAATGGGTGCGTCATTGGTGCCCAGGATATTGACGGTGATGGTGCTGGTGGTGCCATCAGCAGAGGTCACGGTGAGGGCATCGGAGTAGGTGGTGCCGGCGACAAACTCGTTGTGAGCGGTATTGGCG